>JBBRYQ010000101.1:0-17733 GCA_038237425.1 Verrucomicrobiales bacterium
CGAACTCGCCGAAGGCCGCACCGAAAACGTTGAAGACATCGTCAAAAAAGGCGACGTCATCACCGCCAAGTGCCTCGGAGTCGATGAAAAAGGCCGCGTGAAAATGTCCCGCCGCGCCTGGCTCCGCGACCAAAAAGCCGCCGAGCACGACGCCCAGCAGCCCGTCGCTGCGGAGTAACTCAAGGAGCGTTGGCATCTTGCCAACGAGTCTTCAAAGTAGCTGTGGCGTCTCGCAGCAGTCCGTTGCAGGAGGCGTCCTCGCCTCCTGAAGCTTTACCTCTTCCCCATCCCAGCATAAGCTTCCCGAGGAAATTGCCTGGAAGTGGTGAAGAGTTGAATTATTTTGACATTGATTTGATGGAGCCATAAAATCTCCCGTATGACCAAGACGCAAATTCAAGTCCCCGAGGAGTTGTTTGAGGAAGTCAGGGCTTTCGCGAAGCGGCGGGAATGGTCCTTGGCCGAGACCTTCCGACGTGGAGCCGAACTTCTATTGCAAGTTTATCCCGAGTCCGTGGCCAAGCCCGGCACCTCGTGGAAACCTCCAACCTCGAATCGAGTTGGCTGGCAGGGCCTGAGCGCGGAACAACTCCGCGATGCCACCTTTGCCGATGTCGACCCGCACCTCGCCTGAACTGCACTGCACCGCCCCGCTCTGATGCTTTCCGTTGACACCAACCTCCTTGTTTACAGCTATAGCGAAGCTGCGCCGGAGCACGAAACTGCCCGGCAGTTCATCGAATCGCTATCACCACGCGAGGATGTGGCGCTGAGTGAGTTCGTCCTTACCGAGCTTTACCTCCTGCTGCGCAATCCCGCCGTCCTCGCTCACCCGCTCACTGCATCGGAGGCTGTGGAGGTCATTCAAAGCTATCGCGAGCACCCGCGCTGGAAGATCATCGGCTTTCCGCCCGAGAGCCGCGCACTTCACGCCGATCTCTGGCAGCGAGTCGCGGCACTCGGATATGCCCGCCGCCGCATCTACGACACCCGCACCGCCCTCAGTCTCCGCGCCTTCGGCGTCACTGAGTTCGCCACTGCGAACGTGAAAGACTTCGAGGGCTTCGAGTTTGAAAAGGTCTGGAATCCGCTGCTTCCAATGTGAAAAGAACATCACTTCTTCCTTCTACTTGGAAGCCATCTGTAGGCAATGCTGCAGGAGCCCGTTGCAGGAGGCGTGCCTCGCGTCGTGAATCTCTGACTATCACGCTACCGCCATTTTGAAAAATAATTGATTTGTGTCACAATCCGGCACACATCCCCTCTATGGCAATCTTGCAAAACGACCCCCGCCGCGCATTGTCGTCTTTTGGATCGGTGACGATTGCCCACGATGCCACATCCTCCGCGGCGTGAGCCGCTCTGGCAAACGCACATCAGCGAAACTCGTTCCTAGGGAAATTACCGACAGGGTCGATATTTCCCCTAAGGAGCGGCGGTCTCCGAACCGCCGTGCTCATGGGATGCCAATGGCTGGCGCGACCGCTCTTTTCATGGTCCCCACATGAGCACGGCGATTCGGAGATCGCCGCTCCTTGGGGTGTGCGCACAGTGCAAAAGCTGCGCAATGGAAACCATCAAGGGACTCCCAGACAATGCCTCCTGGCAGGAAATCGAGGCACGCATCCACCTGCTTACCGAGGTGAACCTGGGATACGAAGATCTCCAGCGCGGCGAAGGCACCACGATTACCTCCGAAAGTGGATTTCTTAAGCTGGCCCGGGCCAAGTGATGAAATTCATCCTCTCGCCCTCTGCGATTCTCGACCTCTAGTCCAAAAGCCGGTATCCGCAAAGACGTCGGCTTTTTTACGAAGCCCCCCAATTTCCCCTTAAGATGCACATGGTTAAAGTATAGACAAACTTCATGCCAGATACATACAACATGAAAGAGGCACAGGCGGGGCTTACGAAACTCTGCCGATCTGGCAAACGGTTCGTCATCGCCAACAGGAATCGGCCGGTCGTGGTGGCCATGCCGATCGAAGACTTCGAGGCGCTGATGGAGACCCTCGATGTGCTGGCAGATCCAGCTGCGATGAAAGCCATCCAGTCCGCCCGCAACGGGGAATCAAATTACCGCCCGCTTGATCTCGATGATAAAAATTTCGGCCTCTGATCAAGTGTCCGCATGGCTTTGTGGACTTCCGCCGCAAGCCAAGCACCGAGTCCGGCTGGCCCTGCGTGAATTGGCCAAAGGCAAGGGCGACATCCAAGGATTGCAAGGTCCGCTTGAAGGATTCAACCGGCTGCGCATCGGCGGCTTGCGGGTCATTTACCGTCAAATTTCCGGCAATGAAATCCAGATCGGTTACGCAAACACTCGGGATGCCATCTATGAACTTTATGAGCAGATTCTAGAGAATCGAGGTAAGTAGGGGACATCGCACAAGGACTCATGAATTCCAATTTAAACGGGAAATTGAATTGTAGTCTTTCCGGTTGATCGGTCGGACGAGGTCGCGGGCGACAACTCTTTGTCGGCAATCAGGATTTTTTCGCGCAAAGGAGACAGGGAAATATTGGCACTCAATGGACAGGCAAGCTGAGTGGAAAGTGAAAACAGTCCCGGATGGTGCAGGCTCCGAGAAACGACTCCGAGAAACGACAACTCCGAGAAACGAGTTTGACAAAATGAAACTCAACAGTTATTCATATTGAATCGTGAAAGTCGTATCGGTGCGAGAAATGAAGGCAAATTGGGCTGAGATCGAACGACAAGTGTCTCAAGGTGAGACATTTGAGGTTTTGAATCGGGGCAAGCCGTCGGTTCGGATCATCCCCGCTTTACCACGGAAGGTCTTAAAATGGGATGATCACTTGAGCACGGCATTGCCCTCAACAGGTAAGACTGGGGAGGAAACAGTCGATCGGGATCGGGGAGGGCGCTGGTGATTTATCTCGATACCAGCGCTTTGGTGAAACTTTACCTGCTTGAAGCCAATTCCAGCGTGGTTCAGGAATTGGTTTCCTCGCAGGACGATCCGCTTCCGATCTGGGAGCTACAGGAAATGGAGCTGACAAACGCGCTCCGCCTCAAGGTGTTCTGGGGTGAAATCTCGGAAGCAGATTCAAATCAGCAACTGGCTCTGTTCGTGCAAAGGAAAGGAAAAGGTCACTACTATTTCCCGGACTTGGACCGGGCTGCATTGTTCACGACTTTCCAACGTCTGTCGGTCCACACCACCCGCCTCGGTTGTCGAACCCTTGACATTATGCACGTCGCTTGCGCCTGCCAGCTCGCTCCCGAACTATTTGTCAGCTTCGATGACAGGCAAAGGCAATTGGCGGAACTCGCAGGACTTCGTGTCCACAAGGTCGGATAGGAAGTCACATCTCTTGATGTCATTTGGCTCTCGAGGTATTTGATCTGATGTGAAAATCGGTCTTCACTTATTTTTGTTTTTCCACATGCGCCAGCGCGCGGTGGATGGCGTCGAGCACGCGGTCGAGATTTTTGGCGAGATCGACGGTGAGGAATCGCAGGATAAAGTAGCCGTGTTCCTGGAGGAGAACATCCTTGCGGCGGTCGCGGCGGTAGGCGTCCGGATCGCCGAGGTGTTGGTCTCCATCGAGTTCGATGACGAGATTCGCAGCGGAGCACAGGAAATCCACTTCCATGCTGCCGTGATCGTTGAAGGGGATGGGAAGGCAGGCGTTGAGCTGGAATCGGTCTGTGGTGTTAGGCAGGCTTTGGAGGCGCTGATAGAGAAAGCTCTCGCTGGCGCTGCGGGCTTGCGGGTGAGGTGGGCGGGCGACATGCACGAAGAGCCGGGCCAGCGGAGTATCGACGCCATCGCGGATGAGGCGGCGGACGCTGGTGGCGTAGTCGGATTTCCACTGCGGATCGAGCGGGAGCGGAACCTCGATGGGCCAACCGGGCAGCGCACTGGCGGGCAGGAGAATGGTGTAGCCGATTGCTTCGTATCCATCGCACCGACGATCAAACATGCGGGATAGCATCGGCACATCGAGATCGGCGTAGTCGAAGATTTGCACGAGCTTTTTGTCATCATGGAGACGATGCAGCCGCCCGGCGTATTGGGCGATGGTGCCCTTCCACGAGACCGGCATGGTGAGAAAAAGCGTGTCTAACCGGGAGTCGTCGAAGCCCTCGCCGACGTATCGTCCGGTGGCGAGGATCAGGCGTGGCTCGTCTTCCGGGATGGACGCGAGCCGATCCATCGCGGCCTTGAGTTCCTTTTTTGTTAGTCCACCTTTGAGAACGATGAGATGGGTGACTTCGTCGCCTAACAATTTTGATAAAATCTCAATGTGTTCAGTGCGCTCAGTGAGCACGAGCGGGCTGCGTCCGGAGCGCAATGCCTCGAGGATTTCGGCAGCGATGAGCCGGTTGCGTGCATCGTCCTGATAGATGGCATGGCAAATTTGTTGGAACGCGATGCGTGGGTCTTCGTCCGTTTCACTCGACATGTGAAATCCTGTGGGCCGGACGATGACTTCATGAGAAAATGGTCGCTCGGCAGCTTGTTGCCTCGCATCCACGCGGTGGCGCACGGGGCCGCACTGCATGTGGATGATCGGCTGGTGCCCGTCCTTGCGGGTGACGGTGGCGGACAAGCCAAGCACGTAGCGGGCCTTGGCACGGCGAGCGACTTGCTCGAAACTCTGGGCTGATAGATGATGACATTCATCGATGACGAGGTGGCCGTAGCCCGCGACGAGATCATTGACCACGCCCTTGCGGACGAGGCTCTGGATGATGGCGACATCGATGCGGCCCGTGAGCTTTTTACGGCCCCCTCCGAGGCGACCGATTTCATTTTCCGCAAGCCCGAGAAACTGCATGAGTCGCTCGACCCATTGTTCCATGAGCTGTTGGCGATGGACGAGGATAAGCGTGTTCACACCGCGAGCGGCGATGAGCTTGGCTGCTAGAACAGTTTTGCCAAAAGCCGTGGTGGCGGCGAGCACGCCGGTGTCATGCGCGAGCATCGCGGCAGCGGCGAGTTCCTGATCGGGGCGGAGGATACCGTGAAAGGTAAGTTCTAGCGGCTCACCCGAGTGGCGTTGATCATCGACTTCCGGGCGGATTCTGAGATCACGGAAAAGCGCCAGCACATCATCGAGACAGCCGCGTGGCAAGGCAAGGTGTTCCGGAAGATCCTCGGCACAGGCGATGATACGAGGTTTATCGTAGGTGGAAATCCGCATGGCCTGCGCTTTGTAGAATTCGGGATTCTGAAAAGCGGCGAGACGGACTAATGCATCCTGAAGAGAGGGCGTGAGTTCCTTTTTCGGAAAGTAGAGTTGATCGGCGGAGGTGACTCTAACTGACTCGGGCATTTTCCCCGGAGGACGGTCGGATCGCTGGCGGGATGGTGGGGATTTCCACGGCTCGTTCGCATCATCTTCATCCGTCGGCACCATGCGCACGCCGATGAGGCTGCCGCAGGACTGGGCCGCTTCCACGAGTTCGCTGGCGTGTTGTTTTGAAATGCGCTGCAACGATTGAAGATGGCTCCATTGATCTGAAAATGGCGCGAGAGTTTCATCGATGAACACGCTGTTTCCCGCCGTGCGCGGCTGCTTTTGCAGCGGCAGGGCGATGAGATTGCCGAAGCCTCCGCGTGGCAGCGTATCCTGATTCGGGAAAAAGCGATCATACGAAGCGAGCTTCGTTTGCGGGCGGCGAACGGTGGTTTCGGTTAGAATATGCGTGCCAAGTCGGCGGGCGAGAGAAGCCGGCACCGCCTCGCGGAAGAACAACCAGACATGGCCACCATTTCCTGAGCGGGATCGTTCGAGCGTCGCAGGTAGGCATTTCATCCGGCAAGTTTCGAGAAATGCCAGAGCGTCATCCACCCAGCCATCGCCATCGAAGTCCACCGCGAGGAAGTGGCAGGTTTCATCTAGCAACATCGGATAAACGCCGATGGTAATTTCCCCGGAGAGGTGGCGGCGGATGGCGTCATTGGTCACGGGCAACCATTTCTGATAGGCGCAATCGCTACACTTGATGCGTGGTTTCTCACAGATTCCCCGCACCCACTCGTTGCCACATACGGGAGAGTATCCTGCTTTGCCTGTTTTTTGGCTCACAAAACGGATCGGATAGACCTCGGACCGCCCAGCGAAAAGCGAGCGGAAGAGAGCGATCTTCTCAAGTGACGACGACTGGTTGGAAACTGACATTGGATGAAATCGAGCGGAGATTCACATACCGAGCGAGAGATAAGATTCAATCCATCAGGGCATTTACTTTTGGATTCTTTAACCACGAAAGGGAGTAAATCCCATCAGACGCTTGAACAGAAGTGATTTCTAGCGAAGGCGGACTTGTCCATGCGATCAGTGAGCCTGCGAAAAGATGTAATGTCAGCGACGCCACGGTGTGGGCGGGTCAGTCATTCGCGCTTTGCCGCCACGCTTCACCGAGTTGGTCTGCTTCGCGTGAAAATGAGTCATCCTGCCAGGTGCCGACGGTGGTGAGCCAGTCATTTCCAGCGGCTTGGGACGCTGCTGGGTGCAAGCGGAGGATGTCAGCCATTTGTTGCTCCAGCGTGGTGACGCGTTTTTCGATCGGCAATTCCTGTGATGGAGTGGCTGCGTTCATGAGATGAGCCTAACACACCGAGCCAAGAGATGAAGTCGATTTTTTGAAGCATGCTCCAGTCATGGTGAGCAGCGGGAGGAACGGCAAAGGCTCAATGGCCACTGGGAAACGAAAAGAGGAGATGGGCGAATTCGAGAAAAACGGATGAGAATGTAAGCTTTCACCGCCTGACTTTGGGAAAGAAATGGGATTTCAAAAAATGCGACGAAGCGCGGCCGGAAGAGGTAGGGAGAGTTTCCAATCGGCAAAATGCTGCGTTGCCGGGTGCGCAATTTCATGGAAAGAACGGTGATCGGGAGCAGTGGGTTCGTCGACGAAGCGTTTGCGAACTCCAGGGCGTGTTTCTGACCGACGCGCAAATCGGGGCTGGGCGGATGAAAAGAGAATCGTAGCCAACCAGCGGTGTGCTGGTGTTTCTGAGGGAGCTGCGCAAAGGAATCGCTTGATGGGAGAAAGCACTATCAGCCACGAACTAGGAATATTGGCGGTGTAAATCGAGGACGAGACAGCAATCCTCAATGTCACGCGATTGCGTAATATCGCTGAGACCAGAATTCTGGCAGGGTCTGACCGTCAGCAAGCAATTTGCTTTCCCCTCCACACACCCGCGGAGGGATTTCCCCCTAAAACATCCCCCCATGAAAATGAGCTTATCAAGCACCCCGAGTGCTTCGGTCAAGGCCGATGCCGGCCGTCTCGCAGACTTCGTCCTGTTTACTCAGCGCGGCTGCATTCTGAACCTCTCGAAAGAGTTGAATCGCGGCAGCCTGTCGTATCCTCAGTTTTTTTTACTGACGTATCTTACCAGCGAAGAATATCTAACGATGACAGATATCGCGACAAAGATGGGTCACTCAACCGCCGCAGCAACCGGTTTGGTGGATCGTATCGAGAAATTGGGCTATGTGGAACGTGTCCATGCTTCGGAAGACAGGCGGAAGATTATGGTCCGTATCACTCCGAAGGGTGTGGATTTTGTTTCTCACATGCGGAAAGAAATCGCAACCGATCTAGCAGACATCCTGTCGTCGATGGACGAGGAGGCCGCTGAAACGGTGGAGCACACAAAGCGCGCAATTTCTTCACGTGTGATCGCATGATTTGGTAGAAGCGATGGCAGCGCTTCATCTGCGTAAAACCGAGTTGCCCGAATTAACAGCGAGTGGATCGTTCAGATCCACATCCGCTGCGTTCAAACTCCAGCAGTTTTCTGGCAGCCTCTTCAGAGAATGTGGGAATCCGGTTGTGACGAGCTTGCCAGCGCCTTTGCCTCCATGATTTCAAAGTCGAGCACCGAGATGCCGTCGGGCGTGGTGTAGGCCATCTTTTTACCGTCCGGCGTGTAGGCATTTACGTTGAAATAAAAAGTGTCCGAGCCGGGCTCGTCGGTCAGCCGGACGACGCGATGGCCGGTATCGGGATCGATCCAGGATTTCGGAGGCTGAATATCAGCAGCGAGCGCCGGGACCCCAGAAATGAGGATGGAGACAATGGCCACGGCATGCCGGAGGAATCGGGGTAGGGTCAGATTCATGAGTTGCTGCACGCATTTACGTCCTCCGCTGTCACCTCCTGTCTGCTCCGAACGGGTGAATCCAGAATTCCCGTGTCATTTCCACCATTTCCCCCTTCCGCTCCATGGCTTCTTGATTCCCACGCGGCCGCCCTCCAATCTCCGCCCATGTCCGAGCCCGCGCTGACCCCCATGATGGCCCAATACCAAGCCATGAGGAAATCCCTGCCCGCCGACATCATCCTGTTTTACCGCCTCGGCGACTTTTACGAAATGTTCTTCGAGGACGCCAAAGCAGCCTCACCCATCATGAACGTCGCCCTCACCAAGCGCGGCGGCACCCCGATGTGCGGGGTGCCCTATCATGCGGCGCAGGGTTACATCGCCCGGCTGCTCAAGGCAGGAAAACGCGTCGCCATCGCAGAGCAAACATCCGAGCCTGTCGCTGGAAAACTGGTCTCCCGCGAGATCGCGCGCATTCTCACGCCCGGCTCCATCGATGATCTCACCCTCCTCGACGACGAGCGCCCGAACTACCTAGCCGCCGTTTTCCGCCACGGGAAAAAGCTAGGCCTCGCCTGTATCGACCACACCACTGGCGAGTTCACCATCGCCGAGTATGACGACATCGGCCTGCTAGAAGACGAACTCTCCCGCATTTCCCCCTCAGAACTGCTCATCCCAGACCACCAGACCGCCGAGTTCGGCGCGCTGCGGAATTGTCTCGTTTACGAAGGCTACACCTTCCTCCCCGAGCACGCGAACCAGCTCATCAAAGATCATTTCAACGTCCACTCGCTCGACGGATTCGGCTGCGCCGGCCTCCACGCCGCTAGCGGTGCCGCCGGTGCCGTGATGCACTACCTCATCCATCAGCTCCGGAGAAACTGCTCCCACCTTCACACCCCGCATGTCCGGGAAAATGCCGACCACGTCCTCATCGACGCCGCCTCACAGCGCAATCTCGATCTCGTCGATTCCCGTTCCGGCAAACAACACACGCTGCTAGGCGTGCTCGACCGCACCGCCACTCCGATGGGCGCGCGCTTGCTGCGAGACTGGATCCTCCACCCGCTCCGCGATCTAACTAAACTCACCACCCGCCAGGATATCATCGCTACATTTCTGGCAGAACCGTTCCTCCTCTCAAAATGCCGCGAGTCTCTCAAAGGCATCCGCGACATCGAGCGCACCACCTCCCGCCTCTCACAGAATTCAGGAAATGCCCGCGACCTCCAGTCCCTCAGCATTTCCCTTAGCCACATCCCATCTCTCAAGGAAGACTTCTCGTCACTCTTCCAATCAACCACCAACAATCATCAATCATCCATCGGAAATCGTCTCCACAATTTCTCCGATCTAACCACTCTCCTCTCCTCCTCCCTCGCCGACGAGCCCCCAGCCAATCTGCGCGACGGCGGCATCATTCGCGATGGCTGGTCGGCCGAGCTCGATGAACTCCGCTCCGCCGCCCGTGGCGGGAAAGACTGGATCGCCAGACTCCAAGAAGACGAACGCAAGCGCACCGGCATCGATTCGTTGAAAATCAAATTCAACAACGTCTTCGGTTACTTCATCGAAATCACCACCAGCCACCTCGCGAAAGTCCCCGACGACTACACCCGCAAGCAAACGATGAGCAACGCCGAGCGCTACATCACCCCCGCGCTCAAGGAGATGGAAAACAAAGTGCTCGGTGCCGAAGAACGCTCCAAACAACTCGAAGCCGAACTCTTCGCCCAGCTCCGCACCCAAGTCATCACCCACCTCCCGCACCTTCAGGAAACCGCCGCCGCCATCGCGGAAATCGACGTGCTCTGCGCCCTATCGGAAGTTGCCCAACTCCACCGCCACTGCCGCCCAGTTCTCGACGAATCTCGCGGCTTTTTCGTCACCAACGGCCGCCACCCGGTCCTCGAACAAACACTCACCGACGTCAAATTCGTCCCTAACGACACCGAGCTAGATCCCGACGTCGCCCGCCTCCAGATCCTCACTGGCCCGAACATGGCCGGCAAATCCACCTACATCCGCCAGATCGCCCTCATCGCCGTCATGGCCCAGATCGGTGCCTACATCCCGGCAGAATCCGCCAACCTCGGCCTCGTGGATCGCATCTTCTGTCGCGTCGGTGCCTCCGACGATCTATCACGCGGCCAATCCACCTTCATGGTCGAAATGAGCGAAACCGCCCTCATTCTCAACCATGCCACCGACCGCTCGCTCGTCATCCTCGACGAGATCGGCCGTGGCACCGCCACCTTCGACGGACTCTCCATCGCCTGGTCTGTCGCTGAGCATTTGCACGACACAATCGGCTGCCGCACCCTCTTCGCCACTCACTATCACGAACTTACCGACCTCGCTAACACCAAGTCCGCCGTCGCCAACTACAACGTCGCCGTTAGGGAATGGAACGAAGAAATCATCTTCCTCCACAAGATCCTCCCCGGTGCTGCGGATAAGAGCTACGGCATCCAAGTCGCCCGCCTAGCAGGCCTGCCGAAGTCCGTCGTCGAGCGCGCCAAGTCCATCCTCTCCCACCTCGAACTCCACTCCGTGAAACCCGAGGCAAAGAAGCAAGGCCCCAAGGCGAAAAACATGGTCCAAGATCAAAACGATTTCCCGAAACCGAACGCCCCACAGATGGACCTCTTCGCGGATTTTTAAGAATTGGACGGCGAGATTCATCTCGCCCAGCTGTCGTGGACATTATCCAAGTCCTTACTCAGCAACCCGATTACAAGGCGGCTCAGAACTACTGAAAAGTTCTCAAAAGTCGGCTCATAAAGGGAGTGAGCCTGTTGGTTACAGATTGAAACCAACTGAAAATGCCAGCAGCCGACGGTAAGAACTATCAGACTTCAGTCGCCACCGCCGAGCCCCTCCTCCGCCTCGTCCAAAGCGGCCCCAGCCCCAAAGCCGAACCCATCAAGCTTTGGCTCGCCAAAGTCGGCTACGAACGCATGCAGGAAATGGCAGCCCTCGCCCGCTCCCTCGAATGCGCTCGAGAAACGTGACAGAAACAAGGCCGCAGCTAAAACCGGCAACAGATCGTGACTCAGGAAAATGATTTACCGTCCCCAAAATCCTCTCAAACTTTAAATGCGGCGTGAACTTTCTCGCTCACCCCATCACTTGACCTCACCAAGGAATTCACCTTAATTCCTTGTATGAACCAATCCACCCTTACCAGCAAAAACCAGACCACGATTCCCAAGGCAGTGGTGGTGGCATTGAAGCTGCAGCCCTCGGATCAATTAGTTTATGAGATCGAAAAGGACGGCAGGGTGATACTCACGGCCAAGACCGGGACATTCGCCAGTGTGGCAGCCAGCATGCCGCGCAAGGGAAAAGCCAGTCCCACACGCTCGGTTGAGGAGATGAAAACTGCCTTCAAGGCCATGGCGACGAAACGCCTGACACGTGGCCAACCATGACGGCGCTCGATACCAATGTCCTCGTCCGTTTCCTCACGCAGGACGACGAAACGCAGTTTCAAAAGGTGCTGCAAATGCTCAATCGAAAGCGTGCAATTTTTTTCGTGTGCGATCTGGTGCTAGCCGAAACAGATTGGGTTCTGCGCGCCCTCTATGATTGGACGGGAGTCGATGTGGCCGATGCTTTCACCCGGCTGACGACCATTCACAATCTCACCTTTGAAAACGAAGGCCGATTGAGATCGTCACTCAAAGCCGTCCGTGAAGGGGCCGATCTAGCAGATGAATTGATTATCCGCAAATGCCGTGAGCATGGTGCCAAGTCGTTTGCGACCTTCGACAAAGAAGTCGTCCGCCGACACAAACCTTTCGCTAGCCCGCCCATCTGAGTTCGATGGTTCCACAACACACCATTCCCCAAATCCACGTCGTCTCTGGCCCACCTGCTGCCGGAAAGACGACCTACGCGAGACAGCTCGCCGAGCGCATCGGCGCGGTGCTACTGGACAGCGATGAGGTGGCGGAAAAACTGGTGCGCGCCGGATTGATTCTTGCCGGGCTGGATCCGGATGACCGCGATTCAGCGGCCTACAAGTCCACTTTTCGCGAGGTGGTTTATGAAACACTCTTCGATCTCTCTGCCCCGCATTCTAAGCGCCTACCCGTCGTCATCGCCGGTCCATTCACCCGTGAGGGCGGCGATGTGAAATGGCCGGCACGGCTGGCGGAACGATTCGGGGTGATGCCGGAGTTTCATTACGTGTGGTGTGATCCGACCGAACGGAAGAAGCGCTTGTTAGCCCGCGGCGCAACGCGGGATCTACCGAAGCTCGCGGATTGGGAAAACTACGTGGCCACTTGTCGCGAGACCGCTCCAGTTTATCCGCATCGATGAATCGATACTTCGGCAAATCAAACGTCGTGAGGCGAATTACGGTGAAGCCTGCGTTTCACTCATCTTCCTGATAGCAGCTGGATAGAGACGGTGCTCCACCACCTGGATGCGCGCGTGCAGCGACTCCGCAGTGTCATCCGGCAGGATCGGCACGCTTTCCTGGAGGATGATCGGGCCGGTGTCCATGCCCTCGTCCACGACATGCACGGTGCAGCCTGCGTCGGGAGCTCCGGCATCGAGTGCCTGCTTCCATGATTCCAGTCCGGGAAACGCGGGCAGCAGCGAGGGGTGGATGTTGAGAATTTTGTTAGTAAATGCATCGAGCAGCGGCCGTTTCACCAAGCGCAGGAATCCCGCGAGACAAACGACTTCCACCCCCGCCCTCTTGAGAAGTTCGGCGGTTTCAAGTTGGGACTCTTCGGGAAATTTCGTCTTGAATCCCCGGCAGTCGATCACCCCCGTTTCGATGCCACGTTTCCGGGCGCGCTCGAGGATGAAAGCGTCCGGATTGTCCGAAAGCACCATGCTGATCCGCGCGTCGAGAGTTCCCGCGTCGATCGCATCGAGGATCGCCTGCATGTTTGAACCAGAACCAGAGCCGAGAACGCCGAGCACCATGCGCTTGGTTTATGCCACCCGCCCGCCATGCCAAGCGCAAAACACTATCGAGAGTCCGGGGTTGAGAGTTGATAGTTGGAAAAAACCCCACTTCGCTCTCCGCCCTCAACCATCGGCTGTCAACTTCCCCAGACTTGGCACTTGGAAAACCGCATTTCCCCCGCTATCAGAGTGCCCATGCACGACGCCCGCATCGACGCCCTCGCCCGCCAACTGGTCCGTTATTCCACCTCGCTGAAAAAAGGCGAAAAGGTCCTGATCGATCTTTACGACGTGCCCGAGTCCATCGGCATCGCCCTCGTTCGCGAGGCACGGACGAAAGGCGCATTCCCGTTCATCCGCATCCATCAGAGCCGGGTCACTCGTGAAATGCTGCGCGGCGCTGAAGATACCCAATACGAAATTCTGGCTAAGCACCTGCTCGCCGAGATGAAGGACATGGATGCCTACATCGCCATCCGCGGAGGACATAACATCGCCGAGACCTCCGATGTCCCGGCGGAACGGATGCAACTCGCGATGAAACACATGCGCCCGGTGCTCGACCACCGCGTCAAAAAAACCAAATGGTGCGTGCTCCGCTGGCCCAGCCCCTCCATGGCCCAACAAGCCGGCATGAGCACCGAAGCTTTCGAGAGCTTTTATTTCGATGTATGCCTGCTTGATTACAAAGCGCTCGTTCCGGCGATGAACGCGCTAAAGAAACTAATGGATAAGACCGATCGGGTGGAACTCATCGGCCCCGGCACCTGTTTAAAATTTTCTATCAAAGGCATCGGAGCCGTCACTTCCGGTGGAAACTATAACATCCCGGACGGCGAGGTCTTCACATCGCCCGTCAAGGATTCCGTCGAGGGCTTCATAATCTACAACGCGCCGACCATCTATCAGGGAATCCCATTCGACGCCATCCGCCTTGAGTTTTCCGAAGGAAAAATCGTCAAGGCCGAGGCAGGCGCCAAAACCAAAGCCCTCAACCGCATTCTCGACAGTGATCCCGGCGCACGCTACATCGGCGAGTTCGCCCTCGGTTTTCACCCGGTCATCCGCGAGCCGATGCGGGACATCCTCTTCGACGAGAAAATCTGCGGCTCCTTCCATTTCACCCCCGGCCAGGCCTACGAGGAAGCCGACAACGGCAACCGTTCCCAAGTCCACTGGGACATGGTGAACATCCAACGCAAAGACTACGGCGGCGGTGAAATCTGGTTCGATGGTAAGCTCATCCGCAAGGATGGCATCTTCCTGCCGAAAGCCCTCGCAAAATTGAACGCCTAACGTGATACAGGCATTCCTACCTGTAATTCTGTCATTAGCTAACGAGGAACGGGCGAAAATCCCTGGATCACTTTTGCATCCAGACCGGCTTGCTCACGTCTGCTCTTTCGGGAAATCCGCGCCGCGTGAGATCACTTCCCACGCCATGAACTCCGCCTGCATCGCGTCGATTTTCGAAATGGCACTGTCATACGCATTGTTTCCTAACAATATCCGTTGTGGCGGCTTCTGGGATTCCACAGCTTTCACAATCGCATGCACCGCCCTAACTGGATCGCCCGCCTGTTTGCCAGAATCCGCACGGATCGACTCGCGCCAATCTCCCGCCGTCTCCGCGTAGTCGGCGATCAGGTTCTTAGTTTCGTTCGCCGAGCGCCCGGCCCAATCGGTCTGGAATCCACTCGGCTCCACCAGCAGCACCTTGATGCCCAGCGGCTCCACTTCCTGCGCGAGTGCCTCAGAAAGCCCCTCCACCGCGAATTTTGTCGCATTGTAGAAACCCAGCGAAGGAAAGCCGCACAGTCCGCCGATCGAGGAAAGATTCACGATCATCCCCTTGCGGCGTTTGCGCATTCCGGGCAACACCGCCTGGATCATCCGGCTCAGGCCGAAAAAATTGATTTCAAACATCTGCCGGACTTCCGCCTCCTCACTCTCTTCGACCGCGCCGAAGTAACCGATGCCCGCGTTGTTTACTAACACATCGATGCCGCCGAATGCTGCTACCGCGTCTTTCACCGCCGCGTCGATCTGACTTTGGTCGGTCACATCAAGTTTCAACACCACTGCCTTGCCGAGCTTCGCTAAATCAGCGACATCGTTCGGCTTGCGGGCGGTGACCACCACGCGGTAGCCGAGTTCGAGCACGTGTTTCGCCAGCTCACGTCCGAAGCCGGTGGAGCATCCCGTGATGAACCACACAGGCTTTGTCGATTTGTCTTTTGAAGTTGTCATAATTCGGTTGGGTATCCGCGCACCGGGAAAACCCCAGCCAGGATGACAAGCTCATGGCCACAGGCGGAAATGCAAATGATGACTTCGGTTTTTCGATCATCTGCCGGACCGGATGGTAATTCACCCGCGCCACACCCCCTCGGCAGCCGGTCATGATTTTGATAGACCCGTGTTTCACGAATTGAAAGTCAGAGGGTTGTTGGAATGAAATCTTCGGCCAACTGTACGCTTAGGATGGCATCTGTACCTGGCAGAACTCGCAAAAGCATTTTCAAACAAGCCACTCAAGTGACTTCTCATCCGAAATGGCGCTTAAACGCCCGCGCCGCGCTGAAAGCCTATCTCCACAGACATTCATTTCCACGGATTACGCTGGGCCTGATCGTCGCGATTTAGCCGCGGTTTCCGGGTTCTTCGGATTTCACATCTCCCATGTCCAGTTCTGCGGCGGCTGTAAGAAATTGTGGCTGCGCGATCCGCTGGCGTTGCTCGGCGGCTAAAGGTCGTATTGGTCGTATTGTTTCCGTCCGATCGATATTCGAAGCCTTGGGGGCAAAAAAAGAGCCCGGCTCCAATTACTTGGAGCCGGGCATATACCTGGCGACGACCTACTCTCACAAGACCTATCGTCTCACTACCATTGGCGCTGCGGCGTTTCACTTCCGGGTTCGGAATGGGACCGGGTGGTTCCACCGCGCTCTGGTCACCAGAGGGTAATTTCAGGGGCAGCCTTGTCGGCTGCTTCTGGAACTAGGACTCTGGGGGCCTGAGCTATATTAATTTCAAATCTGAAATCTCAAATTTGAAATTGCGGCCTCGCGGCCGCCGCCCGCTCTCTGACATCCACACGGAGAAATTTCTAATTCTAAAACCTGACAATCTCTAAACCATTCACGGTCACTTGCTTTCACTAATTCAAAAATAGGAATCAAGCCAAACGGATGATTAGTACTTCTCGGCTGAATACATTACTGCACTTACACCTGAAGCCTATCAACGTCGTAGTCTTCGACGATCCTTTAGGGAAAATTCATCTTGGGAGTAGCTTGGCGCTTAGATGCTTTCAGCGCTTATCTATTCCATACTTAGCTACCCGGCCATGCCCTTGACAGGACAACCGGTGCACCAGAGGTATGTCAATTCCGGTCCTCTCGTACTAGGAACTGAACCCCTCAATTTTCCTGCGCCCACAGAGGATAGAGGACCGAACTGTCTCGCGACGTTCTGAACCCAGCTCGCGTGCCGCTTTAACCGGCGAACAGCCGGACCCTTGGGACCTTCTCCAGCCCCAGGATGCGACGAGCCGACATCGAGGTGCCAAACTTCATCGTCGATATGAACTCTTGGATGAAATCAGCCTGTTATCCCTAAGGTACCTTTTATCCGTTGAGCGACGGCAATTCCACATTCAACCGCCGGATCACTTAGGCCTACTTTCGTATCTGCTCGACTTGTAGGTCTCACAGTTAGGCGGGCTTATGCCTATGCACTCGACACACGGTTACCGACCGTGCTGAGCCCACCTTCGCGCTCCTCCGTTACTCTTTGGGAGGATACCGCCCCAGTAAAACTGACCGGCTGACAATGTCCCTCGCCCGGATTCACGGGTCGAGGTTAGATCTTCCAACACCCAAGGGTGGTATCTCACTGGCGACTCCATGGCCCCCTAAAGGACCACATCAATGTCTCCCACTTATGCTGAGCATGAAAATCGAAAAACCAATGACAGCTTACAGTTAAGGTCTATAGGGTCTTTCCGTCCTTCTGCGGGTAGGCGGCATCTTCACCGCCATTACAATTTCACTGAGCACCTGGTTGAGACAGCGCCCAACTCGTTTCACGATTCGTGCAGGTCGGAACTTACCCGACAAGGAATTTCGCTACCTTAGGACCGTTATAGTTACGGCCGACATTCACGGGGACTTGGGCTCAAAGCTTCGCCTTTAACAGCTAACATCTTACCTTAATCTTTCCGCATTGGTCACGTGTCACATCCTATACTTGGTCTTACGACTTGGCAGAATGCTGTGTTTTTGCTAAACAGTCGGTTGGGCCATTTCACTGCGGCCTGGATAAATCCAGGCACCCCTTCTCCCGAAGTTACGGGGCCAATTTGCCGAGTTCCTTAACCAGGGTTCACTCTTACGCCTTGGTATATTCTACCCACCCACCTGTGTCGGTTTACGGTACGGGTTGCTTAGCATACACCGGATCTTTTCTCGGCACCTTCTTTGGTAATACGGATTGGCCGTAGCCGCACCTCAGAATTCAATCACTTAGTTACCTCCAAAAATGCGTCAATCCGGGTTAAGGGTCGCAAGTGCAGGAATATTAACCTGCTGTCCATCGGCTACGCCTATCGGCCTCGCCTTAGGTCCTGACTAACCCCGGGACGAAAATCGTAGCCCGGGAAACCTTGGGTTTACGGCGGACGGGGATTTCACCCGTCTTATCGTTAC
>JBBRYQ010000102.1:0-15400 GCA_038237425.1 Verrucomicrobiales bacterium
CCGCTTCGTCCCGGTCGAGAGGAACCACGTGCGAAAAAACGCCGACCAAAGAACTATCAAATACTTACGAAACCACGCCACGAGATGGAATTTTCAGGCCACAGAAATCGTCCCAAAAGATCCTTAAGTTAGCGCCATTCGTAGCAGACCCCAAGGCCGCCGTGAATGATCATCCATTTTTCGTGGCGGAGGCGTGTTTTCTTGTAGGTAAAAACGAAGAGGGGCGCGTGATCGCTCGCAAGGGATATTTGGAATGGAGTCGCAAGGATCCGCTCAAGGTGCGGGCTACAGATTTTTTCCGCCTCTGGCCAGCGATGGATTGTTACGTGCGCTACAAGCACTTGCTCGACGAGGAGAGCAAAGCGGCCTTCAAAAAGCACATGACCTCGATCCGTTGCTATAGTTATAGTTACACGGCGAACCTTAATATGTTAATGTGGACCACCCGGTTGCTCGGCGGGCAGGAATGGGGCGATGAAGCGTTTGTGCCTCCTTCTCCGAAAGATACGACTTCGCATTACAAGGCGGACCCTTCGATCTCGATGAAAAACCGGTTGATGCAGATGGTCGATCATCAAGCACTCACGGGCGGCGAGGAATACGCGTCGCGTCCCTATGGTGCCGCAAACCTCGCTCCGATTCTTTGTTTGGCGCAGCTTGCGAAAGATCCGGAACTCAAGAACCACGCCCGCATCGCCCACGAGACGACGCTGGCCCGCTACGCACCCGTCTGGCTGGACGGCGCGATGATCATCACCAGCCGCCGGAGCTACCCCGATATTTTCAAGGACCCGATGGGCTGCGCGGAGTGGTTCTGGGTGTTTTTCGGCGGGAAACTGCAGCCCACCGCTCGCGGTCACGCGCTGGCCGCTGCGGTGCTGGGAGCGCCTGCGCCGCCAGTCATCGAGCGTGCGGCAACGTCGCGGACCCGCTCATTCGCGGTGCTAAATCGCTTCCAGGAAGGCTCGTCTGGCCGACAGATTTCTTGGGTGGACCGCACCTATGGATTGTTCAGCGAATCCTTCCACACCCAGCCACGCGCCTTCGGGCAGACGTATCCATTCGGCGTGCGTTGGATCGCGCCGGACGCTCCAGGGCATACGATGTTTTGGTTCTCCGTGCCGGTGCTCGATGAAGCGAAAAAGGGGAACTTTCCTGGCAGCCATCCTCATGGTTTCAACGTCAGCGCCCAGACGACGATTCAGCACGAGGGCGCACTGCTCTACGTGGTGAATACCGATGGTGAAAAAAAGGCACCGTATCCCTACGGGCTCGCTTTCGTGCCCGGCGGCGAACTCGCAGTGATCGATGAATCCGCAACCAGCGGCCGTGTGTATCTCCACTACCCCGGAGTGCTCATCGCATTCAGCGCCACGAAGGCTTTCCCGTGGGATCGCAATGCGCCGATCCGCTATGCCAGCGGGAGTCTGAAGGCTGGCGACTCGGAATTCCGCGTGCCGGGGCCAACTTTCTCCGCCGCGATCGAAACGGCTAGAGAGGACGAAATTTCAGCCACATCTCCCATGGAGCGCCTCAAGAAATTCCAGGCGGCCATCGTCGCGAAAACTAAGCTCAAGCTCACCAATGAGGGCGGACTCGCAGGCGAATATCAGGACAGCCGGGGCCGTGTTCTTCAACGCATGTTCGGCGGAGCCGCCAGCATTGACGGCAAGCCGGTGGACTTCGATAAATGGCCGCTCGCTGAAAGTCCCACGGTGCGGCAATCCGCCAAAAATCAACCACTCACCGTCTCCGACGGCTCAACTCAGCGCGTGTATGATTTCACCCGCTGGACCATCACCGAAACAAAACCCTGAAGAAAATGATGATGACTCCATCCCGATATCGTCTCGCGTTGCTACTTCCTTTTGCCATCGATATCCACCGAAAGGATGAGAGCGTAATGCTTGTCAACTTCGTGCTGCGCCTGTGACCGTTTCAGCAGGATGATCTGTGGGCGCATCATCCGACCGGGAGCCACCTGCCCGCCGCGCGCCTTTGTCGGTCGCCATGTTCATCCGCATCATGAAAATCCAACCGTTGTTACCGCTGCTCAGCGCGGCAGCCATCGCCTTGTCCATCTGCCCGGCAATCGCCGCCCCGGCTCCGCCCAGCGGGATGGACCGTGCCAACAAGCCCGTCGTCATCGAGACTGGAGCGGAGAGTGAATCGGTCGTTCAGCCCGGCCAACTCACCGGCACCGGCGGCCTCGTCAAAACCGGAACCGGCACGCTCCTGCTCGTCGGGTCTAACGATTTCTCCGGCCCCACCGTCGTCCGCTCTGGAACATTGAAACTCGGCCGTGCGCCGCTTCCCGAAGACCTCCGCATCATGCCGATGGGAGATTCCATCACCTACGGCGACAAAGGCCCGGACGCCGGATACCGCGGCCCGCTTTTCAAACTCTTGAAACCGCTCGCCGCTGGCTTCACCTACGTCGGCAGTCTGGCCACCGTCCAGGCCAACCTATCGCTGCCCGCCGATCAACATCGCCACGAGGGCCACAGCGGCTGGACCGCCGCACAACTCACCGCAGGAAATTTCCTCGCACCCGGCAACGGCGTGGACCCCGATGTCATCCTCCTCCAGATCGGCACCAACGATCTGCTAGGCGGTGGCTACAGACCCCAGCTCCAAAGCAACCTGGAAACCCTCCTCACCCAACTGAGTTCTAACCGGCCTTCCGCCCGCATCATCCTCGCCACGCTCCCGCCAAGCACCAAGCGCAAGGGCGTGGCCGAATACAACACCATGGTCTTAACCGTCGCCGCCACATTCCATGCCGCAGGCAAGAAAATCACCCTCTGCGACAACAACAGCAACTTCCCGGCCGAGGGTCTGGCCGATGGCACTCACCCGAATGAAATCGGCTACCAATGGCTCGCCAAACAATGGCTTTCCGCGCTGTTTTCCCTCCACTCTTCCGGCGGCACTTCTCAAGCCCTCAGCCATTCGGCTTCCGTCACGGTGGAGGAAAATGCCACCCTCGATGTGAATGAAAACATCGCCGCCACCGGGAACCTAATCATCAAGCCTGGAGGAAATCTGGCAGTCCAACCCACCGCCAATCTCCGCTGCGGCGGTTCGGTCACCCTCGCGGGAAAGCTTTCCCTAACTGCTCCGCCCGGCCTCGCCCCTGGTAGCCGTTTCACCATCCTTGAAAAAACCAGCCCGGGCGCAATCAGCGGTACCTTCACCGATCACCCGGAAGCCTCCACCTTCACCGCCAGCGGTTACGAATGGCGGATCACCTACACCGGCAGCGATGGCAATGATGTTGTGCTTTCCCTGCTCAGGTCCACAGTGCCCTGATACTATCTCTATCAGAATGAAAATTATTCTCGCTCTTTTAGCCCTCGCCACGCTGGTCACCGCTGCGCCGCAGACCATCGAACTCTGGCCGGAGGGCGTCCCCGGCCTCAAGGCCGATGCCTCGCCGGAAAAAATTACCGATGGCCGCATCACGAACATCCATCATCCAACCTTGTTGGTTTTTAAACCGGAAAAACCTTGCGGCACCGCGATCATCTTCTGCTCCGGCGGCGGCTACACCCGCATCGCTGCGAACCCGAACGGCGACACCTCCACTCGGATGCTCAACAATCTCGGCATCACCGTTTTCGTTTTGAAATACCGCTTATCCGACTACGGCCACCCTGCGCCCTTGCAGGACGTCCTGCGCGCGGTCCGCATCGTTCGTTCGCGTGCCGCGGACTTCGGCGTCGACCCCAACAAAATCGGTGTCATGGGCGTCTCCGCCGGTGGCCATCTGTCTGCCTGCGCCGCCACGCTGTGGGATTCTCCGGATGGGAAAACCGGTGCAGCACTCGACGAGGTGAGCGCCCGTCCCGACTTCGCGGTCTTGATCTATCCGGTGATCAGCATGTCCGCACCCTTCACCCACTTCGGCTCGCGGGATGCTTTGATCGGGAAAACTCCGCCGCCCGCGCTAGCCGATGCGCTCTCCGTGGAGAAGCACGTCCGCAAGGACAGCCCACCCGTGTTCCTCGCCGCCACCATGGCGGACACCGTGGTGCCCGTGGAGAACTCGCTCGCGTTCTACCAGGCACTGGTGCGGGCCAAGATTCCTGCCGAGCTGCATGTTTATCCACAAGGCTCCCATGCCGATTGTTATGACCCGCAGTTTGGTCCCACCGCTGCCTGGCCTCTGCGCATGGAGGAATGGCTGCGCTTCAATCACCTGCTAGAAGACAAACGCTGAACCTCATGATCACCTATCATCTCATCCGCTCCGTCATCGCGATGTGCGTTCTGACATCCCTCGTTCGTGCCGCAGAAGCCGCGCCCGATTTCCGTTGGTTCAATGAAGCTCGTGCCGGCATGTTCATTCACTGGGGCCCCTACTCAGTCGCAGCAGGCGAGTGGAAGGGTCAGCGCGGGAAACGCGACGCCCACATCCAACAGGAGTTCCGCATCCCGGCGGCCGAATACAAAACTCTCGTGGATGCTTTCAATCCAACCAAGTTCGATGCCGATGCCTGGGTGAAACTCGCCAAGGACGCCGGCCTGGGTTATCTGGTCTATGTTTCCAAGCACCATGATGGTTTCGCCATGTTCGACTCGCCGTCGAACCCGTATAACATGGTGGCAGCCACACCCTTCAAACGCGATCCCCTCAAGGAGATCGCCGCGGCGTGTAAAAAACAAGGTATCGTCCTATGTGTGTATTACTCCTTTGGCCGCGACTGGGCCGAGCCCGGCGTTCCCAAGGGTGGCTACCGTTGCAATGATTGGGATTTCCCGAATCCTCCCGCCAACTCACAGAGAGATTACATTCAAAACAAAGTGAAGCCACAACTGCGCGAACTGCTCACCCAGTATGGCCCGATCGGTGCCGTGTGGTTCGACACGCCGGACCAGATTTCCCCGCCTAACAGTGAAGAGATCCGCGCGTTCATCCGCTCGCTCCAGCCACAGACTTTGATCAACGCCCGCATCGGAAACAACAAGGGCGACTACGACATTCACGAACAGAAGATCCCGGAAAAATCCATCCACCGGCCGTGGGAAGCCTGCCTCACCCTGAACAACCACTGGGGCTTTGACCGCAACGACAGCCTTTGGAAATCCCCAGCGATGGTCGTGCGCTGTCTCGTCGATGTCGCGAGCAAAGGGGGCAATTTCCTCATCAACATCGGCCCGACCGGGGAAGGGGAGGTGCCCGCACCGTCCATCGAGCGGCTCCGCTCGCTCGGCGATTGGCTGCAAGTGAATGGCGAGTCGATCCGTGGCACCCGCGCCTCGGTGCTTCCCGCCGGTGATGGCGGCGGCATGACTTTTCAGGAAATCAACCCGGACGGCAGCGAGAAAACCCTCAATGCCGACGGCTCCGCCAAATCCCACGACGTCTCGCTGCCACGCGGATGGCGCTCCACCACCAAACCGGGAGCGATTTACATCCATCTGTTCGATCAACCGGAAAATGGCGTCGTGAGTCTCAGCAAAGTTCCGCAAAAGGTCCGCAAGGTCACCATGCTCGCCGACAAGGAATCGCGCCCGTTGAAGTTCGACCAGGCGGCCGATGGCTCCTTCACCGCCACGATTCTAGCAGGCGTTTGGGACGACCGCGCCACCGTGCTCAAGCTGGAGACGGCTGCCGCGAAATGAATTCTGCTAACCGAACCATTACGCGCTGACGATGAAAACGCTGATCTGCTTTCTGGTGATTTTGAGGTTTGTCTCACAGGGTATTCATGCGGGCGATTTTCCCACCCGCACCCTCCGCTACACTCCAGAGGGCACCGACTTTGTCATCCCTAATGGAAGCTCCTTTTTCAACCGTCCGCTCTACGGAGGAAACGCCGGCTTCCGCATCGAGGGCGGGGATCGGCCGGAGTTCGCCTTCTATCTGCCCGGCAAGGGCGGGAACCTGCGCATCGGGATCAAGCCCGCGTCGGTCGGGAAGGGGATCTGGGTTTTCGATGCCAAGTCGGTGGTCGCGCGCTACCGGGCTGGGTCGATGGTGTATGAAATTCGCGACCCATTGTTAGGCGATGGCGCGCTCCGTCTCACTGCCATCCCGATGGCTGGCACCGAGGGGCTGGTCGTTCGTGCGGAACTCAGCGGGAACGCTCCCGCGCTGAGTCTCATCTGGGCCTTCGGTGGAGCAGCCGGTGAGCCGGGCCGCCGCAATGGTGATCTCAATGCCGAGAATGAGCCGTTAGCAAAATTTTTCCAGCACAAGCCGGATGCCTGCAAAGGGCATGAATACAAAATCCAGCCCGATGGTTTTACCCTCGCGTCCAAGCCGGGCACACTGGCCGGAGTCTCCTCGCCAGCCGCGAAATTCGCCATCGCCGATGCGAAACGTTGGGCGAGTCCTGATGATCTGCTAGGCTCTAAAGATGCCGCAAGCACTCTGCCAGTCGTGGTCGCGGAGATCGCACTCAACAATCGTGAGCCGCTTCACTTTGCCATTTGCCGCATTCGCGATGGGCTGCCTGCGAGTCCGTCATCGCGCGATTTGCCGCAAGTTTTCGCTGAGGCGGAGAAGCAGCGGCGTGCGCTTGCGGAACAGGTGAAGATCGAGACGCCGGACCCTTTCATCAACGCCGCCAGCGCCGCGCTCAATGTGGCCGCGGATGCGATTTGGGATGAGGGCAAGGGGGCCTATATGCACGGAGCCGTCGGTTGGCGGGTGCCATTGTTAGGTTGGCGGGCGTCTTACGCCGGTGATGCCCTTGGCTGGCCGGAGCGGACGCGCCGCCACATCGAGGGATTTACGTCCAAACAGATCACTGCACCCGTTTCGGAAAAACCCGCGCCAGCGGATGAAAAATTCCTGCTTTCCCGCTGCGAGACTGCGATCAATAGCAACGGCAATTTCATCGGCACCTTCATCCCTCATTACGACATGAACACCGTGGCCGTGGACGGGATGTTCCGCCACCTGATGTGGACTGGCGACCGCGAACTCGCCGCTCGTTTTTGGCCGGTGCTGGAGCGTCATCTCGCCTGGCAACGCCGACTTTTCCGCCGACCGTTCCCGGATGATGCTTCGCCGCTATACGAAGCCTACGCCGCCATCTGGGCGAGCGATCAATTGATGTATAGCGGCGGCGGAGCCACCCACTCGTCCGCCTACCAATGTTGGCACAACCGCATGGCCGCCCGCTTGGCGAAGTGGCTCGGCAAGGATCCGGCCGTCTATCAGCACGAGGCGGACGCCATCGCGATCACCCTGCGAAATGAACTTTGGCTCAAGGATTGCGGATGGTTCGCCGAGTTCAGGGATTTCCTTGGCCACAAGAATGCTCACCCGAGTGCTGCCGTTTGGTCCTTCTATCACACGCTGGATTCGGAAGTCGCCTCGCCGATGGAAGCCTGGCAAATGTCGCGCTTTGTGGATACCCGCTTGGCGAAGTTTCCCATGGATTCCGCTGGCAGCTTCACCTTGGCCACCACCGACTGGAAGCCTTACATGTGGTCGATCAACAATGTCGCACTGGCCGAGTCCGCCCACACCGCGCTCGGACTCTGGCAGGCCGACCGCCCGGACCGCGCGTTCCCGCTGCTCAAGGGCGCGTTGATCGACACGATGTTCGCAGGGGCGTGCCCCGGAAATGTCGGTATGACCACCCAGTCCGATGCGTTTTCCGGCGAACGCTACCGTGATTTCGCCGACGGCGTGGGCATCACAGCCCGGGCCATGGTCGAGGGGCTTTTCGGACTGCACCCTGACCAACTGGCGGGAGAACTCCGCGTCCGTCCCGGCTTCCCACAGACATGGGCCAAAGCCGGCATCACTCATCCGTCAATCACCTTCGCCTTCAAACGCGAGGCGCTGAAGGAATCCTATGTGGTGGAATCTCGCTTCGCAAAACCGCTGGCCCTGCGCCTGCAAGTTCCCGCCCTGCGCGACCACATCGCCGGTGTAAACGTCGATGGCAAGCCGGCCGAATGGCGGGCGCTGGCGGATTGCGTCGGGATGCCCCGCGTAGAAATCCTGGCCCCGCCCGCGGCCCGACACTTGATAGAAATCGAGTGGAGCGGAGCCGTGCCCGCAGGAATCAAGAACGCCACGGTCATGGCGCAGGGTGCCCGTTTCAATGCTTCGACTGGATTTGCCAAGCCCCTGGAAATCGCCGATCCACAGGGGATCCTCCATCAGGTTTCCTTGGGAAATGACGGTCTAACGGGAATGATGCAAGGCACCGCAGGCCATCGCACGGCATTCGTAAAAGTTTCCCAAGGCGACCTCACTTGGTGGTCCCCGCTCGCGGTGGAACTCCGGCCGCCGTTCGAAATCCTCGCCGCCGCCGAACAGGACGCCACTCATCTTCGTTTCCGGCTGCGCAACAACACGGCGAGCGATATGCCGTCCGTTGCAGCCGTTTCTATCAATGGCCTCCCGATGCCGCAGACGATCCCGGCTGTGGTGGATGCGGATTCGCTGGAAATCGCCATCGTTGCGGAATCACTGCCACCGGGATCGCACCGGATTTCCGTGGACCTCGGCGACAAGAGCCGCGTGGAAGGCATGGTGGTGAATTGGAAACTCGACCCCGCCCGCGCCACGGCGAAATGGGAGCCTGTTGATCTAACGAAAGTCTTCAACGATCGCGTCACCCGGATTTTCCAAAACGATTACCTCTCGCCCCGCTCGCCATTCTGCTCGCTCGCCATCCCGAAACACGGCATCGGCGGTTGGTGCGTCTTCGATCCCAAAGTGGAGATCGACGACTCTGGCCTGCGCACCGCCGCCGCTCAGAATCATGGGATTTTTCAAACTCCGCTCGGCATTCCGTTTCAAACTCCGGGTCCGGGCGAATCGAACAACATTCTCTTCACCTCGCTCTGGGATAACTACCCGCACGATGCCACCGTGCCGCTCACGGGTCGTGCCTCTCGCGCCTGCCTGCTGATGGCTGGCTCCACCAATCCGATGCAATCCCAGTTCGACAATGGCGAGGTCGTCATCACCTACGCCGATGGCACCGCTGAAAAACTAACACTCCGCAATCCCACCACCTGGTGGCCGATCGATCAGGACTATTACATCGACGACTTTGCTTTCGCCCACCCGGCACCCGCGCCACCGCGTCTGGATTTGAAAACCGGCAAGCTCCGCGTGATGGAATCCCGTGAGTTCAAATCGCGCTCGCTCAATATCCCCGGCGGTGCGGCCACCGTGCTGGATCTTCCGCTGGATTCCGCGAAAGAATTGCGCACCATCACCGTCCGCACCCTCGCCAACGACGTCGTGATCGGACTCATGGCGGTGACGCTTTCCCGCCCGGAAAGATGAACCGCGTTCTCCATTGTTGCAATCATGTCCGCCACTCGCTGAGCGACGCACGAAATCCCTGGGATTTTTAGCGTTGAAAGATCTCTTTTTTAAAAATCTTGATACAGGACTAGGGTGTCGCAATCGCCGGGAGAACCTCCGGTTTCGCTGGGCGAAAGGCGCGGCGCTATCATCCGAAATGATGATTGAGGGCATCTTGCGCCAGTAGGGAATCATGGTCAACCTACCAACCATTCCCGCGTCGTCGCGCCGTAGGAACCCAAAAACCACAACCCTATCCAAGTTATGAAAAACCGTCTCAATCCCATCTTTGTCTCCCTCATCGTCCTCGGCTCCGCCGGACTCGCCCAAGCAGACACCTACAACTGGAACGGCTCCACCACTGGCGGTGCCACCGGTACCGATAATGTTTGGGACACCGCCACCGCCAACTGGACTGGCTTCGGCACCACCTGGCCTGCGGTTTCCACCGGAAATGACGACGCGGTGTTCGCCGGAACCGCGGGGACTGTGGACATTGGAACCGTTTCAGCGAACGATATCAACTTCTCTGTTACCGCCTACAAGCTGGGTGCGGACGCGTCCACGGGAACCATCACTCTTGTTGGCACGAATCCTACCATCACCACGCCGGCCACCGGCGGCAGTACGGTCGACATCGGTGCCAAAATTTCAGGCTCCGCAGGACTGACCAAGAAGGGAGCTGTGACACTGCAGCTTCGGGGCGCTGGAAACAACTACACAGGTGACACTCGTGTTCTCAGCGGAACCCTCCTTATCGGCCTCGGAAGCAACCGTCTGCCCACCGCAACCAACCTCGTGCTGGGCGACGGCGTCGCCAACACCAGCGGAGTATTCCAGATGAACTCGCGGTCTCAGCAGGTCGCAGGCATTGCAACTGCCGGAACAGGCACCGGAAACCGGGTGATCAATGGGAGTGCCACGATTAGCACTTTCACCGTTGCGAACACCACAGACCAGAGTTTCAGCGGATTCCTTGGTTCTACTACCGCCAACGATAACAACTTCAACTTCACCAAATCCGCTGCCGGTCGGCTCACCCTCACCAGCACCCACACTTACACCGGCACCACCACGATCTCCGGCGGGATTCTCGAACTCGGCCACGCCACTGACACACTCGCGGATGCCAGTCTGATGAACGTCAACGGCGGAACTCTCGACATCGCGGACAAGACCGAAGCCATCGGCGCACTCACCGTCACCAGCGGCTCGATCACCGGCACCACGGGCATTCTCAGTGCGCCAAGCTGCGCCGGAAAAGCGGGCACGGTTTCCGCCATTCTCGCAGGGATCACCAATCTATCAGGCATCAACACCACCTGGCTCACCAAGGACACCGCAGGCACGCTCGAACTCTCCGCCGCCAACACCTTCACCGGCAACATCACCGTCACCGCAGGCCGCCTCACGCTTTCCAACTCGAACGCCCTCGGCGTTGCGGACCCAGCCCCGGGCGGCACGAACCACAAGGGACTCATCATGCAGGGCACCAGTCGCTCTCTTTGGCTCAAGGGCGGCATTACCATTCCGTCCAACATCGATTTCTTCGTGTCTTCGAACAGCGGTGACGGTGGCGGCATTAACAATGAAAGTGGTGACAATGTCATCCAAAGTCCGATCACATTCTCCGTTGGAAATGCGGCACTCAACATCTCCAGTGCATTGGACAAACTCACCGTTGCTGGAAACATCACCATGACCCAGACCGCACGCACGCTCTACCTAGGTGGCGTTTCGGCAAACGACAACACGATCAGCGGCAACATCACCGAAAGCACAACGGCCATCATGCCCGTCATCAAGCAGGCCGCCGGCAAGTGGATCCTCTCCGGCACCAACACCTACAAGGGCGACACCACCGTCAACGGCGGCACGCTCGTCCTCGCCAATGGCGGCAGCACGAAGATCTATCCGAAGTCCGATGCCTCTTCCAACAAGATCACCGGCAACGCCACAGGAACGCTTACCTTGAACGGTGCGCTCGACATCGACCTCACCGACGCGGTCTCCGCTCCGGACGCCACTTCCTGGCTGCTGGTGGACGTTGCAAACGTCACTGAAACCTTCGACACCAACTTCGCCGTCACCGGTTTCACCGAAAGCCCGGCTGGGACCTGGAAAAAGACCGTCTCACCCAGCCTCTACACCTTCACCGAGAGCGATGGCCGATTGGTGAAGACCGCAGCTCCAACGAACACGTATTCGAGCTGGATCGCCGCCAACCCACCCGCCACTGGATTCGTGACGGATTCCGACAATGACGGCGTGGCCAACGGCGTGGAAAACGTGCTCGGGACCAATCCGAACACTTACAGCGCCGGCCTGACCAATGTGTCTTCCACCGCATCCACCGCCACCTACAAGCACACGCTCAATCCCACCATCGCCAGCGACGTCTCCTACTCCTACGAGTGGTCCACTGATCTGGTAGAATGGAAGGCGAGCACTCAGACCAACACCGGCGGCACCACCGCCATCATCACACCGTCCTCTCCCGCATCCGGCGTGGTAACTGTTACTACCACCATCACCAGCGGCCCTGCGGCCAAGCTCTTCACCCGCATCAAGACCACCCAACCCTGAGTCACGGCAATGTAGTCCAGGACTTCAGCCCGTTCTTCATTCGAGAAGGTGGGCACCCAGCCCAATAATTTCAGAGTAAGAATATTTAACCGCAGATGAACTCAGATAGACGCAGATGAAGAGTATGGAATTTAGAATCTTTTTCTTCCATCTGCGTCTATCCTGTCCATCTGCGGTTAAGATGATCTTTTCCAGTTACGTCTGTTAAAATTGACAGAATTGGGCACTCTGCCCGCGCTCTCTTGATCCCGGCTTTTAATCACTAACCTTTCTTCGAATAGCCTTTCCAATGCCACGCGCATTTCTCCATTTTACGAAACTCAGTTGTGCCGCGGCACTGCACTTCGCTTTGATTTCATCCGCGTATTGTGGAGCGCCTGTGAGTCCGCTGGTACAGGATTTCGCCCATCCGCCGGATTCCGCCCGGCCGTGGGTTTGGGGGCATTGGCTGGATGGAAATGTGGATAAGGAATGCATCACCCGCGGGCTGGAAGCCATCAAGCGCGCTGGGCTAGGTGGCGTGACCCTGTTCGACGTCGCCCAGCCAGGCATCCCCGCCGGACCAAACGCTTACATGGGCAAGAGCTGGCAGGAAATGTTTGCCTGGGAGATCACCGAGGCCAAACGGCTCGGGCTGGAAGTGATGAGCCAGAACGGCCCCGGATACAGTGGCAACGGCGGACCATGGATCACCCCGGAATTCGCCTCTCAGAAAATTGTCGAGAGCGCCACCCGCATTCCCGGTGGTAAACGATACTCAGGAAAACTCCCGCAACCCGAGGCCCAGGGCGGATACTATCAAGACGTCGCCGTGCTCGCCATCCGCGAGACCAAGGCTCAGTCGGAATACCGCACCGAGGACTTCGACATGAAGCGCCTCGTCTGGCTGAACTACATCCGCTGGAAAGGCTCCCGCAGCGCGCCGCTCGATGCCAAGGCCCCGCCGGAAATGTGCATCCCCAAGGAAAATATTATTAATCTAACGGCGAGTATGAAAGCGGATGGTTCCATCACTTGGGACGCGCCTGCCGGCGAGTGGACGTTATTACGAATCGGCCACACTTGGACCGGCCAGAAGACCCTGCCCGCGCCGTTGGCGGGTGAGGGGCCGGAGTGCGACAAGCTCGATAAACGCGGCATCCGCGCCCACTTCGACCATGTCATGAAGCGCATGGTCGAGCTTGCCGGACCCGAAGCGGGAAAGACCTTCCACACCTTCTTTGTCGATAGCTGGGAAGCCGGCGGACAGAACTGGACCGAGAAAATGCCGGAGGAATTCAAGCGTCGCCGCGGCTACGACCTCATTCCCTATCTGCCGGTTCTATCAGGCCGCGTGCTCGGCGATCTGCAAACCACCGAGCGCTTCCTCTACGACCTCCGCCAAACGGTTTCCGAGCTGGTAACGGAAAATTTCTGGACGGAAATGCAGCGGCTTTGCCACGCCCAAGGCATGCGCATCGCGGTGCAACCTTACATCACCACCGGCAACGATCTGGACGCTGCCAATTTCACCGACGAGCCAATGGGCGAGTTCTGGAGTCACCCATTCCAGCCGAATGACTACCGCGCCACCGTCAAGGCCGCCGCTTCCTCTGCCAACCTGAATGGCAAGTTCATCGTCGGCGCGGAAGCGTTCACCGCTGCCGAGACCGAGCGCTGGCTCTCGCACCCGGCCACCATGAAGGCACTCGGTGACAAGGCGTTCTGCCTCGGGGCGAATCGTTTTCAATTCCACCGCTTCGCCATGCAGCGCTTCCCCCAGGTCAAGCCGGGCATGACCATGGGAAAATGGGGCCAACACTACGACAGCACCCAAACCTGGTGGGAGTGGTCCAAGCCGTGGCACGACTATCTCGCCCGCTGCCAATTCATGCTGCGCCAGGGGCCGGTTGTCACCGATGTGCTTGATCTCCCGTCTGAGGAGCCGCTGAGCCGTTATGACCCAGTTTCCACCCCAGGCTACAACTCCGATGTCTGCGGTCCGGACTCGTTCAAACGCATCGAAATGATCGCTGGTAAACCGGGTATCCCGGGCGGGCCATCCTATCAACTCATCAATGTCACGCACAACGGCACCATGACCGTTAGCCGTTTGAAGAGACTCCGTGATCTGGTCCATGAAGGCGCAGCCTTGTTAGGCGAGCCGCCGCTCGCCACACCCGGCCTCGAAAATTTCCCCGATGCGGATGTGGAGCTCAAAGCGCTCGCCGCCGAGCTATGGGGAAGTGAAAACGCCTCGGATCGCCCTTTCGGTAAGGGTCGCGTTTTCCGTGGCATCCCTGCTGCGGATGCCCTGCAACGCCTCCGCATCCCGGCGGATTTTTCCAGCCCGGCGGACCTAACATGGATTCATCGCGCCGTGAATGGCACAGAGATCTACTTCATCGCCAGCTCATCGGATCAAGCCACTGCGCCCATCTGCACGTTCCGGGTTTCCGGCAAGAATGCCGAACTCTGGAATCCTGAAACCGGAGAAATCCGGCCCTTGGAGCTTACCGCAAGTGGTGATTCCCAGCGCAGTGCGCGCATCCCGCTCGGGCCGGATGGTTCGACGTTCGTGGTCTTCCGTGCCGGTCCGGAAGTTGGCGGTGCATCATCAACGGCAGAGCGCGATCTACCAGAAAAGAGCGGAAATGGATCTCTTGAAATCCATGGCCCATGGACCTTGAATTTTCCGAAGGATAGCGGCGTCGCGAAGCCATTGCAGTTGGAAAAACTCGTCTCCTGGAGTGCCAATGCTGATTCGAAAGTTCGCTTTTTCTCGGGCAGCGCAGTGTATTCAAATCAGTTCGAAATCGCGTCTCCCGCACCCTGCATGCTGCTCGATCTTGGCGCGGTGGAGATCATGGCCCGGGTGAAACTCAATGGCAGGGATCTGGGCATTCTTTGGAAAAAACCCTATCAAGTGGACATTGCATCGGCTGCCGTTAGTGGCATCAATCGTATCGAGATCGAAGTGGTGAATCTCTGGGTGAATCGCCTGATCGGTGATCAATCCCTTCCCGAAGACAGCCCTCGCGATTCCAAAGGCGTCTTGAAGGCATGGCCGGATTGGCTACTGGCTGGCAAGCAAAGCCCCACCGGCAGGTACTCGTTTGTGACTTTTCCACTCTGGAAAAAAGCCGATCCACTTCAGCCATCCGGCCTGCTCGGGCCTGTCACACTCAGGTGGGGAGGAAGCGATTTCACCACTTCGATCAAGAAATCAACGAGCTTGGAGGCGAAGGAATAGACGGGTCTGGCTGGCGGGGTAGGTGATCCGCATGCGTTTGAATCCGCTAGGAACTCCCGCTTGATCGGGTGAGATCGATAAGTATTCCGGGTGGGTTTCCCAGGAAGTTAGATTGGCGGAGAAGGTGACATTGAAATCGATGTTGTCTTCCGGCACGCATTCCGCACCCATTGAATGAAAATATTTTCTATTTGTAATCAATTAACTGTAAACGTGTTGCGAATAGAATAAGCGCACGAAAAAACTAACAGTCTGTACATTGTAAACGCTTTATTGCTCATTCCTTTTCATGA
>JBBRYQ010000103.1:0-15070 GCA_038237425.1 Verrucomicrobiales bacterium
GGGATCGGCGTGCCAGATCCGGGAGCACCGACGGCTTTGTAGAGACCCGGCGCCTGCTCAACGCCACCGATGACGAGTTTGTTCACGGTATCTGTCTGGCTGTGGTTCAGATTGAGCATGCCGTCGATGGTGACGGTGGAGCCGTCATTGAGGCAGGGGAAACCCAGTGCCAGAATACCGGCATTGACGGTGGTATCCCCGGAGTAGGTGTTGTTGCCGGAAAGAACCATCGTTCCCGCTCCTGATTTCTGAACAACCGAACGGACGCCTTGATAGGGTCCGTCCACAATGACGGCACTCACCTCTAGATCAACTGCCGCATCACCATCCTCCACGGTGAAGACCGTGCCAATGGTGTCATTATCACCGGCGCGCAGATTGATTTTCCCGGCGATGGTCGCAGTGTTAGCGCTGGCCAGCGTGGTCACCGAAGTGTTGGTGCCGCTCTGGTCATAGAAATCGAAAGCTCCGTTCGCGTCGGTGGTTTGCAGGGTTCCGCCGGTCATCGTCACGGCGACCGAGGCGAGCGTAAGCGTGTTGCCCGAGATATGGGTCACCGTCCCTCCGACAATGGTCAAGTTGTTGACTTTCTCTCCGCTGTTATAGCCGAAACTGTCATTTACTTTGGACAGCAAGGTGCCACCCGAGTTGACGGTGACGTCTCCACGAAGGGCGCCGGCCCCGCCACCAAAGTCCAGTTGCAGGGTGCCGGCATTGATGATCGTGCCGCCGGTGTAGGTGTTTGGCCTGGCAAGACTCAGTGTGCCTCCGCGGGATTTAGTGATTCCGCCGTCCCCGGAAATCACGCCACCACCCGGAGTGGCCCAACTGAAATCATAGCCACAAAAGAGAAACCCATTCTGGATATCGAACGTCTTGGCCCCGGAAGTGAGAACCATGTCGATGGTAGTGCGCTGCCAGGCACCAGTGGATACCGTCACATCTCCTTCTAACGTGACCGCGTTGCCGGCGAGGTAGTTGTCAGAACCATCCGCCACGATCAGGGAGCTGAGGGTTAGATTGTTCAGGCCGTTGACTGATGTGCGGTTGCTGGCGCTGTTAAAGATAAGTGAGCTAGCGCCACTGTCCACCGGAGCGGTTCCGGTCCAATTGACGGGGACGTTCCAGTTATCGAGATCCGCGCCGATCCAAATGGCTTGGGCGAAGATTTGGGATTGGCCGAGCAAGGATGCGGCGAAAATGAAGAACGAGAGTTTAGTGATTTTCATAGGTTTTTGTGGTGACGGGATCGCGGTGGGTTTTGGTTTTGAAATTATAAGTCGAGTGGATTTTCAATGATGGGCTTCTCTCCCTCAAAGCGGATTGGCAACCAAAGATAGCCGGAGTTACCAAGATCTTTCAGGTTCCATCGGTCGGCCATGAAGATGAAGCCACCCTTGCCTCCGCGCACCGGCAGAACGAAAGTTCCTTGCGAGGAAAACGTCGTTTCACTTACCTTCCCCACTGCGGGATTTCCCAACTCTTTCCATGGGCCCCAGAGCGAGTCCGCGACTGCCGAGCGTGCGGCATTGGGCCACCAACCGGTGCAACCGGAGGCAATGAAGTGGTATTTCCCATCCCGCTTGAACAACGTGGCCGCCTCCATGGAGCGGTCGATGAAAACCTTTGCCACGCGCCCTGTCACCATGAGGTAATCGTCGGTCAATTCGGAAAAGGCGGTGGACTTGTTGCCGTCGGTCGAGTGAATCAGATAGGCCTTTCCATCATCATCCTGAAACAAGGTCATGTCGCGGCTCTCCAATCCATTCGGGCGCATGCTTGCCAGATAGGTGAATGGACCTGTCGGCGATTCGCTAACCGCCACGCCTGCCCGCGCTGCGGAATAGTCCCACGAATCGATGTGCATCCACATCACGAACTTCCTGGTCTTCTTGTTGAAAACCACCTTCGGCCGTTCGAGAATATGGTTCGGGTGCAGATCGTGGCTCCCGTCTTCAGGGCGGGCTTTCAACACTAGCCCGAGGTTCTTCCAGTGAACAAGGTCTGGAGAACTATAACAACCGACGCCGATCACATCCACGCGTGCTCCGCAGCCACCGGGTTTTGTCGGGCCATCCATGTTCTGACCATATATATAGTAAAGCCCTTGATGAAACATCACACCGGCTCCATGCGCCTGGATAAATTTCCCGTCCGAATCCTTCCATTCTAGTGGAAATAATGCGGAACTTTTCTCCAAAACTGGAGCCGATTCTAAACCCAGGGATACCGCACACAGGGCGAGGTGGATGAAGTATGGCAGAATACGGAGCATTGGAGAAATCATGGTATAAGGATGAAAATGATGACTATTCCTTCCAGCCCTTCTGATAAATCGGGCAGTAGTTTTCCACCGAGCCTCCCCAACCGCAGACCTTGTGGTATTCTTCGTAAGACATGGCCGCGACGTGACCGTCGGCGTAGCCGATGTTTACCCTAGCCTTGGCACCGGGGAAGTGGGACCAGACATTGACCGGCCAGTCGCCCCACTGTTTGTCAAAAATGACGACGGCCTGACTCCAATCGTACAGCGGAGTCTTGCCGGGGGCGGTGAATGAATTATACCGGTATTGCACGCCATCTTTCATCCACTTCTGCTGCTTGTTCTTTTGCGCCGCCGGGCAGGTGTAAACCGTGTTCGCGACGGGGACTTTGGTTGGCTTGGTCGAGTCACCGCTCAGGTAGGGCCAGAGCACATCCTGCATCCACGGTCCTGATTGGCCCTCCATGTCCGGGAACCGGCCGTTGAGGTCGGTGCTCGCCAACACCGTCGCCGCGACGAGCTGTTTGACATTACTGAGGCACTTGGCGTGGTCCGCCCTGGCAACTCCGCCCCGGACCGCGACGGTGGAAATCGCCGCCAGCACAGCGACGATAAGGATGACCACCAAGAGCTCGACCAACGTAAAACCAGGGCACACAGGCCGCTTTGCAGGAGGTTCGAGCTGGGAAACGGGCTGGGCTGATTTTGACACGATGGGTTCAGTTTGGTTTCAAAAAGACGGGACATATGCGCCACACACTTTCAATTTAGCCCACCCTCCCCCGCCATGTCATCCCGCTTTACGAGGATGATCTGATTACTCGAAAGAGCAATTGAAGACGATGGACTTCATGGATCAACACAACCTAACAAATGCCTATTCTTTGCAGCCATCCAGAATTTGAAAAAACTGCTCGAAAGAGGGATGACGAAGCGCAAAATCCGGCCTATTCCTCACACACCAAATTTACAACCCATCGCCGTCGGCACCCTAAGCGCTTCATCCGGAGCGCGGAAAAGCCGATAGACCGAATTGATCCCATCATGAAATCCCCGCGCCCATCCTTCGCATTAAAATGCATCTACCCTGCGTTTGTCGCGATCCTATTCATGCTCCCGGGAAATGCTATCGCGCAAAGTGTGGACCCCGAACCGCCCGCAGCCGCAGCAGCGGTGGACAAGGTGCAGGTCTGGCTGACAACCTATGACACGAGCAAGAAGCTCCAAAAGCAGGCCGACCTAACATGGAGCGGAACGCAGCCCACTGCGGACTTCAACGTGCCGGTGGATGAATCGATCAAGTATCAACAAATGGACGGATTCGGCGCGACCATCACCGACCCGGCGATCTGGAAAGCAGATCCGGCAGTGCGCGAGGAAATCATGCGCCTGTTGTTTTCCCGGAACAGCGGCATCGGCCTGAACATGGTGCGCGTGGGGATGCGGACGAAAAGCCCGTCCGGAGTGGACACGACCTATAACGACGTCCCGCGCGGCGAGACGGATCCGACCTTGTCGAAATTTTCCATCGCCTATGACTTGGAATGGAAAATCCCGATGATGCAGCGGGCGAAGGAATTGAACCCCGAGCTGACCCTGATGGGCACGCCCTGGTCCGCACCCGCATGGATGAAGGACTCCGGCGCGGCGGGATATGGCAAGCTGCTGCCGCAATACTATAGCACTTATTCGGACTACTTCGTGAAGTTCATCCAAGGCTGGCGCGACAACGGCCTGGGCATCAGCGCCGTGACCATGCAGAACGAGCCGCATTTTGAACCTTATGGGTATCCCGGAATGCGCATGGAGCCGGCGGATCAAATCGCGCTGGCACTGCAAATGGGGCCCGCCTTCCAAACTGCCGGGCTCTCCACCCGCATCATCTGCTGGGATCACAACTTCGACGAATACACCTATCCGATCGAAGTGCTAGATGACATCAACGCACGCCAGTGGATCGACGGCTCCGCCTTCCATGCCTATGCTGGAGATCCCAACAACATGAGCTTCGTGAAAGCGGCGCATCCTGACAAAAACCTCTATTTCACTGAGCAAACCGGCAGCTATCCCGGAGATGGATTCGGATCATCCATCAACTGGCACGTGAAAAATCTGTTCATGATTCCGGGGTGGAACTATTCCCGCTGCACCCTGCTCTGGCAGTTGGCGCTTGCATCAACGAACCTTGCCGGTGACCGCCCATTCGTGAGGGTGGCAGCTGATGGCAAGAGCTATGAACTCTTCGGCGAATACTACGAAACCGGGCACTTCAGTAAGTTCGTGCGCAAAGGAGCCTATCGAATCGAGGCGGCCACGGCGGCTGACGGCAAACCACGGACCATCGCCTATCAGAATCCGGATGGCAGCAAGGTGCTAGTGGCGCTCAATGACACCAGCACGACGGCTTCCGTTTCCATCCAGGACAATGGCCGTTGGATTTCCTATCCGCTCGCAGGTGGATCGCTCGCCACCTTCACCTGGCGGGATACGGTGGACGGGAACGGTCTCGCAGCCACCTACTTCGACAACCCGGACCTCACCGGTGTCACCGAATCCCGGATCGACCCGACGGTGGATTTCAACTGGGGCGCAGGCACGCCGGACACTGCCATTGGCTACGCGGGATTCAGCGCGCGCTGGACCGGCACGGTGAAGCCGCAATATTCCGAACTCTATACTTTTCACGCCAACACCTCCGACGGCGTGCGGTTATGGGTAAACAATCAGCTTGTCATCGACAACTGGTTGAACCAAGCCGCCACCGAAACCAGCGGTTCCATCTTGCTCACCGCGGATCAGGCGGCGGACATCAGGATGGAGTATTATTCGGTTTCAGGAACCAGCGTGGCGAAGCTCGCGTGGTCCAGCGCCTCCACGCCCAAGCAGACTATTCCGCGCAGCCGTTTGTATGCTCCGGCGGTCTCCACGGTTCCCCCTCCGCCACTCCAGTTGATCGCCCGCGCACCGGCTGGCACGATCAGCCTCGCTTGGAACGCCGCACCCACGGCCACCAGTTATACGGTGAAGCGTTCCACGACGAAAGGTGGCCCCTATACATTACTTGCCAGCGGGCTCACTGCCACAAGTTATACCGACTCGCCCGTTAGCGCCGGGACGACCTATCATTACGTGATCTCGGCCTCCAACGCCACCGGCACGGGTGCCGACTCCGCTCCTGCATCTGCGACGCCATCGACCGCGCTGCCGTCGCCATGGACGAGCCAGGATATCGGTTCGGTAAACTCCACCGGAAATGCCGGGGCCGTCGGTGCAAGTATCAAATTGACCTCCGCTGGAAATGATATCTGGGGCACGGCAGACTCCTTCCATTTTACCTATGTGCCGATGACCGGCGATGGCACGATCATCGCACGGGTCGCCACGCAGGAAAGCACCCATGAGTGGGCCAAGGCCGGAGTCATGATGCGGGAATCCCTTGCGTCCAATTCGGCACACGCGTCGTTGGTGTTATCGCCCCGCCATGGAGCGGCTTTGTTCACGCGGGTCTCCGCCGGAGCTGCTACCACATCGACAAATATCGACGGGCCCTTCGCCCCGCACTGGGTGAAACTTGTTCGCTCTGGCAGCACTTTCACCGGTTACAGTTCGCCGGATGGAATCACATGGACCCAGGTGGGGGTGCCAACAAGCATTGCTATGGTCAATGCGATTTACGTGGGCCTAGCAAATGCCTCGCATGTCGCTACTACCAATATCTCGACTTTTGATTCGATTTCCTCGCCGGGATTGCCCGTCCCGCTTCCGCTCGCTCCTGCAGGACTCGTTGCGACTGTCGGCAATGGAAGTATCGGCCTGTCATGGAAAGCCGTCGCCAACGCGACCAGCTACAACATCAAGCGCACCACCACCAGCGGTGGCCCTTATGCGACCATCGGCACAGCGACCACCCCGGTTTACATCGACGGCACGGCGCTCAATGATACGGTTTATTACTATATCATCACTGCGGTCAACCCTTCGGGACAAAGCGTGAACTCAGGAGAAGTCAGTGGCACCCCCAGCTCGCTCTTGCTTCCGCCCGGCTGGGTGGACCAAGACATCGGCGCGGTGGGATTCACGGGCGGTGCCAGCTATGCGGCCGGTACGTTTTCCATCAAGGGGTCCGGCTCAGACATCTGGGGCACGACGGACGGCTTCAATTATTGCTACCAAACCGTCTCGGGCGATGGGGCAATCGTCGCCCGCGTGACCAGCGTCCAGAATACCTCAAGTTATGCCAAAGCCTCCGTTATGTTCCGGGAATCCACTCTGGCAAATGCGGCCCATGTCTCGATGCAGGTCAATCCCAATGGATCCGTCGATTTCACCTACCGAACGTCTGCCGGAGGATCAAGCGCCAACGCGGGCTGGACCAGCAGCGGCACGCCGAAGTGGATTAAACTCGTCCGTAGCGGCACCAGCTTTAGCGGCTATTACAGCTCCAATGGAACCACATGGACACAGTTAGGCACCGCCATGACCATTCCTCTATCTAGCGATATGCTCGCTGGAATGGCGGTATCCGCCGTGAACAACTCTGCTCTGAACACCTCGACCCTCGACAACGTCGCGCTCACCGGATTCGGCTCTCCAGTCACTCCCACCGGGCTGGCTGCCAGCCAACTGCTCGGCGGCATCAATTTGCAATGGAACGCCACCAACCTAACGGCGAGTTATGTCATCAAGCGCGCCACTGTGAGCGGCGGCCCATATACCACCATCGCCACGTCCCCGGTAAATTCATTTGTCGATCTGACAGTCGCCAACCGCACGACTTACTACTATGTCATTTCCGCGCTCAACGCCCTTGGCGAAAGCGGCAACAGCGGGCAGGCTAGCGCCAAGTCGAACAGCCTGCCTCTGCCCACCGGTTGGCTCGACAAGGACATCGGCAGCGTTGGATTACCTGGAAACGCCGACTATGAAAACGGCGCGTTCACCGTCCGCGGTTCTGGCACCGACATCTGGGGCATCGCAGACGCCTTTAACTTCTGTTACCGGCCCGTGTCCGGCAATTCATCCATCACCGCCCGTGTGACAAGCGTGCAGAACACCAGCAGCACCGCAAAAGCTGGCCTGATGTTCCGCGATTCCACGACTGCGACGGCTGGCAGATACGCGATGATTTCCGTCTCTCCGGGTGCGGGCATTAAATTTGAATACCGGACGAACAACAATGGAACGGCCACCAGTGCCGGCACCGCCAGCGGGTCGGCTCCGGTTTACCTGAGGCTTACGCGGACCAGTAACAGCTTCAGCGCCTTCTATAGCTCGGATGGCACGGCATGGACCCAACTGGGATCCGCCGTCACCATCAGTAGAATGGCCTCCAGTGCCTATGAGGGCTTCGCCGTTTGCGCCGCGAACAACACGGCATTGAATGCCGCCACTTTCAATCAGATCACGGCATTCAATTATGCACCGCCTGCGACCCCGCAGGACTTAACGGCCGCCGCCGGCAATTCGGAAGTGACCTTGAATTGGTCAACCGTTGCCGGAGCTACCAGTTACTACGTGAAGCGCGCCACTAGCAGTGGCGGCCCCTATGCGACAATGGCGAATCCCACAGGTGTCAGTTATACGGATTCGCAAGCCTTCAATGGCTCAACTTACTACTACGTCGTATCTGCATTGACGGCCGGTGCCGAGAGCGCGAATTCCGTGCAAGCCAGTGCCGCGCTCCAGTTGCCAACCGCACCTGCACCTACCGGATTAACCGCCACCGCCACGGGCACCCAGATCTCGCTGATATGGACGGCATCGAGCGGCGCTGCAAACTACAACATCAAGCGGTCCACGACACCGGGTGGACCTTACACCAGTGTGGGAAACTCTCTCACCCCGAGTTATACCAATACGGACCTGGTAAATGGCACCACCTACTACTACGTGGTTTCCGCAGTAAATGCCGCTGGCGAGAGCGTCGATTCCACGCAAGTCGCAGCAACGCCCCAGGCCGCCACCCCGAGCACTTGGGTCGGCGTCGGAACCTCTGGAGCACCCGCCGATTGGAGCACCTTCGGCAACTGGACGGGCACGGTTCCGACGAACAATTATACCATCGCCGGGCTGACGTTTTCCAATACGGCCAACAGTTTTTCCAACAACGATCTCACCGGGCTGACCATCACCGGTATCAGCATGCCGAGCACGCTGCCCACCCGCGACAACACGATCACGGGTAATAAGTTCACGCTCAGCGGCGATGTCACGGTGAGCACGGGCAGTTGGCAGTCGATCAGCACCGACATCGGACTCACCGGAAATCGCAAGTTCACGGTTAGTTCCGGACAGTTGACCCTTGGTGGGGCTTTGACCGACGGCCCCTCAGCAGGTGGCATCCTCAAAGAAGGTGGCGCGACGCTCATTTTGAAGGGTGCCGGCTCCATGACCGGCGTGACGACCCAGACCGTGACCACTGGCACCCCCGGTGGCGGGAGCTATACCGTGCCCTTGGTATTCAATGCTGGCTCCGCAGGCACAGTGGTGCTTCAAAACACGGCCGCGCTTGGAGCAGCATCCCTCAAAGGTATTCAATTCAACAGCAGCGGTGGCGGCACGCTCGACCTGCAAACTGACACCAGTGTGAACAGTTATAGTATTTTCGCGGGTAGCGGTGCCACTGCCAACACCATCATCGCGAACCGTCTGAATAACGGAACGGGTATCACCCACAACCTCGGAGTCGCGCAACTGGGGTCCGCGATCCTAACAATCAATCAAGGCGGCAAAGTAACAAGTGGCACGGGTGGAGTTTCGTTTAGCGCGGTGAGCTTCACCGGCGGTAACAACGACCGCGTGGTAACTCTCAATGGAACCGCCGCGATATCGATTGGTAATGTCGCCACCACCGCCAACACCGCTAACAGCCGCCGCCTGGGTCTTGCCGGAACCAATGCCAACAATGCGGTCACCGGAGTCATTGCAAATTTGGCGACCGGCGTGACAGGCGCGAGTGTGCTTTCGCTCGTGAAGTCGGACACAAGCACTTGGACATTATTTGGAAATAACAGCTACACCGGCACCACCAGCATCGATGGCGGCACGCTCGTCATCAACGGTAACCAAAGCACCGCCAGCGGAATCGTGACCGTCGGCGACGACAATGCCACCAACGGCACCGCGACCCTTGGCGGCACCGGCACAGTCGGCGGAGCCATCATCGTCCGTAGCGACGGCATCCTGGCTCCTGGAGTGACACTCGGCACCTTCACCGCCGCCTCATCCGTCACCCTGAACGGCCGCCTCGCCATTGGAATCGACGGCGTCAGCGCTGACCGCCTGACCGTCGCCGGAAACCTCAACATCACCGCCGCTACTCTGGACATCACCCCACTGGCCGGCGGTGCTACCGGGAACGACTATGTCATCGCGTCATTCGATTCACTCACCGGCACCGCCTTCGCCGCAATCACCGGCCTGCCGCCGGGTTTTACAATTTCCTACGACCTGACTAACAAGCAGATCAAACTCGTGAAACCCGCTTCATATGAATCATGGATCGGCGGCTACACCGTTTCCGACCCCGCAGCGACTGCGGATCCCGATGCGGACGGACTGGCAAACATCATCGAATACGTGCTTGGCGGCGACCCGTCCCGGAGTTCCTCTAATCTATCACCCACCCTCAACTACACCACACAAGAACTCACCTACACGTTCCCGCGCAGGGATGCCTCGGAAACGGCAAACCTCACGCTGACCGTGGAAGCAGGCTCCGACCTGATCAGCTGGCCGGAAACTTTCAACATCGGCGCGGATAGTGCGTCATCCTCGCCCGGCGTAGTCATTGCGGAAAACGGAACAGGAGCGGACATCATTACCGTGACGATTCCCGTGGCGACCAGCACTCGTAAATTCGTCCGATTGAAGGTTATCCTCGGTCCGTGAGCTCAGATTGAGGCACTCGGGCGGAATCCTTTCATCCCGGCAGCGTTCGCAGTGTTATCTCGAATCGAACTCCCCCAATCGAGGGAGATAAATACCCCCCAACATCGGTATCGCGCGATGGGTAAAAGCGTGTTTTATTTCAGTTGATTGTGTATCCCGTGAAACGTCGGCAGCGTCACAGGTTCCTGCCGCATAAACCCAACAGCCACTTTTTTCCAAGGACCTTCTCGCGATCGTCCGGCTACCATCGCCATTTTACCTATGATTTCCCTTCTCCGCCATTCCGTTGCATGCCTTGGCCTGATCCTTTCCTGTGCATTCCAACTTGCATCGGCCCAGTCATACAACTGGCGCACCGTGGAAATCGGCGGCACCGGATTCGTCACCGGCACGGTCTTCCACCCGACCGAACCCGGCCTCGTCTATGCCCGCACCGACGTCGGTGGTGCCTACCGCCTCGACACCGCCACCAACCGCTGGATCGCTCTCAACGACGATGTTGGTGGAACCAACAATGAATTCCAGCACCTCGGCGTGCTCACCATCGGCCTCGATCGCAACGACGCGAACCGCGTCTATATCGCCACCGGCCAATACGGCGGCGTGGAAACCTGGAAACTGCCGTCCCGCATTTACCGCTCCACCGACCGCGGCGCGACGTGGACCTACACCACCCCGGGTTTTAAAATGGCGGGCAACGGCGAAGGTCGCGGCACGGGCGAACGCATGGCGGTCGATCCCGTCAACGGCACGAACATCCTCGTCGGCACCAGCGACGCCGGCATTTGGCGCAGCACCGACTACGGGGCGACCTGGGCACGGCTCACCAATTTCACGCCCACCAGTTTGAATTTTCTGCTCTACGCCCCGGCCTCCGCCCCTGGTCCCGGCCCGAACCGCCGCGTCTATGCCGCCGCCAACACGCTCACGGGCCAGAGTTTCTGGTTCTCGGACAACAATGGCAGCACTTGGTCGCAAGTCCCTAACCACCCGGGCATGACCATCGGCAGCGAAATGATGCCGCTGCAAGGCTCTTTCGACGCCGCCGGGGTGTTTTACTCCACTTGGGGCAATGCCACCGGACCCTCTAACTATTCCTCGAACTACGGCGTTTGGAAAATGTCCGCAGACGGCACCACTTGGACTTCCATCCTGCCGCCGACCGGCCAGGGATCGTTCGGCGGCATCAGCGCGGATCCCCGCGTGGCGGGCCACGTCGTCGTCACCACCCTGCTGCGCTGGTGGCCGGGCGACGAGGTCTATCGATCCACCGATGGCGGCACCACCTGGACCGCCACCCTCCTCACCGGCACGCGCTCCGTCGGGAACTCGCCTTGGTCGTCTGGTCCGGGTGCCCACTGGTTGACGGACATCGACATCGACCCCTTCAATTCCAACCGCGCCATGTTTAACACCGGCTTCGGACTCTTCCAAACGACCAACCTCGCCACCACCGGCACCGCCCGCACCTGGACCTTCTTCAACGACGGCCTGGAGGAAGCCGTGCCGCTCGGCCTCCACAGCCCCACCGCCGGACCGCCGCTTGTTAGCGTCATCGCCGATTACACCGGCTTCCGCCATGACGATTTAAATCGCTCTCCTATCCGCGGCTCGCTCAGTCCTGGCAGCGGCTCCACCAACGTCATCAATGGAGCCGATCTCGCCCCGGCGAAAATCATCCGCCAAAACGGCGGCACCACGCTGTATTCGCAAGACGCCGCCGCCACCTCGGCCCCATTTCCAACGACACCGGCACCCATCATCAACGGCCACAACCGCGTCATCCTCTCCACCGACGGTCAGCGCCTCCTCTGGTGCCCGCCGAACTCCCCGGCTTACCTTTCCACTGATAACGGCGCGACGTGGACGATTTCCACAAATTCCCAGTCCCTCACCAACTCAAGCGGCACCGAAACCGTCGCCGTGCTCGCCGGAGCAGCCGGCACGTTTGGCACCACGAATGCCACCGGCGGCAGCGCCCGTTTCTACACGCCCTCCGCCATTGCACTCGATTCCGCCGGCGTCCGCTACATCGCAGACACCGGCAACCACACCATTCGTAAAATTGACGCGGGCGGCGCGGTCAGCACCTTTGCCGGTGGCGCGGGTGTTTCCGGCAGCACCGATGCCACTGGAACCACTGCCCGCTTCAACTTCCCGGCTGGCATCGCCGTGGATGCGGCGAAGAATGTTTACGTCGCCGATACTGGAAACCACACCATCCGGAAAATCACCGCCGCCGGTGTTGTCACCACGCTGGCAGGTGGTGTCGGGCTCACAGGCTCGACCAATGCCACGGGCACCGCCGCCCGATTCAGCTCACCCGCTGGACTCGCCGTGGACTCGTCCGGCAATGTCTTCATCTGCGATGCCGGAAATCATACCATCCGGAAAATCTCCTCTGCCGGGGTCGTCACCACCGTCGCCGGAAGCCCGGGCCTATCAGGAACCACCAATGCCAACGGCAGTAGCGCTCGTTTCACCACGCCCCAAGGCATCACCCTCGACACCGCTGGAAATCTCTACATCGCCGATAGCGGAAACCACGCCATCCGCAAGATCGCAAGCAACGGCGATGTCACCACCTTCGCCGGTCTAGCAGGCACCAGCGGCTCGGCCGATGCCACCGGCGGCAGTGCCAGCTTCAACACCCCCAAGGGCATCACCCTCGACGCCACCGGCACCTTCCACGTCGCGGACAGCGGAAATCACACGATCCGCAAGATCACGTCGGCGGGCGTCGTCACCACCGTCGCTGGTCTAGCAGGAAGTCTCGGCACCGCCAATGGCGCAGGCACCACCGCACGTTTCAACAATCCCACCGGCCTCGTCACCACGCCCGATGGCATCAACCTTTACATCGCAGACACCGCCAACCACACCATCCGCACCAATACGATTTACAACACGCTCACCCCGCTCGCCGACCGCGTGGACGCCCTGCGTTTCTACCTCTGGGACGGCACCGCCAAGCGCATGCTCACCTCCACCGACGGCGGTGTGAGCTTCGCGCAAATCGCCACCGGCATGAACTCCGCCTTCGCGCTGTTCCGCACCGTGCCCGGCAACAACGGCCACCTCTGGGTGAGCGCCGGATCCAGTGGCATCTACCGGAGCACCAACTTCGGAGCCTCCTTCACCAAGCTCTCCACCGTCGCCGAGGTCTATCAGTTCGATTTCGGCAAAGCCAAACCCGGCAACACCCACCCCGCCGTTTTCATCTGGGGTAAGGTCGGCACCATCGTCGGCTTCTTCCGCAGCGATGACATCGGCGTCACCTGGACCCGCATCAACGACGACCTCCACAATTTCGGTTATCAGAACGACATCGCCGGCGACCCGCGCGTTTACGGCCGCGTCTATCTGGCCACCAGCGGCCGCGGCGTGGTCGTAGGAGAAATCGCCAATCCCACTCCGCCCGTCTCGCAGCCCTCGCAGACCGTCTATGCCGATGCTCTCTCCAGCGGCTGGACCAACGTCAGCCCCACCGGCACTTCACTCACCAGCACCAGCCCCGTTAGACGAGGCACCAACGCCGTTTCCATCACCTCCGGCACTGGTAGGGGCCTCGCGCTCACCTGCACTAGCCGCTCGCTCGAAGGCTTCGCCGCGCTCGCCTTCTGGGTGCACGCCGGCGCCTCCGTCCCGCCGCCGCTGCAAGTTGGATCGTCGCGCGGCGGTATTTCGCTCGAGGCCGCCCCCATCACCGTTCCTGCCACCGTCGGCTGGCAGCGCATCGTCGTGCCCTTCACCAGCATCGGCATTTCTAACATCACCGACCTCACCGGCCTGCGCATCGAAAGCCGCGTGGTCAACGGCGCCACGCCCGGCGCATTCTCGCTCGACGATGTGGTGCTCGTTGGAAACGACGATTTTAGTGGCCCTACCACCGCCTCCGTCACCCTGAGCAACCTCGCACAAATCTACAACGGCGCGCCTAAACCCGCCACCATCACCACCAATCCGTCTGGCCTTGGACTCATCGTCACCTACAACGGCTCCGCCACCGTCCCGACCGTGGCGGGCAGCTACGCCGTTTCAGCAGTGGTGGATGACGCTTTCTTTACGGGTTCCGCCAGCGGGACTCTCGTCATTTCCAAAGCCGCCGCCACCGTCACCTTGACGGGTCTCGCCCAGACCTATGATGGCTTCCCGAAACCCGTTTCCTACACCACCGTTCCCGCGTCGCTGCCGGCCACCCTCACCTACAATGGGAGTTCTACCGCTCCTACCCAGCCAGGCAGCTACGCCGTCGCCGCAACGATCAACCATGCAAACTATCAGGGCACAGCTGGTGGCACTCTCGTCATCGCCAAGGCCCCGCAAACGATCACTTTCGGCTCCTTGCCCAGCCGCACCTTTGGCGACGCACCCTTCACAATAGCGGCCACGTCCGGTTCCGGCTTGCCAGTCACATTCAGCCTGATCAGCGGCCCCGCCACTCTGGCTGGAAACACCCTCACCCTCACCGGCGCGGGAACTGTCGTCGTACGCGCCTCCCAATCAGGAAGCGCCACCTATCTGCCAGCTCCGGATATCGATCAAAGTTTCAACGTCGCTAAAGCCCCCGCAACCATCACCTTGGCAGGTCTTGCCCAGACCTATGATGGCTCCCCGAAACCCGTTTCCTACACCACCGTTCCCGCGTCGCTGCCAGTCACCGTCACCTACAATGGCAGTTCTACCGCTCCTACCCAACCAGGCAGCTACCCCTTCGCCGCCACGATCAACCATGCCAACTATCAGGGCACGGCAAGTGGCACCCTCGTCATCGCCAAGGCTGCGCAAACGATCACTTTCGGCTCCTTGCCCAGCCGCACCTTTGGCGACGCACCCTTCACAATAGCGGCCACGTCCGGTTCCGGCTTGCCAGTCACATTCAGCCTGATCAGCGGCCCCGCCACTCTGGCTGGAAAC
>JBBRYQ010000104.1:0-14644 GCA_038237425.1 Verrucomicrobiales bacterium
CTCACTGAAACACCTCATCCGCCCCCATTTCCCCCGCAACCCCCTTTTCCCCCCCCACCGGTCTAGCCCAACGGCTTTTTCAGGAGCCTCCCGCAAAAAGCAAATTCCTAGCAGTAAAAAGCAAATTCCTAGCAGTGATCCTGACGGCGACGGGCAGGACAATGAAGGCGAGTTCAGCGCCGGGACCGCACCAGTGAATGCTGCCAGCGTCTTCAGGATCCACAAAATCGAGCCCGCTGGTGATCACTATCAGATTACCTTCAGCGCCGTTCCCGGAAATGTCTATCAGGTTGAGCGCTCTGCTGAACTCGCCTTCGGAACTTGGACCATCGTAGCTGACGATCTCAGCACGGCGGGAAGTGAAATCCAAATAATCGTCCCTGCTGAACCGGTCCGGGCGCGGGGCTTCTACCGGGCGCGTGTCACACGACCTTAAAATGCAGAAATGCAATGCATCGCCACCTCTCCAGATCCAAAACCCTATATATATAAAACCCATGAAAAATCACTTGAGTCCCTACATCTTGATAGGCGTTTCTGCCACCATCTGTCTGCTTCCATCCACCAGTCCCGCTTTGACGCGGAGCTGGGCGGGCACGCTCGATACCAACGCCAAATGGAACACAGCATCCCTTTGGGGCGGCGGCGCCCTTCCCACCTCTGCCGATGACGCGTGGTTCAACGTCATCAACAACTATGCCCTGATCGATTCCACAATAGACGCTACCGGGAAGCAGATCATAATTGGCCGCAATGCCGCGAATACTTCGCTTGAAATGACAGGTGGTAGCATCGCCAGCTCCGGTGAGTTTTTCATCGGCCAATATGCTGGCTCGAGCGGCGTCGTGGATATGTCGGGGGGAATTCTCAACGTGGGTTCAAATTTCAATATCGGCGCGGCTGGAATCGGCGCATACCACATGAGCGGCGGAGTCGCAACTATCGCCGGTAGGCTCTTTCTAAATCGCTACACCGGCGCGACTGCCTCAGGCTATGCGGATATCTCGGGTGGTTCGGTCAGTGCCACGGATCTCACGATCGGTGCGAAAGGAACGATGTTTCTCGATAACACCACGCTCCAGCTTGCCGGCGACGAACGGACATTGGTAAACGGGTATCTGTCCACCGGCCAGATCGCCTCTTGGTTCGGTTCCTACGCGCCGGTTTCCGTCGCCTATGACACCACCACTAACAAGACGACGTTGGCCGTGGCAGATGGCCGGAAAGCCGGCTTCAGCGCCTTCACCGCCGAAATTCTCGGATCGCGCCCGATCGTTTACGACTACACGGGTGTCCGGCGTATCAAACCTGCGCCAGCGGTTGGCAGCCATCCGCGGATTTACATGGAGGCTAACGATGCTAACGAAGTTAGGACTCGGTTGGAGGCCACCGTCATCGGCCAGGAAATCCTGCGGATGGTCCAGGCCCACACCCTTTTGCTGCGGAGCGGTTCCGGCGCTTACAATGCCATGCCTGCTTCGTTCAAACTGATGCCCAACAACGCGCCACGGATTGACAACGTCGGCCTTTACGATCGGTCCATTGTCTATAGTCAGCTCGTCGCAGGAACGACGACCGCTATCAACACGATGGGAACTAACAATGATTCAACCGGCACTTATGTTCTCTCCGGCGAGATGGCTTTGGAAGGGCTCGAGTGCTTCCTCTACAAGTCTGATCCCGCCATGGAGACGCGGGCGGAAAATCTCGGCAAGGCAATGAATACCTGGGCGCTCTGGGCACTCTCGCAACCGGGCTTCGGCACCAGCGCTGCGACATGGAAGTTCGGCGGCCATTCCATCGCAATCGCCTATGACTTCAATCATTGGAAAATGACTCAAGTCGAGCGGGACAATGTCCGCAAAGCAATCGCCCATGTGATGAAGGGATTTTTTGCCAGCGGTTCGTCATTGACCCAGTACGTCGGATACGGAGTGACGCCCGAGGCTTTAGCGACCAATTGGACAACTTTGGACAGTTACAAGCTGATCCCGGCTTGCGCGATCGAAGGCGAGGTCACCGCGGCTGACGCGGGCTATTCCTCAGCCGACCTTAATTTGTATGTAAATGGAGCGGCGAAATCACTCCACAAGTTTTTTACCTATGGCTGGTTCCCGACCGGTGCTCCTTTGGAAGGGCAGGGGAAGAACTACACCTACGGCGCACATCTCATCGCAATGGCCCGGCGTGGTTATGATTTCTTCGGCCATCCGCACGTGAAGGCATACACGGATCATTGGGTGCCTGCGGTGACTGAACCTTATGGTTATGCTTTCACTAAATATGATGTGCTAGGCGGCAACGATTCTCAGATAGAAATGAGCGACCTGATCGGCGCTAAATGGATGTATCCTAGCAACCCGAAAGTCGATTTTGCATGGCGCAATCGCGTCCAGACGAAGTGGATCGATGGCAACGGGACAGAGCGCGTTTTCTACGACGGTCGCAAGTTTGGCGCGCGGTCAGGCTATGGCAATTCGCTGGTTCCTGCCGCAGTATTCGCTACCGACATAGCATCCACGGAAACTTGGACTGCCCATAACGCGGCCGCGCTCGGCGCGCTCGACTATCTCGACGATGAGGGCGGGACTTTGGTGTCTCGCAGTGCTTATGACCCCGACGGAACGCGGCTGATGGTCCACATCCGGCAGGATTTCGGTGGGCACACCACTGCTGATAGAAATAGCTTCACGCTGGGAGCGCTCGGTCGCACGTTCATCAACCATCACAACATCCAAGACAGCATCTATCACAGTGTCGTTCATGTGGATGATAAGGCGATGAAGGTGACTGAGAAGGATGGCCGCAAGATGCGCATCCCCGCGAAAGTGAGCGGGTGGAAGATCGGCACCGATTCCGCCTTTATCAGCGGAGATGCAACCTATGCTTACTCAAACGAATGGACATGGCGCAACGATGGTGTGATCGAAAGCGGTTTTGTGGCTGACAACGCGAAGCTCAACGATTTCCGCCGCACGGGAAACAAGATCTCCGAAGCTTTCGGGAATACCTCTTTCAATGCGTTTCCACACTGGGTTTCCACAGGCCTGGAAGGTATACAGAAGAAGCTTTATCAGCCGATGCGTCAGGTTTATCGGACCATCGGGCTGGTGCGCGGCGTAAAGCCATACGTCCTGCTAGTGGACGATGTCCGCAAAGATGATGCGGTTCATAACTATAAGTGGTTCGCCACGGTGGCGAGCGGACTCGACATCGTCACCGGCTCGATGCTTCCTGCTGGATGCGATGCCGCCACTGATGCGGTGCTTCAGGAAACCGCCGGGAATCGTAGGCTGCTGGTGCGGGTTCTCCGAGCTGATGGCACGCCACAGCAGCTCTCTGGCACCACAGGCAGCAGCCTCGCCTACCTCGAAACGCTCGGCAGCTATAGGCGTCTGGTAATCGAGCGCGCGGTTGTGGTGGAGCCGAATTTCCGTGTGATGCTTTTTCCTTTCCGCACTGGCGAAGCGATCCCAATCAGTGGTGGAAGCGGAAACAATCTGACGGTCACCATCGGCGACCAAACTGATATTGTCCAATACTACCCACGATCACAAACGGTGGGGGGACAAACTGTGACCATGAACGAATTCACCATTGTCCGTGGCGATACGACTGTTGTTGATTACCGCAACCAGGTCGAACCCACGGCGGTGCGTTGAGCCCCCAAACCGCAAGCGAGGGTGTCATCTTTTAACGCCTGTAGTTGGTGAACAGTCTTTTATGATTAAAAACCCCGTCATCACCGGCTTCAGACCGGATCCTTCAATTCGCGGGATCGGCGAGAATCCCTAAATGGCTACCTCCACCTTCGAGTGGTTTCCCGGTGTGCAGATCCATCACTAGAAAGTCTTGGTCAGTTGGTGTTTGTCAGGTAAGGCGCTTGACCGCGTCTCGCAGCTCCCCGCAGGCGTCTGGGCACCCTGCCTCACCCACGCCGATGGAAAATTCTGGCTAATCCACATCAACGTCTACCGCCACGGCCCGACGGTGGTGATGGACACGCCGAACGATCTGGTCACTGCGGACTGCATCGAAGGGCCGTGGAGCGAGCCGGTATTTCTCAACTCCAGCGGTTTCGATCCCAGCCTCTTCCATGACAGTGATTGGCTGCGCGAATTCGATGTGATTGCTGCTAGGAATTTGCTTTTGGCGGGAGGCTCCTGAAACGGCCGATGGATCGGACCGGAGGGCGGGAAAATGGGGGTTGATGAGGCTGCGAAAGGCTTCCAGCGAAAGGGTGTTCCAGTAGAAATCAGGAAAATTTGTAGCGGTGCCCTTGACGAGCGAATCATAAAAGGTTGCGACGTCGGCATTGTGATTATAATCACCCTTGCCGCGCACTGCATTCAGCCGGAACACGGGTATGCGCCCGTGAAATCCCTGATAGCCGCCCTTATATAGATCGGGCTTCGCATAGTCAGCAGAGTCATCATAGGTGCCCTTCATGGAATGAGTCCAACTGAGAATATTTTTCCACGATTCCTGACCACATCGGGTGTTTTTGATGCGGGCACGAACGGCGGGCAGATCGTCTGGTCCGAAAAGGATGCGCGGATGCACTCCGGGCGCGGGTATTTGCGGAAGCTGCCGGACGCCTGTCTGGTCCAGCTTAACTTCGCGGGACCCAAAGTCGTTCAGGGGAGCTCGGCCCCACAGTAGGACGCTCAGTTTGCCGTCGTCCGCTGTGAAGTTGGAGTACGAATCAGCCGCTTTTTCCTTAAAGGGGGAAAGCGCGGGATCGAATTGGGGAGCGGCGGTAAGCGGCAGGGCGGCGCAAACCAACAGGATGAATGAATGGAATGATGCTTTCATAGTCATTGGTTTAATAAGTAAGGTATTCAAATGATCACAAATCTCCTCCGCGGAGATCGCAGGCCCCTCGACGGGTTTCGTTCTGCCGAGAGAGGACGGCGTAACGCCCACAGGAAAAAATTGGCAAAGATGCATTACGTCGGTTGGTAATTGAAGTAATCAAATTCCGCCCAGATTGAGCGCCTTTCTAGGTCTTGGCAGCACACGCCCCAGAACGTCCCCGTGAAATTACTGTGCGGTGACACCCAGTCGCCAAGCATTGTCGCTTCGAACACTTGGTCCACCACGTTCCATGCCTCACCGTCGAGCGACCATTTGAAACGGAGCTCGTCAAAGTGGTTCTCCATACGGAGGTGGACCCTACTCCCGGCATCGAGTGGCAACTCAGCTACTTCGTAGAGACTGCCTTTCGTATTCTCGGATGAAATCACACCTAACTTGATCCGCCCTTCACCGGCGGAAGTAATGCGGAAATAATGATAGTGCAAGCGGTCATAGTAGGCGATCAGACCGGCAGCCTGCTTGCAGTTTTCCGGTTTGAAAGAAACGCAGGTCTCCGCGCTTGCTTTGAAATGCTGGAGGCGTCGCGCGACGAGGCTCTGATCGAAGCAGGAGGCGAGCGAGTCACGCCCCCGGAGACTGAGCCAGCCCATGCGCTTTGTTAGAGAACACCAGTCCGCTGCGACCGGTTCGCGGAGCGTTTGGAAATGAAGGTTAATCTCTGTCCCGTCGAAGTCGTCACGAAGCACGTCGCGGGGCCACGGATACAGCGGCAAATTTACCTCCACCGTGTCGCGCGGCGAGTTGTCGCCGTGCGCCAGCCTAGGCCATTCGTCCTCGTCCCAACAGAGTTTCTGTATACAGGTTTCACGGCCGAGCGGGGCGGATTTATTTTCCTCGCGGTCTAATACCAGACGACTGGTGCGCTGGAGCGGCCGGTGGCAGAGATGCACGGTGAACCACTCGCCCGCCTGGGTTTCGAAAAAACAACCGTGCCCCGTGGACTTGAGGTTCAGATGCTCCTTCTGGAACGAGGTGAGCACCGGGTTCTGCGGGTGCACCTCGTATGGTCCCATTAGATTTCTACTGCGGCAAACGCTGATGGCGTGGCGCATGGCTGTACCACCTTCGGCGGTGATCAGGTAATACCAGCCGTCTTTTTTCAGAAGGTGCGGCCCTTCGGTAAGGCCAATGGTGCTACCGCTCCAGATTTTCACAGGGCTACCGGTTAGGCACATTTTTTGTCCGTCGAACTCCTGCAGGATGATACCGTCGAAGCGGCCGGATTTGAACGCCTCGCCCATCTGCATCTGCACAATGTATTTCCGACCATCGTCGTCATGGAACAGGCTTGGGTCAAAACCGCTGGAGTTGAGATAAACCGGCTCACTCCATGGTCCTTCAATGCGTTCGGCGGTTACAAAATAGTTTGGCGTATCCATCACGATCCCACCCATGTGATGGCGGACATTGGTGTAAACGAGCCAGAATTTGCCATCGGCGTGCGTCAGACAGGGAGCCCACACACCGCCTGAGTTTTGACAGCCCTTCATGTCAAGCTGCGCAACGCGATCAAGTGCGCGGCCTAGCAGCCGCCAGTTTACAAGATCGCAGGAGTGATGAATCTGCACTCCGGGGAACCACTCGAAGGTGGAGGTGGCAATGTAATAGTCGTCGCCGACACGGCAGATGGACGGATCGGGGTTGAAACCGGTGAGGACGGGATTGTGGAGGGTGCTCATGGAATTATATTTGCGGTCCGTCCTGATACTCGAACCAATCGAAATCCGCGGGACTGGTGGATGGCTGTTTGTGCCCTGTGGAGTAGAGCCCTATGACCACGCCGTTATAGCCGCTGGTGACTTCTGTTCCAAGGTAACGGGTGTTGACCGTCGCGGCCTCGCGGAAATCCTCGTCTCCCTGCGCGAAGGAAAAATGGTAAAGTTCCTTTGTGCCTGTGATTCGCAACTGCACAGCGCCTGATGCGATAGGAATCTCTGCCGCCGTTTGCTGGATGAGTTCGAGGCTGTATTTGACAACTAACACACGCTGGCCTCGGCAATGAGTGATAAAAAAATCGTAGTGATGCTCGTTCGTCATCAGCAATGTCAATCCGGCTTCCTCGTTTGGATTGCGTGGATCAAATTCCAAACTCGTCGTCGCAGTGAAATCAAAATGCTGCTGCCGCCGCGCCACCAATGTCGGTGAAGCGCTATCAAAGAGACTCTTTTCCGAACCGCGGAGACGCAGGTACCCCTTCCGTTCCGAGAGCGAATAATTCCGAATTTCAGGATTGCGGAGATAAACCCACTGCATTCCCAACGTGTCCGCATCGAAATCATCACGGGCCGGCGGCTCCGGCCAAGGATGGCTTGGCAGCGTCCTCACATCCACCACTGCGGAGTTGTTGCCCGTGCGATTCACCACCGGCCAACCCTCGATCCACTCCACCGGTGCGAGACAAGTCTCCCTGCCGAGCGTATGGATGTCGCCAACCGTTTTACGGAATGCCAGATGAACCATCCACCACGAGCCGTCGGAAGCTTCCACCAGATCGGCATGACCCGTGCCGTGGATCTGCTCGTAGGCGTGGCGGTTCGAGAGAATTGGATTATGCGGACAAGATTCGTAAGGCCCCCAAATATTCCTGCTCCGTGATATAGCAACCATGTGCCCATAGCTCGTGCCACCCTCTGCCGTGAGCAGATAATACCAGCCGTCGCGTTTGTACACATGCGGCCCTTCGACATAACTACCGCCGCTGCCACCCCAGATGATTTCCGGCTCCGTCAAACGCTGACCCGTTTTAACGTCGATCTCGCTCTGATAGATCGCCCGCTCCATCGCAAAAGTCATGCCGCGGTTGGATTGGAAATAAATCTTGCCGTCGTCATCGAAGAACAACGAAGGATCGATCCCGTTTTGGTCATACCAGACCGGATCGCTCCACGGACCGGCAGGATCCGGGGCAGTCACGTAGAAATTCAAGTAAACCCCGGATTTCACCAAAGTGGTGATCATGTAAAACAATCCGTCGTGGTGGCGCAACGTGGGCGCGTAAATCCCGTCGGAGCACGGACAGTCTGTCAGATCGAGTTGGGACCGCCGGTTCAGCACATGACCAATCTGTCTCCAATTTACCAGATCACGGCTGTGCCAGATCGGAACTCCAGGGAAGTACTCGAAGGTGCTGTTAACAAGGTAATAATCCTCACCGACCCGACACACACTGGGGTCAGGATAGAAGCCGGGAATAACTGGATTTTTATAGATCATTGAGGCGGATTTGTTTCAGTTTCCTTCAATGCCGCATCGTCAACGGGCCAATAGCGGACGGAATGTTTTACGAATTGGCGATTGGCCGCTGCACCAAACGCGCCATCTCCGGCACAGGCGGCGGAGTAAGCCATTTGAACGGGCACAATCAGGGTCATTACGAACATGCGCGAGCTCATTGTAGAGGTCATATTTTTTTCCCGTTAGGGATGGGTTTCAGGAAGGAAACCAATTTCGCCTCCCCCGGCATCAACTCCACCGTGCGGCACCGAAGAAGCACGTTTTCCGGCAAGGAAATCCTCGCTTCATGGGCGTTCTCTGCCAATACCCTCACCACCGCAGGGGCCGGAGTTGGATTGGAAATTCTCAAAACCAATGCAGTATCATTATCAGAGGCGACCTCCACCTCGATGTGATCGAAAGCGACGACCAGCGAGCGGTCCGGTTGCACATACAATCCGGGGATTTCGATGGTGGTGAGCATCAGCGAGGTTTCCGCCCATGTCGTCATCTTGAGCGTTTCACCGATGCGCTCGGGTCCTTCCCAGTCGGTCATGTTCACACGCTCACACATGTGGCCGGGTTTCGCATCGCCGAGAAGTCTGAGCGGATGTGGCAGATATTGTGGCAGTCCGCTAGCAATGTCATGCAGCAGATCGAGAGGAAAACGGTCGCCGCTCGCGCGGAATAACTTCAACAAGCCAAGCCCGGACAAGGTGCACAAGCCAGGAGCCGAGTGCTTGTTCTGAGTATTCGCATAAACCGAGCCATTGGTGCGGATGCCTGCCATCCCGAACATCGAGTCCGGCGGAAACTTGAAATCGTAGGAAACCACCCAAGTGGAGAACTGCCGCGTAGCCTCGCCGGCGCGAGTGAGCCATTCGATGTCACCGGTGGCATCGTATATAGCGACGTAGGACTCAATCAAGGCCGACCACGATTCCGAATCCGGGTTCTGCAATGCGTCACCGGGACCACCACAGCTGATGCCCTTGCGCGTGAAATTTTGATAGAAGTACTCCGCCGACTGCCGCGCGACGTCCTGATAGTCGGGCCTGTCGAACCAGGTAGCCGCGAGCACCAGCGCCGCCGGGGCGATCGCCGCGCTAGTCGAGCCACCCACGCGAATTTCGCCAGTTAGTGAATCAACGAACTGGCCGAACTGGCCGTTTTCACGCCAGAGTTTCACGAAAGTATCGCAAACGCGGCGAGTTCCATCGCGCCACGCGGGCTTCACCTCGATGCCGAGTTCTTCCATCAGCATAAACTGTTTAATGATGAAAAAAACGGCGTCTGCACTTTTCCGGATCAGGTGCCAGTTGCCGGTGTGTGGCTTGCGGATGTCGCCGCCGATCCACTCCGTGCCGTTCGCCCCACAATCCCAGAAAAAGCCTGACGGGCAGATGCCGTTGGGAAACAACCAGTCAAAATTCCGAAGCACATTGGCACGGGTTTTTTCATTGCCGGCGAACAGCAGCGGATAAGTGCTGATCATACCGCCGGTCCAGCCAATTTGCCAGTCCTGAAGGAAATTCTGGCGCGGGCCTACCGAGTAGTAGCCGTGCTCCGAAACAAAATTATCGCGGTTGAATTTTTCCTCCTGCTGCGCCATGCAGGCCGAGAACGGCAGAACTTTGCTAGAAGCCGTGGCGGTGGGCTTACGAACCTCGGCATACTTGTCGAAAAGCGCCTGCATTTCCGTCGCGGCGAAACCATGCACGCGGAATACGATGCGCACTTCGTCGCCCGCCTTGAAATCCGCCGGCACATCCATGGACGGCGCGCGCATATCGCATATCCTATAGCTGTAAAGTTCCCGCACCAGCGGCGTTGTGATGGATAGAGTGGCCCGGCTGCGATCGTGGTTTTCCTCGATGCTGAGGCCATAGTCGCCCAGCGGATTCCCCTGATCGGTTAGCATCCATAAGGCGCGGTCGCACCCCGGCGCATGATAGCCGATGGACGGCAGTGCCATGCTGCCACTGCGCTCCTGAATGCGCGATGGCCCGACCGAATCATTGAGCTTCGGAATGTCGGTGACGATGATCGGCTTGTCCGGGCCAATATCATCCACAAACCATAACTTCGGGGAATAGGGAATGCGGCGTGAAAGGAAGCGATTGCCATTATAGGCAGCGGCGGGCATCAATACATAGTTTTCCGCACTCCAGCTGGAAATATCGAGATCCACCGAGAGCGCCGCACTGGAGATGGTGCCAGCTTCGCAGCGAAACGTGACCTCGAATTCCATGGCTGAGGCATCGCCCGTTAGATTCTCGGCGCGCACTGCGACATTCCAGCAGGATCCAGCTATATCGATATTAAGGTGGCTCCCATCAAACGTCACCCGCGCTTCGGTGAGCCGCAGGTTGAAACGGTCGGCGGCATATTGGTTAATCCTGGCATGAAGAGTCACGCCCTGCTCCGCGAGCCATCCAAGAAAATCAGCGTTAGGGATCCGGCTCATGATTTCTTAGGAGTGAAGATGGTCAAACCTGCCAGATCCTTTCCTTGCTTGGAGAACAGGCTGAAGAAATAGCCCGATACCATGCACGAAAGAATGGCGATGGGGATCAGAGTCTGCCAGTGAAGCGGGGTGTAGAATTTCACCCATGCAGTGACTAGGACGCTGGTGATCGCGCCTGCCACGGCACCGAAGCCGTTGGCTCGCCGGGTGAACATTCCCAGTGAGTAAACCCCCACAATGCCGCCACCGAGCAAGGCGCTAATCACTGACCACGTCACCATGAGCGACTTGAGGTTAAGAGTCGCGAGCAACAGCGCGATTCCCAATGCCACAATGCCTACGATCGTGGAGGTGAGCCGGAGGATAAATACCCGCTGCTTGTCCGTCGCGTCTGGCTTGAAACGCATATAAAAATCCTCGGTGAAGACGGTGGCTGAACTGTTCATACTACTGGCCACAGTGGTCATTGCAGAGGCAAAAATCGCGGCGATCACCATTCCCACGAAGCCGTGCGGCAGCGCTTGGATGACGAACAGCGGCACGATCTTGTCATTCTGCGCGAGTGGATCGAGCTGGGCCGGATTGGCATGGAAGTAACCGAAAATCGCAATGCCGAGCACGTTAGTGACTACCGAGATCAGGATGCCGCAGGCGACGCTCATCGCAGCCACCCGGCGCACTTCCTTTTCAGGAGAGGAAAACACCCGTTGGATCGTCGGTTGATCGCCCGCCTGGACAATGGTACCTGCCATGAAGGTGGCCACAAAAAGAATCCACACCGCAGGCAAGGTAGGGTCCCAGGTCATCAGCGCGAAGTCGAACTTGTGGTGGGCCAGACCGATTTTCACAAATTCCCGGACCCCTCCCGGGATCGCGAATATGCAAACGCCGATCATGCACAGTGGCGCGAAAAATTTTAATAGCCCCTGAAACACATCCGTGTAAACCACCGCCTGAAAACCACCAAAGGCGGTGTAAATCGTGGTCACCGCCCACATCAGCACCAAGCTAAGATAGACGCTGAAGCCCGTAGTAGCGGAAATCGCTAAGGCTGGCAGCACGAGCACCACACTGGCCCGACCGAAGGTCTGGAAAACGATGCACTGCGCACTGGCGATGAGCCGCAACGTGCGGTTGAAGCGGCGTTCGAGATACTCATAGGTCGAGGTGATTTCCATCCGCCGCAGCAGCGGGAATATCAATCGGGACTGAACGTAGTAGGCGATGACATAAACCACGATCGGGAAGAGGAACACTAGGTTGGTGGAAAATGCCAAAGCCGGAATGGCCATGAAACTAATCGCACTCGCTCCGGTGGCGAACATGCTAATTCCCGCCACCCACCATGGCACGTTGCGACCCGCCAGCGAGAAGTCCTCGCTCGATTTTTGATGGCGCGAAGCGATGATGCCAATCGCCGCGATAAACAGGAAATAGCAGCCGATGACCGTGTAATCGACCCACGACAGGCTGCGGGCCGTGCGGATAATTTTAAACTCATCCAAGCTGACTTGACTGGCCCCGGGACTAACACCCAGCATCAGGAACTTGCTTCCGGCTACTGATGGCTGCGGCACCGCCAGCACCGCACGCAGGCCAAGCGGCTGATTAAAATCACACCAAGCATCGGTGATGGTGTGGAACAGGGTCGGCACACCACCGGTTAGTTCCTCGGCCTTAGGAAATAGTTCGGCGGGGGCGGTTTCGCTGCCACCGGCGAGTGCCACGGCTGACTGGCCCACCGGAAACGCGATGCCACCCACGCAAGGGCGCGCCAAGTCTGCGACGCGAGTCCATCCGTCATGCAGCGAGGCTTCCGGCGGCCTCAAGCGAAACAACCAGGCATCGCGCGAAACTGAATTTACCGCGCCGCCGTCACCCGCGACCAGGCCACCGAAGACACAAAGTGCGTCATACTGGGCAGTTACCGCGGCAAACGCCCGGCCCGGTCCCGGAAGTGGAGTGGCTTCGCTCCATTGTGCCCCGGATTTTTCCAGGTCGAGCGACCAGACAGCATTTTCAAATACCGGTGGATCAACGGATGACAAGCCTCCGAAAACCAGCATCTTGTTTCCAATCATTGCCGCTCCCGCACCCGCCAGCGGCTTGGGCAGCTTCGGCAAATCTTCCATCGTCACTTTGTCGACACTGAGAATCAGCCTGCTCACCCGGTCGGTCGGTCTGCCATCCACCAGCCCCCCTGCACAGATGACGGCGCCACCCCACTGGACCGACGCGCTCCACGCGGGAACCTCCGCCTCGGTCCGCTTCCACGAGGACCCACCGCCATTCAGCGGCAAGGTCCATACTGCGAGGACCCGGTCTCCGGCTGCCGCGCGACCGCCAACAACCAGCACGTCCTTGTCCGCAGATGCAAATCCTCCTGCGAGATCAGCCTCCAGTGAAGGGAAGCGGCCGTGAAGGAGTTCAAAACGCTGCACTTTTGCAGAATTGTCCTCAACCTGCGCCGCAGTCAGAAAAGAGCTACTGGTCGCTACAAGCGCACCAAGACAGACGGTGATTTTTCCAAAATTTTTCATGGATGTGGGTTCAAATGCCTGATGATCACCAATCGCATTGAAGCATCGGCCATTTGGGTAAAATTGTTTAACAGCATAGAATGCATCCTTCACAGGGCGAAATTGCGTCAATCATGGGTGTTTTTGCGTCATTATGGCAAAAAAATCGAACTATTGGAACCTTTTCCTGTAATCTGCAATCATCCTCCTCCCTTTGCTCGTGAGTCTAATTGTCGGTCGCTGCGACGCCTATCACCTCATTGGAGAAGATCATCGCCGCAAGAATCAGGGCACAAAAGTGAACGTGGCTAATGGTCCAGTGGAAGGACGTGTGCATGTGCGAAGGCTGCTAGGAATTTGCTTTTGGCGGGAGGCTCCTGAAACGGCCGATGGATCGGACCGGAGGGCGGGAAAATGGGGGTTGATCAATGATCAAAAGATGGATTTTTTTGGTATGGGCTAGTTCCAAGTCTGAGAAAGTTACCGGCTTGGCATTGGCATCGCTGAGGGTGAGCAAGGCCTTTGATTCATGCCCGGCCACCATCGGTAGATTTACTACTTTGATACCTGCTGTAATACTAGAAGTCATGGCACCAGTGGCATGATACATTTCTGCGGTGGCTTCCTTCTCATGAGCATCAACTGTTATGGCAGAAGTGAATACTATAGCGAGAAGTGTAATAAATTTGTGTGACTTCATGATACGAATTTGAGTTAGTAAAAATGGTGGATGGAAGTCTTGGAAAACTTTTGACTTCCATCCACTTATATTGAGGAATAACAGGTGGAGAAATTCTCGAATTTATTTGGCCGGAAATTGGCCGGTCAGCATTTTGATCAGCGCGTCCATTTTCTTGAGTCCTCCTTCACAAGCGGCTTGGTTGCCGCCGTCGCCGGCTTCGTCGAGATCCCCCGCTAGCTTGGCGATGTTCTTGGAAGTGGATTCCACGGCGGCTTTCTTATCGGCGGCAGCCTTGACAGGCAGCGCAGCGGCGAGATTGCGGATGGCGAACGCGTGGTGATGCACGTCGGTAAGTTTCTTGGCCGTGATGGTTTCCTTGAGTTCGGTTTGATGGGTTGCGATTTCCTTGAAGATACCTTCCGTGGTTTCAGGGATTTTCATTTTCGCGCCTTCTTCATGTTCTTCCGCGCCCTTCTTCATTTTATCTTCGGCGTGAAGGTTGGGAGTGGTAAGGGCGAAAGCCGCGCTGAGAGCGAGGCCGAGGATACGTTTGGTTTTCATAATATTTTGATTTTCGGTCTTGTTGTGTTTTCGGCCAGTCGGCCTGATTCGGTCCTCACCGGGTCGATCCGGAGACAGGATGAGTGTTAGGATACTGGGGAAATTGATGTGTTGCCTTCCGGGGCAACGGCTAACGATTTGTCTTCATCGAGCGGGTCTTTCGCTTCTCTGGCGCAGAAGGCTTCCGCGGCGCGGCGACCAAAGAGATAGAAGACCGCCGGGGTGACGGACATGTCGAGGAAGGTGGAGGAAATGAGGCCACCCAAGATGACGACTGCCACGGGGTAGAGGATTTCTTTGCCAGGCTGTCCGGCAGACATCACC
>JBBRYQ010000105.1:0-13602 GCA_038237425.1 Verrucomicrobiales bacterium
ATCACGGGTGTCCGGTTAACAGGATTTTAGATTTTTGAAAATCTTTGTGGTTGAATGAATTACGGATGAAAAACGATGTCACGCTTTTGAATTTTTTCGGTGATTCTGCCAGCGTCTGGTTCGATGAACACCGGGCGTTATATTCTCTCTCAGATACTGGATCTCGTGGACCGCAAGACGTTGTCCCGCTTGGTGGACCGCTACGATGCCGAGTCCCGTGTCCGTCACTTTGGCTGCCGACAGCAACTCATCTGCATGGTCTTCGCCCAGTTGACTTGGCGCGAAGGACTTCGCGACATTGCCACTTGTCTGAATGCGAAGCCCTCGACTCTGCATCATCTCGGGTTCACCCAGCCCGTTGCAAAATCCACGCTCGCGGACGCCAACGAACAGCGCGATTGGCGACTTTGGGAGGACCTTGCAAAGACCCTCATGCGCAAGGCCCGGCCGCTTTACGCCGGGGAAGATCTCGGCCTGGAGTTGGACAACACCATCTACGCACTCGATTCGACCACCATCGATCTCTCCCTGACACTTTTTCCTTGGGCCGACTTTCGGCAAACCAAGGCTGGCATCAAGCTGCATACCCAGATCGACCTGCGCGGTCCGATTCCAACCTGCATTCATATCACCGGAGCGCGCCAACACGACGTCGGTTGGCTCGACAATCTCATCTTCGAAGCCGGAGCCTTCTATCTGATGGATCGGGGCTACATGGATTTCGCTCGGCTCATTCTGATAGTCAATGCCGGAGCCTTCTTTGTTACCCGCGCCAAAAGCAATCTCCAGTTCACACGCCATTACTCGATACCCGTAGACCGGTTCACCGGCCTGCGCAGCGATCATGTGGGCAAACCCACACTCGCCAAGTCGCGGCAAGCGTTTCCCGCGCTTCTGAGAAAAGTGCGGTATTACGACTCGGAAACCGGAAAGAAACTCATCTTCCTCACCAACAATCTGGAGATCCCCGCGCTGGCCGTGGCCATGCTTTACAAGATGCGCTGGAGCATCGAGCTGTTCTTCCGCTGGATCAAAGGCCACCTGCGCATCAAGCACTTCTACGGCACGAGTCCCAACGCGGTGAAGACGCAGATATGGATCGCAGTGACCACCTATCTGATGGTCGCCATTCTCCACAAGCAGTTGAAACTGCCCGGCACACTCCACAGAACTTTGCAGCTTTTGAGCGTTCATCCGTTTGAGAAAATCACTCTAAATGAGTTACTTACAGAAACCGACCACAGAACTTTGCATGACATGAATTGTAACCAATTGAATCTCTTTGACTTATAACCGGACACTCGTGATGCGTTATATTTTATGTATAGCCGACGATAACTTTGTTCCATCTTATCATCGAGATCGGAGGCCGTTGTAGCACCATAGCTATTCAACCTAATTTCATCTGTTGCTTTCGAGGCAATGACTTTCAGGTTGCTATTGTAGCGATAAGGACTTCGGAAGGAAATCATCGTTTTTTCCTTACCAATCTTTGATTTTCTTCCGCGTATTTCACCAAAATTTCCTTCGATAAACTCAATGACCACATTTTCGTGGTTAAAGTTTGGAGTCTTGTTCATCGAGTGATATTCGTGATTCTTCGCACCCTTATTTCCAATTTCCCCATAAGCATTAGAGTGGAAAAGAATCCCGTCCAAGACACTGCTTTTTCCGCAACCATTTGGGCCAACTAATGCAACAATGCGTTTGGGGTCATCTCCCAAGTCGATAGTCAGGTCAAAGAAGCGCTTGTAACCGTTTTTAAATTGAACCTTTTTAATCTTCACAATTCAGACGTGGTAAATTTTTGAAACCGCGGGTCTGGCTTATTTGGCTTTCCGCGAGCTCGGGCGCTTGCGCGCGGCTTTGGTGGCGGGTGGAGCGGTCGCTTCCGACCTTGGAGTCTCCGTTTGCTTGAAGAATGTGGTGGAAGGAATCAAAACGGGTCCGTATGGTCCTCGTCCGGTGGCGGCGCGAAGAATTTCCCGAGCGGCACCGAAGAGCATGGATGGTCCGTTGGTTTCCACGGCCCGCTGGACTCTTTCCGTTGGAAAGTTAGGAGACACCTCGATGAATCCGATCATGTGGAGTTCATAGGAATAGGGTAGGTTTTTGCCCTCCAGCGCTTCCTGCTTGATGATGAGGTCGATTAGAAATCGGTTCGGCTTGTCTTCACCGGCAGGCACACAGTTTTCCGTGACTTGGAGATTGGCCACGTCAAGGTCCTGTGCCTTTCCGGGATCATGATTGGCCAAGGCCTCGACTTGAATTGAAAGGACGAAGTAGTCCGTGAGTTGAAGGGGTGCAAGTTTCATGGATTACATGGCAATTGGATCGGTTGTCTCACCGGGCGATTTTGACCATTCTCCGGTGTAGGTGCGAGGGGCATTCCGGCGGTTGTCGATGAAGTGGACGATTTTATCGCAATCCGTCATCCTGGGTTGGCGGACGGAGCGGAGATCTTCCGGGGTGACTTTCTTCTCCTCAAGCAACCGGAGCAGTGTGTTGACGAGTTGACTTGGGCATTCCCGACCATTTTCCCAACGCGAGAGGGATTTCTTGCCGCAGCCGAGAAGGTCGGAGAGTTGGTCTTGCGAAAGGGAAAGACGTTCGCGCAAGGCCCGAATATCCGAGTCGGCCAGCAGGCCCATGTAGCGAGCCTGGGTTTTGTCGATGAGGATGGAGGACTCGGGAGTCACCATTTCATTGCCGAACTCATCGGTGTAAACGTCAATTTGGATGGTGTTCACCTTGACGGCCGCACGGTGCTCCGTGGCGGGGATGTAGATGTCGAAGGGAACCTGCTTGGTTTTCATGGTCGTTGTTGGGCTTTGGCGATTCGCCTTGCGAGGTCGCCGGTTAAGTCGATGTGAAGCGAAAAGAGATCGATGGTGATCTTGTCCGCAAATAGGCCGATCTTGGCGTAGAGGGGCTTCGGACCACCAAGGGGATGAGGGGAGAGAAATCCATAGACCACCTGGCTTCCGGCGTTTTTCGGAGCGTTCGGCAGGGGAATCATGCCGATGACGCGCTCGCCCCAGATGCCGGGTTGTTGGAGCGTTTTGGCGAGGCGGGAAAAGGCGTCGTATGGCATTCCAAATTGTTGCCAATCCTGCCGCGCCCGGAGGGACCAGCGGATTTGAGTCGGCGCGCCTTTGTTGAGGATGCGGATGACCGACTCGCACCAGTCCTGAGGTAGAGGTTCGACTGGATTCATGGCGGTGGCACCGGGGCATGGGCAAAAGTTACCAATTGATACACTTCCGTCAAGAGGTGTTTTATTACGGATCTGCGGGGAGATTGTGGGAGGAACCCGAATGCGATGCTTCCGCTTCCCAAGGAGACCATTTTCGTGACGCCACGAAAATGGTGTTCAGATTTGTAACCTGTTGTTTCACAAGATTCGATGGCGCGGTGAATTGCGGTGAGGAAGTTTTCCCAGCGGGCGTATCTCAGTGGCTCCTGCAAATCGCGGGCGAACCAAAATTCAATGCTGCCGTCATCCGGAAGAGTTTGGGCCAACGAATCGAAGTCGCGTTGCATACGGTGGATCAGTTCGATGTTCATAAGGTCACCGGATAACAAGCGATATTGAGAATTTTGCCCATCAAATAAAATATTTCGGCAAATCCCTTCTGAGCTGTAATTCTCGATGACTGTCCATCGGATCGACACGGGCACGATCCATGGCGGATAAAGTGCGCGCTCCTGCCCTCTGGTCACATCTCGTCTTTACGACCGAGGGTTGTGGTGCCAATGAAAGCTGAAAGAGATCGCGCTGAAAGCGCGATGCTTTCCCACCTTAATGGCTTGGCGGACAGGAGTGTCCACCCTCCCCAACATGCAGCCGCTTCCCCCCGCAGTCTTGACAGTCCCCTCCCATCAAATATGGTCACCCATATGAAGACAACCATCGAGATTGCTGACAACCTTCTTGCCCGTGCCAAAGCCCGCGCCCGTGCCCAAAAGATCACCTTGCGCTCCTTGATTGAGGAATCCTTGGCGACCACTCTCGACAAGCCCCTTCCTGTGACCAAGGTCAGCCCGGTCACCTTCAAGGGAAACGGGCTCAGCCGTGAGTTTGAAGACGCGTCCTGGGACAAAATCCGCGATGCGATTTACTCATGATCGCCGTCGATACGAACATTCTCGTTTACGCGCACCGGGAAGATTCGCCATGGCATGAAAAAGCTTTGGCCCGTCTCACCACGCTTGCGAATTCCGATGCTCCGTGGGCGATCACCTGGTCCAGCCTTCATGAATTCCTCGCCATCGTAACCCACCCGAAAATTTACGATCCTCCGACGCCACTCGCCACCGCTCTCGATGCGCTCCGAGCTTGGCAAGCCAGCCCCAGCTTGAGATTGTTAGGCGAGGGGCAGGGTTACTTCGAGACACTCGCCAAGCAAGCGACGGCCGGGAAAATCAAAGGTCCGAAAATCCACGATGCCCGCATCGCGTCGATCTGCCTGCACCACGGCGTCAAAAAACTCTGGTCCGCCGACCGCGACTTCACTTCCTTCCCGGATCTGGCCTGTGAAAATCCACTGATCCCGTAAGGCCACCCCCTAATGCCACCGATCTAGGTCTGGTTTTCGTGCTGGAAACCACACCCCGACGGGGGTAGTTTCCGCCGCAACTTGGATGAAGCAAACCGACTACCTCACCCGGATCGCGACCGCCCGCTCCACGAAGTCATCAAGGACTTCGGAAGACGCTTACGCCCAGGTGGACCGCATGGCGAAATCGACGAATGGTCCGTTTACGACGAAAGCTTCCGACGCCTCGTCTCCTGGGCCGAAGAAAGCGGGCGATTCTACCAAGGCCTCCAAGCGCTGAAGGAAGGCGGTCGCGAGCATGATTTGACCTATCAAGATTCGCTGGCCTTTGTCCGCGATGACGTTGCTGTATTCGATCTCCGCCCTGCGAACGTCGTCAAAACACCGGACGGTTTGATTCTCCCCATCGACTCGATCCCTGTCCAACTCGATGAAAAGGCCCGAGCCATTCTCACAGGGATCAGAATTCGTACCCCGACGACTTCAACGACTGGTCCCTCACCTCATCCGCATTTCATGGGAATGTCTGTGAGGGAAATGCTGTCGGTATTCTTCCCGCTTGGCGGGACGTGAAGTTGTGGCAGGTTTGATCCATGGACTCGGACGACATTACGATCATGGGGAAGCAGTTGGTTTTCAGGGAAAACGGCAAAGCGGCGGAGGTGCTGGAACTGGATCCGGACGGGCTCCTGTTGGATGGACTGGAGGACGGCCATGTGCTGGTCCGGATGCTGGCGGCACCGATCAATCCGGCGGATTTGAATACAATCGAAGGCACCTACGGCGTGAAGCTCGCGCTGCCGGCCACACCGGGCATCGAGGGCTGCGGGGTGGTGGAAATGAGCAATTGCTCGGATTTTAAAGACGGCGATCAAGTGATTTTCTTGCGCCGTGCCTCGACCTGGGCGAGCCATTCGATCGTGCCCGGCTCGGTTCTTTTCAAACTGCCAGCGGGCATCGATCCGATCCAAGCGGCGATGCTGAAGGTGAATCCGGCGACAGCGTGGCGCTTGCTGCATGCGTTCGGCGAGCTGAAGCAGGGCGAATGGATTGTACAGAATGTGGGAAATTCAGCGGTCGGACGCTGCGTGATCCAATTGGCGCGCGACCTCGGAATCCGCACGATTTCGTTCGTCCGGAGGGCGGAGTTGTTCGATGAACTCAAAGCTCTCGGCGCGGACCAAGTTTTCCTTGATGACGACGGCGGCGTTTCCTCCGCGAAGGAAATCCTCGGCGGCGCGAATGCCGCGCTCGCCTTCAATGCCGTGGGCGGCGACAGCGCGCTGCGGCTGATGAAACTGCTGCGTGAGGGCGGCAGCCACGTGACCTACGGCGCGATGGGGAAAAAGCCGGTGACCATCCCGAACGGTCTGCTCATTTTCCGCGACATCCAGGTGCGCGGGTTGTGGGTGAGCCGGTGGATCGAAACCGCGCCGATGGAGGAAATCCGCGCGGTTTACGCGGACTTGGCCGCCCGCGTGACAGCGGGGCAAATCTTGCAGACGGTGGATTCCACGTTCCCGTTGGAAAAATTTCAGGAAGCACTGGCGCGGCTGGAAGCGCCGGAACGCTCGGGGAAGGTGCTGTTTGTGCCGTGAAAATTAAAGAGTTCATCACGACCTCTGCGGCTCTGCGGTAAATCCCCGTCACCTCTGCCCTTGCCCGATCGCTCCGAGGCCGCTAAACGTCCGCCCGCATGGCCACAATTAATTCCAATTTCCTCAAGCTCAAAGCCGGTTACCTCTTCCCTGAAATCGCCCGCCGCGTCCGGGTTTACACGGAAGAAAACCCCGACAAAGCCGCCCGCATCATCCGTTGTGGTATCGGCGATGTGACCGAGCCGCTGCCCCCCGCTGTCGTGAAGGCGATGCATGAAGGCGTCGATGAAATGGCCAGCCGCGAGACTTTCAAAGGCTACGGACCAGAGCAGGGTTACGAGTTTCTTCGCCAGGCCATCGTGGACAATCAATTCGCCGATCTCGGCATCTCGGCAGACGAGGTTTTCATCTCGGACGGCTCGAAGTGCGACACCGGCAACATTTTGGACATCTTCGGAAAGGGCAACGTCATCGCCATTACCGACCCCGTCTATCCGGTTTACGTCGATACCAACGTCATGGCCGGCAACACTGGAGACGCCGATGAAAAGGGTGCCTACGAAGGCCTTCTCTATCTGCCGTGCAACGCCGCTAACAAATTTGTCGCCGACGTTCCCACCGAAAAATCCGACCTCATCTATCTCTGCTTCCCGAACAACCCGACCGGAGCCGTCGCCACCCGTGCGCAGCTCGAAGCCTGGGTGAAATACGCGAAGGAAAACGATGCGATCATCCTCTTCGACGCCGCCTACGAAGCCTTCATCCAGGACCCGGAAATCCCGCGCTCCATCTTTGAGCTCGAAGGCGCGAAGGATTGCGCCATCGAGTTCCGCAGCTTCTCGAAAAACGGTGGCTTTACCGGAGTCCGTTGCGCTTACATCGTCATCCCGAAAACCGTTAGCGCCGAGTCCGATACCGGCGAGCGCATCCCTCTCCATCAGCTTTGGAGCCGCCGCCACAGCACCAAGTTCAACGGCGCCAGCTACCCCGTCCAGAAAGCCGCCGCCGCCGTTTTTTCGCCGGAAGGAAAACAACAAGTTAGCGCCCTCATCGAGCATTACATGGGCAACGCCAAGCTCCTCCGCGAAGCTGCCACCGCTGCCGGTCTCCCCGTCTTCGGCGGCGAAAATGCACCCTACGTCTGGGTCGGCTGCCCCGCCGGACTGACCTCATGGGACATGTTCGACAAAATGTTAGGAGAAGCCCAGGTCGTCATCACCCCCGGCTCTGGCTTCGGCTCGGCAGGCGAAGGTTATTTCCGCATCTCCGCCTTCAACTCGCGGGCGAACGTCGAGGAAGTCTGCCGTCGTTTGAAAGCGTTGGTCGCCTGAGTTTGAAAAAGGGGTGTCGTTATTCCGTCGGCACTCCTTAAGATTGGAAAAAGCATTTTTGCTCCGCGACTTCCGTTAGTATCTCAATGGATTGCGGATCGAGCAGACCCTTTCCCGTCATGCTTTCCCGCGCGCAGATCCAGAATCCCGCTTTGGCGGCGGGAGCGAAAAGGAAATGCCAGTGGTCGCCGATGCTGCCGTAGAGGAGAGTGCCGCTCCGGTTGTTTTCCACGAACGTAATGAACTGCTCGTCCCAGCCGGTCCACTGGGATGAACCAGAGCCGAAAAGTTCCCTGAGGATGAGTTCCACGTTATCGGGATTGGCGGTGCGCATGGTTTGAAGCGCGGCCAGCCGTTGATACTCGAGTGAGAGATCCAATTCTTCCATTGCGAATGGAATCGGAACGGGGTTTCACGGATTTGTCAAGATGCGGGTGGCCGTTGCGTAAATATCTGGATGCGGGGTAAACGGGCTGTTATGGATGTTTCATGGAGCTGGATATCGAGGATGTGGTGGCAGGCGCGGTGGGCTCCGTGTTAGGGCGGTTCGTTTTGTTTCTAGTGGCGGTCTGGCTCGGCTGCTCGGTGGGGGTGCTGGGCATCATCGCCGGGATGATGGTGGAGGAGGGGGCTTGGATGATAGGAGGGCGGATAAGGATGGAAGATGCCGGATGAGCCGGGATTTTCCCGGTTGAAAATCAGCGAGCGCTTTGCGAGAATGGCTGCATGAAAGTCCACAATCTGCTCCGTCCCGCCGCACTGACGGTGCTGGTATTTTTCTCCAGAGCCACGGCGGAGGAGAATCCTTACGTTTTACAGGAGGGGGACATTGTTTTCAGCAGCTCGCCGGCGGGGCAGGGACAAGCGATCATCGATGCGACGAACTCCCCCTACACGCATTGCGGCATCGTTTTCCAACAGGACGGAAAACTGATGGTGCTGGAGGCGGTGGAGCCGGTGGGGGTGACGTCTTTGGACAAATTCATAGAACGCTGCCGGCCGGGTGCCTTCACCGCGCGGAGGTTGAAAACTCCAGTCGCGCCGACTGCCTATCAGAAAGCGCGCGATTGGGGGAAGGCACAGATCGGACTGCATTATGATGTGCAGTTCCGGTGGGACGATAAGAAGCTGTATTGTTCCGAATTAGTGTGGAAAACCTTCGAACACGCCGGTGTGAAATTGTGTGAACCCAGCCATTTCCGGGACTATCATCTGGACAAGCCGAGTGTGAAAAAAATCATCGAGGAACGATATGGCAACATCGATAAATTTCCTCTCGATGAATGTGTGGTCGCTCCAAGCGATTTGGCGAAATCCGAGCTGTTGATCGAGCCGCCGCGCAAGCCTTGATTTGAGGTGCTTTGGCTTTCCGAAGGGACGAAAGGATGCTTGCAAATAAGATCAGGGAGTCATACTTTTCAAATTCCTCAAAGGAGAAGAAAATGTCATTCCAACTATTGTCCGACCATGAAAACTCCAATCATCACGTCAGGTTTGTTTGTTGCCGGTTTCTCACTTTTCACCGGCGATTGTATGGCACTAACACCGTTCAACGATGATTTTACCGGCACCCGTCTCGACAAAGCCAGTTGGCTACCCGGCATCTACGGCACGGGGGCGATCCTGAGACAATCCGGCGGGCGTTTGAATTTCCAGATGCCGGTCGCCAAGCCGAAGGAGGTGGATGTTTGGCTCGAGCTCACCGCCAGCCAACCCGGCTACAACGAGAACTGGCAGGCCATCGTCGATGTGGTCAATACGAACAACCATCGCGGCGATTCATCACCGGGCCTGTGGATTTCAAATGGCAACGATTCCAGCGACGTCGTCTATCTGGAGTTTCTAGGTAAAGGGACGCAGGGAGGATTCGACGCGAGTTTCGAGGTCGATGGGCTTTACACGGCGGGTGCAGACATGGTGGCAAATCCCGGCGTCAGCAAGGGCAGCATCCGGATCAGTTTCAGTAAGTCCACCAAGATCCTGACGTTCTGGTATGACAAGACGGGTTCCGCCGATGGCTACAAGTGGACCAAACTCGGCACCTTCGCGACCAACGGAGTGGGAGGTGATCGCCGTGGAAACTGGCAGATGAATGATGAAACCGGGAGATTTGTCATCAAGCTCGCTGGCTATGTGGAAAACAAGGTGATCGCCCAAGGCACGGAATCCATGGACAATTTCATCCTGAAGGCGCTGAAATGACGGTAATCATGGATTCCTAACACAGGCCGACTTTTGAAGCGATTCGCTTGTAGGATTCGTGTCGTCAAACTGGTGGCGAGCGTGTAGGAATTCATGACAGCACCATGGAATTCATCATCATTCTGGTCATTCTCGCCGAACTCTGGCTGTTTGCAAAACTGAAAGCCGCCCGCAAGGAAACGGCCGAGACGCGGGAGGAAATAAAGGGGCTGATGGGGCGGCTCCGGGAGCTGAAGGAAGAAGTGCGGGAAATGAAAGCGCCGCCGGTAACTGCTCCCGCACCGCGCGCGGCGGAGGTGATGGCGCAACCGCCGGTGGATATCGATGAGTTTCTGCAAAAGCTGGAGGCGAAGAGAGGACCGGTCGCCGAAACTCCAGCTCCGCCGCCGCTGCCGGTAGTAGTTGAAAATACGGAGAAGTGGGAGGCCCCGGTGGCTCCGCGAGATCCCGTCACGCCGATGGCGGCGGAGGAGGAGAAGGAGCCGTTTTCGCTGGAGCGTTTTATGGGAGTAAAGCTGTTCGCCTGGCTGGGTGGGGTGGCGATGTTCTTCGGGGTGATTTTTTTCGTGAAGTATGCGTTTGAGAAAAACCTGATCTCTCCGGCGCTGCGGGTGGCAATGGGATATCTGATGGGAGGCGGATTGCTGGCAGGAGGATTGTGGTCGCACCGGCTGCCGCGCTACCGGGTGCTGGCGCAGGCGTTCTGTGCGACGGGCGTGCTGATCCTCTACGGAGTGACCTTCGCAGCGCATGCGATCTATCATTTTCCGGCGTTCGGCACGGTTTCCACGCTGGTGATCATGGCGTGTGTGACGGCGGCGGCATTCATCATCGCGGTGAGGCTGGACGCGCTGGTGGTGGCGGTGCTAGGCATGCTCGGTGGATTTCTAACGCCGGTGCTGTTGTCCACCGGTCAGGATCAGGTGATTGGGCTTTTCGGTTATATCGCGCTGTTGGACATCGGGCTAGTGGCGGTTTCGCGGAACAAGCGCTGGGATTTTCTAACGAGCTCGGCGGCGGTGGGAACGGCGCTGATGCAGATCGGGTGGTTCGGGAAATTTTTCGAGGTGGGTGATTATGACGTGGGTGCGAAGACGTTGGTGCCGATGGGGATATTGTTGTTTTTCATCGTCTTATTCCTGCTTGGTGGATGGATCGGAAGAAAGGGCAAGGAGATGGATCTCCATGCGGCGGGTTCGGTGTTAGGGCTGGCGACTATGGCGATGGGTTTCGGATTTGTGATGCTGGGATACGGGCAAGTGGCGGAGCGGCATTTTCTGTTATACGAATTTCTGCTGCTGGTCCAATTGCCGGTGATTGCGCTGGTGATGGTGCGGCCGGATCTGGGGATGGCGCAGGTGATCGCGGCGGGGCTGGTGTTTCTCCATTTGGCATCTTGGACGGTGCGCGGGCTGACGCCGGAGAACCTCAACGGGATGTTAGTGGTCTATCTGGTATTCGGCGCGCTGCATGCGGTGGTGCCGGTGCTGCTTGCCCGGCGTCCGGGTGCCCTGCCGGCGGTTTGGCCCTTGAAGGCGGGTCCATGGTTTGCGCCGCTGGTCGTGTTGATGATGTTGTTGCCGGTGGTCCGGCTTGAACCGGTGCCGATGGTGATCTGGGCGGCGATACTGCTGGCGGATTTGTTAGCGATCGGACTGGCACTCGCGACGGGTGCGGTGGTTTCCGTGTTGGTGTCGCTGTTATTGACGATGGGCGTGGCGGCGATGTGGCTACTGAAAGGGCCGTCGTCGGTGGATTCATTGTTGCCGTTTTTGGGCGTGATCACGGGTTTCTCGGCGGTGTTTTCCGTGGCGGGGAAATTTCTCTCGCGGGGAAATTCGACGGAGGGAGAAGAGCAGACGCTGGATCGGCAGGTGGCAGGATTTTTGCCGGTAATTGCGGGAGTGGTGCCGTTCGGGATGCTGATTCTGGCGTTGTTGCGCCTGCCGGTGGTGGATCCTTCGCCGGTTTTTGGGGTGGCGTTGTTGATGTCGGCGTTGCTGGGAGGATTGGCCATTTTCGGGAAACAGGGGCCGTTGGTGCTGGCGGCGTTGGTCGGCACGCTGGCGGTGGAGGGCGTGTGGCATGCGCAGTATTTCCGGCCGGAGACGCCGATGGTGGCGCTGTCTTGGTATCTGGGGTTTTATGGGCTGTTTTTGGTTTTCCCGTTCGTTTTCCGGAAGGTCTTCACGGAGCAGGCCGCGCCGTGGATCGCCAGCGCACTCGCGGGTGTGGGGCATTTCCTGCTGGTGCATCAGTTGGTGAAACGGGCGTTTCCGAATGAGGTGATGGGCTTGCTTCCGGCGGCGTTCGCCGTGCCAGCGTTCGCGGCGTTCGGGGTGGTGATCCGGTGGGGTGGGGAAATGGACGCGCAGCGGCGCAGACAGCTCGCATGGTTTGGCGGGGTGGCGCTGCTTTTCATCACGCTGATTTTCCCAGTCCAGTTCGACCGCCAATGGCTGACGGTGAGCTGGGCGATGGAAGGAGCGCTGCTGTTGTGGCTTTTCAGAAAAGTGCCGCATCCAGGGCTGCAACTCACAGGGCTGGCACTTCTCGCGATTTCCTTCGTCCGCCTGACACTCAATCCGGCGGTGTTTCTCGACTACCCGCGCAGTGGGACTGCGATCCTGAACTGGCATCTGTATGCTTACGGGCTGGTGGCGGTGGCGCAATTTTTCGGGGCGTATTGGTTCACCGATCCGGAGGGGCGATGGAAAGGGTTTTCGCCGCGTGGGGTGCTTTATGGAATGGGCGGGGTGCTGCTTTTCGTGCTGCTGAACATCGAGATCGCGGACTATTTCACCGCACCGGGTGACCGCTGTGTGGCATTCAGTTTCGGTGGAAATTTCGCCCGCGACATGACTTACAGCATTGCCTGGGGGTTGTTTTCGCTCGGCTTGCTGGGCATCGGCATCTGGCAGAAATCCAAACACGCCCGGTTTGCGGCGATCGGGCTGCTGGTGGTCACGCTGCTGAAGGTGTTCCTGCACGATCTGGCGAACATCGAGAGCATTTACCGGATCGGCGCGCTGATCGGCGTGGCGGTGATCGCGTTTGTGGCATCGTTCCTTTACCAGCGGTTTTTCGAGCGGACGGAACCGTCATGAGGAATTTCGCGCATCCGAAGTTCCGGCGGCGGGCATTTTTAAAAACTTCCTAAGCTCACAGCAATTAACTTGCAAATCCCCCGGCCGGACGCTTTCTTCCGCGCTCAACCTCAAACCTAGGACGGTCCGGCCCTCGTTCAATCAAGAAGCTGGATCCATCCCCTACGACCATGGCCGATACAAAAGTAATCAACGTTAAAGACTATCAACTCCACGAAGGAGACACCGGCAGCGCCCCTTATCAAGTGGCACTCCTCACCGCTCGGATTTTCCATCTGACGGACCACCTGAACATCCACAAAAAGGACTTCTCGTCCCGCCGTGGCCTACTCACCTTGGTTTCCCAGCGCCGCAAGTTACTGGATTACATCAAGAAAGGTTCCGAGGAAAAGTATCAGCAGATCATCGCCAGCCTCGGCCTCCGCCGCTAAAAGCTCTCCGCAAACAGCCACGGTAATCCACCGTGGCTGTTTTGCGAAACGGTCTCGGCACTCGCCCGGCCCGCCAGACAATTCCCTCCGCAGCCGCCTATTTGCGCGCTGCGGAATTTGTCTGAAAACGAAGATTGCCCGTCCTGCATTCCGCCGGATGGGCTGTACGCACTGAAAAAAAGAAAATACAAAACATGAATATCCATACACTTACGGCCGACGTCGGAACCAATCCGATGACGTTCGAAACCGGCAAAATCGCCAAACTCGCCGATGGCGCCGTCACCGTCCGTTGCGGCGACACCATCATCCTCGTCACCGCCGTTTCCGCCACCAAGGTGAAATCCGGCCAGACCTGGTTCCCACTTTCCGTG
>JBBRYQ010000106.1:0-13558 GCA_038237425.1 Verrucomicrobiales bacterium
AGTCCGGCATCGCGCCAAGCCTCGGTGAAATGCAGGTCCAGACGGTTGATGGCGGATGGGAAAAGATCGCGCAGATAGTGCGTCGCGTTGCGCAGCTCGCTGGTGATGTCCGGGCGAACGAGGTGGATTTCTGCGGTGCGCCAGAGAATTTCCAGCGTTGTCACCACCCGCTCGCGGATCCGGCGGCGTTCGCGCTCGGTGTATTTAGGAAACTCGTTGCGGACCATCTCGTCATACAGCGCCCGATGCCGCTCACGGATGCTGGAGCGCTTCGCCTCCGTCGGGTGGGCGGTGAGGACCGGTTCCACTAACACATCCTGGAGCACGGCTAGGATTTCCTCCGGGGAAAGGTTCATCGCTCGCAGATCTCGCAGCGCCTGCGGCCACAAGCCACGGATGCTTTCCGCGCCCAGCGCTTTTTCCCGCTCCCGCCGGATTTCCGCCGCCACGCGCTCCTCCACCATGTTCAGGAGCTGGAAACCGATGGAATAAAGCTGCGGCAGTCCCTCCGGCGCAGCCCCCGCTTCTGGCTCCCGGCCGGACCAAGGTAAATACGGCAACAAATCCGTCTCCCCCGTGCTTTTCAGCGCTTCTTCTAGGCAGCCCAGCAGGTATTGCAGGCGCTCGTCGATCAGGTCAAATCCTTCCAGCCGGAGCTGTTCACGAATCGGGTTAGCGGGAGTATCGGTCATGCGTGCGGCCTTTTAAGCACAATCCAAGCCGAAACGGGAAGGGGAACGCGTTTCTTTACAGGAAAAAACACGCGCTTGGACATTCCCCTGCCGTGGGCTAGGACAGCGCCGTGAATGCATGGTATCCGGCTCTGGAAGTGGTGAAAGATTGTCTCAAGGCGGGCGTGCGCGAGTTCGTCGTTTGCGCGGGGGCGCGGAATGCGGCGTTGCTGGAAGCGCTGGCACGGGCGGAGGCGGCGGGGCTGGTGCGCGTCTGGCGGCATTTTGAAGAACGCAGCGCGGGGTTTTTCGCGCTGGGGAGGACGATGGAGACCGCACAGCCGTGCGCAGTGATCACGACGAGCGGAACGGCGGCGGCGGAGCTTTTGCCATCGGTCATCGAGGCGCACTATCAGGCTCGGCCGCTAGTCGCGATCACGGCAGACCGACCGGCGGAGTTCCGCGGGACGGGTGCGCCACAGAGCATCGAGCAGCCAGGGATTTTCGGAAACTACGCGTGGCAGGGGACATTCGCCGATTGGGATGGGAAACAGCCGCTGCATTTGAATGTGGAGTTTGACGAAGCATTCGAGGCGGGCGGGGAGGATTTCGCGGGTGAAACGGTGGGTGAGTTTTCCCCGGAGAAGGAAAAGCTCAACGTCGCCGGGCTGGCTCGTTGGTTGCGCGAGGATCTTTATCAGGGAATCGTGGTGCTCGTCGGTGGCCTGGAGCCGGACGAACGTGAGGAGGTTTTCCATTTCTGTCAGGACCTCGGCGCGCCGGTGATCGCAGAGGCGACGAGCGGTCTGCGCGAGGCGTTGCAATCGTTGGCGATCCACGATGGCGACCGTGTTTTGAAAGCCACGCCGCCGGGGAAGGTGCTGCGGTTAGGCGAAGTGCCGAGTGGACGTTTTTGGCGCGATCTGGAGACGATGCCAGGAGTTTCCGTGTGGTCGGTCTGCCGCAATGGCCTGCCCGGCCTGGCGCGGGAATCGAACGTGCTGCGCGGTCCGTTAGATCGAGTTTTACCCGCTCTCGGCGAAATCGAACTGGCGGACGATGCGCTGGACTATCTGATCGGTGCTGGCAGCCGCGCGGTGAAGATCGACGAGCTGCTCGAAGCATTTCCTGATAGCGAACCCGCGCTGCTGCGCACGCTCTCGCATTACGCATCCATCGGTGGCGGGCTTTTCCTCGGTAATAGCATGCCGATTCGTGAGTGGAATTTGTTTACACAGTGGCAGCACCCGATCCAGTCCGTCCGCGCGAACCGCGGGGCTAACGGGATCGACGGCCAAGTGAGTACCTGGCTCGGATGGTCTGCGGATGTGAGCGAAACGTGGGCAGTGGTGGGCGATCTCACCGCTCTTTACGATCTCGCCGCGCCGTTCGTGCTGGAGCAGATCACCACCGAGGGCCGCGTGCTCGTAGTCATCAACAACGGCGGCGGGAAAATTTTCGAACGCCTGCCGCGCCTGCAAACGATGAGCCCGCGCGCCGCCGAGTGGATGACCAACCCGCAAACAGCAGATCTCTCCGGACTTGCCACGCTGTGGGGCATGAACCACCTGCGCGTGAGGACCGTGGATGACTTCGATAAATTCGAGACCAGCCCGAAAACGCTGCTCATGGAAATCATCCCCGACGCCGGACAAACCACCGCTTTTTGGGCCGCTTGGGACCGAATGGCGTTTTGAAACCTACCCCCGACCGCAAATTTCATCCTTCTCCTTGCCAAGTCGCGCAGGGCCGGATACGCATTTCCACGGCCGCGCAAGTTGACTGGTCCCGTGGTCCAATGGATAGGACGATGGCCTCCGAAGCCGTAGGTAGTGGTTCGATTCCACTCGGGACCACCAGCCGCAAGTGTTTTTAAATCAAAGGGTTGCGAGCCTGAAATCCTAATCAGGCAGGCGATTTAAAACTCTTCTAAATGCGCTGGAATGCGCCAAAATGTCCCGAAATGAGCCTTGAAAGTGTTACAAGGTGTTACAGGATTTTCCCTTCTCGGGCTTTCCCGTAACCTAGGTTTACACTCCCCACGCGGAGGATTGCGCGGGCGCGTGCGAGGACAGACATAATTGATGGGCTTCCATGCTCTACCCGCGTACGGGAGCCGATTCGCAGTTCTCGATAAGTTCACCTGTCCAGCGAACCCACGCCCGCGATGGAATTTCCGCCGACATCGCGCGCGCGGGGAAAGCGCCGATAAACCACGGATTCCTGGTATTTTCTTTGAATCCCCCTCGCGCAAGCGCGATGGACGGCAGGCGGGATTTATGGCAATCTCCCAGCTAAAAAGTCGATATTATCCCCGCACATGTGGGAATTCCCCGGAATGGAGTGGCGGTATTGCGCGGGGTCACTTTACCAGTTGCCAGCTCTTTCAAATGCCCCGCAATGGAGAAACCGGGCTGAGACGCTGTTTCCTTGGAATCCCGAAGCCATGCTCCCGCGCGGCGTTCTAGCGTGGGCCGGTCTCGGCGGAAGCGGGTGCTCTGCGGCGGACGGGTGGCGATGTCGGTCATGGCGTTGAAGGCAGCGTAGGCTTTCTCGCCGAGTTCATGGAAATAACGGTGGAGGCGCGAATCAAGATCGGCGTCGAGAGTTTCCTGATCGGTTCGCTCGAAGGTCTTCGGGTCATCCGGCAGTTTCGGCCATCCGGTAGCCACGTTTACCTCGGTTGCGGGGCAGCTCTTTGCTGATGGTGCTTTGGCTGCACCCGACGGCTTGAGCGATCTCGTCCTGGGTCTTTCCGGCTTGCTTCATGTTAGCGATCACGTTACGATTTTCCACACAGAGGCGGTGATGTTTGTTACTCACAGTCAGTTTGTTGTGAAACCAGACTGAACGAATCCCCGCCTCCGCCTATCTAACTTTTATCCGCTAACAATCTGAAACACCCAACAACTTTTTGAACAGTTTCTCTTTCGAATGAATTCAAAAACCAAATTAACACTGACTGCCGCAGGATTCGTTTAATTCGAGACCGGACGGGTCGGAGTGAGCGAGTATTCTAACTGGTCAACTCCACGCAGGAGCTTCACCTTCACCGGCTTGCCCGGAACGAGATAGAAAAATGCGTTAGCGGCGTCGGCGTAGTCGGAGATCTGGCGGGAACCGATGCTGACAAGCACGTCGCCCGCCTGGATGCCAACGGAAGAGGCAGGCGAGTCCGGCAGCACGCGGACGATTTGCGGCGATTGAGACTCGGCCCGCAGCGAGAGCCCGAGCCAGCCGCGGACGAGTTGGCCGCTGGTGCAAATGTCCCGTTGGACGCGGCGCACAGCTTCGGCAGGAATCGCGTAACCGGTGCTCGCCGCTCCGGCATCTTGGAAAACAATCGCGGCCACTCGGCCGGCATCGTCCATCAAGGGCGTGCCAGGAGGGGGCACGGTCCCGACGAAGGTGACGCGGAGCAGGGCGAGTGGCAGTATTTTCCCACCGACCTGCTTTACCCAGCCGGTGGTCCGGCATTTGACAGGACCACCAGGGGCCATCGCGACGAGAGACGCAATAGCGCTATCACCGTTGTCACCGAGCCACTCGGGGGATTTCGTCGAAACTCCACTCTGAATTTGGAGGAACTGCAGCCGCGAGACGGGATCGTGGCCGATGACCTTGGCCGGAACCGGATGGCTACCCTGGATGAGCTTCGGATTCGAGAGATCCGCACCGGCCGCTACAACGACCACGAGAATGGAGTCGCCTTCGACCGGCACTGCGGTCGATTCAGCAATCCTATCGTTCCCGGCGGTGGAAAAATTCACGAGCAAGCGTGGAGAAACAGCAATGGGATTGGCAAAACCTGCGGATGCCGAAAGTCCGAGGCACAATCCCAACAGTCGGGCCGGCCAACGCCGGCGCGGGTATTCCAGAACCACCATTTCGGGATTTCCGGAATTAAAATACCCGTTCGCCCGAATTCCCTTGAGTCGAAGGACTCAGGTCCAACTGGTCGAGCTGCTCGACCGGAGGGGCGGGCGCAGGAACCACCTGATAGTTCACAGGTGCCGCAGGGGTTTTACCCACATCCACGCCATGAGGGGTGAGGAAAAAAGCAACCGTTAGTGTCGCATAGGCCAGACCTGCTCCATAGGCCCATTTCGTGGGTCCAAGATCAGAGAACCAAGCTGAAACCCGTCCGACAAAGTTCATCAAGCCAGATTTCTTCACCGCCTGCTCGCGCTGGCTTTGATGGAAGTCGCATAGAAAATCCTGCCAGTAACCGTCCTCAGGACGCTCGTGGCGCTTGAGGGCTAGCAGACTTCCGATTTGTTCGACCGATGGTTTCACTGCGATTGATAATTAGGAATTATTAAAAATAAACCCCACGCGCAAGTAAAATTTTCAAAATCTCTCTTCCCAACTGTCTTGGAGGGCGGATTGAAGTTGAAGGTGCGCATAGTGGAGTCGTGAACGAATGGTGCCTTCGGATGTTTTGAGCACCTTGGCGATCTCCGCGTGGGAAATGCCTTGGATGTCGAACATCGTCACAACCATTCTATGGGGTTCAGACAACTTCATCATCGCTTCGTTCAATTTTATCTGAAGCTCGTTGAGATTGGTTTGTTTCTCGGGGTTCGCTTCGTGGGTCGTGTCGATTAGAGCCGGGTCCTGATGGACCGAAGATTCCATATCATTTAGGCTCAAGCCCGTGCGACGCTTGCGTTTCTTGAGGAAATTGAGCGTGAGGTTGACTGCTATCTGATAGATCCAGGTGTAGAACGTGGAGCTTCCACGGAATTTCCCGAGTGACTGATAGGCGCGGGCGAAGATCTCTTGGAGCAGATCGTGAGTGTCCTCCTTGTGAGAGGTCATGTTATAGACGAGGCCGTAAAGCTTGTCGCCATATTTGAGGATCAGGGCGTCAAAGGCACGCGTATCGCCTTGTTGGGCACGCGTGATGAGGTCCTGGTCAGGGTCGGGGGGACGGGGCTGACGAAACATTAAGAGGGTGTGGTGGTGAGCAGCGCGGCCAGACTACACGGATGAACCCGCATGTAAAGGCAGGCGGCAAAAAGGCTGGCAGAAGACAAACCGGCTTTGACGCGGAGGGCAGCAGCCTCCATCTTCCGCGTGACATGGCATTTGCGGACGTTTTTCCAGATCTCATCAAGCGCCCGACGCCTCTGATGCGGCGTTTCGAGCAGCTCATTTCGGAAGAAACGGGCGGTCCTCTCGAGGCATTGGCTCGCCGTAGTCAGGAAACGACGCGGCGGCATTTTGGCCGGACGATGCGGCTTTTCGCGCCACTCTACGTTTCGAATGAGTGCGTTAACAATTGCAGCTACTGCGGATTCTCGCGCGATGCCGGCATTTTCCGGACCACGCTCACTGTCGATCAGGTGGTGCGAGAGGCGAGACACCTGCATGGGCTGGGCTTCCGGAACGTGCTGCTTGTCGCGGGCGAGCATCCGAAATTCGTTTCGGACGGCTATCTGCAGGACTGCCTAGACGCGCTTAAGCCGTTCATCCCCACCTTGGCACTCGAAGTCGGGCCGATGGAAGACGACCAATACGCCGAAATCGTCGGGCACGGCGCGGAGGGGTTGGTGGTCTACCAGGAAACCTACCACCGCGAAACCTACCAGAAACTGCACACCGCGGGGCCGAAGAAAAATTTCGACTGGCGGTTGAACTGTCCAGAGCGCGCATACGCCGGCGGATTCCGGCGGATCGGGATCGGCGCTTTGTTTGGTCTAGCGAACTGGAAACACGAGGCACTTTCGCTATGCGCGCACCTCGAATACCTCTACAAACACGGCTGGAAGGCGCAATACACCGTGGCTTTCCCACGCATGCAGCCCTATGCCGGAAACTACGAATATGTGACCGACCCAGAGCTCTATCTGCCAGATAAGATCTTCGTCCGACTGATCGCAGTTTTCCGCATCCTTTTTCCGCAGGTGGGCATTGTTGTTTCCACCCGCGAGCCGGCACCTTTGCGGGACGCGATCGCCACTCTCGGCGTCACCCACATGTCCGCCGGGGCGCGGACGGAACCGGGCGGCTACACTGGTGCAGGTAGCGAAGACCTTCACCTAACCATCAAAGGCAGGCGCGTGGAGCTGGCACAAAAATCCGGTTGTGAAAAAGCGACCGAACAATTTCAAATCCACGACACCCGCAGCCCGGCGGAAGTGGCGGCGATGTTACGCAGCAGGAATCTTGATCCGGTCTGGAAGGACTGGGACGAATCACTGCTCGCGATTTCGTGATCCAAATGCGCCGGAATGTCGGACCATCTCTGTAAATCTCCTTTAAAAACCATGAACCGCCGCGAAATGATCAAATCCCTTGCGATGGCCGCCCTCGGCACCTCCGCATTTTTTGCCACCAGCGCACCCGCTTCCGCTGCTGCCATCATCCCCTTCCCGCTTCTGAGCGTCGGCGATTCGGTGCGATATGACGCTGGCCTAAAAATCAGCTTCGTCGGCGTGAAAAACGACAGCCGTTGTCCAAAGGGCGCCTTCTGCCTCACTGCAGGCGACGCAGAAGTGCTGTTACGCGTGAAAGTGGGCAACAAGTCTCCTAAGATCATCAGCGTCCACACGAATCATCAACCGAAGGTCGTCGTGCTCTCCGCATTGCCCGCTGGAAAGGCCGGAATCCCGAGAAGCTACTCCGTCAGAATCGGCGAACTGACACCGCGGCCGACGACCGGGAAAAAAACCAAACAGTCCGACTACCGCCTCACTCTCTCCATTTCGGTGGCAGTCTGATTTGCATCAGAAGCCTCCCTCCTTATCCTCGATTCTCCAAAAACGTTTGGACTCCCCGAGGTTTGCTGCCTGGATAAAGTTCAACATTGCTCGCGTCCCCGCACGGGTCTCCACTGCTGCCCAATTCTGCAGGTTCGTGCCGCTCCACAATCGGTATGACCAGCTCGGTTCTGCCGGACAACGAATGGTGATCTGGGTCTTGTCAGCGCTGAAGGCGACGCCCGGTTGTGGCTGCTGATTGAAATAGGCTGCGGCATTCTACTCGAGCACCGAGAGCCGTGAGGCACGCATTCCGGAACCGAGGCCATAGTGGACGAGGTCGCGCGGCGTGGAGAAAAATTCCCAAGCGGCTTCGAGAGAGATCGGGAAGCGTTGTTCCTGTTCGAGCGTATGAATGGTCATGAACTGCCGCAGGGTGGCGCGCATACGTGGCCACGTAGGCGGTGGATTTTTTCCGGATTGTGCGGCGAGGCGGAAGTAGATAGTTCCCGGTCATGGATTTTGAAACACTGAGCAGTTGGGCCGACGAGGAGCTGAAGTCACTGGTGAAAATTTTACCGGCCGACGTGCAGGCAGCGGCGAACAAAGTAGTGATTTCCCTCGAAGAACAACCGGGGCAGGGCTCCGACGATGATACGCTGGAAGGAGATGAACTGGGGCTTTTCGAAGGCCCATGCGCACTGGACGAGGATGGCGATGGCGAAGTGCCGCGCATCCGACTTTTCCTGATGAATCTGTGGGAATGGACCGGCGAGGAGGAGCACGACTACCGCGACGAGGTGGGCACGACGTTCCTTCACGAACTCGGCCACTACCTCGGCTGGGATGAGGAAGAGGTGGCGGACCGGGGATTGGAATGACCGCAGAGATTTCTACTTCCCTCAATTTCTAAATCAGGATAATCCCACACCAAACAACAATTTAAAACCATGGACATTTTAGGATTCATCAAGGGCGAGCTGCTGGAAATCATCGAATTCAACGACGACTCGCGCGACACGCTCGCGTGGCGGTTTCCGGACGAGGACAAGGCGATTAAAAACGGCGCACAGCTCATCGTCCGCGAGAGCCAAGCGGCGCAGTTCGTCTATCTGGGCCAATACGGTGATTGTTTCAGCCCCGGCAAGCACTCGCTGGTCACGGACAACATCCCGGTCCTAACGAAACTCAAGGGCTGGAAATACGGTTTCCAATCCCCTTTCAAAGCGGACGTCTATTTCGTCACCACCCGCCTCTTCACCGGTAACAAATGGGGCACCGCGAATCCGATCATGATGCGCGACAAGGACTTCGGCGTGGTGCGCCTGCGGTCCTTCGGGTCGTTCGATTTCAAGATCGTCGATGCGCCAGTTTTCCTCAAAGAAGTCGCCGGAACCGACCAACATTTCCGCCTCGATGAATTCGCCGACACGATGCGCTCGCGGATCGTTAGTGTGTTCAGCGATGCTCTCGCCTCTTGCGGCGTGCCAGCACTGGACGTCGCAGCCCGCTACACAGAACTCGGCGATGCGCTGCTACCGCTGATCAATCCAGCGGTGACCAGCAAATATGGCATCGAGATCACCAGCTTCATCGTCGAAAACGTCTCCGTGCCGCCGGAAGTGGAGGCTGCCATTGACAAGCGTTCGAGCATGGGCGTGATCGGCAATCTCAACGACTACGTAAAATTCCAGATGGCCGAATCCATGACGAAGGGCGGCGACGGAGGCGGCGGTTCTCCCGCAGCCGCCGCCGGTCAGATGGCGATGGGCTTCGGCATGGCGCAGGAAATGATGAAATCGATGCAGGCCACGCCACCACCGCTTCCGGGCGTGGCGGCTCCTGTTTCCGCAGGGATTCCCGAGCTTCTCAGCCCGGAGCAAGCCGCACAGATTCTTGGCGTTTCCGAGGCGGACGTGATCGCCTCGATTGATGCTGGGGACTTGAAAGGCAAGAAAATCGGCAGTGCCTATCGGATTTCCCGGGCCGCCCTCGATGCCTTCCTAGCGGAATAAATCATGGCCGAAGTCAGCGCACTGCGGAAGCATCCCTGCCCGGAATGCGGCGGAGATGCGGAATGGAACGCCTCTAAAAAAGCGCTCGCCTGCCCGTATTGCGGTACCGTCATGCCGTGGTCCAACGGAGAAGATCAGTTAGGAGCCGCGATCGTCGAGCACGATTTGGAAACAGCCCTCGCCGCCACCCCGGATGAAAACCGAGGAATGCGTGCGGAGAAAAAATCTGTGAAGTGCGAAAGCTGTCAGGCAATCAGCATCTTTGATCCCGACCGGGCCGCCCAGCGCTGCGATTTCTGCGGCTCGCCATCCATCGTGCCGATGGACGATCTCAAAGACGCGATCACGCCGGAAAGCCTGCTGCCCGCCGTCATTCCATCCACGCAAGTTAGAGACCAGCTCCGCCAGTGGTATTCCACCCGCTGGTGGGCACCGAATAAACTCAAGCGCGCCGCGATGACCGACACGCTGCACGGCATCTATCTGCCCTACTGGACTTTTGACGCCCACGTCGATGCCTATTGGACCGCCGAAGCTGGCTATCACTATTACGAAACCGAAACTTACGAAGATTCTAACGGACGCATCCAAACCCGCCAAGTCCAGCGAACCCGCTGGGAGGATTGTGCCGGACAACTCTCCCACTTTTTCGACGACGACGCCGTCCCTGGGACCGTCGGCGTGCACACCACACTGCTGAGAAAAGTCGAGCCATTCCCCACTCTCACCGACCTCAAGCCCTACGAACCCGCCTACGTCCGCGGCTGGACCGTGGAGCGCTATCAGCTGGATCTGCGCCAGGCATCCGAAGTGAGCAAAGAGCAGATGGACGCAACCATCGATCAACTTTGCTCGCGGGAGGTCCCCGGCGATACCCAGCGTAACCTGCAAGTCCAGTCGGACTATCAGGGCCGCACTTTCAAGCACGTCCTCGTTCCCGTCTGGCTCACGACCTACACCTATGGAGCGAAGTCGTTTCAAGTCGTCGTCAACGGCTACACCGGAAAAATGGCTGGAGAGCATCCGTTGAGCTGGGTGAAAATCACTTTGGCCATCCTCGCGGTGATCGTAGTCGTCCTCACCCTTGTGATGCTGAACCAGAGCTCCGGCAGGTAGTCCGCATAGGCCCTGTGCGGTTTTTCCTGTGAGCCGAGCCACCTCGCGAACCAAGGCTCCGCACAAAGAACTGTGCGGGCTGCCTTCTTCCGATTAGAATTCACCCTTCCGCGCCATCACCGAACCATGGTGGTGGAGAGTGGGAGGCGGGAAACCCAGCATCCGGGACTAGCGAACTACCGTAGTAGCAATGATCCTTTTGAAACCACCCAGAATTCTCCTTACGCCACAACCCCCGTGGGCTACTATACTGCCACGCATGACGATTTGGGGAAATGTGAGAGATGGCTTCCTTTGAACGATTTAGGAATGAAATTCGATGTGACGCTTTTGGACTTCTCTGGGTTGTCCGGCACAATTTCGGGGTATGAACTCCGGTCGCTTCGTTCTCTCCCAGATTCTCGATCTCATCCATCGTCAGACACTCGAACGCTTGTTCCAACGCTACGATGCCGAATCCCGTGTCCGTCACTTTGGCTGTTCCCTAGCAGGAGCCACCAAAACGACTCGGACAGGTGAGAATTCAACCGTAAGCCCACGAGTGACATCACTTGCCATGAATGACTCCACCCCCACGTGGTGATCCACTCGCCTATCTCCCCACCCTCTCCGCCACCTTTTTCAGGATCACCGGCGTCTCGGAATTCATCGCCAGCGCTTCCGCCAGAGCCTTCACCTCCATCCCCCCGCTTTCCCCAGCGATGGATAGGGCGGTCACCCGCACGGCCAGGCCGGTGTCCGGGTTCCGCGCCAGGTCGAGAGCCTGCTGCCGGACTTTCGCCAAACCTTTATCCTGCTGGTCCCGCCCGTAACCCCGGCTCAGGGCGATGAGCGCCGTACCGGGCGTGGTTTCATCCGAGGTGCCGACTGCCTTCCACAATGCTTTTTCAATCTCTTCCCGTGCTCCATATTGTTCCCACAGATGCCCCAGATGCTGCATGATGTAATCCCTCACCACCGGATCGGTTCCCGGTTGGAACGCGACTTTCGCCAGTTCTTCTGCCAAGCCGTCCTGAGGCGGTTCCTGCAGCCGCATCATCGTCAGCAACTCATCCGCCAGCCATTGCATCGAGCCCTTGCCCATGCCTTCCGGTATTTCCTTGCCCGCGAGAAATGCCAACGCCCCCTCACGCTCTTCCTTGGAAAGTGAAATCCCGCGCATCCCCTGAAGCTGCCGCACCCGCTCTTCCACCGTCTGCTTTACCGTCGCCAGAACCGCGAGCACCGCCGCCGGTTCCACCGGCTTCGCCCGAAACTGGAGTGGTTGTCTTTGACTGCCGCTTACTTCCGTTTCATCAGCACCGCTCCCACCCACCTCCGTCTTCTGATCACCACGCGCCATCCCGGCCTTCGGAACATTCTTTCCTGCCTCTGCCGAAACTCCCGCTTCGCTTGCAGCCCCGCCCTTGTTTCTACCAAAACCAATCCACAGCCCGGCCAATACGGCAAATACCACGAGAATCATACCCGCCAAACGAAGCGGGCCAATTTGACGCTGACCTGCAGCGGTTGATCGGAATTTTTTCATGCACAGTTGCTAGTGTTAATGCTCGGAGATCCTCCCGAAACGTCTGCTATTTGCAACCTATGCAAAGTGGATTCAATTATTCGGTTACAACTCGATAAATTAGAGAATTGCAATTGTCCACCCCATCGATCCTCAAAAAACTCCATGTGTTCTGGTCGCACCTTGCTTCGATAACCTGCTCAGATTTTTTGCTACTATTCTTAGCGCCAAATTCCGCCCTAAATTTCAAATTTAGCTCCCCACCCTCGCCGGATACAGTGCCTTCCATGTATATTCCAATCTCGTTGGCAATTTCTTCTCCATCTTCGAGTGCCAGAGCCCCATCCGCAGCATGCCAGCTGATCTTGTCACCCGCCTTGAATAAGATACAACCTTCCTTCCAAAGCTGTGCTTTTCCTCGTAACCATTCTGCCGCTCGTTGCCTGTTCTCGGAAGTAGCCTTCTCCATCTGCAACAGATCACTTTTGCTCGCCTGCAGCCATAGCATCTCCAACCTCGTCGGTTTGCTGCCGGAGGTATTTTTCAACTCCGAGGTAGTCTTGTCGTCACCGACAATTTGCCATAACATGATGGTGTCGCGACCATCACCCCACGCAGCACGTTCCTGCCATTGACCGGTTTTCAGCTCAAACCGGTGTCCAAAACTTGAAAAGCTGCGGTAGTTTTTTCGGGTATTCGGCAATTCGATATAAGCGGTCAGCGCTTCCTCGCCCTTTTCACCGACTTTCTCCCCCTCCATTGTCAACTTTACCTCCAAATTTCTTTCCGCAGCTCCGAGCTTTCCCATCACTTTCGACATCTCTACAGCCTCTGCATGCCAAGGAGTCTCCTGAGTAAATTTCGCGATCAAAGAAACCCCTTTTCGTTTCAACACGCCATCCATCGATCCGAGTTCGCTGTTCTTTTCTGACTGATTGAGCTCGATCCTTACGGATTCAGCGTCCTTATGAGGCACAGAGATCACAACTATCTGGACATTCTCTCCTCCGATCGAGATCAGGGTAGAGGTCGACAAAGTTGCGGCTAACAAGAGGAGGCATTTCATAAAGTTTATTAGTGTAGTAAAATTGGGATATGAAGATTCTAAGTCTAATTTGTTCGCAAAACCGGGGAACTGGATAAATTCATTGCATATCAAAGCATTAGGTTCCAATCAGCTTGAATGGCGTCGGAAGTAACTTGTTTAATTCGGCTGCTTCTTCCGTACGGAGGCCGGCCAGCAGCATCTCGCCGACATCTATCTTAATCCAGTATATTCGATAGCCCGTCTCGAATTCCTGAAGCATTTGGTCAAATGCTTCTATCAAATCCATATTGATCCATCCGTGAAGCCCTTGTACATCCCATTCGATGTGTTCCTGTCGAAAATCGAATTCAATCTTGTGACACGCATTCCGCACCCATTGAATGAAAATATTTTCTATTTGTAATCAATTAACTGTAAACGTGTTGCGAATAGAATAAGCGCACGAAAAAACTAACAGTCTGTACATTGTAAACGCTTTATTGCTCATTCCTTTTCAT
>JBBRYQ010000107.1:0-13540 GCA_038237425.1 Verrucomicrobiales bacterium
GGAAATTTACCTGCATGTGGCGATCGGGGAGAATGGGCTGGGGGTGGTGAGTCCGCTGGATGCCTGTGTCTGATCAATTAACAATTAACAATTGTCATTCAACAATCATCAATGAGTCTTCTTCCTCGCGGCGAAGTTGCAGGATGGCATGCTTCGGGGGGATGCGGGGTGGGATTGATTGACGATTGAAGATTTTGGATTTTTGACTTTTAGATTGGAGAAGAAGAGAAGCCTCCAGTGGGTGGGGCCAGTCCCAGTTTGCGGTCTGTCTGGCATACTAGCTCAACCTCCAGCACATTCACGACCTCGCCGCCGCCCGCGAACGAGCGAGTCGATCAGTTTCATGGGGAGGAGCCGTGGGTTTTCACGGCACCGCGCGTGCTGATTGGGACGCGCATGGGCGACAAGATGAAAACCCCGCATATTTTTGCAGACGCTTATGGCAACTGAGTTGAGAAAGGAGCTGGAGCGAGCCACGAATTGACATAAAACCAGCTTTATGGAAATATTCCGCCATGAAAACGACTTTGGATTTACCCGACGACCTCATGCGCGAGGCGAAAATCCGCGCCGCCCGTGAAGGAAAGAAGCTCAAGGACATCGTAGAACACGCACTTCGCATCGGCTTCAATACTCCGGCACCAGCGATTAAAGTGCTGCCTTCATTTATCAAAATAAGTGCCGAAGGGTTCCCCTACGTTGAATGTGGACCGACTGCCCCCGCATCACAAATGACTGCGGAAGAACTCATTCAAATGGAGCAAGATATCATCCTCACAGAAGACCTTCAACGTGCAGGCATCACTCTTTGATTCAAACATTTGGGTGTCGGTCACTTTCGCCGGCCATCCATTTCACAAACCCGCCAAAGCGGAATTACTCCGGGCAACTGCGAACAACCCTGTCTGCATTACACGCGCCATCGAACAATCCTGGCTCCGCCTGATCACCACCGCCGCAGTCCAGAAATCTTCCGGTTCGCCGCCTTTCACCAACAGCGACGCCATTGCAACTTTGGAGTTTTGGATCTCCAATCCCCGCGTCACGACCATCGACGAACCGCCCGGCACCCGCGCCCTTTGGCTCCAACTCGCGGATCGCTCCACCGCCTCGCCCAAAGTCTGGATGGACGCATACCTCGCCGCATTTGCCATTTCCGGGAATCTGCGCTTCGTAACCTTCGATTCTGACTTCAACCAGTATCGGAGCGCCGGACTCGAACTTGAACTTCTCAAACCAGCCAATTGAAATCGCCTCTTTCCAACTCGGCACTCCCCGCCCTCACCGGTCAATCTCCCGAATCCCTCGCAGCCTGGCTGAAGGACGCTGGCGAACCTGCTTTCCGAGCCGCCCAGATCCTCGAGTGGGTTTGGAAAAAAAAGGTCACGTCCTACGACGCGATGACCAATCTCCCCGCCGCACTGCGAGCGAAACTAGCAGAGTCTTTCCGGCTCACCGCGCTCGAACACAGCACGACCCAGGGTTCCTCTGACACCACGCGCAAATTCCTCTTCCGCCTCCACGATGGCCGCTACGTGGAAAGTGTGCTCATCCCCGCAAACCCGGCACTTTATGGCGAAAAATCCGACCGCCGCACGCTCTGTGTCTCCTCGCAGGTCGGCTGCGCCTATGGCTGCAAATTCTGCGCATCGGGCCTCGCTGGATTCACCCGCAATCTCGACGCCGCGGAAATCGCCGGGCAAGTCCTGGCCGCAGAGCAACTGTCCGGTGAGCGTGTCGATTCTTTGGTCTTCATGGGCATGGGCGAGCCGATGGCGAATCTCGATAATCTGCTAGCCGCCATCGCCCTCATCACCGGAGAAAAAACACTGCACCTCGGCGCCCGCCACCTCACCATCTCCACCTCCGGACTTGTCCCGCAGATCAAAAAACTTGCCGAGCACCCCCAACAGATCCGCCTCGCGATTTCCCTCCACGGCGCGACCGACGACGTCCGTGAGCAGATCATGCCGGTGAACAAGAAGTGGCCAGTCGCGGAGCTGTTTGAAGCGCTCGATTATTGGAACTCGAAAAAGAAACAGCATCTAACGCTGGAGTATATCCTGATCCAGGACGTCAACGATTCGCTCGTGCAAGCCGCCATCCTCGCCCGCCATGCTAGACGGTTAGGCGCGAAGGTGAATCTCATTCCCTACAACACCGTCGAGGGATTGGAATGGAAACGCCCACCTAACAACCACTGCCGCGCTTTCCAACAGATTCTCCAGAATGCCGGTGTCACTGCAAATCTTCGCCTCGAAAAAGGCCACGATATCGACGCCGCGTGCGGCCAACTCCGCCTCAAGCAGGAAACCGCGGAAGGTATCATCGATGCCCCAATGAAACGTTGAAGCGAACTTCGTGGTGCAGCCATGAGTGAGAGTTGATAGAGCCAGCTTTGGAGTGCGATGGGAATCACCGCTTTGAGAGTAGGCAGTCCAATACGAAAACCATCTGAACGCGCAGGGTCTCCCGCCTTCACGATCGTGTTCAAACGGGACACCAACAAAACGTCCATGCGTCCCCTCAAAGCGGTGATTCCCACCGCACTCCAAAGTTTCCACCTGCGGCGGCCCGAGCGACAAGGGATCGGAAAAACCTCTTCTTTTCCCGAATCTGAAAGATTTTCTAAATCCCAACCTCGATTTTGGCGCTTATGGCCGATTTTGGGACCAGTTGGCCGGAATTGGGACCATCAATTGCTTTCGTTCTCCTGAACTTCAGGTAATTTGATCTTGTTCGCAGGCGCTACGGCCTCTGGGAATTCAGCCTTCAAAAGCTCAGCCACATTTGAGTCGAATTGAGATCCGGGGGGATATCAACCGACCAAGGCGAAAGCGGAAGGCGCTGAAAAAAGCGCGCGTTGCGAGATCCGGGGGGATATCCAACGCGCGCTTTTCCTTTTTCTCCCTACACCCTCTCGGCAGGTGCGGAAGCGGAACCTTTGGACTGCGGTGAGCATCACCGCTTTGAGAGGTGCGGGCCAGCAACCCCAAGATGAACCGCTTGGGCTGAAGAATTCCCCAGCGGTGCTGAAACAGCGGATTGCCAATCAACGACGCCGGCGGCGCAGCATCAAAAGGGCGGAAAGCGCGGCCAGTCCGGCCGTGCCGGGTTCGGGAACGACGTTCCAGGTGACCACGTCTTGGCGAGTGGGGTTGGAAAGGTAGGTGATCGCAACCGGCGTGTAGGTGTTGATGTTCGCCAGGTATTGGTTGGCGAGTATCGCCGTGGACGCGCTGATTGGCGTGGAAATTCTCACGTTGCCATCAAGAAGCGAAGGGCTGGAGACGGTTTCATTGGTGGTTTCCCAGATCGCCCATTGCACGGCAGCGGCGTTCGCTGCGTCTTTGGATGATTCTAGGTAACCGCCCACGAGCCGGGAGATTTTGTCGTAATTCCCGAGCGAACTCGGATCCTGCACTTGATAGACAAGTGTTTCGCCGTAGCTGATGCTTTGGGTCGGCTCGACGCAGAAGGCGCTGAATTCATTAAAATGCAACACGCCAGCGGGGTTTGTCGGATTGGTGCTTCCGTTATCGACGGTGCCGGTCACAGCAAGAACAGGATCGATATCGACAAGAGTTGCCGAGATGTTCTGACCTTGGGCCTTCACCGCTGCAAGCGCAGCCGAGACGGCTACCGCGCAAATCAGTAGTTTCGTAGTTTTCATGGGGGGAGGACCGAAAACTAAGCGGCATGAACCATGAGATCAAGAGATCCGAAAGATCTGATAAATCACCCACCAAAGAAAAATCTTAAACTATTGATTTCAAATGAATTACAGAAATTTTAAGATTTATTGACCCATAATTGCAGTTTATCCGAATTATAAAGCCAAGCGAAACAATTTGTCAAAAGCCTCAATTCATCACTCAAAACGGTCCATCGGCGGCCGTTCAACCGGTGATTTCACTCCTCACTTCGCCATCGGCCAACTTGGTGATGAGCAGCGAGCCTTTTCTTAAGTCCTTCGCGGACCGCAAGATTTTCCCATCCGCTCCAAGTGTGATTGAAAAACCCCGCTGGAACGCGGACTCAGGACCTAACGCCCGCAGCAGTTCCCGCAATCTCTCCAGACGTTCATAGCGCCGATCCAGCGTCTCCCCTGTCACCCGGCCGATCCTTCGGCGCATGTCTGTCAGATATTCCATCCGGCGCTCCAGAATCTTCGCCGGCTGTTGCGAGCGATGCCGTGCCCGAGCTTCGCTGAGGCGCAACGCCGCCGATTCCAATGAGGCTTTCACGTCCTGAGAAAGTTGGCTGCGCGCGGATTCTAGACGCAGCGTGGGCTCCAAAAGGAGCTTTTCCCCATCCCGCCGCAGGACGCCGCGTTTGAGGGCATCCACTTCCATTCGCGCCCGCATCAGCCGTTCCCGAGTGAGGCGTTCTAGGCGTCGGCGCATCTGGGAAAGTCTCGTCAGCAGCTCCGCGCCATCCGCCACGGCCAGTTCCGCAGCGGCACTCGGTGTGGGAGCACGCAAATCGGCCACAAAATCCGCGATGGTAAAATCGATCTCGTGCCCGACGGCGGAAATTATCGGAATCGGACACGCGGCGATCGCCCTCGCCACCACTTCCTCGTTGAAATTCCACAAATCCTCGATGGACCCGCCACCGCGGCCGACGATCAGCACTTCGCAGCGCGGATAGCCGAATTTTTCCGGCTCGCCCATCTTCGCGATGGCCTGCGCAATTTCCAGTTCTGCCCCCCTGCCCTGCACGCGCACCGGGAAAAGAACCGGCTGCACCCACGGTGCGCGCCGACCGAGCACATTGAGAATATCCTGCAGGGCGGCACCAGTCCCGGACGTAATGATGCCGATCCTTTTCGGGAAATTCGGAATCGCCTGCTTCCGCTCGGCATCGAACAAGCCTTCTGCCGCGAGCTTTCGTTTCAGTGCCTCAAACTTCGCCTGAAGATCTCCCGCCCCAGCCCTCTCTGCCTTCTGCACAATGATCTGCAACTGCCCGCGAGCCTCGTAAACACTCGCTTCCGCGAAAACCCGGACCTTCGCCCCGTCTTCCAGCGCGTCCGATCCTTCCCGTTTTCTTGCCCCGAACATCGCGCAGGAAATCTGCGCGCCCGCGTCTTTTAGGGAAAAATACCAGTGCCCGCTTCCCTGTTTTTTCAGATTGGAAACTTCCCCTTCCACCCACACCTCACCCACTTGGATCTCCAGCAAATTCTTCATCCGCCGCAACAACTGCGTGACGGAAAGCGCCTTTTCTTCCGGTGTCCGGGGTTTTGAAAACAAATCCACGCCGCAATCTGACGGGTCGTGAAATTATTTCGAGCGGGAAAATCAGGCCCAAACTCACTTCATCACATGCGAGCTGGGCAGGCGGTGGCCACAATACATGCAGTTTGGCTTGGTCGTGCTCGCTTTTTGGCCGCAATGCGGGCAGTCGATGACTTCAGCACCGATCTTGCCATCGACAACGCCGTCTCTGGCGTCGATTTCCAGAATCTTCGCCTTCAGATGATCGTCGGTGAAACCGATATGATCCCTCAGAAGCTCCCACATCGCTTGGCAAGCGAGGGTCAGCTCCTCCACTTCCTGCTTGGTGTTGTCCTTCCTCGCCGAGAGGCTATCGACCTTGTGAGAGGCGATTTCTGCGGCAGCCTTGGCTTCGCCGATCTGGTAGTGCTGAATGATATCCCAAGCGATGCCCATATGCGTTTTTGATGAGATCGAAAATCTGGCAAAATCCCGCAGCGGTGACGAGTCACAAAATCAGCACACCCCTGTCACTGTGAGCTTCGGCATTTCCAGTTCGTCCCCGGTGCGCATGCCGAGGAGTTTGCGGTAGAGCTCGCTTGACGGGGTGAGCAGGGTGATTTCCTTGCCTTCTTGTTCGATTTCTAGGCCTCCGGAGGCAGGGACGAGGAGGAAATAGACGGTTTCGCCACGCAACTCGGCTTCGACGAGGGCACCGGCGTCGATGGAATCGGCGATGGAGAAATCGGGGAGCGTGAGGGTTTCGAAAATTCGGACAGTTTCGGCGAGTTCGTCGATCTGGCGGGCTTGGCCGGCGGCGAGATAGGAGGCTTCGAGGCTGCGCGTGTCGTATTTCCCCTCGGCCTTGCTGCCGGGGTCAGTGGCGGCGGCATGGGCCTCGTGGGCGGCGCGAGAGAGCAGTTCGAAGCGCGAACGTAACTCCGCACGGATCTTTTTAAGCAGGGCGTATTTCATCAACAGACGGACAGTCTTGCACAATCGCGTAGCGCAGGCAAGATTGGGACATGTACCGACTTTATGCCTATCGAAATTGTGATTCCTGCCGTAAGGCGCTGAAGTGGATGGATGAAAACGGGATCGCATACGAAGAACTGGCGATCCGCGAAACGCCACCCACTCCGGACGAACTGCGGGCGGCGATCAAGCTGCTGAGCGGCGATCTCAGGCCGCTTTTCAATTCCTCCGGCGCAGATTACCGCCAGCTCGGGATCAAGGAGCGGATGTCCTCGCTGACGGACGAAGACGCCATTGCCATGCTTTCCGCAAACGGCAATCTCGTGAAGCGTCCGTTTCTGATCGGAACTAACCGACTGCTCACCGGATTCAAACCGGAAGTCTGGAAACGCGCGCTGACCTGACATGACGGAACTTCTCCATCAGTTTCGGTGGCGGCCCGGGATCGGCGATCCCACGGTCATGGGTTGGGTGACTGTGCTCGTTTACGCGCTGGCAGCACTAACGGCCGGACTGGCGATGTGGCGGTCGGGAAAAATCGCCGATCGCCGGATGTGGGCTTTGGTGACGATCCTGATGACGATGCTGTGCATCAACAAACAGCTCGATCTGCAATCGTTATTCACCGACATCGGTCGGGTGTTGGCAGGGCGCGAGGGCTGGTATGAAGAGCGCCGAGCGGTTCAAAAAATCTTCGTGTTCGGCGTGCTCGGTTCGTCGGCGTTGCTAACGGTATTCATGGCGTGGCGGTTCCTGAGTTTCTGGAAAAGACACTTTCTGCTGGCTGTCGGACTGGCGTTCTTGCTCACGTTCATCGTGGTGAGGGCGATTTCATTTCATCATGTGGATCTTTTCCTGAAGACCGAGGTTTCGGGTGTGAGAATGAACTGGTTCCTTGAGCTGGGAGGGATCGCCCTGATCTGGGGAGCGGCAGTGATGGACCTAGTAAGGCAGCGAAGGGAAAAATAATTTCCACTATTTTCAGGCTGGCCCGCTATTTGTCCCACCCCGGCTGTCATGCTGGCCGGGTCATGAAACAACATCTCACCGAAATCGCCTTCATCCTCGACCGCTCGGGCTCCATGCAATCCATGGTGGAGCCCGCGATCACCGGCTTTAATCGCCTGCTGCGCGAGCAACAACAAGCCCCCGGCAGCGCCCGTTTCACACTGGTGCTGTTTGATGATCAATACGAAGTCCCTTTTCAGTCCGTCCCCATCAGCGAGGTGGTAGAACTGGACGTCACCACTTTCGTCCCACGCGGGAGCACGGCGCTCTTGGACGCGATCGGTCAAACCATCGACGGGCTCGGCAAAAAACTCCAGCACACCCCCGAAGCCGACCGACCCGGACAAGTGATCATCGCCATCCTAACCGACGGCGAGGAAAACGCGTCCAGCCAATACAACTGGCAAGACATCGCAAAACGCATCCGCCACCAAACGGAGAAATACCAATGGCAGTTCCTTTTCCTGGGTGCCAACCAAGACGCCATCGCCACCGCAGGCCGGATGAACATCCATGTCGCCAACACAGCGAATTTCTCCGCGAATGAAAATTCCTACGCCGCGGCAAAAGGCGCGCTGAGCCGGAAAATGAGCGCCGTCCGCCGCCGTGGCCAAGGTGCAACTGATGTGGAGACGCTTCAAGACGCCGAAGCACCCTTGGAAAAACTCCGAGAAGACGAGGAAAAGCGCGGCCAATAACAATTCCCCCGGATGATGTGGTAAAATTTCCCTGCGCCGCTTGGCCAAGGCTCTCGTTGTGGATTGCCGGCCCCCCATGAAAGCGCGGCGCAGGGATCTATCACGCAAACGGTGGCCCAGACTTTTCCATTATCGGGGCCTCAGGAAGATAGTCATGGTCTCTCTTGCAATACGCCCAGACAGTTTCCCGGACAAACTGAATTGGTATGCCTGCGGACTAACGACCGTCTGCATTGAGCCACAATTGAGGCTTCCGAGGTCTGCCACGCCACGCGTGGACTAGGAAACAGGCGGAGAAAATGAACATGAACAACGAGAAGAATTGTCCCTTTGTTAGAAAGCCGACCATTGCCGCGTCCGGTTCGCGGAACTGCTCGCCGAAGATCCGGAAGATCGCGTAGAGCGAGAAGAACAGTCCGGTTAGCAAGCCGCTGGGCGCGTTTTTGAAACGCACGCGCACCACCCACAGGATGGTGAACAGCAGCGCGCCTTCGAGCAGCCCTTCGTAAATCTGCGAGGGATGGCGCGGTTGGAGGAACTCCGCGAGGGCGTTTCTGACAGCCGGGTTTTCGCGTGATGCGGTGATGAGCTGGTCGAGCGATTGGGCGTCCGCGAGTTTCGGATCGACCTGAGTGCATGCCTGCCAAGCTGCCTCCTGCACATCGCGTGGCTCCTCACCGATGGAGAGCGGAAACTTCATCGCCCATGAAACACCGTTCGCCACACGGCCATAGAGTTCTCCATTTACGAAATTCGCCGCACGGCCGAAAAACAGCCCCAACGGCGCGACAACGCACAGGCCATCACCCAGTCCGGTCCACGAAACCTTGTATTTCCTCGCATAAAACCACGTGAAAATCACCAGCCCGAGAATCCCGCCGTGGCTCGCCATTCCGCCCTCCCAGACGCGGAAAACAATCAGCGGGTCTTTCATCAACCCTCCCCAGCCGACTTTCGGCAAATGATAGAAAAGGATGTAACCGAGCCGCCCGCCGAGGAACACGCCGAACAACGCGGCCGCTGCGATGAAATCGGCAGTCTTCTCCGGTTTCAACACCCACAAGCCGCGCTGCGCGAGATGCCGTAGGAGCAGAAATCCACCGATGAAGCCGAATAGATAGGCCAGACCATACCACCGGAGGGCGAGCCCGCCATAGATCGGCAGGGCAATCGGATTCAAATGATGCACGTAAATAGCGAACACGCGGGAAAGACACACGATGATGCGCGGTCCGGCAAGCGGCGATCCGTTGGCGACCGCCGTTTCTCAAACTTCCTGCTGTTTCGAAGTTCCGGCGAGGAAAAGCAGCACGTCGGTCTTCGTCACACTGCCGAGAAATTGCCGGCCCGCGTCGAGCACCGGCAGGCATTCCGTCTCCGCACGGCCGAAAACATGCAGCGCCTCGCCCATCGTCTGGCGGAAGTCGAGCGCGCAGGTTTCCTCCCGCATCACGTCCTTGGCGATGAGCAGGGATTCCAGATCTGGCTGGTCGAGGTAGGGCTTGATGTCGTGCAGGGAAATCGTCCCGGCAAAGCGTCCGTTTTCCACCACCATCAGGAAATCCCGGCGGCTCTGTAAAAAGCTCCGCACCACTTCGCCGAAGCCGGCGTAGGCGTCGATCGGGACGTTGGTTTGGCTCATGAGATCGCCCACTTTGAGCTTCGCCAGATACTCAGTCACCGCCACCTGGCCCTTGCGTTTCAGCGCCTCACCATAAAGCGATCGCGATGTCAGCGAGCGTGAGACATAGTAACTGATCACCCCCGCAAGCATCATCGGCATCAGGATCTGATAGTTCAGCGTGAGTTCGAAGAGCATGATGATGGCCATCACCGGCGCACCCGTGGCAGCCGCTAGAAACGCCCCCATCCCTACCAAGCCGAACGCGCCCGGCTCCAGTCCCCAGTCTGGCAAAAGCGCGCCGCACGCCACGCCGAAAAGATAGCCGACCGCGGCACCGGTGAACAGCGTGGGCGTGAAAACCCCGCCCACCGCGCCGGATCCGAAGGTCGCGCCGGTCGCCAGCAGCTTGCAGATCAGCACCAGCGCCAGGACCTGCCAGGTCCCCGGGTGGTTCAGGATGCCGAACACCAGACTGCTGCCGTTGCCCGTGACTTCCGGCCGATAGATCGCCAGCAGGCCGACGATCGCACCGCCCAGCGCCAGCCGCAGATAGAGCGGTAAGGCGAGTTTCGAAAACACCACCTCGCTCACCCGCAGGAAGCTCAGGAACAACGGCGCCAACAACCCGCAGGCAATTCCTAACATCACATACGGCACGAACTCGCGGTTGTCATGCAGCGTGAAAACCGGCGCGGCATAAAGCGCCTCCGCTCCGTGATGCGCGCGGGTGGCCAGCGTAGCGATCACCGAGGAAATCACCAATGGGCCGAAAGACTCCATCGCCAGCGAACCGAGCACAATTTCCGCCACGAAAAACGCGCCAGAGATCGGCGAGTGATAGGCACTCGCGATTCCCGCCGCCGCTCCGCAAGCGACGATCTGCCTGCGCCGGGCCAACGGGAATTTCATGAGCCCACCCGCCACAGACGCCACCAACGACGAAAGCTGAACCAACGGACCTTCCCGCCCGATCGACGCCCCGGATGCGCCCGAGAACAAGGCTGACAGGGATTTCACCAGACTGACTTTGACCGAGAGCTTTCCGTTTCCTACGACCACCGCCTCCATGTAGTCCGTGGAACTTTCCGTGCTTTTGAAACGGCTGCCGAAATAGAGCGTCAGTCCGGCCAGCAAGCCACCACCCGCCGGAACGAGGATCCGCTGCCACCACGGTAGATGGCTGAAACTCTCGACGTAACTGCCCGCGTGACCGGTGACGAGATAGTGGATTCCTTCCGTCGCCTCCTTGAAAAGAATGGACGTCCACGCCCCCGCGAATCCGATCAGGGCGGCCCAAAGCAACGTGATTTGCAGCTCGGTGATGCGAAAATGCTCCGCCAGCCAGATCCTCACCCGGACCAGACGCTTCGTCCGCGTGCTGAGTTCTGATGGGGCGGGAGCGTTCATCGGCGGATTATTTGAGCAACTCCGAGAATTTATCCGCCGTCTCAGCCGCGAGCAATTGGTCGATCACCGCCGGTTCCCGCAAGCGCCTTACCAGCGCTGCCGTCACTGCCAAATACTCGCTGATCCGGTGGGGCGGCACGCCGAAGAGGAAAATCAAGCGCACCGGCTTCAGGTCCGGCCCGAATGCGACCGGCCCGGAACAGCGCGCGGCCGCGAAAACAATTTCCTTCACCAGCGACGTCCGCGCGTGAGGCAAGGCCGCCAGATTTCCCAAAATGGGAGGGTTGATCAGCTGCCGGTCGAGCACGGCATCGAGAAATCCTTGGTAATCCGTGATTTCCGGGCTGCCAGAGAGCAGTCCTACCGTCCGCGAGATCACCTCATTCTCAGCCAAGGCATCGAGATCCAGCAGGGGTGGCGCGTTCAGAGGCAAAATCATCCGCTCTGATTCAACAGCCGCAGGAAAAGACATGCCAATAAAAAAGTGCTTATCCCAACCTCCCCACTTTTGCCTTTGGGAATTCCACATTCTCTACGTAAACTTCCCCCATGCCGAGCAAGAAGGAACTCCTCGACCTCCAATTCATCGACGCACGTCACAAGCTCATCGACGTCGCCGCGTTTCTGGACCGCATCGACCGCCATCCGGGCGAGGACGATTACCGCTACGAGGCTTTGAAAAATGCCCTGCCCATCCTGCTCTCGGACCGCCCCGACCGCGCCCGCGCCGTGCTCGAATCCTTTTCAGATCACACCACGGAAGTCTCCGAAAGCGCGCCCTTCCAAGGAGCTTTTGGATCAGCGCTTCCTGAGAAGGTGTTGAGAGTTGAAAGTTGAGAATTGAGAGGCAGAAAATGAATGAATGCCTCCTTCTCTGACTCTTCTTCTTTCTCTCAACTCTCAACTCTCAACCAACAACTCTCAACCTCTCCATGAAATACATCGAGCCACACGGACACATGGTCAGCCGGACGACGGACGATTACGAAAAACTCGCGCTCTCCGGCTGCGAGGCGATTTGTGAGCCCGCGTTCTGGGCCGGCTTCGACCGTTCGTCGGCGGATGGGTTTTATGATTATTTCCGCCAGCTCACCGAATACGAACCGAAGCGCGCCGCGAAATACGGCATCAAACATTACTCGTGGCTCTGCATCAATCCGAAGGAAGCCGATGATCCCGGCTTCGCCCGCGAGGTGATGGATCTCATCCCGCAGTTCATCGATAAGCCGGGCGTGCTCGGCATCGGAGAAATCGGACTGAACAAAAACACCCGCAACGAGCTGGCGATTTTCGAAGAACATGTCCAGCTCGCCGTGGACCGTGATTTACCCATTCTCATCCACACCCCACACCTTGAGGACAAGCTGAAAGGCACGCGCCTCATCCTCGATTCCCTCGCCGCATTTTCCAAACTGGATCACTCGAAAGTCATCATCGACCACGTCGAGGAGCACACGATTTCCCACGTGCTAGACGCCGGTTACTGGGCGGGCATGACGCTCTATCCGGAAAGCAAATGCTCGCCTAACCGCGCCATCGACATGTTGGAAATCTACGGCACAGAACGCCTCTGGATGAACTCCGCCTGCGATTGGGGCCACTCGGATCCCCTAGCAGTCCCCAAGTGCGCGCTGGAAATGAAACGCCGCCAGCACACCGCAGAGCAGATCGAGCAGATCATCTATCACAACCCCCGCCGGTTTCTGAGCCAGTCCCCAAAGTTCCTGTAGCGGCGGTCTTTGGCTGTCGCCACCCGTTCCCGGTTCCTGTTCGACATGCGGATCTGATTGGAAAATCGCCTCTCCATTTCCGACCCTCGCAGAGTGCCGCTCTATTTTCTCCTCTGAGGCTAGCCACCGTCTCTAACTTTTACCATTCAACGTCCCAGACAAAACCTCTTGGCCGGTCTTCTCGAAATGACCATCCCCGACAAACCCAACAGCCACCTCCAAAAATATCGGCTAACCGAAAAGGGCCGCGCCTGGCGATCCCAGAATCAGCCCTGATTTCCTCTTCTCTTCATTTCAGCCTTTCAGAATTTCAGCATTTACCCCCCGCCTTCCACCATCATAACCTAACGATCATGAAAACAAGCTCCCACCGCATACTCGAACACGCAAATTGTTGAAATGCTACACCTGACCCGATTTACTATGCTCGGCGTGAACCGGCAAGTCTATTTCACCGCGCCGAAAAAAGAACGCCGCGAGCTGGCCGAGTATTATCTATCCGTCGTCGGCCTAGGAAATGCCATGCACAAATTCCCCGGTGAACTCTCGCAAGGCATGTGCCAGCGCGTCGGCATCGCCCGTGCATTCGCCCTCCAGCCGAAGATGCTCCTGCTCGACGAACCGTTCGGCATGCTCGATTCACTCACCAAGATCGAGCTTCAGGAAGTCCTGCTAGAACTCTGGCGCCGTAACAAGCTCACCACCCTCATGGTCACCCACGACGTGGACGAAGCAATTTTCCTCTCCGACCGCGTCGTCATGATGAGCGACGGCCCGGAAGCCGAAGTCGGCGACATCCTCACTATCCCCTTCGCCCGCCCCCGCATCCGTGCCGAGGTCCTAGCAGATCCCCGCTATTCGGAAATCCGCAATTAC
>JBBRYQ010000108.1:0-12336 GCA_038237425.1 Verrucomicrobiales bacterium
AAAGCACCCGGCAGCCTGAAAAATTCTCCTGCATGCGCATGAACATGCGGAAGTGCTCGCGCTCAGCGTCGCCAAACACAAACCGCCGGTCCACTACCCGACTGATGCAGTGGTAAATCGCAGGTTTCTCCGCCGAATCCTCCCTGGTTGCCAACCATCGCTTGCTGCTCATACCTCCATTCTGCTCCCGGAATGCCAATAGTCGAGGACTTCTTTGCATCTTGTCTGGGATCGTGAATGGTCTGGGATCGTGAATGCCAATAGTCGAGGACTTCTTTGCATCTTGTCTGGGATTGTGAATGGTCGAGGACTTCTTTGCATCTTGTCTGGGATCGTGAATGGTGAATGGGGATCGTGAATGGTCTGGGATCGTGAATGTTCGCGGCGGCTCAGAGTTGCCCAGCATCAAGAACAAGCCACTCCCCTTCTGTTTCCCGATTTGCGAATCGCAGGGGCTTTCCACCAGCCATCGGGTTCGGGATCCGGATGCGTATCATTCCTGAATTGTTTGCCACTTCCGCAGTCCACCTCACCGGCATTCCTGGGAGGATACCTGTCACCTGCCATTTCTGATCCAGATGCTTTCCGCCGGCTTCCGCCTCCACTGGCCAAGCATCGTAGAATGGTGCCACTCCGCGGTTCTCAACTACCAATGTCAATTGCCCCTTATCCAAAGTTGCAGAGGAAATATATAACTCGTAACCCATACGTCCGGTTTCCCGAAGCGCGCGCGCTACCCGCCGCTCATCGGCCAAGGCACTCTTCGAGAACATCCCACTGTCCAGCAGCCAGCTTGCGTGGGTTTGCTCCACACAAGCTGCGAAATCCTGACCGCTTTTAGTGGGCTTGCCTGTGAATTCGGTCTCCCAAAGTTCGGGACGAATTTCCCCTCCGATTGGAACCAGCTTCCATTTCTCTCCTGCACCCGCCGCATTCATGAGTGCCATGAAGTGCCAGCGCTTGTCCTCATTTCCCGCATCCAATGTCGCCCAGCCGAAGGAATCGTCGTGGTATCCAAAAGCCCGATCTACATTCGCAGCAACTGCCCCACCACGCCCGGCGGAAGGATACCTGAGGAGCACCTGTGTTTTCCGGAAGGCGGTTGCGAAGGCATCCATCACCTCGACCTGTGTTACCTCTGGAGCCCAGTGGTCATTGCGCGGATCATCGTGCCATTCGCCCCACCGTCCGAGCATGCCAGCGGTGATGAAGGCCACTCTTGGATCACCATCGTACTTCGCACCCATGGCAGTGATAAAACGGGACATCGCTTTCCTGACTACAGGATTTCCGTAGTCGGGCGTCAAATTGAGACCATCCGCATGCCATGCCGTCACCCTCACCCCCTCGGCCTTGAGAAACGCCGGAAAGCCGTCGCTTTTTCCGGGATACTCGCAATACACCCGAAAGACCAACTGCTTACCCCGTTTCCTCACCTCCTCAAGTTTCGATTCCAACGGCATCCAGTCGTAGCTGCCCCACCCGGTCATCAGCTCCGAAAGCGCAAAATACTGGAACTCCATGGAGTGAGGGAAAGCCCCCTCGACACCATTCCCGACATAAGGAACCAAGCCCCTCAAAGGATTGTCCGGTGGTGCCGGAGTGTATTGGAGATCCTTCGCGACCGCTTGCGATAGGAAGAGAAAAAAGATCGATGCTTTCATGATCCCGGCCATCTAAGGCTACTATGCTCCCCACCTTACGACTTGCAATCCAATTGCGGGACGATGGGAGTGCGCACCTCGCCACAGCCCTTTCTCCTATTGACGCTCTCATGGCCCTGACCTTTGACTTCCCCTATAAGCATTTTGGCTGGGAGATTGAATGATCAGCGCAATGGTCAGGGATTTCCTGATCCAGCAGGGAAAAGAGGAAGACTAACGGGAAGCCAGACGTCTGGCGATGATGGATGCGCTATACCTTGCTGCTGAGGCAAGGGGCGGTGTGCGGGACGAGTCTCCTAAACCTTTCACGCGGGATGATATGTATGCCGAACGCCTTCGTTGATACGAATATCCTGGTTTATGCGGCGGACGAATTGTCTCCCGCGCAGCGGACAACAGCCTTCGCGCGTGAGTTGCTCCGGCAGAATGGATTGTATACATCGGTGCAGGTAATCAACGAATTCACCGTGACCGCGCGCAGCCGGGCGATGCTTAATCTAATGCAGTGACAGGAGTAAGAGTGGATTAGTCTGTGGCAGCTCTTCCAGGTTTCCACAATCACGGTGGATACGTCTCTGGTTGCTAGCTTGATGCACGCGAGGTTTCAGGTTTCACATTGGGATTCCTTGATATTGGCCTCCGCGAAAGCGGCCGGTTGCCCCAACGTTTACTCGGAGGATCTTGGCGATCAGCAGGACTATAATGGAGTAAAGGTGGTGAATCCTTTTCTGTGATCTTTTGCGGAAAAATCGGCTAATAGAGCAAAAAACGGGTGCCGGCGCACATGCGTCGACACCCGTTGAAGCGTGAGGAATTACATCAACTGCGCACCGGCCTCGGCCAGTTCCGAGCGCTCGCCTCGGTTGAGCGCGACGTGGGCGACGAAGGGCTGGCCCTTGAGGCGGTTCCGGGTGTAAACGAGGCCGTTGCTGCGGCTGTCCACGTAGGGATTGTCGATCTGTGCCGGATCGCCGACGAGCACGAGTTTCGAGTCGCGGGACATCCGGGTGACGATCGTTTTCGCCTCCTGCGGCGTGAGTTGCTGGGCCTCGTCGAGGATGAAGAACCGGTTAGGAATCGAGCGGCCGCGGATGTAGCAGAGCGCTTCGATTTCCAGAATTCCTTGCTCCATCAGAAGTTCGTAAGGCTTCTTCGCGGCGACGGGCGGTGCGCTGCCGGGCTTCTGCTGTTGCTTGCGGCGTGGGCCGAGCGGTGTGTTAGGGCGCATGAGCAGATCGAGCGCGTCATGGATCGGTTGGAGCCAAGGGCGCATTTTCTCATCGAGGGAACCTGGTAGGAATCCGAGCTGGTCGCCCATCGCCACCACCGGGCGGCTGACGGTGATGCCGTTGTATTTCCGGTTGAACATCTCGTGAAGTCCGGCTGCTACGGCAACCAGCGTTTTTCCTGTGCCGGCATGGCCATAACAGGTGACAAGCGAGATGTCAGGATTGAGCAGGGCATCGATCAGGCAGCGTTGGCCGAGGTTGAGCGGCTTGAGCGACTGGCCGTCCGGAATCTTGAGGACTTCGGGGAAATTCAGTCTGACAAAACTGCCAGTGGCAGAAAGCCGTGCGGGGATCGTTTGTTTTTCACCCGCGCCTAGCAGGACGTATTCGTTGATCGCCACGCCGATGATGCGGTCTTCGGAAATAGGGAGATCTCCCGAGCTTGCGAACCGGTGAAGCTCGCTTGGATCGACCTCGATACGACGAACCTCGTAGTTGGAAACCTCACGGGCATCGACCTTGTCATTCAGATAGTCTTGGCACTCGATCCCGACGGCGCGGGCCTTGAGTTGCATGTTGATGTCCTTGGTGACGAGAACGACGGGTGCCTTGTTATACTGCATCAGTAGCAGACAGGCCGCCAAGATCCGGTGGTCGACGCGCTCGCGGTCCGGGAAGATCCGGTGGAAGCGGTTGAGGAGGTCGGAGTTTTTTGCGCAGCTCGCGGGATCGTAGATTACAAGGCGGACGGTGCCGCCACCTTCGGTCGATACGCCCCGGGTGACTTTTTCCGCGCAGGAGAACATTTCTGTCAGACGGCGGTGGACGCGGCGGGCGTTTGCTCCGCGCTCGGTCTGTTCGGATTTGAACTTGTCCAGTTCTGACAGAACATCCACGAGGATGCAGAGGTGGTTTTCCTTGAAACGCTCAAGGGCTGCCGGGTCGTGCAGGAGGACGTTGGTGTCCAGCACGTAGTTTTTGACTAGCTGGGAGGGGGCGGTGAGTCCGAAATCCGCAGGTTTTGGGTTGTTTCCTCCGGCTCGTTTCGGCCGGGTGTTTCCTTCATCCATGGTTATTTCCTCGAACAATGCTGACTGCGCTTCCTCGGTACGATGAATCATCGGTGTGGGTGGGGGTGCTGGGTATTTTGACGGGTGATAGGACGCATGACGCCAGCCCGTCGCCAGCATATGCAGTGCCAAGTCGTGGCAACGAATCTTTATTCCTTTTAATCAAGATACCCTGACTATCTACAGATCCGGCGCGATGACAACCCATAAATTTTGGCAATTGCGCGAAGTGGTGGATGAGGGCGCACGGCCGGGGATTGATTGATAAATTGCCGTTGTTCAAGCCGCTGAATCGTTTAGCGTGCCCACTCGCAAGCACTGCGATTGATTTTCCCATGTCCACGATTCAGGAAACCATCCACCAAATGGGCAAGCAGGCACGCGCCGCTGCCTACCAACTTGCCCAGCTTTCCTCAGACGAGAAAAACGTGATTCTCCGCGCCATGGCCGTCGCCGTCCGCAAGGCCACGCCGGAACTCCTGGCCGCCAACGCGCTGGACCTCGCCGCAGGTAAGGAAAAGGGCCTGTCCAATGCCATGCTCGACCGGCTCATGCTCGACGAAAAGCGCATCGAAGCCATGGCCGCCGGCATTGACCAAGTCGCCACCTTGCCCGATCCCGTCGGTCAGGTTTTGGAAAAATGGACACGCCCTAACGGCATCGAAATCGAACAAATCCGCGTTCCCATCGGCACCATCGGTATCATATACGAAAGCCGCCCGAACGTCACTGCGGACGCCGCCGTGCTTTGCTTCAAGACGGGTAACGCCACCATTCTCCGAGGCGGCAGCGAGGCGATCCAATCGAATCGCGCCATCGCCGCCGCGCTGGCCACTGCGGGTGCGCCCGAGCATGCCATCCAACTCATCCCGTTCACCGACCGCGAAAGCGTCGCAGTTCTAGCAGGCATGGACAAATACCTCGATCTCATCATCCCGCGCGGCGGCAAGGGTCTGATCGAAACCGTCGTTTCCCTTGCCCGCATGCCCGTCATCAAGCACTACGATGGCATCTGCCACCTTTTCGCCGACAAGGAGGCCGATTTGGAAATGGCCACCGCCCTAACGGTCAACTCCAAGACCCAGAAGCCTGGCGTCTGCAATGCGCTGGAAATCCTCCTCGTTCACCGCGACATCGCTGCGGGATTCCTGCCCAAAGTCACCACCGCCTTGCGCGAAAAGCACGTGGAAATCCGCGGCTGTGGGAATGTGTTAGAAATCATCCCAGACGCCACTGCCGCCACCGAAGTGGATTGGGATACGGAATTTCTCGAACTGATCATCGCGGTAAAAATCGTCGATTCGTTAGAAGACGCCGTTGCCCACATCAACGAACACGGTTCCCACCACACCGATGTCATCGTCACCCGCGACGAAGTGGCAGCGGAAAAGTTTCTCCACTCAGTCGATTCTGCCTGCGTCTTTCACAACTGCTCCACCCGCTTCGCCGACGGCGGCGAGTTCGGCTTTGGCGCAGAAATCGGCATCTCCACGGACAAGCTCCACGCGCGCGGCCCGATGGGGCTCCGCGAGCTGACGAGCTATCAGTACCGCGTCCGGGGAAGTGGGCAGATCAAAGGATAAAACGTCAACTTTTCTGACGGAATAACAGCGGCGCAAAGTCCCGCAGGTATTCGCGCCAGACTGGCCATTCGTGGCTGCCTGCGGTGAGCGTCCATTTTACTTGGATGTCGTGTTTTAGCAGCAATTTATGGAAGCTCTCCGCATCATTTAATAGGAAATCATCCTTACCGATAGATATCCAAAGCAGCTTGAGTTCTTCGTTCAAATTCCGGTTCTTCAATGCTTTTTCAAGCAGTTCGTCCGGATACGGGACATAGGCGCTCATCCCACCGACGTAGGCGAATTGGTCTGGATGATTGAGACCGAGGTCCAGCGACTGCATCCCGCCCATCGATAGGCCGTTGATCGCACGGCCGGTGGGCGTCGCAATCGTTCGATAGTTAGATTCCACAAACGGTAGGACCGAGCCCAGCACATCTGCCTCAAATTTGATGAAGTTCGCCTTGTGATCGCCTTCCTCTTCCTGCAGGTCGGCGTGTCCATCCGGCATCACTAGGATCATCGGCACGGCTTTTCCCGCAGCGATCAGATTGTCCAGGATGAGATGGGCATGTCCGAATTCCGTCCACGTTGCCTCGGTATCACCTGTGCCGTGGAAGAGATAGAGAACCGGAAATTGTCTCGATGAATTCTGATCGTAGTCTGGCGGCGTATAGACCCGCAAGCGGCGCAGGCGTTTCAGCGACTTGGAAAAATAACTCTGCAGGTGAATCGCTCCGTGCGGCACCTCGGCCCATTGATAGAAAAGCGGCGTCTTGGTAGTGATCTCTAGCAGGCTTGTGTCCGGATTCATCTCGGGTTTTACCGACGGGTTTGATGGGTCGATCACTTGCTCGCCATCCACCATGAAGCTATAGTCGTAAAGTCCCGGGTCCATCGGCCCCACTGTTACTGACCACACGCCCTTTGGCCCCCGCTTCATTTCCGCCATCGTGCGATGGATGCCCTTGAGCTTCACCTCCTTCGCAGAGGCATCTTCATAGCGAAAAACCACCCGGCGGTCCTCAAGCACTTGCGGAGATTCCGGCGGCTCATGTCCCTGCGCTTCGGACACCGTGAGGATGGCCAGCATTGCGAGGGATAGCCGGAAGTTCATGCGTTGACTGAAGCTGATTCTGCCGCGTTTTTCCACTCTCATTTAGCGAGCCTCGGAAAGATTCCCGTCTGGGCAATTCCGGAATGTGATAAATGATGGGGAAGTGCTATTCTGAGACGTTGAAAAATCAGTGAAGCTCTCTCTCCATCCGCCGAATGCCGAGCGGATTCACCTCTTGGAGTTCCGCAGGAAGCGCGTTGTCTGGGAAGCTTTGCCACGCGACAGGACGGCAGAAGCGGAAAATGGCCATGGTGCCGACGGAGGTGCTGCGACCGTCTGAAGTGGCAGGGAAGGGGCCGCCGTGGACGATGCTATCGCAGACTTCGACCCCGGTGGGGAAGCCGTTGAAAATCAGGCGACCGGCGCGCTGTTGGAGTGCGTGCACGAGGCTGCTGTTAGTGGAGAGTTCCTCGTCGGTGGCGTGGAGGCTCGCGGTGAGCTGGCCTTCGAGTTTCGAAATAGCGGCTTCGATTTCTTCCAGTGGCCCCTGCACGATCAACGTGGCGGGGCCGAACATTTCGTGCTGGAGAGATCTGTTGGAAAGAAAATCGCTGATGGAAACGGTGAATACTGCAGGTGAGCCCTGGCCTGCTGTGGTTTCGATTTTTGAAAGCGCGAGTGTTTCCACGCCTGCGGTCGAAGCGACGGCGGACTTGGAGTCGACGAAGGATTTGGAAATTCCCGCGTTGAGCATCATGCCTGGCGCGGCGGCTTCGATGAGTGACTTGAGTTTTGATAGAAATAGCCCGCCTTTGCCTGCCGGAAGAAAGACCAATCCTGGATTGGTGCAGAACTGGCCTACGCCGAGCGTGAGAGAACTGCAGAAGGCCTCTGCCAATGCTTCCTCACCACGCTCCAGCGCGCCGGGAAGAATGACGATGGGATTCACGGAACTCATCTCGGCGTATACTGGAATCGGCTGTGGACGGGCGGCGGCGATCTCCATCAGAGCGGTGCCCCCGGCGCGGGAACCGGTGAAGCCGACGGCCTGCGTGACAGGATGTTTCACCACCGCTTGGCCGACCTTGCGTCCGCCGCCGTAAAGCACGGAGAATACACCCTCGGGCATGTTTGTTAGCTGCGCAGCGCGAATCACGGCGGCTGCTACAATTTCCGCGACGCCGGGATGGGCTTCGTGGGCGATGACGATGACCGGGCAGCCCGCAGCCAGGGCGGAAGCGGTGTCTCCGCCGGCGACGGAGTAGGCTAACGGAAAATTGCTGGCGCAGAAAACAGCGATGGGACCCAGCGGACGCAGCATCGAGCGGAGATCGACTTTGGGGATCGGTTTGCGCTCGGGATCGGCGCGTTCGATGCGAGCATCGACCCACGATCCTTCCTCGATGAGCGCGGCGAACATTTTGAGCTGGCCGACGGTGCGGCTCGTTTCACCCCGCAGCCGAGGCTCGGGCAGGGCGGTTTCGAGTTGCCCGCGCTCGACGATGTCAGCGATCACGTTTTCGATTTCGGTGGCAATGGTGCGGAGGAATCTCGCCCGGCACTTTCCAGATAGATTCGAATAGATGGGAAACGCAGCCGCTGCGAGGGCCATGGCGCGTTCGACTTCTTCGGGCGTGGCGGATTGATAAACCGGCTCCAGCAGGTCACCGGTGCCGGGATGCACTGCATTGCCGCAAGGCTCGGTGCTGTTGGAGCGGGTGTAGCCGACGAATGAGGTACCGAGCAGTGGGGTGATCATGGATTGATGAGGGAACCTTCACCTATGATCGCGAGACTCTCCAGTCACATTGCAAGAATTCCGGAGGAAAAAAATCCCGTTCCAGCACGCACGCTGGAACGGGAAATTACCATGAATGGGAGCAGCTGGGTTTATTCGACGGCTCCCTGGCCGTTTTGAGGAGGTGGGCCTTGCGGACCGGGTCCTTCTCCGGGTGGTGGTCCAGGGGGACGCAATTCATCAGGGGAAAGTTCGCCATCGCCGTTTTCGTCGAGGGCTTTGAGAGACTCGGGCGCGTTTTCCATTTCTTGGGCGGAAATGGTGCCGTCGTGGTCAGCGTCGAGGGTGTGGATGAGAGGAGGAACGGGGCGTTTTCCATCCTGCGGAGGTGGGCCTTTTGGTCCGTCGCCGTCCCTCGGTGGTCGTGGCATGCGCAGTTCCTCGATGGTGATTGTTCCATCTTGGTTTTTATCGAGTTTGGCGATGACTTCGGCGGCGGCCTTGATTTCGTCATCGGAAAGCACTCCGTCGCGATTGGTGTCCAGCACCATGAGCAATGGCGGTCCTTGAGGTGGGCCCGGTGGTGGACCTTGAGGGCCGCGGTCCGCGTGGCCGTTAGGTGGCTTGGCATAGGCGGATGCGCTCAGCATCAGCGCGAGGAACCATGGGATGTGGTAGATTTTCATGACTTTGGCAAGTTGAGGGGAAAGGTGGATTCGGCTTTTTCAGGAAACGGGTGGAATGATCTAAAAGTCCAGGTCCGAATCGAGAGCGAATCCCGCCCCGGCAGGAAATTTACCGAGGCGGGATGAAGTTCGGCGATCAGGCGGGGTCGGCTTTCGGTGGTTTACCGGGACTGAGCTCCTTGCGGGAAAGGGTGCCGTCCTTATCCTTGTCGAGCATCAGGAGGGACTCGGAAGCTGCTTCAATTTCATCGGCGGAGAGGCTGCGGTCCTTATCGAGATCGAGAGTCTTGAGGATCACCGGTGGTGGGCCCATTTTGTCTGGTGGTGGTGCTGCTGCTTCGCCGGCGGCCGCTTTCTTCGGCGGCTTGCCTTTGATTTCCTTTGGGGAGAGAGCGCCGTCGCCATCCTTGTCGAGTGCGTCGAGGGCGGTCGGGGCGTTGGTGATTTCGTCAGGTGAAAGCTCGCCGTCGCGGTTCTTGTCGAGTGCCGCGAGAAGCGGTTGCGGCGGTGGGCGGCGGTCCATGGGTGGTTTGGGCTCAGCGGCGTTCGCGGTGACGGTGGCGAGCACGGCGAGGATGAGGTGGATGCGGGCTGTTTTCATGAGTTTCGTAGGTTGGTGTTTTAACTTCGTTCCGTCGGGAACTGTGACGGATGAAACCGCACGCATGTGAACGCCGTGTGTGGAATTTGGCCAAAATTGTTAATTTTTTGTAAAACCAGTGGGCGAGGGCGGCCGACGCCTGCTAATAAGTGCCTAACGATGGAAACTCTAGTCAATCCCCGCATCCTCGTTGTGGATGATGACCGCAAGCTCGCCGGGCTGATCCGCGACTATCTTACGCCGATGGGATACGAGGTGGAACTCCGCCATAACGGGCCCGACGGACTCGCCGAAGCGCTCGCCACGCCTTACACGGCTATGATCTTGGACGTGATGATGCCCGGCATGGACGGCTTCGCGGTTCTGCGCGAGCTGCGGAAAACATCCGACGTCCCGGTGCTCATGCTTACGGCGCTGGGCGATGAGGCAGACCGCATTGTGGGTCTCGAAATCGGTGCCGATGACTATCTGCCGAAGACATTTTCCTCACGGGAGCTGCTCGCCCGGCTGCGCGCGGTCACCCGTCGTTCGCGCGTCCAGCAGCCTGCCGGCGGTGCGGTCCGCGAGCTAGTCGCCGGCACTCTCAGGCTCTGTGAGGAGACGCACACGGTGATCCTCGGTGATCTGCCGCTCGATCTAACTACGCTGGAGTTCGCGATCCTTGCGGCGTTGCTCAAATCGAAAGGCCGCGTGAAAACCCGCGAGCGGTTGATAGAAGAAGTGTCTGAGCGGCGGTTCGATATATTTGACCGGTCGATCGACGTACATGTGTCCTCGCTGCGGAAAAAACTGGGAGACGATGCGAAGAACCCGCGTTTCATCCGCACGATCCGTGGGATCGGCTATTCGCTCCACGAACCTGAAACCCCGGACCTCGCTCGGTCATGAGAGGACGTCCACATTTTCCGCTAATGGCAAAGGTGTTAGGTTGGCTTTTGCTGCACCTATTTATCCTCGCGATCGCTTTCGCGGCCTTTGTCGGGTGGCAGTTGCGCCTTGGTCTGGATTCGCTTCTCAGCGGAGCGGCGGGTGAGCGGCTGCAAGCGTTCGGGGAGGCTGCGCGGGAGGAGATTGCTGTGCAGCCGCGCTCGAAATGGGACGCGTCGCTCAACGTGATGGCTGACCGGAAGAAGGTGGCGGCGGCAATGTTTGATTATGACGACCCGAAGTCATTTGCGATCCGACTTCCAGCAAACGTCCAACAACGTGCACTATTATCACAGCCGCCGCCCGGCCCGCCGCCCCGGCGAGGTCCGCCGCCCGGCCGTTTGGGAGGTGGTCCGGATGACCCTGAGTTTCTGGACGACCAAGGAATGCCTATCGATGGATTTCCCGGAGATCGTCCGCCTCCCGGGGCTGGTCGCCGTGATAGAAACGGTGGCGGGCCTATGCCGCCTCGGGATGTGCCCATGAGCCGTCCGGTTTTTCTGCTGAGAGGTGAGGGCGGTGACGGCTACTGGGCGGGAGTTGAGATCCTGCTGCCGGGGCATTTCGGTCAGACGTTTCGACAGCATCTCCTCCTCATCCGGGCCGATAACTTGGATGGATCGGGCATGTTTTTTGATTTCAAGCCATGGTTATGGGGCGGGCTGGCGGTGCTGGCGTTGAGTCTGGCGTTTTGGACGCCTTTTGTGTGGGGCATTACCCGCTATCTCCATCGACTGACGATCACGACGGATCGGATCGCTGCTGGTGATTTTAAAATCACCCTGCCGGTTCGAGGAAATGACGAGTTGGGGAATCTGGGCAAGGCAATCGAAACGATGGCGGTGAGGTTGGATCATCTGGTTTCCGGGCAAAAACGATTTCTTGGTGACGCGGCGCATGAGCTCTGTGCACCACTGGCAAGAGTTCGCACCGGCCTGGGCATTTTGGAAATAAAGCTGGGTGAAACGGCGCGGAACCAACTTATTTCGATCGAATCGGATACTCAGGAACTGGCCACGTTGGTGGAGGAAATCTTGGCATTTTCCCGTGCGGGCAACCGCATTCCGCGCCGGGAGTGCGTGCGGATCGAGCCGCTTGTTCGCGAAGTCGCAGCTCGTGAAGCGGGCGATCTTGCTCTTGAAATCAACGTGCCGCAGGATCTGATAGCAGTTGCGGATCCTTCATTATTCAGTCGCGCGCTCGGTAACCTCATCCGAAATGCCGGCGTCCATGCTGGTTTGACTGCAAAAGTTACGATCTCTGCGGTGGAAAGTGGCGATTACGTAACGATCACGGTCATGGACGACGGCCCGGGCGTTATGGCCGATGAGCTGCCAAGGCTTTTCGAGCCATTTTACCGTCCCGATCGATCGCGCAGCCGTGATACCGGTGGCAGCGGTCTAGGACTCGCCATCGTCCGCACCGCAATCGAAGCCTGCGGCGGGGAAGCATTTGCCTCCCTCCCTCAAACTGGTGGGTTCGCAGTGACGATTCGTCTGCGCAAGAGTCTGCCGGAAGGGGACTAAACTACTGGAGTTATCGTAGGTTCGCAGGAAGTGGCTATTTTGTCACCGGTTCATGCTCGAAATTGAAGAATTCAAAATCAATTTTCCTAACTAAAACCGGGTTAGCCGATGGTTTTTTGGAAAAAAAAAGCCACCAATCCTATATTCCAGAAGGGATTAGGGGATGAGTGCAAAAAAAACGAATAAAGGACCACAAAATGGGTTGACCCGAGGCGGTGGGTTGGCCTAGGTTCCGCCCGTCGCCACGACGGAGGGCGACCGAGAGACAGGATGTCG
>JBBRYQ010000109.1:0-12154 GCA_038237425.1 Verrucomicrobiales bacterium
CTCATCCTCGCTCCAGCCGCCCACGCCGGCATCAATGGAACCTACAAAGTCACCGGCACCGAAACGGACCACGGAAAAAAGTATTCGTTCACCGGAACCGTGAAAGTTTCCAGTTACAAGACGGGCAAATACTCCCTGAAGTTCAACGACGGCGACACTACCGCCTTCACCTTCATCTTTAGCAAGCTCCTGAATGATAACAGCCCGTTGCAAACCGTGGCCTGTTCCTCCAGCCAGGGAACCGGAAACGCGACCTTCAAAAAAGTCAACGGCCTCTATAAAGTCCAGTTCAATTACCAAGCCAAGGGCGCCCCTATCAGCGGCTCCGGCACGGGTTCTAAGTAGACTGGAGGGTGCTTTTTTCCCAACTCAGTGGCTATTTCAGGAGCTCCCCGCAAACAGCAATTCCTTAGACGAATGAAATCCCTACTAAATTACAGTCGCAATCTCGCAATCCTTGCCATCGCATCAATCATAGTTAGCGGAACGGCAAATGCCAGCGACGAACGGCTTGTCGGATTCTGGGAAAGAACTAATACGACGGATCCAAGCGCTCGATGGACGCTCAACGCACCGGGCGAGGAGAGCACCTTCGACGTGGATTTCGGACCGGAAATCCCCGGATTCGTCCTGCGAACCCGATTCACCTGGTCCACCGACAGTGCCAACAAGGTCTTCACTTACACGGTCACCTACCAAGAGACCTTGGGCGAGGGACCCTACAGCTACAGCGAACCCATCCCGAACAAGACCTATTCCGAGTCCTACACCCTGGAAGGTGGCGCAACCGGCATCTGGCACGTCGGGCAATATGCCTATGCCAAGAAAGCCGCTTCCGGCAGCACGATCTACGATCAAACCCATGTCATCAATTTCTGGAACCTTTCCGGGTCCGGAATCAAAGGCGATCTCGATGGCATCGGATCACTGGCAAAGTTCGGATTCACTGCCTTGTCAGGTGTAACCATTGATGCCTTGGGCAATGCCATCGTCGCGGATACTGGCAATCATAAGATCCGCAAGATTGATCCTGATGGAAAGGTGACGACAATTGCTGGGACCGGATCGCCGGGAAAAAACAACGGACCGGGGGCGCAGGCAACCTTTAATACCCCGACCGGGATCGACTCCGACGAAAACGGGAACATCTACGTGGCCGACAGCGGAAACCACATGATCCGCAAAATTGCTCCTGACGGCACCGTCACCACCTTGGCAGGTTCCGGAGTCGTGGGCAGCACGAACGGCCTCGGGAGCGATGCCAGCTTCGCTTTTCCTGAAGGAGTGGCTGTGGCTCCTGATGGGCAGGTGTGGGTCGCGGATACCAACAACAATATGGTCCGCAAGATCAGTCCTGATGGATTCGTGTCCTCCTATGGCACAGGTCAACCTCTAAGCTCCCCGGAAACTGGCGGATTGCATTCCCCTTCTACTCTCAGCTTCCTAGCTCCGCATGCCATCGAGGTTTCCCCGACCGGTATTGTTTATGTGGCAGAGTTTACCAAAATTAGGTGGTCGAACAACTACAACGGGTGGGGAACCTATATTGGCACGGATCAATCGGGTGACAGCGACGGGTTCGCAAATGAAGCGCGGTTCCGAAATATCACAGGAATGACCCTGAATCCAAGCGGCGGGATCCTGGTCGCCGACGGATCCCGGATCCGACTTGCGGGTGGAAGTGGAAGTGCAGTGATCACGGTCGCGGGTTCCGAATCCCCCGGTGACGTGTCAGGCACAGGTCGCTTCGCGAAGTTCACCTTTCCCGCTGCGATGTCACAAGATCAATATGGCAATCTCTACGTTCTGGACGCCGGAAATTTCAAGCTCAAGAAAGGCAGCTGGGCGCAAGGCTCCACAACGCAGAAAATCACATTTTCCGCGCCTTCGTCGCTGTCCGCTTCAGCGGCACCATTCAATCTTAAGGGCTCTTCCTCGTCGCAATTGCCGGTGACATTCCAACTGTTGTCGGGACCGGCACAACTTTTGGGCAATCGCGTCACTTTGACCGGCGGTCAGGGTCAAGTGGTGATACGAGCGATCCAAGAGGGAAACGGGAAGTGGGCAAGTGCTCCTCCCGTTATACAAAAAATCCAGATTCAATCACCCGTCGCCGGCCCCCCCTCGATATTGGAGCAACCTGTTTCAGCATCGATTTCTCCGGGGAATATGGCCACGTTGACCGTGAATGCCCGTGGTGCGTCGCTCACCTATCAGTGGTATGAAGGAGCAAGCGGGTCCACAGCTTCTCCTGTCGCCGGAGTAACTCAGGCGTTTTGGACAACGCCCGGATTGGCTTCCGGGAAAAGCTACTGGGTGAGGGTCAGCAATGCTGCCGGGCACACGGATAGCTCTGCCGCATCCATCAAGGTCGTGACGCTGTCGTCGGGAGCGGCAGTCTCAGCTTCCGTAGACGGGAACTTTTTGTTCCTCTTGACCAATGGCTCTGTTTGGAGACCCGGAGCTTGGACGTTTGATCCAGGTGTAGGCTCGAAGGGTTATTACAAAATGGACAACATCATGAACGGAGTTTCCGCCATTGACGCAGGTTCAAATAGCTCCCTCTGTCTTAGGCCGGACGGATCGCTATGGTCCATAGCATTGTATGATCAAGGCGCTCCTATCCAAGTGATGACTGGCATCGCCGCTGTCGCGGCAGGCCCATCCTACACTTATCACCTCAAGACCGATGGCTCAGTCTGGACGACCAGCTATAACAATCCGACGCCGCAGCAATTGATCAACGGTGTCAAAGCGATGGCTATGGGATCACCATTGGGGGCTTTTACAAATTTTATTGGATACTTTTTGAAGGCGGATGGCTCGCTATTGGCCTATGGAGACCCCTACATCTACGCAAAACGAGGCAGTCATGAAGCTCCTTTTATCGTTGATCCAAACGGGCACTATTTCCAAGGACCGATTGCAACGAATGTGGTATCGGTGGCGGCCGGTCAGGAGGGCGATTATACTTTCGGATTCGGACAAACGCTCTTCGTGAAATCGGACGGTTCCGCCTGGGCGTGGGGCGAGAATAGCTCTGGGCAAATCGGGAATGGCTCGACAACGGACTGCACAGAGGCTGTCAACATCTTGTCCGGCGTAAAAATGGTGGCTGCCGGGTCCAGGCACAGTTTTTTCCTCAAGACGGATGGCACGCTCTGGGCCACCGGATCGAACACATACGGCCAACTCGGCAATGGCTCGACATCCTCGATATTGTCACCCGCCAAAGTGGCAACTGGCATTTCGTGGATCGGAGCCTCGGGAAATCGAAGCTTCTGCATCAAGTCCGACGGTTCGATTTGGGCATGGGGCGAAGGGATCAAATATCTCTTTGGGTCACCTACCACCACCGCGGGAGGGGATGCCACGCCAAACCCCATCCAAGTAAACCTCGGACAAACGATCCCGAAGTCCACCGTCGCTCCGACCGATTTGTGGCTTCGTGATTCAGATTCCATACCAACGGTTGGAAATCCCACCGTCTGCCGGCTTGCCGGGTTGGATTCCGACAGCGTGATCTTCGCCTATACGCTCGTCGCCGGACCTGGCCAAACAGACAACTCGTTGTTTGCCATTCAGGGCGATCGGCTCGTGGCACGTAATCCATCCTCGCTCGCACCAGGAACCTATTCCGTGCGGATGATGGTGAAAGACGAAAGTGGTAACTCCTTCACCAAGCCATTGGCAGTTTCTATTAGCGGATATGAATCACTAAATGGAAATATCATCGCCTTCGGTCCACAGCCGGATCACCACTATCCCGGCAAACCCTTCCGAGTACTAGCGACCGCGAGTTCTGGCCTTCCCGTCGTGTTCAAAGTCATTCACGGTCCGGCGACCATCTCTGGAAACACCCTTACACTAATCGGGAACGGAACGGTCCTCATAATTGCCACCCAGTCTGGAAACAATTCCAGATCCCCCGCCCAGCCTGTAGTTCGCGCATTCAACGTCACCAAGGCAAGTTCCGTAGCCATCTTGTCCAAGCTTGCGATTCAAGGGAGCATTCTCAGTCCTAAATTCACCTCATCCACCACGACTTACACCGCTAAGGTGCCAAACGCCACAAAATCGATCAAGATCACTCCCACCGCGAAGAGCGCTGCGGCGAATATCACGATCAATCGAGGCACCGTAAAATCGGGCAGTAGCAAAGATATCGCCGTAAAAACAGGCAAAAACACCATTTCCATACTGGTGACGGCAGAGGACGGCTCAAAGAAAACTTACAAAATCACCGTAACCCGCGCTGCAGCAAACCATTCACAAGCCGCTTCAAACTTTGCTCCTGCCCTCGCCGATGAACCGACAAGCGTGAACTCCCAATGGAAAGCAATTACTTCTATCGAAAGAATTGCTGGGTTGAATTACCTCACGATGACCGTCCTCAAGTCGAAGGATTCAAACGCGCACCTCCCAACAATCGAAGTGTCGCCAAATCTAATTGACTGGTATAGCGGTGAAGACCATACCACGATTTTGACCAATAATTCCTCAATGCTAAAGGTGCATGACAACACGCCGCTCAAAGAAGGACGCAAGCGTTACATTCGGCTACATAAATTCTGATTTCGGCAGAAGAAATTGTCCACTGATCCAACCTTCGTCGGATTAGCAATGGGCCATCCATTGTGGAAGTCTTTCCCACGATGATCACGATCGGTTTGACCGCGCCACGGGCGTTGACCTCCACCTCAACTTCCTGGGCACCGACTCCGCGCAAGACGGCTGAAAACATGCGGGTAATCATACGAATATCTAACACCACGCTAACTTCAATCCCGCCTTGCAAGCCGAAAGAACCCGCCCGGTCACGACTCCTTCAAAAATCCAACGGCCCGGCTCTCGGACCAAAATTCCCCCACCCCGCCGGCTGGTGAAAACCCGACATGCCCACCTTCCTCAGGCGCTTCGAAGTGAAACACATCGCTCACCGCCGCTTCCTCGTAGGGATAACAGCCCGGGCCGAGAAACGGATCATTCACCGCGTTTACCAGCAGCGTGGGAATCGTGATTTGCGGGAGAAACTGCCGCGAACTGTTGCGTTTCCAATAATCCGCCGCGTCGCGGAAACCGTGGATCGGCGCGGTGAATCTGTCGTCGAATTCCTGGAAGGTGCGGATGAGGTTCAGTCCGCGCAGGTCGAGTTTTTCGGGAAACATCCGCTTTTTCGCCCGGATTTTCGCCCGCATATTGATCAGGAAACGCTCCATGTAGAGTTTGTTGGAAAATTTCGAGAGCGTGCGCGACGAGCAAGCCAGATCGCAGGGGGTGGAAAACGCCACCGCCCGATGCAGCCGAGGGGAGAGCGCGGGAGGATTTTCCCCGAGGTATTTCAGCGTGAGATTTCCGCCCAGGCTGAAGCCGATCAGGTCGATCTCCGCAGCCGGGTGGCGGGATAGTGCGTGGGAAACCACCGCATCGAGATCCTCCGTCGCGCCGCTGTGATACATGCGCAGCAGTCGATTCGGCTCCTCGCCGCAGCCGCGAAAGTTCCAGACCAGCACGTCCCAGCCGTTTTTCACCAGCGCGGCGGCCATGCCCTGAATGTATTCCGTGCCGCAGTGGGCCTCGAGTCCGTGCGAAAGAATGGCCAGCCGATCACTGCGCTGGTCCGACCACTCGAGATCGAGGAAATCACCGTCCGGGAGTTCGAGACGTTCGCGCCGCTGGGTGACGCGCGGGCATTTCCTGAAAAGCGCGGGAAAAATCGTCTGCGCATGCCCGCCGCGCAGCCACGGTGGTGCTCGGTAGCTGGATTTTCCGATCAATGGCATGGGAGATTCATATTGGTGTTTGCGCCGGAGTTTTCCACCGCGAGGATCGGGTTACAAGGAGTAGGCTGGCTTCCGTTCACTTTCTGACTCGTTTGCCTCAGAATCGGGCTTGTCAGCCTCCTCCCGCCCGTGTAGCCGTCCTGCGTCCCAGAAATTTTCCTTACATCAATTCCATGCTCTTTTTCATCCTTTGGTGCCTTGCCGGCCTATCCTTCGGTATCATCTTCGCCTCATTCTTCGAATGGACGCTCCATAAATACGTGATGCACCGCCCGGTCGGCAGTTTCCGCTACGCCTTCCAAGCCCACGCCATCGTCCACCACGGGACATTCAAAGCGGACAAGACCTATCACCTGATCGATGAAAAGGACAAGGAAACCATCCCGATGGCTTGGTGGAACGGCCCGTTGATCATTCTCATCGGTGTCACGCCTTTTTGCATCCTCTCCTGGTTCACCGGGCAATGGGCGTTCGTGCTCGGCGGATTCCTCGCCTTCGCTTCCTACTACTGTTTTTACGAATACATTCATTGGTGCATGCACTTGCCAAAAGCTCGCCGCGTGGAAAAACCTTGGTGGTTCCGCCGACTGAACGGTCACCATCTGCTGCACCACCGCTACATGCACAAGAATTTCAATGTGGTGTTGCCCGTCGCCGATCTTTGCCTCGGCACCTTCATGGCCCGCGCGAAAACGCATTTTAAGCAGGCGGAAGGGCCATCGGTGCCAAACGTGCAGCCGATTTCCTGATTTTCGGGGCGAAGAGATTTCTGGAGTTTGCCACTTCGGTTTGGTAGGACTCAGCCCACACCCACCTGATCCGATGAAATCCCTACTGCTGTTCCCAATCGTCGCCTTGGCACTATTCGCCAGTTCATGCCGCACCGTCACGCCGATCGATCCGATGACGATGAAGCAATCCTGCAAATGTCTGCCGGAAAACATGCGCCCTGACAGAAGCTGCTGCAATCATCAGGTCCGCGGCACAAAGTGATTTTCCGCTAGGAAAACATCCCTCGCCCCGCGAGATGCCGGAGCCACGGCTCGAAGGCCAGCTTGGGACATTGTTGTTTTGAAAGCGCGGCCAGCTCCATGAAACTCCGCGTGCCGTCCATTGCGGCGAGCACGGCGTAATGTGTTTCGTGAAAGAGCAATGGCTTGTGCCATGCATCCACCAGCGGCAAGGCGTCGCGTGCGCAAAGCAAGCGGAACGCATTCAGCCGCAGCGATGCGGCGGGCTGAGGATCATATTTCACCGGCTCAATTCTTGGCAGCAGCCAGCCGTTTATCATGCCGTCGAAAATCAAGCTCGTAAACTCCCGTAGATCGCGCTCTGGCAGAATTTTCATCACCTCCCGCACCGGTACGCACGCCGGCGCAAACGAAGCGATCGTCTGCCAGATTTCCAAGGCATCCGCATCCTTGGGCTCCTTACCCGACCTGACGGAAAATTCGAGCACCATGCGCAAACCAATCGGCTCCTCTAGCAGAGCATCACTGCGGCACAGCACACCTGAGTGAAATGTCCGCCCGGCCGCGGCGTCCGCTGCCATTTGGAACGCCAGCGGGTCTTTGATCGCTTCTGCAAGTTTCTCCACCACCTCATCGCTGAGTTCCGATGGAATGTTCTCTCCCGGATCCGATTCACCCAGCCATCGCAGCCCCGCATTCGCTGCCGCTTGGGCGAATCTATCAAGCGGCCACGGATCATTCACCGGGCCGAAGTCATCGAACGCAAGAATCGCCGCGCCCTTCGCCAGCATGTCATCGATGATCGCAATTTCCGGTGAATCCTTTTCTATCACTTGTCGCAGAATCGCCAACGATGAAACCACATCCCCTCCCCCCGCCTGCTGGATCGCGCGCACTTTCTGAATGACCGGAAACCGCGCCGCCCAGCCGCATTCGAGATTGAAACTGATCGTCGCAATGCCAGAAGGGCTCAGGTTTTCCCGGCAAAACACCAGCAGTGCCGCCTTCACCTCATCCGGCACCCATGAGAAAAATCCATGAGCGATGATGAAATCAAACGGCGCTTCCGGCTGATAGTTCCGCAGATCCGCAGTCTCGAATTTCACGTTAGAAACTCCAGCCGCCGCCGCGCGTGCGCTCGCATCCCGGATCGAAGTTTCCGCCAGATCAATGCCGAGGCACTCACTCTCCGGCCAGCGCATCGCCAGCGGAATCAGGTTGTGCCCCGAACAGCAGCCAATCTCCAACACCCGCGCCCGCGCCGGATGTGGCGTCTTCAAGCCACCCATCCTCGCCACCACTGCGCTCACCGCCGGATCCGATAGAGGATGACTCATCGCCGGATAGACGTGATTCTCGTAAAGCTCGTGAATGGGATCTTGCATGGAAAATCAGATTCGGCGGACCGTCACCCGATCCCAATACATGCGATCCCGCCAGTCCTGGAAAAGCTCGTTGTAAGGTTCAAGCTGCCGGCCCGTAGCCACCGCGTCGCCCGCCACCAGCACCTCGTTCATGCCTTCCGGCGTCCGCAGGCTGCGCACGACCGGAAATGCCTCGGATAGAATTTTCCGCGTCAGCGACTGCATCGTCCGGTGGCCCTCGCCAGTCACTAAATTCACCGCGAGCAAGCCACCGGGAGCCATCGCGTTTTTCAAATGCTCCATCAGCTCCGGATTCCACGCCCGTGGCCGGAAGACGTCGGTTTTTCCAGCCAGATAGATATCGTCGAAGACCACGTCGAATTTCCGCCTGTTCTTCGCCAGCCAGCCATACGCATCGCCGATCACCACCTCGATCCCGAGCGCATCGAGCTCCATGTGCTCGCGCGCCAGCCCGACGATTTCCGGATCGATATCGATGGCCGTCAGCTCACAATCTGGCAGCAGATGCCGCAGCACCCGGTAGGCCGTGCCACCCGCCAGCCCGAGCATCAGCACTGAGCGCGGCGGCCCGTCTTTGCGCAGCAGCGCCGCGGCCGCGATCAGATCCCACGCCAGCCCCGTCAGGAATCGCTTCCGGTGAAACAACGCATGGATCGCCCCCGCCACCCGAAATTCAGTCGCCTGATCCGATTTCCAGATCTCCAGCGATTGAAAGCGGGTGTGGACGGTTTGCGTGCGGCGCATCGGGGAGAAATCTGATTCCACGGCCGCATGGAGTCGAGGAATACCTTGGCAGTGGTCCGCACAGTCCTCTGTGCGGGCCACCTTCTGCGATCATGGCGGTTTTCCACAGCTACACACCGAAATTCTCGACTCCACCGCGAAGCCCATTTTACAAACCCACCGTGCACAACCTCCCCGCTGCGTTTTTCCTTCAGATGGCGGTCATCTTGTTGACCTGTCGTTTGGTTGGGATCGTGGCGAAGAGGATCGGGCAGCCGCAGGTGGTGGGGGAAATGATCGCGGGCGTGATTCTCGGGCCGTCGCTGCTCGGATTGTTGTGGCCGGGCTCGGCGGCGCTTATTTTCACCCAGGAAAGCCGAGGGGTGCTGGAGGTGGGTGCGCAGCTCGGCGTGGGGCTTTATATGTTTCTCGTAGGGTTAGAATTCAAAATCTCCCATTTCCGCTCGCGCGCGCGGAGTGCTGCTTGTGTATCGATCGCGGGCATGGTGGTGCCGTTCATTCTCGGCGGCTTGCTGACGTTGTGGCTGGTGCAAGTGCCCGGTTTATTTTCGGCGAAAACGCAATACTATCAGGCGGCAATGTTCCTCGGCGCGGCAATCGCGATCACGGCCTTTCCGATGCTGGCGAGGATCATTTCCGAGCGCGGTCTATCAGGAAGCTCGCTTGGCACACTCGCCCTAGCAGCCGGTGCCATCGATGACGCGGCGGCGTGGTGCGTGCTGGCCGTGGTGCTGGCGACGTTTGGGGCTACCCAGCCGGTGGTGTTTTTTGGAATTCAGATCGGCCCGCAGGTGATTGCGATCGGCGGGGCGATTCTCTATGGCACGCTGATGCTAACAGTGGGTAGGAAATTGCTCGCTGGCTTCGGTGCGAAGGCGGAAAAGGCCGGAGAAGTCTCGCAGGCGATGATGGCGGTGGTGCTGGCGCTTTTCTGCATTTCCGCCTATTACACGGACATCATCGGCGTGCACGCGGTGTTCGGCGGATTCATCCTCGGCATCGCCATGCCGCGCGGGATTTTCGCCGATGAAATCAGGAAGAAGATCGAACCCTTCACGGTCGTTTTCCTGCTGCCGATGTTCTTCACTTTCTCCGGTCTGAAAACGCAACTCAACGTGCTCGCCGAGCCATCCTATCTGTTTCCCGCCATCGCCATCTTGTTCGCATCGATCCTCGGCAAGGGCGTGGCCTGTTGGGCGGCCGCCAGACTGAATGGAGAAAACAACGCCACTGCTCTCGCCGTCGGCAGTCTGATGAATGCGCGCGGGCTGATGGAGCTGATCATCATCAACATCGGCCTCAAGGCGGGCGTGATCGGCCAGCCGCTATTTTCGATTCTCGTCGTGATGGCAATCGTCACCACACTGATGGCCACGCCGTTGTTCGAACTGGTTTACGGCCGCAATTCGCGGAAAACAGGCGAGCTTCCCAGCCACGCCATCGACGTCTAACTATTATGAAATTCGGCATCATCGGCACCGGCAGTATCAGCGGCATCCACGCCAGCGCCATCGCGGCGATGGATGGCAGCGAGCTGATTTCCGTTTTTAACCACCGCCTCGAAAGCGCGGAGAAACTCGCCTCGCAATACGGCGTGCGCGCGTTTTCCGACATCGATGAATTCCTCGCCGATCCGGAGTTGGAAATCGTCACCATCGCCACTCCGTCCGGCGCGCATTTCGATCCGGCGATGGCTGCGCTTAAAGCCGGCAAGCACGTGCTCTGTGAGAAGCCGTTAGAAATCTCCACCGCCCGCGTTGATGAGCTGATGGAAACTGCGGCAGCCAGTGGAAGAACGCTCGCCGCCATTCTCAATCGCCGCTTCAACCCGGCGATGGAGGCGTTCAAAATGGCCTGTGAAAAGCAGCGCTTCGGCAGGCTGACATCCGCATCCTGTTATATCAAATGGTTCCGCGACCAAGCCTACTACGACTCCGCCGGTTGGCGCGGGACGTGGGCACTCGACGGCGGTGGTGCGCTGATGAACCAGGGCATCCACAGCATCGACGCACTGCTCCATCTGGCTGGTCCGGTGAAATCCGTGCAGGCAATGACAGCCTGCCTCGCGCATGAGCGGATCGAGGTGGAGGACATCGGGATCGCGATACTGGAATTTGAAAACGGCGCGCGCGGAGTGATAGAGGGCTCGACCTGCACGTGGTCCGCCAGCGGCCATCCGTCGCGCATCCAGCTTTCCGGGACGGAAGGCTCGGCGTTTCTAGCGGATGAATCGTTCGAGGTCTGGGATTTCAAAAATGCGATGGCGGAAGATGCTACGGTGCATGAAAAGCTGATGAGCGGTGGCGTGGGAGGCCTCGGCGCAAATGATCCGAAGGCGATCCATTTCCTCCAGCACCAGCGGAATTTTGAGGAGGTGGTGAGCGCCATCCGAGACGGCCGGGCGCCGAGTGTGTCAGCCGTGGAGGCGAGGAAATCCGTGGCGTTGATCGAGGCGATCTATCGGAGTGCGAAGGCAGGCGGGGTGAAGGTTTTCTTGTGATGGACCGCGAAATTCATTTCGCCAGTTTTCAAAGGCGTGACACAGACATTCCTGTCTGTTCTTCCTACCCGGCCTTGTGAAAGAACAGACAGGAATGTCTGTATCACGCCGTTCGTCAGCTCCTGCACCCTGCCAATCAAATGGTCCGTGATCCGTCGGCCAGCGGATGGACTTGCGAAATGAATTTCGCGGTCCGTCAGAGGGCTTGTGGGTAGTCGGTGATCTGCTCCAGCTTCACGTGGTAGAGCGCGGCGATCTCTGGGGCGTCGGAGACTTGATAGATCTCGCGGTAGTAGATTTCCTTGATGCCGTATGCGCAGAGCGTCTGCATGCAGGCGGTGCACGGCATGGTGGTGGTGGCCACGATCTTCGCCTCGCCGCGGCGGAAGAGGCTGCACAGGTTCACCTCGGCGTGGAGCATGAATTTCTGGCGGGCCTCGCGGTCGTCCCAAAAGCTGGCGGGTGGGTTGTAGCCGGGGGCGAGGCCATTGTAGGCGGTGCCGATGACGCGGTTGTCGAAATCGAGCGCCGCGGCTCCGACTTTCCGATAGGGATCCTCCGAGCGCAGGCTGGCAACGTGGGCGAGGGCCATGGCGTATTGAGGGATGGAAAGGCGCTCGGCGGGCATGGGCGGAGGTTGGTTTGAGGCGGATGAAGTTTCAACCTGCATCTTTTGGCGCGAAGGTGGGAGCGCTGACGTTAGTCGGCGAGTGTGACGGCAGAAGGCTCTGCTGGCCGGTTGAATCCAGCGCTCCGTCGTTGATTTTTCAC
>JBBRYQ010000110.1:0-11819 GCA_038237425.1 Verrucomicrobiales bacterium
ACGCCGGAGAGTGCCCCATCAGCCCGCCAAGTGGGCGTGAGATCCGCGCTGGGGGTGGCGGCTCCAGATAGGCTGCTGGAGGTGGTGAGGCCGAGATTATTGAACGATTCGGTCTTGCTCCAGCCTTTGGTGGAGGTGGTGGTGACGGTCTTGGTGGTATAGTTCGGCGTGGTGGTGATGGTTTCCTCGTTGCCGTTGATTTTGGTTTCGGTGACGTTTCCTGATGGGGTCCAGGTGGTGCGGAGGATTTCACGCAGGCCGCTGGCATCGGTAAGCTTGAGGGTGGTGACGAGGCCGCTGCTAGAGGTGGTGGTGGTGCTCTGGATGTAGCGATCACCGGTACCGAGGGTGCCGCTTCCATCCACGTCGATGCCGGAGCGGGTGATGGAGCCAGATGAATCGTAAGGGTCGGACTCGGTGATGAGTTTGCGACCGGATGGCTCGGTGGTGAGGGTGCGCTGGAGGGTGGATGTGGGATCGGAGTAGAGGAATTGGGTGTCGCCGCTAGAAGTCGTGGTATTGCGGACGCGGCCCCATGCATCGGTCCAAGTGGTAGTCAAGGTATCCGTGGGGGTGCCTTCGGAATCAAGCAAAGTAGTGGTGGTTTTGAGGAGTCCGTCCTCAACGGAAAGGTTCGTCCCGTCATTGCCGCCAAAGGGAATGGTGGGGCCGGAAGCGGATGATGTGGAGCCGTCAGCGGTCCGGACAGATGACTGGTAGGTACCAAGCTGGGTTTCCCGGGTGATGTCGGTTGACGAGCTGCCAGGCGTAATGGTGATGTCGTCGTGAACTTCGTTCCAGGTGGTGTTGGAGCCTAGGCTGCGGCCGAGTCCATCGCGGTTGTCAGAAATGCTGCCGGTCGCGTTACCCGTGATGCTGGCGGAACTGCCGAAGCCGGTGTGCGTGATCGCGGCGCTGATTCCATTGGCGGCGACATTCCCAACGCGGTCAAAGGCATCGTAACCGCCGAATGTTGTGGTAATCCCCAGCGGCGAGGTGGCGGTTGCGAGTCGGGACAATTTCCCCGAGTAGGTCCATGCGGAGCCGAGGCCCGTGTTGTGATCCGCGCTGTTGCCGGGCATTCCCCATGCATTGAAGTCCGAGAGGACACTTCCCGCAGTTTGAAGGGTGGTGCCGCTGATGAGATAGGATTCCGAACCGGTGGAATGCCCCCACTCGTTCACTCCCTGAATGATTCGGGTGCCTCGGGTAACCGTATTTCCGGGGAGCGATCCTTGAGAGAGGGTCAATTGGTCCACATTGCTTGGAGCGACCCAAGCCCATTCGCAGGTCGTTCCTGTGCCATCGGAATTTCTCACGATATGGGGCAGGCCCGGCAATCCGGTGCCGGTGGAGTTGCCATACTCGATCTCACTCCAAGAGGTTTCAGGGCCTCCCTTCGATCCATTGCCGACCGGCGAGCTGTAGGTTTTGACTTTTCGTTCACCGTCGCTCCAATCCATCCAAACAACGCTTGTCTTCGGCCCGGTGAATCCGCCGAGCTTTGTTTCCGCAATGAGACCTCCCGAGGAATTGGAATAATCGGTCCGCCAGGTTCCCTGCTCCGAAAAATCCAGCAGCCCACTGCTTTTCCAAGCAAGTGATAGATCGGGTTGGTCTGGATACTTGACCAAGCTGGTGGCGGGATAGCCCCCCAATTGCGAACCTGGACTTTCCTCATCAATCGTATTGGTGATTTGGATGACCTTCCCGTCGCTGGTCCGCTTGAACGATAGTGGAGTCCTGTTTTCCCACCAGTTCCAACCAAGGTGACCGCCGCCCGAGATCTCGCCCGCAGGCCATGCCCCGGAAATCTCATCCACCAATGAAGGGGCTGCATCAAGGGTTGTGGTGATCTTCGCATCCAAACCTGTAGGAAATTCGATGTTTCTTGTCCATCTGACCGTGGAACCCTCGGTCATCTGGAAGTGCATCGCTTGGGTAGATGGCGAGAAAGAGGTTTCGAGACCATCCCGCCAGACCTCATACTTGTTGGACCCGTCGATCATATCGATGCGCTCCGCCATCGCAGGCAACGCATTGGTTCCTGCCGCCGGATTGGAACAAACCAAAGTTCTCACCAAGTTCGCTGCCACCGGCGTTTCAAGCTGGCCTGGCGTTCGGATCACGGTACCCGATCGCCGGTAGATCTTGATTTCGGACGAGTAATGCCCGGTGAAGGTTACATCAACGAGGAAGTCCCGCGAAATGACCTGGCGGAGACGGGGCGCATCCCATGCGGCAAAGAAGTGGTTTTTCCATGCCGGAGGATAGACCGAATCATCGAGTCCGTTGCTACCATCCCATCCACTGGCACTGCTCTCGCCGCTGGTCGGAACCGTGGCCGGGAGGGACGCGCCGCGTGCGGTGCGTGAGGTTTCATAAACGACATTGAAATCCTGGGCCGGGCCGATGAAGCGCAGGTTGGCCGCATGATCGAAACGGATGAGTCGGGTGCTGAACGCCACATCGAAAGGATAGAGAAGGGTGTTAGCGGAGTTGGCGTAGAAGCCTGGCATCTCGCTGGCAGGGGTTCCGTGAAACATAATGTCGCTGGGGGACCAGCCAATCCATCCTCCGGTGTTGCCGTTCACGCCCACCCCAATTGGAATTCCCAAAAGGATTCCTGGGGCGGGGTTCAATACAGGAACCGCATCCCCGGAAGGCGGGCGGGAATACTTTGCGCTTGATTCGAGTGATGCCAGTTTTGTGCCGGAGTTCAACCCCTTGACAAAACTAGGCGCGGCCACCCCCATGAGGTGGCGATGCAGAACGATGGGGTCGCGCAGGTCATCAAACGAGAATTTTTCCCAGCTCTTCAGCCAATCAGCAGTGGTTCCACCTAAGATATTGTGTTTGTAATCGCTGAAGCCTGACGGCAGTCCCCGCCGCGAAGTGCTTCCCCCGCTGTCGAACCATTCGAGTTTCACTTTGATAGGTGGATCAGCCAGGGTGACTGCCCCTGTCGAATCTGAAACCGCCGCTTCCACGAGGAATCCCGAGTCTTGGTTATTCCATCCGTCGGAGCCGACGTAGTCTGTTGTTTTTGCCGGAGTCCAGAGGTTGTGGGACAAGAGCGCGACCTTGCCTCCGATCTGGTCGGTTCTCTCTCCTGGCACCGCGGCTGGAATCATCGCATCTGAATAAGAAGTGAACGATAATGATGCGTTCAGGAACCGGAGGGTGTAAGGTCCGTAACTGCTATCGTTGTAGTCCCTGCTGTTGAAAGTATTGTAGGTGTAGAATACTTCCGAAAGGATGCCCCCCGCTGTCGTGCTGCTCCACGATGTGTTGGGGTCACCGTCCACCACACAAGGGCCAAGTTGGGCCGGCTCCGCCCAACCACTGTAAGGTGTGGAGTCATCGCTAACCTTCACTCCCGTCACATGATACGGGTATGTCGAGCTGTTGGTTGTTTCCTCATGTTTGTTGATGATAAAATATTTGTTCTGTGGGATTCCGGCAACCGGCCAGGGAAGCACCCGCAACCTGACGACATCTTGCGCCAGTTGCGACAAAACAGTGTGATAGGTTGATGCATCCGCTCGACCCAAATCGAGGAAATCCTCCCTCATGAAAGGGCGCAGCGCTCCCAAGTGAGCCGCTGCGGCCAGATCCTCGGACCGGAGATTGAAATACGACCTTTGAACGCGCTTGAATTCGGTGACGGCCTGGTTCAGCAGCGCCACCCTGCCGTCGATACCGATAGTTGATAGATCGCTTTCGTCCGGGAAATCAACTGACTCAAGTCCCGTCCAAGCGATGAGTTCCTGATCGGAGATCATAGGAGTTCCTCCATTCAAGCTCGCCAAATACTCGGAAACCTGACGGGATTGTTCGACGGCCCGCTGCCGCTCTTGGATGGAACTCAGCACATCCGCCAAGCTTTGTGAAAAGGCCGTTCCGGTGGATAAAACCAGCAGAACAGTTAGGAACCTGAAAAAGGGTAATTGAGGCATGGTGTGAAATGGAACGGAATGAATGGGTTTGGCTCGCACAAAGTCGGGGACTATTCCTCCGTCACTTGGAGCAGCAGCTTCGGGTTGTCCTTGAGCATCGGATTGAGCGCCAGAATGTTTTCCGTAGCGTTGGTCATGCCGTCGCCCTCGGGATCGAGCGCGTTGTCATTGCCTCCTGCTGTCGATGCCGTGCTGTATGGATTGTAACCGAACGTCAGTTCAAAAACGTTGGACAATCCGTCACCATCGAAGTCCGCATTCATCGCCTCATCAAGGCTGGTGATCGCCGGATCATCCACCGTGAACAAACGCACGAAAAATTTGTCGGTTGAACTCTCAAGCCCGCGGCTGTGCATTCCATCTCCAAAATCAAGGAACGGGGTGTATTCCCAGGTGACGAGGTCCGTGGACCACTGCATGAAATAGATCCGTCCTGCTACTCCCTGCCAGTCGGCCGCAAAGGTCCCCTGCAAGCCTTGGGTGAATATCACCGGCGGCTGGGGAGCAGGGTCCGCCGAAATCGGTCCCATCAGGAACACAACCGGCGTCAGGGTCAGGATGGTTTTAAAGTTTGGTTTCATCAGTTGCCTCCTTCTTTCTTGATGGTGTCGGCGGACATTCCAACGGGGTGGTCGCGTTCCCAGAAATGGATTGTCCTGTCTTCCGGAACGGGCGGATTGGCCAGCAGATAAGCCCTCCGTTCCTCCTCCGCCTTGATCCGTGCGAGATAGGCTTCTTTCATGCGCTGCCCCTCGTTCCGATAGAGCTGGTGCAGGTCCTCGACGATCTCCACAGATTCCTTGTCGGGGTTGTCGCCCACGATCACGTAGGCAGGTTCGCCATCGGGGATTGGCGGGATTTCCGGTCCTTCATTTTCCCTATCGTGCTGCACGAGGAGCGCTGTCCGTTTCTCAGTGTCCTCGTTGCCGATCCCCATTCCCATCATTTCGTAAGAGCGGATTTCGCCGCCGTTTCCCTTCACCGAAAATGTGGAAAAACCGCTGAAACAATTGAAATCGAGATTCGACCAAGCCGTGATTTCCTTTCCCGGATTTCCGCTGGTTTGGCACCGGAGCAAGGTTCGCGAGTGGTCGTAAACGGTGGCGGAGAGAAAAAGGTAGCGGGGCTGGTCGGAACGATCCTCCATGTGGACCTTCGCCCCTGAATCATCAGGCGGCGCAGGTGGCGGTAACGGATCGGGCAACTTCGGGTCCTCTACCAAATGCACCGTCTCCATGATGGTTCCCGTGACCGGTGGCAGTCCAGACATCGGCGGCGGCTCGACCACATCCAACTCGCGCACCACCGTGCTTTTAATCTTGAAATCCGGCAACACCGGCGGAGGTGCCGGGAGAGATGGCTTGCCGTCCGAGATCGCGCCGGGGATGGAGGTGTCTTCGGTGTTTAAGACTCCTCCGCTGGCGGACGGGATTCCAAACGACGCAAATAAAATAACCTGCAGCGACAATCCTATAATTCTCATTATTGAGAGGCTGGATTTCCTCGGAACCGAGTCAAGTCCATCTGAGTGACGGTTCCATGTGATGGTGGACGAGAAATCCACACCATTTTTTCTTGGGGCAGAATTGCTGAAACGAACAAACACGAACAAAGAAGGCACGTCGTGAATCATGGTGGAAGCAAACTGACAATGCGCTACATATAGCGCAATACAAAAATGACTCCGGGCACATGCATCCTTAGCGCAGTGTGCCCAAATGTCGCCACGAAAGGGTCGTCCACTCACTTCCCCGGCAATCCCGGAGAACGCGGATGAACTTTTTGTTTTTCGTGTTAAGGCGATTCTCCGGGAAGAAAGGCTGGCGCGGGAAATCGATTTCCGGCAATTGGAAGCCATATCAGGTGTTTCGCACGGATACTTGGCGCTCGCCGAGCGTTCAAATGTTCAGCCGACGCTACTCGTTTTCCAGCGCTGGACTAAGGGCCTCGGCCTACGGTTGGAGGACGTGATCAGGCGGGCTGTGGAAGTCGGACAGTGACTGAATTTCTCGATTTTCAATTGCAAGCCCACCGGAGGATGGGCGTTGTAGTCAGCAGGAGAGAGCGTCGCCGCTCAGGTGAAATCAGGGATGGCGTATTCCTAATTTGTTGATTTTCAGATGATAAACGGGGAGCTGTGCAGTCGGCACGGGGAAGTGCGGGGGCCTCGGGGTTTTTCCGGGGTGAATCGCGGGCAGTCTGGGGAGAATCTCGGTTTTCCCGGGATCGATCTCGGGAGTCTTACAATGCGCGCTCGGTTTTTCCGGGACGGTGCTCGGGAAGGCCGGAAGCGAGTGCGCATTCACCGGGAGAGCTCCGGCGAGTTTATGAGGGTGTCTTGGCTTGTCCGGTGAGCTGCGCGAAACGGTGACAAGTGGGTATAAGAGAGGCCGGGACGAGGCGGGGTAGGGTGACAATGAGCACTCCGGCACGCCGGGGAAATGCGGGGGGCGCCCGGACGAATCTGCTTGGCTTCCGCTAGAGTATCAGTTTTTATCGCAGGCACCATGACACAAGAACAGAACAATACGACGACGATGTTTGAAACCACGAACGTGGTGCTCGACGATCAGAAAACCTTGTGGGAAGGCATTCCCGCATTCGCAGATGCAGTGAGCCGGGTGGAGACCGGGACGGCGGTGATCCGTGAGAAAGCGGGCGAGCAGGTGCCCACCGGTGATGCAGCAGAAAAAGCGGCGGCCAAGCTGGCACTCGAAGAAACCATGCTACATGTGGCCGACCAACTGTCCGCGCTGGCGGCCAAAACGCAGGATCACCTGCTAGGAGCGAAAGTGGAAATCTCCAAATCTGCAGCTGACCGGCTGGCGGATAGCGATCTGCTAGTTTTTGCAAAAGGCGTGTCCGGTGCGGCAGCTGAGAATGCGGCGGTGCTGGCCTCGGATTACCTTGTTACGGCGGCGGAGCTAACAGTCCTGGGCGCTGCGATCACAAAATTCGATAGCATGAAGACCAGCCCGCGTGATGCGGTGGTGCAGCGCAGGGTGGCCACGCTGAGTCTGCCCGAAGCGATCGTTTTCGTGCGCGGGATCTATCGGAACGAGCTGGACAAGATGATGACTCGTTTCAAGAAAACCGAGCCGGAGTTTTACAAGGCCTATTTCGCAGCACGGGTGATAGTGGACCGCGCCGCGACTCATTCTGCCGCGAAGAGGGATGCGCCAGTGACACCACCGGTGGGTTGATTTTAAAATACCCGGGGACGAAAAATTTCGTTCATCGTTCTGCCCTTTACGGTGCCATCAGTGGTGGATAAGCCATCCTAGAAAGCTGGACGATGAACGAAAAGGGCGATTTCGCTATCGGTCAGATCGCGTGACTGGCCCGGAGCGAGGGCGGGGTCGAGCACCAGCGGACCGATGCTCTCTCGGTGGAGGCTCAGCACCTGGTTTCCGACCGCGTGAAACATGCGCTTCACTTGATGATAGCGGCCCTCGTGGATGCTGATGAGCGCCTCGTGCGGCGTGATGACCTCCAACGTCGCGGGCCGGGTGGTGAGGTCCTCGTAGGCGAAGTAAATTCCCTGCGTGAAAATGGCGGCGGTTTCTTCGGAAATCGGATCGCGCGTGGTCACCCGATAGATTTTTGAAATCTCCTCGTCCGGCTCGGTGACTTGTTTCGACCAACGGCCGTCGTTGGTGAGCAGCAGCAGGCCGGTGCTCGCCCGGTCGAGACGTCCCGCGAGATGCAATTCGCTACGGCGAGGATGGTCGATGAGTTCGATGACGGTAGGATGCTCGGGATCGCTGGTGGCGCTCAGATGACCGGCAGGCTTGTGTAGCATCAGATAGATCGCATCGTTTTCCTGAAGGATTTCCGCATCCAGTAGGATGCGGCTGAAACGGCTGATTTTCCTCAGCCCGTTCGTTTCGGTTTCTCCATCGACCGTCACCCGGCCGTCGGCTAACAACCGTGCGACCTCTTTGCACGAATGGAGCCCGCGGCGGGTGAGGAAGCGGTCGAGGCGCATGGGGAATAACAGGCAAGAATGCCCGTGTCTCTTATGCTTCCTTGCCGCAGCAGTTCTTGAACTTCTTGCCGGATCCGCAAGGGCACTCGGCATTGCGGCCGGTAGTCTCGATCGAGAAACTCGGTTTGCGCTTGGGCATGTTGAGTTTCAGCTTGGTTCCTTCCGGCGAGGGCATGGCGGATGGGTCGATGTTCGCGGAACTGCCTGAAACGGCCATGTTGTCCTGGGTCAGCGCTTCCTCGCCGCCTTGAAGCATCTGCGGCTGGCTGTGGAGCTGCTTGAGGAAAGCTTCGAGATTGGCAGCGGAGCGGAAGAGGTTCTGAAGGGCCTCCTGCTTGATGCCATCCATCAAGGTGACGAAGAGGTTGTAGGCCTCGTTTTTATATTCGATGAGCGGATCCTTCTGGCCCTGGGCGCGGAGGCCGACGCCTTCGCGCAGGGCGTCCATGTTGTAGAGGTGCGCCTGCCATTGTTTGTCGATGGCGACGAGCACCATGCGGCGTTCTTCCTGGTCAAGGACTTCGAGTGGCAGATCGCCGACGCGGTTGGTGTAGGCTTCCTTCACCTTTTCAACGAGCATCGCGGAGATAGCTTCTTCGTTCTGGGTCTTGGTGAAATCTTCGGCGGTGACGCTAACGGGAAGGGTGGCGTTCACCCAATGCAACAGCTCGTTGTAGTCGGGCTGGCTGTCATCACGGTCGGCGAGATATTCGTGAACCTTGGCGGGAATGGTTTCATCGATGATCTCGTTGACAAGATCACGCGGGACTTCGGTCGTTAGAACTTCGTTGCGGTAGCCGTAAACGACCTCGCGCTGCATGTTCATCACGTCGTCGAAATCGAGCACACGCTTGCGGCCGGTATAATCGCGTTGTTCGACGCGCTTCTGGGCGGTTTCCACCGAGCGGTTGAGCCACGAGTGTTCGAGGGCTTCACCTTCCTTCATGCCGAAGCGCTCCATCATGGAAGTCATGCGGTCCGCTGCGGCGAAGTTGCGCATAAGGTCGTCTTCGAAAGAGATGAAGAACTGCGAGCGGCCCGGGTCGCCCTGACGCGAGCAACGGCCGCGGAGCTGGCGGTCGATCCGGCGTGACTGGTGACGCTCGGTGCCGATGACGAACAAGCCGCCGACTTCGGGCACGCCCGGGGACAGCTTGATGTCCGTGCCACGGCCTGCCATGTTAGTGGAAACGGTGACGGAGCCGAGGTGGCCGGCGCGGGAAACGATGTCCGCTTCCTGGGCGTGGAACTTGGCGTTGAGAACGGCGTGCGGTATTTTCGCGCGCTTGAGCATGCGGGCAAGGGTTTCCGAAGACTCGACGGACGCGGTGCCGACGAGAACCGGCTGGCCCTTCGCGTGGGCTTCTTCGATTTTCGCGATGACCGCGTTGAATTTCTCACGGCGGGTTTTGAAAACCTGATCGTTGTCGTCGATGCGGATGTTAGCTGCATTGGTCGGGATCGGCAGCACGTCGAGACGATAGATGTCATGAAACTCGGCGGCTTCCGTCTCGGCGGTGCCGGTCATGCCCGCGAGCTTTTGATAGAGACGGAAATAGTTCTGAATGGTGATCGTCGCGAAGGTTTGTGTTTCCTTCTCGATGGAGACGCCTTCCTTGGCCTCGACCGCCTGATGGAGACCGTCCGACCAGCGGCGGCCCGGCATTTCACGACCGGTGTTGTCATCGACGATGATCACCTTGTCGTCCTTGACGACATACTGGACGTCCTTTTCGAAAACGCAGTAGGCCTTGAGGAGCTGGGAAATGTTATGGATTTTCTCGGCTTGTCCATCCATGCGCACTTGGAGTTCATCCTTGGCGGCGAGCTTTTGTTCTTCGTTGAGCTCTAGGTTGGTGTCGATGTCTGCGTAAAGGGTGCCGAGGTCAGGGAGCGTGAATGATTCCGGATCTCCCGGGGAAAGGTATTCGCGGCCCATCTCCATCAGATCGGAGTCGTGACCTTTTTCATCGATGACAAAATAGAGTTCCTCCTTCAGCTCGAAAAGCTCCTTCTTCTGTGCGTCTTGATAGAACGAGAGTTCGGATTTTTCCAGCAGGCGGCGCATGTCGGGATCCTCCATGTAGCGCATGAGCTGGCGGTTGCGCGGCTGGCCGAGTTTGACTTTGAAAAGCGCGCGGCCCGCACTGACCGTGTCGCCCGCTTCCAGCAGGGTCTTTGCTTCGGCAGCTAGATTGTTGCAAAGCTCGGTCTGCTTTTTCACGAGCTGCTCGACGAGCGGCTTGTATTTGTCAAACTGATGAGACGACTGGGTGGACGGGCCAGAAATGATGAGCGGTGTGCGCGCTTCGTCGATGAGAATGGAGTCCACTTCGTCGATGATGGCGAGGTAATGGCCGCGCTGGACCTGCTCGTCCTTGGTGGAGGCCATGCCGTTGTCGCGGAGGTAGTCGAAGCCGAACTCGGCGTTCGTTCCGTAGGTAATGTCGCACGAGTATTCAGCACGGCGTTCCCATGGTGGCATCTGGTTCTGGATGCAGCCGACGGTGAGTCCGAGGTAGCGGAAAAGTGAACCCATCCACTCGGAGTCCCGTTTCGCGAGGTAATCGTTCACCGTCACGACGTGCACTCCCATGCCGGTTAGAGCATTCAGATAGACCGGCAGGGTTGCGACGAGAGTTTTGCCCTCACCGGTCTGCATTTCCGCGATCATGCCGCGGTGCAGGGCGATGCCGCCGATGAGCTGGACGTCGAAATGAACCATTTCCCAAGTGATCGGGCGGTCGTTGATGATAATTTCGGTCCCGCAAACGCGGCGTGCGCCGTTTTTGACGACGGCATACGCTTCGGGCAGGATCTTTTCCAAATACTTCGCGCGGGATCTCCCGAACTCCGGCTCGATGTCGTGGAAGGCTGCTTTCGCCGCCTCGATCGACGATGCGGTGGCGAGAATGCTGGACGGCAAGGCGGGAAACTCCTCGCGCAGCGGACCGATTCGAGCTTCGAGAAGTTCCACCACATCACGCAACTCGGCGTCTTCCATGCGCTGGATCAATGGCTTTGCTGGGACTTCGAGCGCGTGGTAGCGGGCGAGGTGGGATTTCCATTTGTCAGTGAACTCCAACAGCTTCTCCACTGGCTCGCGCTGAAGCGCTTCCTCGATTTCATTGATGCGGGCCACAGTCGGACGAATGCGGCGCACCTCGCGCTGGTTTTTGCTACCGACGATTTTCTGGAGAATCCACTTGATCATGTGAGAGATGGGGTAGGGCGGGATTTCCCGCCTCGGCGGAGGCAATACACCGGCTTTTAGGTGCTTGCAAGCGTCGTAGTGAAGGGGCTTTCGGGTGATTTGAAATACTGGTTTGCCTCAGATCGACATCGCCTGGAAGCCGCCATCGACGATCATTTCCATGCCGGTAATGAATGAGCCAGCCTTGGCGGAGGCAAGCAGGAGCGTGGCACCGATCAGTTCTTCCGCGTTTCCGAAGCGCGAGGCTGGGGTCTGGCGGAGGATGTCGAGCACGCGGGATTCGTCGAGCACCTTGCGGTTTTGCTCAGCGGGGAAAAAGCCGGGAACCAGCGTGTTCACCCGGATGTCGCGGTCGGCCCACTCGCGGGCGAGGTTGCGGGTGAGGTTGTGCACGGCGGCCTTTGAGGCGGAGTAGGTGAAGACGCGGGAGAGCGGATTGAGGCCGGAAATCGAGCCGAGGTTGATGATCGACGCCGGGCGTGCTTCATCGACGAAGTACTGGCCGAACACCTGACAGGCGCGGAAAACGGCGGAGAGATTGGTATCGATGATCTTCTGGTATTCCTCTTCCGGGATTTCGAGAAACGGGGTGGGGGAATTCGTTCCCGCGCCATTGATGAGGATGTCCACCTGGCCAGATCGTTCCAGCACGGTATCC
>JBBRYQ010000111.1:0-11600 GCA_038237425.1 Verrucomicrobiales bacterium
ATAACGCCCGGTGTTCATCGAACCAGACGCTGGCAGAATCACCGAAAAAATTCAAAAGCGTGACATCGTTTTTCATCCGTAATTCATTCAACCACAAAGATTTTCAAAAATCTAAAATCCTGTTAACCGGACACCCGTGATCACGCCTATAAGATTTGGATGACCATCGCGCTGCATGGGGCGAGGTCGGGAAGAGTGATTCCTTCTTTCGCCAGAATATCGCACGGGGCGGTGGCGGACCAATCGCTATCAAGGTGATCTTTAAAATTCCAGCGACTGTCCTTCTCGCGGCCCATGAAGGCCCAAGCATTTTCTGGAATACTGACCTTCACGCTGCGGAGCGTTTCTGAGCCGCTGAAATTTGCGACGATGAGGAAAGACTCGCCGCTTTTTGGATCGTGGCGGAGGAATGCATACAGCCAGTGACCGGACACGGTCTCATCCCCTATCCGGCCGAAATGTGGGTTCTCTTTGTTCGCGTGATTGAGGCCGTAGAACTCGCCTGCGGTGAATGCGGGCGACTGTGTGCAGCGGATCAATTTCCCATACCAACCGCGCAGTGTTTTCTGTTCGGCGCTGAGTCGGCCGCCGTCGTATCTCCCGCCATTCACCCATTTTGTGAACTCGGGCATAGACCAGTAATCGAAGATGGTGGTGCGCGCATCGTCGCCGCCGAAACCTTCGGCACCGGCAGCGGGTTCGCCGACTTCTTGCCCATGATAGAGCATCACTGCGCCGCGGCCCAAGGCGAACAGCACCGCACTAACGGGCTTACCCACTTTCATGCCAACGCCACCCCATGTGAAATGGCTGGCGAGGCGGACTTCATCGTGATTCTCGGCAAATCGCAGCGACTGGTGGAAGAGAGCGCCGGTGAATGTGAGAGGGTCGAGATCGTTCGCCCACTTTCCGTGTTCATAAATTCCATCGAGCGCGTCATAGGTCGGCTTGTCATAAACCGCATCGAAACCGGCGGCGATGAGTTCCTCCAGCACATGGCCGTCCGTTAGTTTCGCAGGGTCGTTGTTGTAGGCCTCGGCGGAAAAAAACACATCGGCCTGGCGGGCGCGGGCGCGCTTGACCGACCAGCGCCAGAACTCCATCGGAATCATGTGCGCCATGTCCACGCGGAAGCCGTTCACGCCCATGCCCTGCCAATAAGCGAGGATCTGGTCCATGGTGCGCCAGGTTTTCGGAACGTCGCCGGGAGCGGCATCCGGCCCGGGAAGTGAGGTGGCGCGGCCTTTGGTAAAATCGTGACCGTAGTTCAGCTTCACGGTTTCATACCAGTCGTTGATAGACGGGGCCCAGGAAACGACGTTGTTGCCGGTGACGCGGCCGAAGGAGGATTCAGGAGCAAAGGCACCGGTGCAGCCGGGAAGCTGGGCGGTGGGCAGCTTGAGCGGTGGCCCGCCGCCGTCGTCGTTCGGGCCGAGGTAGTAGAAATGGTTGTCGCGATCGAAGAAAACGTCGTGGTTATCGCCTTTGCCGAACGACAGATCCGGCATCACATCTGACTCGTAGGAGCGGGCGACGTGGTTTGGAACGAAGTCGATGATGACCTTGAGATCATGCGAACGACAGCGGACTAACAACTCCTTGAATTCGTCCAGCCGCTTGTCCGGATTCACCGCGTAGTCCGGACAGACATCGAAGTAATCCTTGATGGCGTAGGGGCTTCCAGCGATGCCCTTGAGGATATCGGGTGCATCGGCGGGGCGGCTCGGATAGACGGTGCCGCTCGCCTGTTCGAGCACACCGGTGAGCCAGACGTGGGTGAAGCCCATCGCTTTCAACGACGTGAGCGCGGCATCGTTGATATCGGTGAATTTACCACAACCGTTTTCTTCGAGCGTGCCGTTAGTTTTCCGGGTCTCGTTGGTATTGCCGAATGTGCGAACCAAGAGTTGATAGATCACCGGACGCGGAGACCCTGCGGCGTGGCTGCTGAATGTCATCGCCGCGAATACAATACCGAGAACGGCCTTTTGCCAAGCCATCATCAGATCTGATCGGGCGTGGATTTCACGGAATCGTTCTTCACCAACAGCGTGAAACCAGCGGCGATGAGCAGGCAGACGCCGCCGATCACCACCGCAGTGAGGCGGCTGACGCCTTCGAAATTCTCCATCACCCGGCTGAGCACGATGGCGACGAGGATCTGCGGGATGACGATGAAAAAGTTGAAAATACCCATGTAAACGCCCATCCGGTTCGCTGGCAGCGAGGAAGAGAGCATGGCGTATGGCATGGACAGGATCGATGCCCAGGCGATGCCGATGCCGCTGAAGCTGACCCATTGGAGAATCACGGGATCACGCACGAAACCGACCGACGCGAGACCGAGCCCACCGGCAAGCAACGAGAAGAAGTGGATCCATTTCGCGGAAACCACGCGGCCGATCCATAACAGCGCCATGGCGAACAAGAAAGCGACGAGGTTGTAAACGGCGAAGCAATTGTTAGCGAGATCGATGCCGTCCTTGTAGAGTTTCGAGGAGGTATCGGTCGCGCCCATGATATTGCGGGCGACAGCGACGCTGAAGAAAATCCACATGCAGAACAGGCCCATCCAGGTGAAGAACTGGACGAAGGCGAGCTGCTTCATGCGTGCGGGCATTTGTTTGAGCGCGTCGGTAATTTCCGCAAGGCCGCTCATTTCGTGCGGTTTTTCGTCAGGTGAAGGCGGATGCTCCTTGGTCGTGCAAACCGTCCATAACACCGCGAGCATGAACACCACCGCGCCGACGGTGAAGGCGACGTGCACCGTTTGTGGAATCGCCTGACCTGCTCCGGTCGTAGCACTGACCCCGCCGTAGTCGCGCAGCCAGCCGGGAAGTTTCGAAGCAATCACCGCGCCCGCGCCGATGAAGACCGACTGCATCGCGAAACCGACGGTGCGCTGACGCTCCGGTAACAGGTCCGCCACGAATGCGCGGAATGGCTCCATACTCACGTTCACCGAGGCATCGAGAATCCATAACAGCCCGGCCGCCATCCATAGCGCGCTCGAATGCGGCATGATCAACAACGCCACCGAAGCGAGGATGGCACCCACCAAGAAATACGGACGTCTCCGCCCTAACACCGGATGCCAAGTGCGGTCACTCATCGAGCCGATGATGGGCTGCACAATCAACCCCGTCAGCGGCGCGGCTAACCACAGCAGCGGCAGCGAGCTTTCCTTCGCGCCGAGGTATTCATAAATCGAAGACATGTTTCCCATCTGCAGGCCCCAGCCGAACTGGATGCCGAAGAAGCCAAAGGACATGTTCCAAATTTGCCAGAACGAGAGACGGGGTTTTTCTGTCATGCGGTGAGTGGGTTTTACCAAACGCCATAGAATAGCACCCCGCGATGCCCCCTCCGCAAGCACAGGAATGCTTTTGAAAACTTTTCCCGCGATTCGATAGATTTTACTAAACCATCACCGCGGATCGACATCTCGCCGTTTCTTCCGCTCCTCGCGGACCACGGCCAGCGCGTCATACACGGCGAAGATCATCACCACCACGGTGACCAACGCACAGCCGCCCCACCAGAGCAGGAAACGCAGCGGGCTTTCCATCAGCCAACCGTTGATCGCCCATAGTCCGATGGCCAGCATCAGCACCGGCACCATCATCATGCCCACCATCCACTTCCGGCGCTCCCGGCGGTCATGGAGGATCGCCCGCGCGAGGCCGGTGCTGTTGTTCCACGATCCTGAATCCTTGTCAGCCATGGGGAAATTTCTGAAAATCAAGGCATCCCCAGCGGCCCGAGCGTGCTTAAATACCACTCCCAAATCCGCCATGCGCCAAACACCCAGGCCGCCGCACCCATCGCAAGGAAGGGCCCGAACGGCAGTTGTTTGCCAAAACCGATGCGCCCGATCAGTGCCGCGATGATTGCAAAAATCGACGCCGCGAACAGCGAGAAAAACACCCCGGTCCAGCCGAAAAATGCGCCGATCATCCCTAACAAATGCACATCCCCCATGCCCATCGCCTCACGCGGGATCACCGCAGAGGTGGCCGTGCCGTCCAGCGATTTCATTTTCGAAAGATGGACGATGGTGCCGTCCGGCAGTTGGATTTCCAACTCACGGATGATCAGCGAGCCACCGCCCACCGCCACGCCGTCCAAGCGAATGTCAGACGTTTCCACCAGCAGGCGGTCCGTTTTGCGCGAGAAAATGTCCCACCACGGGATGCCCTCGCCATCGATCATGAAAAGCATCGGATCTTGATCGCCTTCCGGTTCCTTCAGCGACCACTCGACCGGTTTATCAAACTTCAGCGCCTTCTTCCCGAACGCCATTTTCCCTAACTCCACGACGAACCACAGCCCCACGAACCCCGCGATCCAACCAATCAACCCGCTCTTCACACCCGCAAACCAGTTCCCCGCCTCCCCGGCCAACACCGGAAGCTGCGGCCACGCGGCGCAGGCACCGATGCCGATGATCGATCCTGCCCACGTTAGAGACGTCGGGATGATGAGGTGCTCCGCATCGATAAAGGTGATAGAAACCAGCAGTGCCATCAGGATCCACAGGAAAATCACCACCTCCACCGCAGGCGTCTGCTGCGCAAAAAGCCACCACACCACTGTGAAAAGCACCGCCGTCAGCAGTTCCACGCCGAAGTAGCGGAAAGCGATCGGCGCATGGCACTCGCGGCATTTTCCTCGCAGCCACAGCCAACTGATCATCGGGAAATTCAGCCACATCGGGATCGGCTTTTTGCACAGCGGGCAGAACGAACGCTTCGGATCATTCACCGACAAACCGAGCGGCACCCGATAGATCACGACATTGAGAAACGATCCAATGCAGCCTCCAATCAGGAAAGCGGGGATTAGCCAGATCCAATGCTCGAACGGTGGGTAAAAGGGTGATTTGATCAAGGTGCCACTATTCAAGCCAGCCGAGGGCAGCGGACAAGAATAAAGGTTTGGAAGTGCGAAGTGATCAGCAGGCAGGAAAAAACGCAGGGCGTGACCGCCGGGGCACGCCCACATCAACTTCTACCGCCGGCGGCTGTTCTTTCTCTTTTCCCTGGCTCTGCCTCCCGCTGCCAACAACCTCCCTTTCCCATCGCTTTCCCCCCGTCATCGGCTAGCGTCCCGCCATCAAGACCTCGAAGACCAAAGACCTCAGAAACACGGTGATCTGGCTCGTGTTTGCTACCCTCATGCTGACCACCGCCATTTGGCAGGCGCAGGTCGCAGCCGCGAAAGATGCCCAAGCCAGCCACAAAACTCCCCCGCCCCCAGCGAAAACCCGCCACGCCATCCGGCCCACACCCGCCGTCTTTAGTGGAGATGCAGTAACCCACTACGCCAACCGCATCAAGAAAGGCATTACCGATCAGGAGATCGGCTGGATCGTTGAGGATTTCAAAAACGCAGGTCTCGACTTGGGGATCCGCGTCGCCACATCAGAAGAATACCTCACTCAGCGCAAAGCCCAAGACCTTTGGTATCACGACGCTCTGGTAGAAGCATGGTCCCTCACTCCTGAACAATCCGCTCAAGTCACCGCAAAACTCGCAGAACTCTTCGAGCAGGCCAAAGCTGATTTCCTCCAGGCTCTCGCCGCATCACCCAACTCATTCAAACAGAACGGGAAAAATTTCCAAATCATCAGCGCTGGACCTATTCATCAGCTCATCACGGCGAACCTCAGATTTCAGCCGGAGAGCACCACCTTTCTCCCATGGAACCTCTGCACCCTGCCAGATCATGACGATCCTAGGCGCAGGGAAAATGATAGCGCGTCCAGCGGAATCCTTCAGCAAAAATATCAGAGTGTGGTCCTCGACGAACCCATTCTCCTCCCCACCTCCATTCCTGACCTACTTAGTGTTGATCGCCTCATGCCGCTGCTTCCACCTCTTCCGGAGCCACCCGAAAAGGAACCCACCCCGCTGACACACCAAGAGAATGAGCTGCTAGCGAAGTTCTACAAACTGCATCCGGCCCAACTAAAAACCCTCCTCCTGATAGACCCCGGAAAGGCGAGCGAAATCCAACAGGCACTCGACCAAAAAAAATGACACGCAAGCTTCATGCGCCCCAACCAGGCGGCCCTTAACCCTTCATTCAAATGAAACTTCCCCATCAGTTCATTCTTGCTGCTGCCTTCGCCCCACTTCTAATGGCAGGCCCTGCGGAAAAACCCCTCGCCGCACTCTCCTCCTCGGACATCACCGTCCGCCGCGCTGCCGTGGAGGCCATTCAAACTCTCGAAGATCCGGCCATCCCCGCAGCCTGCCTCCCGCTGTTGAAGGACGAGGGACTCTCCATCCGCAGGCAGGCGGCGCGGGCCATCGGCAGCCGCTTCTTCGATGTTCCGTCCGACCAGCGGAAAACCTACATCGCAGCGCTGGAAAAATGTGCGACGGACGGGCCGGAAGACACCACGCTCATGTGCGAGCGCGCCATCGGCCTGCTAACTGAAAAATTCTCATACCCCTCCTTCTCCGTCGGACCGAAGAACAAGTGGGTGCTCTATGAACGGCGGAAACTGCCCGTCATCACCCTCACAAAAGGCGGAGCCCACGAACTTCTTTCCCCCGTATGGCCGAGCCAGAACGAGTTGCTGAAGCTCGCCGTCACCAACGAGCCTGCGGAAAATCTGTTTTCCCCTCACTGGCATTCCTCCGGCGAGGCCGTGGCCTTCACGATGATCCTCCAGCGCCGATTTTTCCATCCCATCTTCATCTGGTCCGCAGGCACTCCCAACCTGAAAGTGCTGGAACCCACATCGCTCAAGCCGCTGCTGCCCCCACGCTATCCGAACTGGGGCACGACTTCCGATTTCGTGAAATGGGACGGCACCAAGGCGATCGTCCGCATCTACGATTACGCCGACGAAGAGACCGGTAACCCTACCAACGACCCAGGCGTTTTCATTTCCTACGACATCAAAACCAAGGAACTGGCGCGGGTGAAAAAATAACCGGAGTGCGGCACGTTCTACTGCCGCCAGGCGGCGGATGGAAGCTCTGCTCCATGTGGTGCGGAGCTCTTCATTTTCACATGGCCCGTCCTGCCTCCGAAGAGCTCCGCACCGCATCCGGCAGAGCCGGAACTACCATGGGCGCGAGCAGAGCTTCGCGCACTCCGGGGTGCTGTTCCTCCGCTTTACCACTGATCCGAACTCGACAATCGATCCACCGGAAATCCATAAACCGTGTTGATTCGCGCCGGTGAGGAATGCCTCTCGAACCAAGCTGCAGAACACCATGGGTATTGATGCGGCACCAAGACCCGCTTGTGATGCACCGCATTGGCATGAACATAGTGAAGTCGGGCCAAATGGGATTTCTCGGTGACAATGTGGGTTTCCATGTAGTTGTGCCAAACCTTGCGCCCGGCCGCCACGTCCTTGGCATTCACCCATTTCGCCGAAATCGAATGAAGCTTGCGGAGCATAGTCCGCAGCGAATCGGATCCCTCGGGTGGTGCTTCCGCGATGAAATGATAATGATTGGAAAAGACGGACCAAGCTTCCAATTTCCAATGAAATTCACCAACTGTTTCCAACAGGATGTCATGGAGGTAAGTCAGTCGATCATCTCCCATAAACCGGTGCTCCTTGCCATAAGTTCCGGCGGTCACCATATAGACTCCGGCAGGTCCAAGACGATGGGGTGGAGAATGAGGCCAATCCTGCATACGTTATAAATTGTGGGCATAACCCGGATCGGCAAGGAAAAACAGATAGAATCACTACTCTGGAGTGCGGCACGTTCTACTGCCGCCAGGCGGCAGATGGAAGCTCTGCTCCATGTGGTGCGGAGCTCTTCATTTTCACATGGCCCGTCCTGCCTCCGAAGAGCTCCGCACCGCATCCGGCAGAGCCGGAACTACCATGGGCGCGAGCAGAGCTTCGCGCACTCCGGGGCGCTTTGCGCTTTGCGCCCAGAGGATTTCCCGGCACACCTTTGCCCGTGCAGTTGCCTGTTTTTGAAATCGCCGATGAACTCCGCGCCGCCGTAGTGGGCGGCGTCCGCTCCCGTGTGCTGCTCAAGGCTCCGACGGGCTCCGGGAAATCCACTTCAGTCCCGGGGATGCTGTTGGATGCCGGGATTTCCGGGAAAATCCTAGTGATCGAGCCACGGCGGATGGCGGCGCGCCTACTCGCCGGATGGGTGGCGAAACAACGCAAAGCGACGCTCGGCCATGAGGTCGGCTACGCGGTGCGGTTCGATACGAAATACCGCGCGGACAGCCGGATCATTTACCTGACGGACGGAGTTTTCCAACGTTGGATCCAAGATGACCCGGAGCTCCACGGCGTGGGCGCGGTGGTGTTTGACGAGTTCCACGAACGCCGCCTGGCCGTGGATATTGCATTGGCGCGCTGCCTCGACTTGCAGGAAAGCACGCGGCCGGACCTCCGCGTCGTGGTGATGTCAGCTACTTTGGAGACAGCCGGACTGGCGGACTATCTCGCACCCGCGATCTCATTAGAAACTGGCGGACGCACGCATCCGGTGCAAGTGCTCTATCGGGCCGACCGGCCACCCGTAAACGATCGCCGCGGCGGACCACCGCGCGAGACTCCGATCTGGGAGAAAATGGCAACTGTCTGCCGCGAGGCGATGGCGATGCCGGATGCGGGTAATATCCTGATGTTCCTGCAAGGCACGCATGAGATCCGGAAAACCATCGAGCTGTTGGAAGGCGGATCGGTGGCGAAGGGCTGGGACGTTTTCCCCCTCTACTCGGCGCTGGCTCCCGCAGCGCAGGAAGCGGCGATCGCTCCCGGGCCACGTCCGAAAATCATCATCGCGACTAACGTAGCGGAAACCTCCCTAACTATCGAAGGAGTTAGAACCGTAATCGACAGCGGACTGGCGCGCACCGCGTCGTTCGAGCCACGGCGTGGCATCAACACGCTGCTCATCAAGAAAATCTCCCGCGCCGCCGCCGAGCAGCGTGCGGGTCGTGCCGGACGAACGGCGCCGGGGCGGGCGTTTCGCTTGTGGAGCGAGGCGGACCACGGAAGGCGGGCGGAGTTTGAAGCGCCCGAAGTGCATCGCGTGGATCTGGCAGAGGCGGTCCTGTTATTAAAAGCGGCAGGCGTTTCCGAAATCCGGGATTTCCGCTGGTTCAGCGCGCCAACGGAAGAATCTCTCGCCCGAGCCGAGCGGTTGCTGCATGACCTCGGAGGACTGGATTTATCCGGCCAACTAACGGAGGAGGGCGGGAAAATGGCATCGCTACCACTGGAGCCGCGTTTTTCACGACTCATGTTAGCGGGCCACGAACAAGGCTGCGTGGCTGAAACGGCATTCATCGCTGCCACCGTCCAGGGCGAAGGGATTTTCACTAACAAGCGTGGCGGTGTGGGTCGCAAGGACTTCATTTTCCCGGATGACGACACGGATTTCGCCGGAGAATGGCGTGCATTTGAATCGGCGGAAGCGATGGGATTCGATCCAAGGCGCTGTGATCAGCTCGGCATCATGGCGCGCGGTGCCCGGGAGACGGCGCAGGGGTTTGACCGGCTGATGTCGCTGGCGAAACGATTCGGTTGGAATTGGCAGCCAGTGGATTTCAAGGGCAAACGCGAGGCGATCGGCAAGGCGATGCTGGCCTCCTTCAGTGATCAGTTAGCGATCCGGTTCAGCCAGGGCACGCTCGCCTGCAAGCTGGTTGGCAACCGCAAGGGCAAGCTGGATGAGGAATCCTGCGTGAGGAATGCGCCCGCATTCGTCGCGGCCGAGATCACCGAAGTGGAGGCACGAGAAATCGTCACTCACCTGCGCCGCGCCACCGCCATCGATCCGGCATGGCTGGCCGGACTTTTTCCCGACGACCTAACAATGACCGACGGTGCTGCGTGGGACGACACCCGCCGCCGGGTAGTTTCGCGAAAAGAAACGCGCTTTCGCGACCTGGTGTTAGATGCCAAAGAAAGCGACCACGGCGTGAATCTGGACAAGGCGGCAGAGTTGCTCGCCACGCGAGTTCTTTCCGGTGAGCTCGATTTAAAAAACTGGGATCATTCCGTCGAGCAATGGACGGCACGGCTTTCCATGTTAGGCAAGTGGATGCCGGAACTCGGCATGCCCGGCTGGAGCGAAGAAGACCGCACGGATGCCATCGCGCAGATCTGCCACGGCTCGCTGAGCTACAAGGAAATCAAAGAAGCAAATGTGTGGCACGTGCTGCGCGAATGGCTGAGTGCCGGACAGCGTGCGGCGCTGGATGCCTACTGTCCGGAAAGGGTGGATCTTCCTAACGGACAATCCGCCAAGGTGACTTACGAACTGGGGAAGGACCCTTTCATTTCCGTACGCGTCTCACATCTATTCGGGATTTGGGAAACTCCGATGATCGCCGGCGGCCGGGTTCCCCTGCTCGTCCACATCCTGACGCCGGGCCAGAAGCCTTGGCAGATGACAAAGGATCTGAAAGGGTTCTGGGCGAGCGGCTATGCCCAAATGAAAAAGGAAGTGGCCGGGCGCTACCCGAGACATCCATGGCCAGACGATCCGAAGGCGTGGGTAGCGGCAGGCAGCAAACGTTAGATTTATGAAAACTCGTGCGAAATCCATCCTCTTGCGGGTGATCCAGACACTGCTCATCATCGTCTGCATTCCCCTGCTCTTACTCGCAGGCTGCCAATCGAAGCTGATCTATTTCCCTCGCCCTTACGCCGCCGGGACCACTGCGGAATGGCAAAAGCGGACGAACGGGAAAGTTTTGGATTTCCAAACGTCGCAAGGAAGGCAGCGCGCATTTCTCCAAGGAAACCTGAAGGCACCGCGGAACCTGTGGATCGTCTGCGGCGGCAACGGAACGGTGGCGCTGGATTGGTCCGAGTGGCTGGAAAAGAACGCGCCGAGCGAAGATGCTTGGTTGTTAGTGGATTTCCCGGGATACGGCGATTGCCAAGGTGCGCCGACACCAGGACGCATCCGGGATTCGATGGACCTGGTGGTGCCGCTGGCATGCAGAGAATTCGGTTGGCCCGGTCCGGATCCGAAGCGCTTGCGCATTTTCGGTCATAGCTTGGGCAGCGCGGCTTGTTTAATTGGTGCGTCTGAATTCAAGATCCAGCGTGGTGTTCTGATCGCACCGTTCACCAGCACGATGGACATGACGCGCCAAGTGATAGGCGTGCCGCTAGGATTTCTGGTGTGGCATCGTTTCGACAACTCCGTGCGGCTCGATGAGCTAGCGAAACGCGGACCAGGCAAGGTGATCATCCTGCACGGCACCGCCGACGGGGTGATTCCCGTGGCCATGAGTCGGACCCTCGCTGTCCAACAAAAAAGCATCGTCCACCTAGAGGAAATCCCCGGTGCCCATCATAACGACATCCAGGAAAAGAACGCTGACGCGGTGGCTGCGGCGCTTCGGGAGATTGGTGATGATTGATATGTAGCGGCGTGTCTGCGACCGTCGCTAACTGAAAATCGTTCGCAGGACAAGCGCGCAACCGCCGAGGGGCGTTCCATCACGCATTCCGCACCCATTGAATGAAAATATTTTCTATTTGTAATCAATTAACTGTAAACGTGTTGCGAATAGAATAAGCGCACGAAAAAACTAACAGTCTGTACATTGTAAACGCTTTATTGCTCATTCCTTTTCAT
>JBBRYQ010000112.1:0-11430 GCA_038237425.1 Verrucomicrobiales bacterium
ATGAAAAGGAATGAGCAATAAAGCGTTTACAATGTACAGACTGTTAGTTTTTTCGTGCGCTTATTCTATTCGCAACACGTTTACAGTTAATTGATTACAAATAGAAAATATTTTCATTCAATGGGTGCGGAATGCGTGATGTAAGGTCATCGAGTGGACCAACCTCGCCAAGCGGTTCCAACCTAACCCGGCCATGTCGTCGGTCGCGTTCATCATCGGTGCCCTTCCCGATCCCCGCGAGGCCGCGCGCTTCCGGCATCGTATGAAACAGATGACCCCGAGTGAAATCATCGCCACGCTGGATGAAATTGCCTCCCTCGGGCTGTCGTCCAGTGATAACGATCATTTCCCAGACAAAGTGAATGAGACAAAGTGAATGCACTCTCGCCCAAGCTCAAACTTCGCTTGCCCCGTCCTGAGGAAAATGCGCTGCTAGGGGCATGCAGAAGGCCAATTACATTCCTAGTTCTTGGGACCTGCCGGACGCCATTCGGATGCGGCTCGGAGAAACGGTGGGGAAGCAGCGCCTGATCGACGAGGAGGGCCATCTGCTCCTGCTGCTGCACCAGCTCCCGAAGGCGGAGGACGATGAGATCCGCAAGGCGATGGTCGTCTGGCGGAATCCTGCTGGAGAATGGAAAAGCTCGCCGGAGGAGGGTGGGCTCAAAGGGTTGGAAAAGCACCTGGCATCCTATCGCACGGTGATCCATGAGCTGGATGAAGTGGTGGAATCGGCAAAAACTGCACGACATTTTTTCGAGGTGATGGGCCAGATGCATCCGTTGCAGCGTGCTGCCCGTAACAAGTTTCTCGTCATCCAAGAGCTCCGCCAAGCGCTGCCGGACGACACGCGGATTATCAACATGCGCGACCAAGCGGCCGACCTTGAGCGCGCCATCGAACTCATCGCCGCAGATGCAAAGGCGGGCATGGATTTCACTCTGGCGGAGTCCGCGAACCAACAGGCGATGTCCGCTGAAGTGGCGAATCAGGAGGCGCGGCGGCTCAACCGGCTGGCGGCGTTCTTTTTTCCGCTGGCCACGCTGGTGGCGGTGTTCGGGATGAATCCACCAGAGAGCATTTGGAACAGCTCGGGCTTCTGGATCGTGCTGGTGGCGGGCGTGGTGCTGGGGGTTTTTGTGAATGCTTTGCTGTCGTCGGCTAACGGGAAAAAGAGATGAGCGGTGTTCTCTCAGATTCAATCTGATGGATCGCGTGCGCAAACGTGGTTGCGGCGTCTCGCCGCAAAGCAGTTGCTGGGACGCCGCTGCCTCGTTCAGGGAAAAAAATCGGTGAGAGCTGCGCATGGCACAGCCCGGATCACTCGCCTCCGCGCACCTTCTCCTCGAGCGCCTTGATCCTCGCCACATACTTGGGCAGGCGGCGGACGAAGGCCTGGAGCTTCATTTCCTCGCGGAACGGCTGGGCAGGTTTGCCGGCGTAAATCGTATCGCCAGGCAGGCTGGTGGTCACGCCGCTGCGGGCAGCGAGCATGACATTTGAGCCGATGGTAACGTGGCCGCCGACGCCGGCCTGGCCGCCGATGGTGACGTTGTCGCCGTAACGCGAGCTGCCGGATAGACCGACCTGCGCGACGACGAGGCAGTGCTTGCCCATCACGACGTTGTGGCCGATCTGGACGAGGTTGTCGATCTTGGTGCCCTCGCCGATGACGGTCTTGCCGAAACGCGCGCGGTCGATGGTGGAGTTCGCGCCGATTTCGACATCGTCGTGGATTTCTACGATGCCGACCTGATCGATCTTGACGTGGCGGCCACCGGAAAACTCGTAGCCGTAGCCGTCCGAGCCGATGACGACACCGGGTTGTAAAATGACGCGGTTGCCGATGACGCAGCGCTCGCGGATAGAAACGTTCGCCATGATCCGGCAATCGCTGCCGATGATCACATCGTCTCCGATCACGGCGTTCGGCCCGATGTCCGAGCCATCGCCGATGACCGCGCCCGCCAGAATGACGGCCCCGGCCTGGACGCGGACTTTTGCCGGATCGAGCACCACGGATGAATCCACACAAGCGCGCGGATCGATGCCCGGCTGAAATTTCCGCGTGGCGGCAGCGAAGTGGCGGACGACGACGGCGAAGGCAAGCGACGGATTGTCCACCGCGATGAGGGCGCTGCCATCCGGGCCGCTGGTGACGCCGCGCGGGACGATGACGGCGGCGGCCTTGGTGGCGAGAAACTGCACGTGATATTTCTCGTTGCCGAGGAAACTCACGTCTCCGGGAGCTGCCCCATCGAGGGCGGCCATTCCGGTCAGAGATAAATCGAGCTCGCCCCGGACGATGTCACCATCGATCCACTGGGCGAGCTCGGAAAGCGTGAGGGCAAATGCCAACTCGGGAAGAGTGAAGGATTATTTACCTTCCGTTCCTTCCGCTGGAGCGGTCGGATTGGAGCCTGGGATTTCCGGGGCTGGATCGCCAGGAGTTGGCAGGGACTCAGCAGGAGCGTCCTTGTTCAGGTCCTTGAGGATGCCGGCGGTGATGTCGGTGGCGTCCTTGGTGTAGAGAAGGAAAGGAACCTGCGAGGTGCTGAGGCCGGACTTGTCGAAGACGTAGTCGAAATTGTCCTTCTTGGCCTTTTCCTCCACGATTTTGCGGATTTCCTCAAGGATGCCCTTCATGCGCTGCACCATCTTCTCGTTGAGCGCTTGGTTCCGGCGTTGGAGGAATTCGCGGCGCTCGCGGTCGAGGGCGATGCCTTCTTGCTGCTGGGTCTGCCAGTCTTTGAAAAGCGTCTGCTTCTTGGAATCCGCAAGGGAAGGGTCCTCAAGTTGCTTGCGGAGGCTGGCGAGTGTGGCTTCCAGCTCGCGGATGCGGGCCAGGCGCTCGTTGTTGTCCTTGTTGATGCGGGCGCGCTCGACGTTGATCTGCTTTTGCGCTTCGTTCGTGCGGTAGTATTGCTTGAAAAGCTCCTGCATATCCACGGTGGCGATGTTGAGCTTTGCGTCTTGCGCAAAGGCCATCGTGGCGAGCGAGGCCGCGAGGGCGACCGAGAAAATTCGACGGATGAGGGTCATTGGATGGTAAGTTGGGGTTCCTGAAACGGATTACGCTCGGAACGTGAACGGAAAAATTTGCCCCGTCAACGCTCTTCCGGTGCTTGCGGCGGTTACGCGGGCGGGCGTAGCGAAGAATTGAACGGCGATCATACGGAGGTATGGAAAATTTCAATCTGCCCGCGATGTCCCCATTCAGTTCGATGGGTGAATTCAGTAGTTTCCGATTTCCTATCCAGGCTCACATGGCCTTGAAGTCCTTCAGATTGATCATGCTAGGTGGCCATGGATTCCGTGTGGAAATCTGCCACCTTCTTGGCATAGGCCGTCAGCATGGTCCTGTTCGGCGGCGGTGAGCGCATTTGCGAAAAGAATGCGCGCATCACCGGAAAAGGGCATTTCGCCGATGCCGAGAATCACGTCGCCTTTTTCCAGTTTCCCATCGGCTGATCGCCAATTGACTCAGGCTCGATCCGCGCTTTGATGGGGGCGATGAAACCATTGACTGCTCTACTCGCCGCCTCATTCCTCGTCACCGGCGTCCGCGCTGCTCTCGTCGAAAAAACCGTCACCTACGAACAAGGCGGAGCCACCCTGGAAGGCTTCCATGTTTACGACGATGCGGTCTCCGGCAAGCGCCCGGCGGTGCTCGTGATTCACCAGTGGACCGGTCTGACGGAGTATGAAAAACGCCGCAGCCGTATGCTGGCGGAGCTGGGATACAATGTTTTCGCAGCGGATATTTACGGCAAGGGTATCCGCCCTCAGCCGCCGGAAGCGGGCAAGGAAGCAGGAAAATATAAGGGCGATCGCGCACTCTTCCGCGCTCGCATCATGGGGGCGCTCGATCTCTTGAAAGCCGACGAGCGCACGCAGTCCGGAAAAATCGCCGCCATCGGCTACTGCTTCGGCGGCACCGGCGTGCTCGAGCTCGCACGCTCCGGAGCGGACGTGAAGGGCGTCGTTTCGTTTCACGGCAGCCTCGATGCGGGACCGGAAATGGCGGCGCAGGAGGGGAAAATTCCGGCAAAAATCCTCGTCCTCCACGGCGCGGCAGATCCCTTCGCCCCGGCCGAGCAAGTCACCGGACTGGAAAAGGAACTCACGGACGCGAAGGCGGATTGGCAGGTCGTGCTCTACAGCGGCGCGGTTCACAGCTTTACCCAGAAAGAAGCGGGCGACGATCCGACCAAAGGCGCAGCCTACAACGAAGCTGCCGACCGCCGTTCGTGGGTGGCGATGAAATCCTTTTTCGCCGAGCTATTTCAATAAGCTTGGAATTGCCAGAGCGGCCAAAGCAGCCATCTTTCTGGCGATGAGCGCCGATTTTAAATGGCCGGAATTCCTACACGACTTCGCCCACGAGGTGGAGGCAGCGGGATTTCATGCGGAGCGCTTGGGGGACACTGCCGCCGGACCTTTGATGGCATGGGAGCTCCCGTCTGATGGCCCGCGGATTTATCTATCCGCCGGAATGCACGGCGACGAGCCGGCCGGGCCACTCGCGCTGCTAGAGCTGTTGCGCAGTGGATTCCTCACCCCTTCTGCCCACTGGCTCATCTGCCCCGCGCTCAATCCCACTGGCCTCGCCGCGTGCCGCCGGGAAAACGCCGGGGGTATCGATCTGAACCGCGACTACTGGATCCGCAGCACCGCAGAAGTGGCGGCCCACGCGGCATGGCTGGACGCACGGCCTGCGCCGGATCTTTTCATCTCGCTGCATGAAGATTGGGAAACGGGCGGATTCTATTTTTACGAAATCAACCTGCGCGTGGACGACCCCGAGCGCGCGCGGGCGATCATCGCTGCCACGGGAGAGTGGTTCCATCCCGAGCCTGGACCGGAGATCGACGGCCACGAATCCCGCGAACCCGGCTGGATCTATCATGCCGCCGAGCCTGATCTCCCCGAAGGTTGGCCGGAAGCGATCTATCTGGCGAAAATGGGTTGCCCGCTATCATTCACTTTTGAAACTCCCAGCCGCGCCGCACTTCCCGCTAGAGTGGCAGCCCACGTCGCGGCGGTGAAAGTGGCGTGTGGATGTTATTCCAGCAGAGCTTGTTAGATTTTGCCTCCGTCCGGCATCGGCTCGGTTTCGTGAATCCGGCCGTAGTCCACTTCGAGCCGGCCGTCCTCGTGCTCGGTGTAAATTTCTACGAATCGATGACCGTAGTGGACGTCGCTCCAGAGGTAGGTTTCCTGGCTCTGGACCGTGGCCTGGATGACGGTGTCGATGCAGACGATGGAAGTCATGAATCGCGTCGCGGATTTTTCCAACTGCTCCGGCGTCACCCCGGCCAGCGGGCTGTGCTCGTCAATCACATGGCGGATCGTCAGCGCGGAGGGAAACATGATCAGCCGGTCAAACTCCAGCTTCAGCGAGTAAAAGCGGCGTGCGTCGTCGTCTTCATCGATCTGCTCCTTGCGCACCAGCATCAGGCGGAACTCCGCCTCCACCATCGGCTGGTGATGGAGGTTGGCCACCCGCATTTGCAGCGTTGGTCTGCCGGCGTAGTTAGAAATTACCATCGTCTTACTGAATAACAGCCGCGCCATCGGCCGTGAGAATCGCACGAAGATCAACCCCGTCACCACGGCGGTGAAGAACATCCCGACGATGATCTCGATGGTGGTGAATGCATCGCCATAAAAGTTCGCCGGATAGAGATGGCCGAAGCCGACGGTGGAAAGCGTCTGCACGCTGAAGAAAAACGCGCTGGAAAATGACCCTGACCTCATCTCCGCGATGCAGTTTCCACCGAGTAGATAGATTGAGGCGAACAGGACATTGATCGATAGATAGACCGACAGCACGGCCAATGCGAACCGCGGCCAGCTCAGCGCGAGGATGGTCCGATAGAGATCGCGCCAGCCGGTGCGGCGCGAGTTCGTGCGCAGGAACTCGATGTTTCCTGCACGGATAGTAACCGGCTGCGGCGGGCGTTTCATGCAGACCGTATGCCAGAACGCACCGGCGGCGGCGAGATGAAAGGGCGGCGCGGGTTATTTGAAGAACAGACAGGTATGCCTGTGTCACGCCGGAGGGATCAGATCCGTTAGCGCGGATTCGAGGGTGGGAAATTTGAAACGGAAGCCATCGGCTTCAAGGGCGGCAGGGAGGGCGCGCTGGCCGGCGAGGAGGGCTCCGCCGAAGCCGCCGAGCACGAGTTTTAGGGCGAAGCCGGGGACTGCGAAAATCGCGGGACGGTGAAGGGCGGCGGCGAGCTTGCGGGTGAGGTCGGCGTTTCGCTCGGGGGTGGGGGAGGTGCCGTTGACCGGTCCATGCAGGGTTTCCGAAAAGACGGCGTGGAGGAAAGAGGCGCGGAGGTCGTCGAGGTGGATCCACGGCATCCATTGTTGGCCGGAGCCGAGTTTACCGCCGATGCCGGATTTGAAAACGAGCAGGAGTTTTTTGAAAGCCGAGCCGTCGCGCCCGAGCACGATGCCGATCCGGATGCGGACGACGCGGACGCCGAGCGACTCCGCCTCGAGCGTGGCTTCTTCCCAATCGCTGCACAGACCGGCGAGGTAGCCGCTGCCGATGGAGGAACTTTCGGTGATGAGTTGATCGCCGCGGTCGCCGTAGATGCCAACGGCGGAGGCGTTGACGAGGACCTTGGGTCGTTCGTCCGCAGGCAGGCGGCGGATGGCATCGACAACCCGGCCGGTGACGCCGACGCGGCTTTCGTGGAAACGGCGGCGTTTTTCATCGGTCCAGCGCTGGTCGATGGGTTCGCCGGCGAGGTTGATGACGGCTTGGTGGCCGGCGAGATCGAGAGTTTCGGGTGTCTGCCAGCGGTCCACGCCCGCGAGCGAGCCGGTCCCGGCGCGGCTGATGCCGGTGCAGGCGACGCCTTTTTCCGCCAGAAGCGCGGGTAGGCCGCGGCCGACAAATCCCGTAACTCCAACAATGGCGGCCCTTTGAATCAACTGCATGGCGCATCATCGGCGTTATTTTCCGCTGGTAAACCCGATTTTATCAACCGGGCGGCTTGCCTTTCACCCTTTACTTACGGGGCGGCGGGTTTTCTTATCACGGCGATGCTGAAACTTGGCGCATGGATGATTTCACCGATGCTCTGCCTGCCGCTTGTCGCGCAGGAGGCACAAGTTCTTCCTCCCGAAGGTCCGGCCCCGGCGGTGGACACGATCACTCCGGTGCCAGCCCCGGAAATCCCGTTCGGCGCGGCTGCGACTGCGCCGGTGATGCCGAAAGAGCTGAAAATCAACAACAAGGGCGGTGCAATCACGGGTGACTTGGTGACCGGCCAGTTCCACCTCGCCGGGCCAGTGCAGATCGATGGCGACAATGGCCTGCAGGTGTTCTCGGACACGGCGCTACTGGATACGAAGGAAAAGAAGGTGACCCTGGAGGGCAACGTCAGCGTCTATCAGGGAAACCTGATGCAGCGTGGCGAGCGGGCAGTTTATTTCTACGAGCGCAAGTTCCTCGACACGAGCGGCCTGCGGGCGTCGCTGGATCCGATCCTGCTGGAGGCGGGGAAATTCACGGCAGAAGATCGCGGCGGAAAACAGGTGCTCGTCGGTGAAAACGCCGGCATCACCACCGACGACGAGCAGGACCCGAACTACTGGATCCGCGCGAAAAAAACGACGATCTATCCGGGCGAAAAAATCGTTTTCAACGACCTCCGCCTCTACGCAGGCGACACGCCGGTTTTCTGGCTGCCCTACCTGAGCCAGCCGCTCAATGCGGAACTCGGCTACCATTTCCTGCCCGGCGCACGATCGAGCTGGGGCCCGTTCCTACTCAACACCTACGGCATGATGCTCGGCGGCAAGCTGGATCCCAAGACGGGTGAAAACGAAGACGCGTGGCTACTTTCCCGCTGGCATTTCGATCTCCTCACCAAGCGTGGCATCGGCACCGGCGTGGACCTGGTGGACACGCGGGAGGAAAACAAGGAAGAGATTTCCGGATTCAGCGCCTACTACCTTTACGACCAAGCGCCGGATACCAGCCGCACCGGTGTGCCGCGCGGCTATGTGAACGAGGACCGCTACCGCTTCGAGCTAAAGGACCGGCAGAAACTCAGCTTCCCAGATCCCGGCGCGGACTGGCGGTTGGATACAAATCTAACATTGCTCGGTGACGCTTACTATCTCCAGGATTTCGATCCAGACACCTATCGCACCAATCCCGCGCCCGATAACACCATCGGGCTCTATCGGAGAGATGACGATTCATTGCTCTCGATCTACGCGCGCTTCCGCATCAACGATTTCTATCGAGCAGACACCCGGCTACCACAAGTCTCCTACGATCAGGCGCGCGGACCACTCTTCGGCCTGCCGATCCTGCATGAGGGAGACACCTCGTTCGGGGTCATCGGCGAGCAGGCTGCGGATCCTACCCGCAGTGCGATTCTCGATCCTTTGGTAGGTTTGAAAAAATCCGATCCAGCGACCTATCCGCTGCTCAGCCAGCTCAACGGTTACGAGCGCCAGTTGGCCGAAGAGATGATCGCACTGCCGCTTAACGACCCGCGGCGTGAGGCGATCCGCACACAGCTCATTGATTCTAGCTACACCCGCTTCAATACCTATCAGGAATTCTCCCTGCCGCTCAAAATTGCCGGTTTCCTCAACATCACGCCGCAGGCCGGCGTGGGATACACCCGCTATGATGCGGTGGACGGACCGGTGGAGAACTCGGACCGCACTTCGCTTTTCGTGGGAACAGAGGCGTCACTGAAATTTTCCAAAGACCTCGGCGGACACCGGGATTCCAATTGGGGATTGGACGGGATGATGCACGTTTTCCAGCCCTACGCGAATTGGTCGCTCGTCTCGACTAATGACTATGATCCGATGGGACCGATGGTGGATCGCCTCACGCCATCCACCCGGCCGCAGCCGCTCGATCCCACGAGGTTCACCGCCGTCGATGAGCTTCAGAGCTGGAACATCGTTCGCATGGGCGTGCGCAACCGGCTCATCACCCAACGGGACAAGCAGAGCTTCGAGTGGCTCTACGTGGACACCTATATGGACGCCTTTATCAAAGATCCTGCCGAGGAGCGCAACTTTTCCAACCTCTACAACGACATCCGCTGGCAGCCGCTGCCGTGGGTGGGAGTGGACCTCGGTACGCAGTTCCCGATCGTCAGTAACGGCTCCGGCTTCAGCGAAATCGATAGCCGTCTGCGCTTCCTGCCGACTGACTACCTCGAGTTTTCTATCGGCTATCGTCTGCTTACGAATCACCCGGTGCTAACGGACTCGAACCGCGTTGACCTCCAGACATACACCCGCATCAACGAGAACTGGGGCTTCGGCATGCGGCACATTCTTGAAATGTCGGACGGCACGCTGGAACTCCAACAATACAGCATCCACCGCGATCTCGGGAACTGGGTGGCCGGCCTCGGCTTCAGCCTGCAGGATAACCGCCTCGATCAGGAATATGGCATGATTTTCAGCCTCACGCTGAAGGAATTTCCATCCGCCTCCTTGCCTTTGCAGTTTAACACCGAATATTGATCGCGAAATGACTACCTCACCTGAAAAGCTGCTCCACGCCCTGCACTGGCGTTACGCCACCAAACAATTCGACGCCTCAAAAAAAATCCCGGCCAACACATGGGACGCGCTGGAGGAATCGCTCGTGCTCACGCCGTCCTCGTTTGGGCTCCAGCCATGGAAATTTCTCGTTATTCAAGATCCCGAGGTCCGCATGAAGCTGTTACCGGAATCCTGGAAGCAAGCTCAGGTCACCGATGCATCGCACTACGTCGTCCTAACCGCTAGGACCGATTTAACCACCGCCGATATCGACGCGTGGATCGAGTGCATGTCTGAAATCCAGGGCACAGACCTCGAAAAACTCGCGCCACTCAAGGGAATGATCGAAGGTTTCGCCCAAGCGATGAGCCAGGAAGAGCGGCACAATTGGAACGTCCGGCAAGTTTACATCGCACTCGGCCAGCTCATGGCATCCGCCGCGGTGCTGGGCATCGACGCCTGTCCGATGGAAGGCATCAGCGCGTCCGGATATGATCACGCGCTCGGCCTCGTCGGCAGCGGCTACGCCACCGTCGTCGCCTGCGCCCTCGGCTACCGCGCGGAGAGTGACAAATACGCAAAGGCTCCGAAAGCCCGCTTCGACCGCGCACAGGTCATCAAACACATTTGAAACGCCGCACTTATTTCGCCGGCGGTGGATCGATGCCGAGGATTTTGTAAACGTCCTTGATCAGCCGCATGGCGATTTTTCCCGAAACGTCCCGTTCCTTGCTCTTGCCATTCACACCGACGTCGATCGTAGGCACCCGGCCCATTTTGGTGGTCGTTTCACCCAGTTTGACAAAGATGCGCTTCACCAGTTCGTCAGCGCATTGTTGGTCCGAGCCGAGCCGCCATTCGTTTTTCAAATCCACATCCTTACTGACCTGCACCAGAATTTTCTGATCGAGAAGTTTCACCTTCAAGTCCTTCGCGATCGAGTCCTGACGTTCGGCCGTAAGCTCCGGATTGATCGGCAGCGGAACCCACACCGGATAGGGGAGGTTCTGCTTGTAGGTCCGGAAGGCGAAAAGTCCGCCGCCGCACACCATCGCCATTGCGATCACGCCCACTAGGATCCATCGTTGCATCACAAGCCGTTATACGTCATTCACCCCTCCATCCAAGCCAGAATTTCATGGAATATCCTGCCACCGCTGCCACCGTCGAGACATTGTCTAACGGACTCACCCTCATCCTCGATCCTGATCCCGCCGCGCCCGTCATCTCCGCGCAGATCTGGGTGGCCACCGGCAGCATGCACGAGGACCAGCACCTCGGTGCCGGCATCTCTCATTTCCTGGAGCATATGGTGTTCAAGGGCACCCGCGACTATGATGCGGAAACTCTCGCAGACACCGTGCAGGCCGCCGGCGGACATTGGAACGCCTACACCAGCTTTGACCGCACGGTTTACTACATCGACGGGCCATCCGCCTCGCTGCCTGTTTTCCTGAAAACACTCACTGGCCTGGTGTTTTTTCCAACGCTGCCGGAGTCCGAGTTCGAGAAGGAAAAAGACGTCATCCGCCGCGAGATCGACATGGGGCTCGATGATCCGGACAACGCCTCCAGCCGCCTGCTTTTCTCCACCGCATTCCTAACCGATCCGCGCCGCCATCCGGTCATCGGCCATCGCCATTTGTTCGACGCCATCCATTACGCGGACCTGCTCGGCTACCATCAATCGCGCTACACGCCGGACCGTTGTTTCGTCGTCATCTCGGGTGACTTCGATGCCGATGAAGCGCGGAAAATGACCACCGAACTCACCGCCGACAAACTCACCGGCGGCGGTCGCGAACCGGTTGTCCCTGTCGATCCACCGCAGCTCGGACCGCGCCGGATGCGCGAGACGTTCGCCATCCCCACCAGCCGCATTTC
>JBBRYQ010000113.1:0-11324 GCA_038237425.1 Verrucomicrobiales bacterium
ACGCCGCCGGATTTTGCTTGGTCGATGACTTGGATGTTGCGGCTGCGCCAGTAGGAGACGCGGTGGGGGTCGAGCTGCTCGGAGACGGGAAAGGGTGAGTTGGAGGCGAGGATGGCTTGGGGGTGGACTGCGTCGAGGAAATGATCGGTGAGTGTGAGATCGCCGCGGTGGTGGCCGGCGATGATGAGATCGGCGGAGAGGTCTTTGTGGGAATCGAGTAGGGCGAGTTCTGCGGCGATGCCGGCATCGCTGGTGAGGAGGATTTTCCAGCCGCGCCAGTGGAGGCGGAAAATGGCGACGCGTTCATCGGCCAAGGCGCTCTGGGCGCGAGGATCGGGGGCGTGGAGGATTTCCAAGCGGGCTCCGTCTGGCATGGCGAGCGAGGAGATTTTCGCGGTCTGGAGGGTTTTGATTCCGGCTTTGGGGGCGTCGTTCAGCCAGGAGCGGTATGCGGGGCTGCGTGAGAGCTCGACTGGCAGGAGGACTTGTTTGATCGGCAAGGCTTCCCAGACGGCCGCGCCGCCGCCGAGGTGGCCGCCATCGGGGTGGCTGAGCACGACGGAATCGGGCGTGACGCCTAGGCGCCGCAGTGATGGGACGAGGCGGTGCCGGAAGCTGTAGGGATCGGCGCAATCCAGCAGGACGGCCCCGTCTTTTCCGCCGGAGAAGCAGGCTGCGCCGGCGCCGTGTTCGTAATCGAAGACGAGGAGAAACGGCTGGTTGTTCTGGCGGAGTTGGAAATGCCCGCCGGGGATTGCGGAAAATCCCTTGGCGGTGAGCACGCAGCCGTCCGCGACTTTTGCGTTCGCTTGGGTGACAAGTTTCGCCAGCGGCTGCGACACGGGATAGAGCGCGACTGAAAGCAGCGCCGCGCAGAGCAAGACGAACACCAGCGGAATCAGCAGGATGCCCGCGAACACCGAAATGGGCGTCACCAGCCCGAAGTGATAGGCGGTGAGCGGAGTGGAGCCGATGCCCGCCGCGACGGAAACGCCGAGTGATTGCGCGAGATTCCGGCGGAAATTCAGCCACCTTGTTTGCCAGCGGTTCGTCAATGCGAGCGGCAGGTAGAGCTCGGGTTTCGCCATCCAAGCGAACATCCGCGAGGTGTAGGCGGTGCCGACGGAGATGGCCGCGACCACGCCGTAGGAAAGTTGGACGCCGGGCTGAAATAGCAGCCGTCCGTCGATGAGCATCGCCGCGAGTAGGACTGCGCCGAGTGCGTTGAGCAAATCCGGCTTCCTGCGGAAAACGAACGCACCGAGGAAAACTGCGGCCATCCACGCGGATCGCACGGCGGGTGCGCTGTTTCCCGTGAGCCACGAATAGCCGAAAATCAACGGCAACAGGACGGCCACCGCCCATCGCCTTGGCACACCCAAGAGCCTGAGGATCAACCAACCGATGCTCCCCACCATCGCCACGTGGAGGCCGCTGACGGAAAACGCATGCAGTGTCCCGCTATTCCGGAATGCGGCCACCAGGAGTTCGGAATCCTGCGGTTGCTCGCCGATCACGATCGCCCGGATCACTCTGGCCTGCTCGGATTCCTCGTCCAGACCCACCGTGACCGCTGTGCGGAAACTTTTCCGGATCGCCGCTCCCCAGCGCGCGAGATCGCCCGTTTTCACCTCGGTTTCCGAAAGCGAGGCCTCGAAAACTGCGGCCACTCCCAGACTGCGGAGCCACGCCGCCTGATCGAAATCACCCGGATTTCTCGGCGGTGGCAGCGGAGTGAAATTTCCCCTGCCCCGCACATCGGAGCCGTCCACCGGGACGTCTCCCCTGCCCTGCCACCAGACTTTCGCGCCCGATTCCAAACGCACCGGAGCCGCCCAAAAAACCGTCCCCTTGCCATCGGCGAGCACCCGGCCCCGCATTGTGCCGCCAGCCGAATGCATCAGCTCAGTCTCCGCCGATTTGCGAAATTCATTCCGTGAAACGTAGCCGCCCAACGCGATCCAGCCGCAGATCAGCCAGGCCGCTCCATGCTTCCAGCCGCTGATGAAAAAGCCAACGCAGCCGAGCAAAACCGCGATCGCCACTCCCCCGCCGGCATTCCAATCCGCCACTGCGACGCAGGCCACGGTGACCATTGCCAGCAGGAAAAGCGGGTGTTTTTCATAAAATCGCAGCGCCTTGCCACTGATGCCGGATCGCCTAAAACGAGAAATGAACCGTAGAAGGACGGGCATGAAGAGTGATCCATGAATGGAAAATAGAAACCACGAAAAGCACGAAAGGCCACGAAAATCAAAGAGTTGGGCGGATTCATGGCCGCCGGAAGAGCTTATTTTAGTGGTAAAAGGGAGAGGGGGCTTGTGGAAGAACAGACAGGAATGTCTGTATCACGCCGGGATTAGGAAACTGGATTTCGCGGATCTTCTTCGGCCGTTGGCTCTTGGTGATCAGCGAGTTGCTGCTGCTGATCGATGAAGGCCTGTTCCTCGGCTGCGGCGAGGGCGGCGGCCTCGGCGGTGCTCCATTCGTGAAGCTTGTGACTCGCATTCGCCGAGTGGCGGGTGCCGGGGAATTGCTCTACCACCTGCTGCATGATCGCGGCGGCGGATGCGCGGTCGCCCTCGACCTCATCGTAAAGTTCGGCGAGACGGAAAAGGAAATAGGCCGCGTCGTTCACTTCCCATGACTGGCTTTCGAGAGCGTAGCGGATCGTCTGGATCGCAGCGGCGGGATCGCCCATGTTGTCCTTCTGGACCTTCGCGATTTCCACCCACGGCAGGCGATTGAGAGGATCCGCGGCGGCGGCCTGCTGGAAGGCGGCGATGGCCCCTTCATAGTCTCCCTGCGCCATCAGCGAGCGGGCGTCGTGCATGACGTCCTTTTCGACCATTTCCGAGCTGTCGTAAACGGAGTGGGTGATGCGTTGGGCGAAAAACGGCAGCACGTTGAGCACGAAGAAGATGCCGACCAGTCCGGCGCTGAGAAAGGCGAGCAGGATGCCGTTGAAAGTGCGGCCGCCTTCGATGTTCTGAAGCTTGCCGTTCAGGTCCGCGAGCTTGCCATCGGGATCGCCCTTTTCCTCCTGCGCCTGGATTTCAGACGTGATCTTCTTCATTTCCCCTCCTGATTTGGAATAAATAAACCAACTTCCTCCCACGAGAGCTGCGAGAACCAGATACAAGAGCCACTTCATCATTGGCGGAGCTTGCGAAAGCCAAAGCCGCACTGGAAGTAAAATCTACCAGCCAGTCACAAACGCCGCGCGTTGCGGCCTTCGTCGATTAGTTTCCAGAAGTGCTTCGAGTTTGCCAGCGCCTCGTCCTCGGCCAGCGGCAAGCTCGACCGGAACTTAAAATCCGAAAACGTGCCTTTATGCAAAACCCGGTGGACGATGACTGAGCCGTCCTTCACCTCGAAGTAAAAGCGGTAATCCTTCGCCCGGAATCGATACAGCACCCGGCCGTCACGGTCGATTTTCCCAAATCGCTCGCCGTTCAGATTTTCCAGATCCGCCTTACCCACCTTGAACTCGTCGATCAGCTCAAGCTGCTCAAGTGTCCCGAGCGATGAAAGCTCGGCGGCGCTGATTTCATTGAAAACGATTTGAAACACCCCGGCAAGGTAGTGAGGGACCGGCGCGCTGAAAAGAGGAAAGAATGAAGTCCACTTACCGCTTGGACTTCTCGGTTTTCCGCTGTTATCTGGCGGCGGGACGATGCGCTGCTTCTATTCACAGGAACTCGAACTTGAACTGCCGTCGGGACATCCGTTCCCGATGGAGAAATTCCGCGTTTCCAAGGACATGCTGCTCGAAGGCGGCATCCTGCGGCCGGACGAAATCATCGAGGTCCGCGCGGCGGATTTCCACCTACTCCAGCGCGTCCACGAGACGGACTACATCCACAAAATCGAGTCTGGCCTGCTCGGGCGCAAGGAACAGATGCTGCTCGGCCTGCCGGTCACGCCGCGGCTCTATCAGCGAAGCGTCACGGAAGTGGAGGCCACCCGCCTCGCCTGCCATGCCGCGCTGGCGGAAGGAGTCGGAGTCTGCCTCGCCGGTGGCACCCACCATGCGTTCCGCGAACATGGCGAGGGCTATTGCGTTTTCAACGATGTGGCCATCGCCATCCGCGACTTGCAGGACAAGCAGCCGAATATCAAGGTCATGGTGGTGGACACCGATGCCCATCAGGGCAACGGCACCGCCGCTTTGTTAGGCGATGATCCGCGCGTTTTCACCTACTCGATCCACGTCGGGAAAAACTATCCGACAAAAAAAATCAGCGGCTCGCTCGACATTGAGACCGTGCGATACGTGGAGGGTGAGATGTATTTAAAACAACTCTTCACCAGTCTCGCCGGTGCGCTGGATGCCTTCGCGCCCGATCTCGTCATCTGGATCTCCGGCGCGGACAACCACCGCAACGACCGCTTCGGGCAAATGCATCTTTCGCTCAAGGACATCCAGCGCCGCGATGAGGTCCTGCTCGGCGCGTTCATCAAAAACCGCATTCCGGTGGCCGTACTTTACGGCGGCGGCTACAACCGCGAGCCCGCATTCACTGCGAAGCTGCACCGCAACACCATCGCCACCGCGAAGAAACTCGCCTCCGAGTTCCGCGGCCTGTGACGGGAAAGTCAGATTCCCCATCGCGGTTCTGGACCAACTGCGGCAAGCTGGTTAGCCTCACCCGCAGTGAGCGCACGCCAATCCACTTCCGCCCAGAATCCCGACCTTGAAATCAAGGACGCCCAACTGATTTTCAAACGCGTCTGGAGTGAGCTGGAGAGCGAGTTCGGCCGGGAGAAATTGTTGTTTCCCAAGGAACTCATCCTACTCGGCGGTGCACCTGGATCGGGCAAAGGAACGAACACCGCATTCATCTGTCAGGTGCGTGGAATTTCCGCTCCGCCGATCGTGATCAGCCAGTTGCTCGATTCCCCGGAAGCGAAGAAAATCAAGGCAAACGGCGGGATGGTGGGCGACGAGGAAGTGCTGCGGTTGCTGCTGCGCGAGCTGATGAAACCGGAGTTTCACGACAGCGCGGTGCTCGATGGATTTCCCCGGACGACGGTGCAGGTGGAGTGTTTGAAAATGTTCTACGACCAGATGGTGGCGTTGCGCCGTGAGTTTTCGGACACGCCGAAAGCGCACCATTTCCGCCAGCCGATTTTCCACATCATGGTGCTCTTCGTCGATGAAGCGGAGAGCATCGTCCGCCAGCTCAAGCGGGGCCGCGAGGCGATTGTTAGGAATGCCGAGGTCCGCCATTCCGGCGTAGGCGAGCTGGAGGAAGAGCGCGCCACGGACTTTGATCCCGAGCTGGCGCGCAACCGCTATCGCACGTTCAAGGAGAAGACCTACGACGCGCTTGTTTCTCTCAAACAGATTTTCCACTACCACTTCATCAACGCCCAGGCGCCGATTGATATTGTCCAACAGAACATCATTTCGGAGTTGGAATATCAAAGCTCGCTGGAGCTCGATCCACGCACCTTCGACACCCTCCGACATATTCCGTTAGCGGATGAGATCGTGCTCAACGCCCGCCAGGAGCTGGTCAACCGACTGGACAGTTATGAAGTCGAGCATCCACAAGTGATGCACGCCGTGGTGGATTTCATTCAGGAAAAAATGATGCCTATCATCAAGCGCCACGCCATCAGCGGCCGGACGATGATCAATACCGAGGACGCGATTTTCAACACGCCCATCGCCATCGCCATCATGATCGACATCTTCTCAGAGCGCGGCTTCCGCGCCAGTGTGGACATTCACCGCATTGAGATTCCCGAGCGCTTCGATCTCACCACCGGCGAGATCACGACCCGTGCCAAGAAGGTCTATCGGATCACGATTCTGTTTGCGGGCTCGAAGATCCGGCGGGGTTGAGGTGTGGGGGAAAGGGGCTTGATTGGCTTGCCGCAGGAAGAGAATCGTTGCTGCGAGACGCAGCATCCACGTTTACGAGGCTGTCTCCGTGCGCAAATGGCGGATTCACTATTCCGGTGCCGCGGGCACGATGAGCGTGGGGACGGTGGCCTTTCTCACCATCCCTTCGGCGACGCTGCCGAGGAGGAGTGAGGCGATGACGCCGTGGCCGTGGGTGCCGAGGACGACGAGGTCGGCTTTGCATTCTTTCACTTGGTCGAGCAAGGCGTGGAGTGGGCTGCCTTCCACCACTTGGGCGGAGACGTCGGGCACTTCGGATTTCACTTGGACGACGAGCTCATCGATCTTGGCGACGGCCCGGCGTTTCGCTTCTTCTTGGTAAATGTGCATCGCGGGGAATTCCTCGGGCGTGAAGCCGTAGGCGGTGTAGCTGGGCTCGGGCTCGACGGCGTGGAAGAGGCGCAGCCCCGCGTGGAAGGACTTGGCCATGCGGACGGCCATTTCTAGCACTCCGGGCGTGGCGTTTGAGAAATCGACGGCGACTAGGATGGTTTTCATGGCATCTATTCCGTAGCATCGCTGGCGAGCCCTTGCAAAGGTTCATCATCCGGTGCGCGGAAAATGCAAGGCGGTGCGGAATTCGCGGAATCGCCGTTTGGCAAGCGGGCGGTTTTGTTCCAAAGTCTGCGGACCATGATCCGTTTTCTCCACACCCGCATCCGTGTCCGCAATCTCCAGACGTCGATCGATTTCTACCAGCACCTCGGCTACACGCTGGGCGAGTTCAAGGAATCGCCGGAAGGAAACAGCTTGGCGTTCCTGGAGCTGCCGGGAAATGATGTTTTTCTAGAGCTCTGCCACTCGCCAGACTACACGGCGACCTGCCCTGAAGACCTGATGCATACGGCGCTCGGGGTTTCCGACATCATCGAATACTGCGACAAAGTGGAGAAAGCGGGCATCGAGATCTGGCCATCCGGCTGGCGCGATAAATTCAGCACGGGCAGCCGGAAAATGGCGTTTGTGACAGATCCGGATGGATATGAGGTGGAGATTTTGGAACGCTGAGGCGTTACCTCGAACGACAGGGCCGGATCATTGGTGGCAATGACCTCATGATCGCCGCGATCGCCCTGACTCACGACTTGACCGTGGTGACAAACCATTGCCAGGAGTTCGGGCGGGTTCCCGGTTTGCGGGTGGAAGACTGGTCGGAGTGATCCGTTCCGAGGCTGCTCCGACATGACACCTTGCCGGAGGATTGGTTTTTCGTGATGCTACCCATGTGACAGATCAACTCCTTCCCCAGCCACCGCCAGACGCACCCGCGCCGGGACCGGGGGAGCATGCGGTGAGGTCGAGGAGGAAAATGGGATGGCTGATTGGAGTTGGAATCCTTTCTATGCTGCTTTTGGTGCTGTCAGCGCCAATGATGTTTCGATCTCGAAAAGGATCACCTCTGTCTTTCGCCACGATGAATGCCGGTCGGATAGGGCGATCATTATTTGATTTTGAAACCCAATTCGGGAAATTTCCTGACAAATCGACGGTCAACGAAGTGCGTAGCAAATCAGGAACGGCGTTAACACTTCTGGATGGCTCTTCCAACGATCTTTTTGCGCAACTGATTGTCTCGGGGGTTTGGTATAATGAGCAAATTTTTTACGCCAAAGCAACTTCTGCAAATCGAGCAGACAGCATCTTTAACACGGATGAAACCATCCTGAAGCATGGTGAATGTAGCTTTGCATACATTTCCGGACTGGATTCCAAGGGCGATCGGGACACTCCTGTCGTTTTCGGTCCTGTTATTCCAGGCACCTCCACCCTGGATCCATCTTCTTGCGGTGGAAAAGGAGTCGTGCTCAGAATTGACGGCTCGGTGGTAGCGCTTTCTATCAATTCTTCGGGAAAAATCATCCTCCCGAACGGCATGGACATCCTCGATCCCCGCCAGCCGTTTTGGCATGGGAAAGCCCCGGATGTGCGGTGGCCGAAGTGAAAAATTCCGCATCCCTCCTCTTGCTCTCAACCCTCCACTTTCCACTCTCAACTTCTCCAAACGAAATTTCCTCCTTTTTCGGGTTGCCACTGGGGAAAGTCGTCCCTAGTTTCCGCCTCCCGCGATTTTTAACCTCATCCCGAGATGTCCAAGCACAACAGCCTCAAGTCCAGCGCCACCGTCGGCGGCAAACGTTCCGTCCTTAAGCGCTTCGAGCGCGTCAAGCTGCTCAAGCAGCGTGGCGAGTGGAAAGCCGGCAGGTCCCCCGTCGGACTTCCGAAGACCAAGCAAGAGGGTTAATCCTCTGGGTTTCAACACTTTCTAAAACGCGCGGGTCCAGACGGGCTCCGCGCCTTTTGTATTTACTCCCATGGCAACCAACGACGGCACGCGCCTCAACAAATACCTCGCATCCTGCGCTGTCGGCTCACGCCGCGCCTGTGACGGGCTCATCAAGGCCGGCCGCGTGGAGGTCAATGGTGCGCCTTGCATCAACATGGGCACCCGCATTTCGCCAGGCGACCATGTGAAGGTGGACGGCAAGCGGGTGACGCCGCGGGAGGCGATGATCGTCGCTTTCCACAAGCCGCGCGGATATGTCTGCACGAAGGATGACGAGCTCGGGCGGGAAACGATCTACGCACTGCTGCCGGAGACGATGCACTCGCTGCACCACGTCGGGCGGCTGGACATGGACTCGGAAGGTCTGCTCATCCTCACCAACGATGGCGACCTTTCCCAGCAGCTCATGCACCCGTCGAAGGCGGTGGAGAAGGAATACCTCGTCACCTCAAATCAGGCGTTTGAAAACGTCCACCTCGATCAATTTCTCGAAGGCGTCCACACGCCGGAAGGCAAGCTGAAGGCGAAATCCATCGAGCGCCTCTCGTCGCGCCGGATCAAGGTGGTGCTCGATCACGGCGCGAAACGCCAGATCCGCGTGATGTTCGACACACTCGGCTATCAGGTCACGAAACTCATCCGCGTCCGCATCGGTGCGCTGTGGCTGGGCGATCTGGAGCCCGGCCGCTTTGCCCCGCTCAACGCGATGGAAATCCAGATGCTGCTAGGAAATTCGAAGCCGGTCAGAAAACGCGGAAGCTCGCACTGATCCGCTTTTTGGCGAAGCTGAACGTGGTTGCGGCGTCTCGCCGCAACGTCTTTCTTTTCTGGCGATGCGCCAATTCGATTAGAATTCGCTACTCTTCTCCACCTTCAGCAGCCAGCCGGCCTCGCCCGGGAAGAGCTTGTATTGGAGCTGGCGCATTTTTCCGGTGGGCTTGGCGTCGCCCGGGTCTTCGGGGAAAATGGGGAAGCGGCGGGCGAGGCTGTTTTCGACGACGGAGAACTCATCGTGGCCACGGTAGCCGTTGATGTTTTTTTCGACTTCGGTGAGGTCTGGCAGGAAAATCTGGCTGAGGGATTTTTTCTGGTTCGCGCTGTAGCCGATGAGATTGGTGCCTCCGGCGTCTTGGGCGTAGATGTAAATTTCCGGCGAGCCGTCCGCGTCGAGATCGCCTGTCTCGATGCGGGTAATGATGCCGATGAGCTCGATGGTGACGGGCTTGTTGTCGGTCTCCAGACCACCGGGTGTGATGGTGACGGTGTTGGCGAATCGAAGGTTCGGGCTGGTGACTTTAAAGGAGATCCCTTGGCGGATGGCGGTTTGGTCGAAGGTAGGAAGCGGCGCGGCGAAGAGGAGTTTATCCTCGTCCTTGAAGGTTGCGTTCGCTTCGCCCGCGATGGCGGGATAGCTTTTTCCATCGAAAGTGAGCGTGGTGAGTCCCGGTGTGGCGCCGCCGCTGCGGACGGTGGCGATGAGGTCGCGATAACCGTTGGTGGTGTTTTGGCTGAGGTAGATCGGTGGGGTGACGATTTTCACCGAGCCCAGGCTGGTGAAGCCTTTGCTGGTGCCTTTGAGGATGAAAAGCGTGCTTCCATCGGTGCCGGCGTAGCTGCTTTTCCCGTTCATCAAAGCGAGGACGTCATCTCTGCCGTCTGCATCGAGATCGGCGCGGGCGATTTCGTATTGGTCGGGCTTGATGGCGGGGTCGATTTTCTGAAGTGCGGCCTGAGCGGGCAGTGGGGTGGGAGAAGCGGCGTGAGTGGCGGCACAGAGGATCGCGGAGAGGAGGGAAATTTTGCGGAAGGCGTTCATCGGAGACAGGCGGATGGGGAAGAAAAGGGAAAAAACAGGCGATGCTCAAGGAGATCACCCGCGTCGGCTCTAATTGAATAGAAATGTTACGAAAAAAGACCGGATTAACTGCTTCTGGGGGCTTGCCGCTCGGCGGAGGACTTCTTAGGTTCCGTCCCACAGTGCAGGTGAAATGCCCTCCGCTGAAATTTTTTCGAACCCATGAGTGCCAAGAAATCCGATCAGAACCAAGCCCAGGACATCGTTCACAAGCCGTCCAAGGAATTTTCCGCCAAGGCCCGCATCCCGTCGATGGCCGCCTACAAGAAGCTCTATAAGGAATCCATCGACCGCCCGGACAAGTTCTGGGCAAACGAGGCGAAGGAGCTGACTTGGCAGAAAAAGTGGGACAAGGTGCTCGATTGGAAAGAGCCGTTCGCAAAATGGTTCGACGGCGGAAAACTCAACGTCTGCGAAAACTGCGTGGACCGCCACGCCGTCGGCGCGCGCCGGAACAAGGCGGCGATCATCTGGGAGGGCGAGCCCGGAGACAAACGCATCATCACCTACGGCCAACTCCAAAAAGACGTCTGCCGCTTCGCCAACGTGCTGCTGAAAAACGGCGTAAAATCCAAGGACCGCGTGCTCATTTACATGCCGATGGTCCCGGAAGCGGCCATCGCCATGCTCGCCTGCGCCCGCATCGGCGCGGTGCACAACGTGGTCTTCGGCGGGTTTGCGTCGGAGGCGATTGTCGATCGTTTGGAAGACTCCGGAGCCACCACCATCGTCACTGCTGACGGCGGATGGCGGCGTGGAAAAGTCGTTCCGCTCAAGCCGGTAGTGGATGAAGCGCTGGCGAAATACACGCATGTCACGAACGTGATCGTGCTCAACCGCTGCGGCAACGAGATCGCCATGGAGCCGACGCGCGACAAGTGGTGGCACGATGAAGTGGCCACGGCATCCTCGAAGCACGTCGCGAAGGGCTTCGACTCCGAGCACCCGCTTTTCGTGCTCTACACGTCTGGCTCGACTGGAAAACCGAAGGGAATTCTGCACACGTCCGGCGGCTACCTCACCGGTACTTACTCGACGTGCAAATACATTTTCGACATGCGCGACGAGGACGTTTATTGGTGCACGGCCGATGTCGGCTGGATCACCGGGCACTCCTACATCGTTTACGGACCACTGGCTAACGGCGTCACGCAGGTGATGTATGAAGGCGCGCCGAATGCTCCGGATTTCGGGAGATTCTGGAAAATGATCGAAGAATACGGCGTCACGATTTTCTACACCGCGCCGACTGCGATCCGCGCGTTCATCAA
>JBBRYQ010000114.1:0-11292 GCA_038237425.1 Verrucomicrobiales bacterium
CCAGTGAAATGAAGGCGGCGGAGGAGCAGCTCCGGAGAATCGCCGCCGCTGGAGTGGACGCGCTGATCATCCAGGATCTCGGGTTGGCGAAACTTGCTAGAGCTATCGCCCCGAACGTCGAGCTGCATGCATCCACGCAGATGACGATCACCTCGCCGGAAGGACTCGCGTTTGTTGAGACACTTTTCCCGCTAGAGCGTGCCGTCCTTGCCCGTGAGCTATCCATCAAGGAAATCGAACGTTTCCAAGCGCAGAACACGAAGCACCTCCATCTGAAAACTCCGCTCGAAGTGTTTGTCCACGGCGCACTCTGCGTCGCGTATTCCGGTCAATGCCTCACCAGCGAATCCCTCGGCCAGCGCAGTGCCAACCGTGGTGAGTGCGCCCAAGCCTGCCGGATGCCCTATGAAATCGTCGTCGATGGCGAAACCCGCGACCTCGGCGCAGTTCGTTATCTGCTCAGCCCGCAGGATCTAGCAGCCGTCGATCTCATTCCGGATCTCGTCCGCGCCGGCGTGAAGTCCTTCAAAATCGAAGGCCGCCTAAAATCGCCCGAATACGTCTCCGCCGTCACCCGAGTCTATCGGAAAGCCCTCGACGCAGCGATGGCGAATACCGATTCCCCGATCACCCCGTCCGACCGCTACGAGTTGGAAATGACCTTCTCCCGCGGCCTCAGCACCGGCTGGTTCGCGGGTACGAATCACCCGTATCTCACCCACGGAAAATTCGGTAAAAAGCGAGGCCCGTTACTCGGCACCATCACTGACTGCGGCCCCGGCTGGATCAGACTCGGCGAACTAACCGGCGTGCCGTTCACTGCCGGCGATGGCGTCGTCTTCGATGCTGGTGAAAACCGGGATCTCGAACAAGGCGCACGCATCTGGGTGATCGAGGGCGACCGCCTCATTTTCCATCTCACCTACAGCGGCATCAATTTTGACCGCATCAAGCCCGGCCAAACGCTCTACAAAACCTCCGATCCCAAGCTCGACTCCGAGCTCCGCCGTTTCTGGCAGAACACACGTCCCACTGAGAAAAAAACGCCCGTCCACTTTATTGTTAGCGGGAAGCCCGGCTCACCCATCACTGTAGCGGCGGTCTATGACCGTCGCACCTTTACTGAATCATCATCCATGCCGCTGGTCGAAGCGGAAAAGCATCCACTCGGCTCGGAAAAACTCGCCGAACAACTCGGCCGCCTTGGTGATTCCTCTTTTGAACTGGGCTCCCTCGACAACCAACTTGAAGGCAACTGCCACATCGCCGTCTCCGCCCTCAACCAACTCCGGCGTGCCCTCGTCAAGCAACTGGAAGACGCCGCCGCCATCAAGCCGGAGCGTCCGCAAATCACGACCACCTATCAGGATCTTCTTCCTCTTCCTTCGACGTTCGATGTTGGGCGTTCGATGTTCGATGTTCAACTCAGCGTCCTTTGCCGCACCATGGCCCAGCTCACCGCCGCCATCGAATGCGGCGTAGAAACCATTTACTGCGACTTCGAAGACCCACGCCGCTACAAAGAAGCCGTCGCACTCTTCCGATCTCAAATTTCAAATCTGAAATCTCAAATTTTCCTAGCCACTCCGCGCATCCTCAAGCCCGGCGAAATGGGCTATCTCAAACTCATCGAAAAAGCAGCACCCGACGGACTGCTCCTCCGCAACCTTGCCGCGCTTCATTTCTACAAAGACCGTCACGACCTGAAAAAAATCGGCGATTTTTCGCTCAACGTCGCCAACCCGATCACCGCGAGGCTTCTGATGGAAAACGCCGCGCTCGATCACCTCACGATTTCCTACGACCTCAATATCGGCCAAGTGCTTGAATTGTTAGCCGCCGCACCGACCGAATGGTTCGAGCTCACGCTCCACCAGCACATGCCGATGTTTCACATGGAGCACTGCGTTTTCTGCACCTTCCTCAGCAGCGGCACCACCTACAAAGACTGCGGCCGTCCCTGCGAAACCCACGTCGTCCACCTGCGCGACCGAGTCGGCCAGCTCCACCGCCTGCAAGCCGACGTCGGCTGCCGGAACACGCTCTTCAACGGCAAGGCCCAGACCGGCGCGCGTTACTACGAACATCTCCGTGGCGCCGGCCTATCCCGTTTCCGTATCGAGCTGCTAGACGAAGCTGAAGATGCCGCCAAAACCATCCGCGCCTATCAGGATCTGCTTTCCGGAAAATCCGACGCCTTCGAGCTGCTAGACGAAGTCCAAGCCCTCGAAAAACTCGGCGTCACCGAAGGCACGCTGGCGGAACTCTAAACGGAAAGCGGGTATTCATTCCGCCTCATCCTGACCCCTCGCGACCTTTAAATGTGATTCAACAGCAAGGAGCAGGGCGCTCCTTCGACGACCTGCCGCGAGACGCCACAGTCACCATCAATCCCTCGATTTACCATTCAAGATTTGCCAGGGGAAAAACTCGGATGCTTCCAGTTTCAGGGAAATCCGCTTCATTCGCCGTCAGCAGCGCCTCCATTCCCGCCACCGATGCGCTCGCCAGGAGCTGGAGATCATGAAGGCGTTTCCCATGAATCCCGAAACGGGCTGTCCAGTTGAGAAACAACTCACCCGCCTGGATCGTCTCCGCAATGAGGGAGGCCCTGCGCCGGAATTGGCCTATATTGTCAAGAGCGGACGCCGTGTCCATCCCCAGTCCGTTGTTCGCGACGGGACGGGTGGCCACCACCAGATACTCACGAATCACTTGGGTTCCGAGAAAGAGATCCACGCCCGCCGCGCTGGCATTTTGGAAAAGGTCCAACGCTCGCCGATGATGCTTCCGCCCCTCATCCGTGGCTTCGAGAAGCACGTTGGTATCCACTAAAATCTTCATCCCACGCTCAATCCTCATAGATTCCCTCCCGCGACCAATTCTGCACTCCGGACGTCTTCACCGTTTGCAGCGTAAATTCCTCGGTTTCATTCGAATCCTCCTGCGTCGCCGCTTCGGTGAGCAGTGCCTTCAGCTCCCCTTGCAACGAACGATGGTGCCGCTGTGCCCGAAGCTTAAGCCGATCAATCACTACTTCTGGAACATCACGAATATGGAGCGCTTTCATAGCGGTAGCATAATGATTACACGCGAAAGGGCAATCTCCGAATCGCCCTCCGTCTCCCACTTCGTTTCAAATCCCCTAGTGGTCCGAAAAATCAGTGTGACGGATGGCCATTCCCGACTGTGGTTGCTGCGTCTCGCAGCAACGAAGCATGTCGTTGCCCCGAGACGGGGCAGCCACGTTCACCGCCGTCCAGCAATTTGAATTTTAGGCGACACTAGAACCCGCCGCTGTGTTTACCCAGCCACACGTCTTACCGCCGCGCCGTAAATCACTCCGTATTTCAATAATAAATTTTCGTTCGTCGGATCTCCCAACTCTCTCACCATCAATCAACATGATCTCTTCCCCACTCCTTCTTGACACATCACAAGCCGCCGGTTAGAGAAACTACGTTCGATTTGATTTTGAATTTTGAGCCCAGAATTCTGTTCCCATGTCCGCCATCCAAACTCCTCACTTCAATCTCTAATCTGCCATGCCCAAGCTCATCACCTTCACCGAAGTCGGCTACAACGGAATTTCCAAGGAATTCACCAGCAACGACCCCGACCTCACCCTCAATGGCGACGACGCCACCTTCAAATCCGCCATCGTGCTCTCCGGCTCATGGGATCTCTACGACGACGTCGCCCGCGCAGGGACCACCATGAACCTGACCGATACCGGCGGCCCGGATGCCGACGGCGGATACAAGGACTTCGCCGACTGGGGCGGGGCGACAGCTTTTCATGTGAAGTCGATCTACCACGGCTGACCGCCATTCAAATCCGATGGATCTCGCACATTTCAAAGACCTCGCGGACGGCATTTCCAAATACACTCCTGTTCTCGCTGTCCTCATCGGCGGTGTATGGGCCTGCAGGCGCTTCTACCGGACTCGCGAAGGCCATCCGAAGGTCGAGTTCAACGTGGATGTAGAATTCATCCGGCGGCAGGGCGGCTACTGGATCGTCGAGGCCGTGGCGCTGATGGACAACAAGGGCCTTGTCAGGCACAAAATCCCGAGAATCAACTTCTCCATCCGCTACCTGAAAGCGGACGATCCAGTGGAGCCGGACACGAAATTCTTTGTCGCCATACCTCACAGCGCCGCCAAGGGAACCTGGCTGCCCGAGGGCTGGGAATACACCTTTGTGGAACCCGGCATTAAGACGCGCTACACCGTCATTGCCCGCGTCCCGGTGGAGGCAACAACGGTGTTGATTCATGGAAAATTCTTCTATCGGAATGGCGAAGACCACACCGCGGACAAGCTCTTAGCCGTGCCGGAAACGCCCAGCGCCTAGCTTGCAAAATCCCCTCAGTGACCCATTCTGCCATCCAGTCAATCCCACGCTTCCATCTCCTATCAACAATTCCCCAGCTCCCATGAATTCCTCCCCATTCCACTCCCCGGCACGGCGCGGGCTGCTTGCGCTGGTCCTGCTGTTCCTCTGCCCCGGACTCGCCCATGCCACGCGCGATCTGCTGGTGTCCAATCCTGTCACCAAGTCCATCCTGCGCTTTGATCGGACGACGGGCGCGGCGAAGGGAGCGTTTATCGTCGAGGGCGGCAGCGGGTTGAACACTCCGCAGCAGATGGCCGTCGGCCCGGACGGGAATCTGTATGTCGCGGATTTAAGTGCGGATTTCAGTGCGGGTACCATTAAGCGGTACAGCCTGACCGATGGAGCATTTCTAGGAAATTTCACGGCTGTGGGCGATATTGCCAATCCCATTGCCTTGAAGTTCTTTGATGATGGTGTGCAAGGCACAAAGCTTTTTGTGCTCAGTGGCAGCTCCTCACAAAGACAAATACGTCGGTACAGTGCGGCGAACGGAGCCTTCGAAGCCATCGTGGTCAATGCAACTATTGCTCAAATAGCCGCCGGCCGTGATTTTCTATTCATGCAGGGGACCAATGATTATTTGATCATTGGCGTAAATAACAAAGGGACGCGCTTTAGTTATACCACAGGTGCTGTTGTTTCTTCTTACGTCATCAACCCCACGGCCTCGTCGGCCATCCTGAACGCCCCGCGCAATATCCTAAACGGCCCCGATAGCAATCTCTGGATTTCGAGTTCATTCGGCAACAAAATCACCCGCTTCGATCCCGCGACCGGAAACAAAATCGACGACATTCTCAGCGGTGCGCCTTTTTCAAATGGACCTTTTCAAATGCAATTCGAAGGGACGGATTTGTTCGTCGCTGGCGGAAGCGCTAACAACATCCTCCGTTTCCCCCTGATCGCCGGGGTGCCCGGAGCAGGCGAGGTGTTCGTCGCTGCCAATTCCCAAGGACTGAGCGGTGCTCAATTCATGATCTTCGCGAACATCAACGATGCACCCATCGCCAATGCCGGTCCGGACCAGAGTGTCGCCGTCTATCAGACCTTCACCCTGGATGGCTCCGCCAGCAGCGATCCCGAGGGAGTGGCACTCACCTACACCTGGACGCAGTTGTCCGGCCCCACGGTGATTTCCAGCCCGGCGACCGGTGCCGTCCTCACCTACCCGGTTCCCGATGCGCCGCTGCCCCTGACCTTCCAGCTCAGCGTGAGCGACGGCGTGAGAAGCACCACCGACACCGTCACCGTCCAAGTCACCGCCCCGCCGCCGGAGACCTGGCGCTACCAGAACTTCACCACCATCCACAACACCGGCACCGCCGCCGACCTCGCCGATCCCGACAAGGACGGACTCGTGAACCTGCTGGAACGCGCCTTCAACCTGAATCCCAACCAACCCACGCTGCCCATCCTCATCACGGCCACCGGCACCACCGGTCTGCCGAATATCCGCAGCACCGGCACCGATGCCAGCCTCCATCTGATCATCGAATACCTCCGCCGCAAGGCCTCCACCAATCCCGGACTCACCTACACCCCGCAGTTCCTAACCGACCTCGGCGCGGCGTGGCAGGATTTCACCGGCACCGAGACCGTGCAATCCATCGACACCGTGTGGGAACGCGTGACCGTGGAGGACACCGCTACCGGGGAGCTGAAACGCTTCGGCCGGGTCAAAGTCTCAACTTCACCCTAACACCCCCTAATATTCCATTCTTCCAATCGCCAATGCTACCCCCCATCGCCATGAATCCATCCGACCCCGGTATTCTCCCGCGCGTCCGAGCACTGGTGATCCTCACAACCCAAGAATTATGAAGTCGACACACCTACTCCTTCTTGCCCCTTTCCTCGCCCTTCCCGCCTTACGTGCCGCCAAATTGCAGGAAGCATGGAATTGGGAAAGCGAATCATATCACTACACCATTCAGGCGACGAGCCGCGGATGGTATAACGGCCACACAGGAGCTGGCAGTCCTGGCACTGCGTATGCAAACAGCTACGCAGTGGGCGGTTGGAGCGGTGCGAATTACATAGTTTTCCGGAATTTTTTTGTTTTCGACCTGCCAGATGGCCAGACCGACTTCACAAGCGCTTGGCTCCAGCTCTACAATGAAAGCTACACAAGTCAGAATTCTTTTGAAGGCTACTCTCTCTACGATGTTTCGACACCCAGCAGTAATATCCTGGCGGGCACCGGCGGAATAGGAGTTTACAATGATCTCGGCACCGGTACCTCGTATGGTAACTACAACGTTACGGCAGCTACAGCGGGACAGTGGATTAATATTCCATTGAATACTAATTTTATAAATTCCGCGAATGCCTCCAATGGAGGTCTGCTCGCTCTTGGGGGAGCGATGACGACTCTTGTCGGCGGCAACCAAGCGATTTTCGGCTGGTTTACCAATGCCAATTCGGGAGTTCCCAGGCTTGATCTCACCGCCCTCGCTCACCCGGAGGCTGATGACGGGTTCAGCGGAAGTGTAAGCATCTCTGGAAACACCGGCCTTGTCGCGGCCCCCGGGGACAACGCTTTTGGAATTTCTCACCGAGGCTCCGCTTATCTATTTCGCAATGTGGAAACGGCCATCGGCAGCATCACACAAAACGTCAAACTCATCGCGTCCGACGGTGCGGCAGATGATCGGTTTGGGGGAGCAAGTATTTCTGGAAATATCGGCCTGATCGGAGCTTTCGGCGACGACGACAAAGGGACCGACTCAGGATCCGCCTATGTCTATCGAAATCTTAATACCGCCAACAGCACCATATCTCAAAACGCCAAACTACTTGCCTCCGACGGTGCAGCCAATGACCATTTCGCCAATTCCGTATGCTTGTCTGGAAGTGTTGGCCTAGTCGGAGCTTACGAGGATGACACTGATCGCGGATCGGCATATGTCTTCCGCAATCTCGATACGGCTACAGGGACGGTTACGCAAAATGCGAAACTCATCTCCTCCATTCGCGCATCTGACAATCTCTTTGGCGCTTCCGTGAGGCTGTCGGGAACAACCGGAATTGTAGGAGCTTGGGGGGAGAATCATCAAAAAGGCGCGGCTTATTTATACCGAGATCTCGACATTGCTACTGGAACCATAACCGAGAACGCTAAGCTTGCCGCTTCCGATGGCTCGCAATTTGATAATTTTGGATACTCGGTGAGTTTGTTCGGCTCTATCGGCTTGGTGGGCACCGGGAATTCACCTTCGCAAAAAAACACCGTCTATCTGTTTCGAGACCTAGATACAGCTAGCGGGACGGTCACCCAAAATGCCAAACTGATCTCCACCGACGGAGGAACGTACGATGACTTTGGCGGTTCCGTTGGGATCTCTGGAAGCTCCGCTATCATCGGAGCAAGCAATTGGAATTTTCAAGGAGCCGCCTATCTCTTCCAAAACCTGAACACTGTTACCGGCACGAAAACCGAAGATGTGAAAATCACCGCGTCCGGCTCCGGCTACGGATCAAACGACTATTTCGGTATATCCGTCAGCATCGACGGGGATAATTTCTTGATAGGCGCCCCCCAGGGAGATGGGCTGGTGGCGAATACAGGCAAAGCCTACAGCGGCAGTGTGAGCAGTGTGACTACGATGGACCAGGGGAACGCCAGCTTGACGATTTCCGGCATCAGTTTCACCTCCCGCACCGACTGGATTGTTGGAAAAACCACTGATAACAATTCCGTAACCCTCTCTTTCGGAGACTCTGCCAATGTTAGCGGCTCCAACACTACCGTATCCATCGGTAAGAATAGCGTATCGGAGAGCAATATTCTGGATATTGCCGGTATTCTAGTTGCTAGGGAGGTCCGTATCGGAGACCCGGAAGGATCGAATAGTGGCAACAAGCTGCGCCTTCGCAACACCGCAGACATCAGCGGAACCCTCGCATTTCTCCTAGGCGCGAAAAATTACCTGGAAATCGAAGGCGACTACACCGGCATCGGGAATCTTCTTAATTACCTAGGCGGCACCAACCTGAAAGTCTGGGACGGAACAACTCTCCAAACCGTGAGTGCAGCCAATTACTCAAGTCTCATTTCCACCAGCTACACTTCTGGCTTCACCACTATCGCTCATTTGGTTCCCCCTCCGCCCGCTGTCTCCGCGGGCTATCTCCACAGCCTTTTTCTCACAACTGACGGCACGGCTTGGTCGGTTGGCAGCAATAGCGGCGGTCTGCTGGGCGACGGGACCATGATTTCCAGATCCACACTTGTGCAAGTGCTTCCCGACGTAAAGGCCATCGCTGCCGGGAGCTATCACAGCCTCTTTCTGAAAACGGATGGAAGCGTCTGGGCGACGGGGACCAACGACAAAGGCCAGCTTGGCGACGGCACCAATGTTGATAGATCCACAGCCGTGCAAATTCTCACCGGAGTGAAATCCATCGCGGCGGGCAACCTCCACAGCCTGTTTCTCAAGACCGACGGCAGCGTCTGGGCCACCGGATCGAACGGCTCTGGCCAGTTGGGCAACGGCACCCAAGACAGCAAGTCCACTCCGGTGCAGGTCATGACCGGCGTCGAAGCCATTTCGGCGGGAGCCTATCACAGCCTTTTCCTTAAGACCGATGGCAGCGTCTGGGGCACAGGAAGGAACAGCAACGGCCAGCTTGGCTATGGAACCACCATCCTCGGAGTCATCACCCCGGTGCAGATTTTCACAGGCGCGCGGGCGATCTCTGCAGGCTACTATCACAGCCTTTTCCTGAAAACAGACGCCACCGTATGGGCCACCGGACTCAATACGAACGGCCAACTCGGGGATGGCACCACGGTCAACAAGTTCACGCCGGTTCAAGTGCTCACCGATGTCAAAGGCATCACGGCAGGCTATTATCACAGCCTGTTCCTCAAGATAGATGCCAGCCTCTGGGCCACAGGCGCGAATTTTGCAGGGCAACTTGGCGATGGAACGACGGTTCAAAAATCCACACCCATACAGGTCTTCAGCGATGTCCAGGCCATGTCGGGAGGAAATGCCTTCAGCCTCTGGATCAAAACCGACGGCACCTTCTGGGCGACGGGAGACAACCACTTGGGCCAACTCGGCGACGGCACCACCGTGAACAAATCCACGGCCGTCCAGATTTACCCGCCACCAGCGGATCCCGGTCTCACATGGAAGCAGCGGAATTTTGGATCTAACGTAAGCAATCCGCTCATCTCTGCCTGGATAGCGGATCCAGATCACGACGGGTTGGCGAACCTTCTGGAACGCGCCTTCAATCTCAATCCTAACCAACCCGCGTTGCCCATCCTTATCACCGGCGCCGGTACCGCAGGCCTGCCGAACATCCGGAGCACCGGCACCGGTGCCAGCCGCCGACTGATCATCGAATACCTCCGCCGCAAGGCCACCAACAATCCGGGCCTCAGTTATATCCCGCAGTTCAGCCCCGATCTCGGTGCGGCGTGGCAGGATTTCGCCGGCACCGAGACCGTGCAATCCATCGACACCGAGTGGGAACGCGTGACCGTGGAGGACCCCACCACCGGAGAGCCGAAACGCTTCGGGCGGGTGAAAGTGGTGGCGGGGCCTTGAAAGTCAGGTCGTTTCCGCGTCGAACTGCCAGCGGAGCCGAAGATGCCGCAAAAACCATCTGCGCCTATCAGAATCTGCTCAGTGGAAAATCAGATACCTTCGACCTCATTGACCAAGTCCAAGCATTAGAAAAACTCGGCGTTACAGAAGGCACGCTGGCGGAATTGTGATTCAGCCGCCGAACCAACCAGTGGACGGCTTTTTCTTCGAGACCGTCGGCCAGTTTGCGTCGGCGGTTTTCAGGTTGCTCTTGGTGTCCTTGTTGAATTTGTCGCGGATCCCTTTGTCGTATTGGAGAAGTAAACGGCCATCGACGATCTGGAAGGCATCGATCTCGATTTTCACCAGATCGCCCTTGGAAACTCCGTAGGCGCAGTAACCGCCGAACTGGGGTGTGTACTTTGCGGGATTTTTGTCGAAGAGTTCCTTGTCCTCAGCGGAAGCAAAGTAGTAGGTCGCACCGTTGAGCTTGCTGGAAATGTTAGGTTCGCCTTTCACCGGTTTGCCCTTGGTGAAAAAGGCGATGGGATCATAGCCTTGGAGCGCACGACCCGACTTTTCAAGATTCTGGGCCTGCGCGTGGAGATGACCTGCTAGGCCGAGACCAAGGATGAACAGAAATGCGAATTTTGTGAGACTTTTGAGTATTGATGGTTGTTTCATACATCAAATGGGTCGCACGAGATTCGGATTCCTTACGAAGAATCCAAAAACTCTAAAATTTCACGGCTGTGGCCCCAGCGAGCGAACGCGGAGAACCGGTATTTCTCCATGAAGCTCCAGAGTTCCCTCCACATCAATGAAGGTGCCCGCGAGCTGGACATCATAATTCAACTTTCCGCCGTCGCGTCCAGCTAGCAGAAATACCACTCCGTCCCCCCCTTGATTTCTAACGAGAAGTCCTGGAGCGATTCCACCACTGAGACAGCGAATGGCGCAGGCGCGGTGAACCTTGCCAGTCGCGGGGCGCATGACACCAGACCAGCACTTGGTATCCACGAGTTCTCCCGTGAATTTTCCGTCGCCCAGTTTCGAAACTGCAGGCGTCGTGGCAGGCACCGCATCCTTGTCGAGGATGGTGAAGGTATCCGGGCGGTTCAGCTAGATGAGGCGCAGCGGCTCGCGGACGATCAGGCTGCCGATGAATCGAACTCTCTTGCCGTTGGCTCCGGCGATGACGCTGCCGGGACCGAATTTACCCGCGCCGACCAGAATGTGATCCATGGATTTTCCTTCACCCGTCTCCATGTGCAGCCTTGGCACGGGTGATTCAAAGAGAACACCTTCGAAGGTCTTCTCCACACCGAACTCGTAGCGCCCGCGATCCACGGGG
>JBBRYQ010000115.1:0-11260 GCA_038237425.1 Verrucomicrobiales bacterium
CTCCATTTATGGTCGCTCTTCAAGCGTCGCGACGCGACGCAATGCGTTTCGCGAACTGGGGTCCGTGGGTTGAAACCCACGGCTACGATCATTCGGTCGCGATGCGACGGAGATGGCGCTCCATTTATGGTCGCCCTTCAAGCGTCGCGACGCGACGCAATGCGTTTCGCGAACTGGGGTCCGTAGGTTGAAACCCACGGCTACGATCATTCGGTCGCGATGCGACGGAGATGGCGCTCCGTTTATGGTCGCTCTTCAAGCGTCGCGATCCTACTACCGCTCTTGGCCTTGAAACGCTGGACCGCGCATGAACCCGAATCCACGTAATTGTCACATCGTGACAGCCCGATTTTAGCCGTGGGTTTTAACCCACGGACTTTTAGAACAAAACCATTGCGTCGCGTAGCGACGGCTGAGTGGTTAGTTTTCCGGAATCGAGTGATAGATCTGCTCTAGCGACATCACGGTGTAGGCGGTGACGAGGATTGGGTTCGACTCCATCCAACGGCCGTTGTCGTTCACCCACGAACCATTCTCGCGCTGGCTGGCGAGAATCTTCTCGCCGAGGTCCTTGCGCCAGTCGGCTTCCTTGCCGCATTCGAGCTTGAGAGTGTCGATATTGGCGGCGGCGAGTGCCTTGGACATGGTCTGATAGTAATAATAGACACCCTGCGAGCCCATGCCGGGGTTTTCGCCCACGGTGTAGTTTTTACCCAGCCATTCCTTCACGGCAGTGACCCGCGGATCGTCTGGAGTGAGCTTGGCATAGATGAATGAGAGCAGGCCCGCGTAGGAAATCGATCCATACGAACGCAGTGCGGTGCGGCCATCTGGCAGTTTGTCTTCACCGGCTTTCGATTCGCCAGGTGCGTAGATGAAGCCGCCTTTGTTCTTCGGATCGCTGGAGGCCCAGGTTTGGTCGTTGCTGCCTTCGAGGTTCTGGCAGCGCGAGAGGAATTTCACTGCCGCACCCCAGTCGAGGTCGGGTTGGTCGCCGTGTTTACCGTCTTCGATGACTTTTTTTGATAGGGCAAGTGCCTCGATGGCGAGGTAGGTGTTGGACATGTCGGTGTGGTCGTTTTTTGATCCATAGCCGACGCCGCCGTCATTGAGATTGTCCGTTTCCTTTTTCTGTCCGATGTCCCACTGGTTATCGATGAGATGTTTGCGGGCTTTGATGATCGCCGAGTCGTAGTTCTCGCGGCCGGTGGAGGAAAGCGCGGTCAGTGCGGTGGCGGTGTTGTAAACCGATAGACCGCGATTGTAGATGCCGCCGTCGGGCTTTTGTTGGGATAGCAGCCAGTTGAAGCCCTTTTCGATGTGTTCGGGAAACGCGGCCTTGAGGTCGATGTTCGGATCGCGAGCGGCGGCGGTCAGGGCGAGTGCAGTGAATGCGGGCAGTCCATCATCGTCCCAGTTTCCTTCGGGTTTCTGTTGGGATTTGAGCCAGGCGTTGCCGCGCGCGATTGATTGGCGCATTTCCTGTTTGAGAGATTCGTAGGGGTTTGGCTGCTGTTCGGCGGCGTTGGAGGCGTTGGAGGCGACCGTGCCGAGGATGGCGAGAGCGGATAGAAGTTTCATGGTTGTGGAAGCGGTTAGTTTTTTGAAAACGGATAGATGACGAGGGTGACGTCCGTGCCGATGGCGGGTAAGCGTTTCGGATAGGGAATCCAGACTTCGTCGTTGTCGTCATCCTTTCCTGGATAGTTGATCAGTGCGGAGCTCGCGGTGAAAATCGCGATGATGTCCCCCGAGGTTTCCGGCGCATATTTGCCATCCTCAATCTCGGAGCCGCCATATACCCACGGCCCGGCGGTCATGGCGGTGTTTTTTACGGTGTGCTGGATCAATTCGTTAGCCGGAAAGCGGTGGGTTTTTCCGCCTTCCTTCCACTCCACCTCGATGGCGATGCGGGCTGCGGTCTTCACCTCGGTGGAAACTTCGGGAAGTGCATTTGACGCGCCGCCATGATCGTTCGGCAGCGGATAGAGTTCCCGTGATGGCGGATATCTGAGAAGTGTGAACGCGAGATTGAGCGCAGTGGGGGAGATAGTCGTCATCAGCAGCGACTCGTGGACCTTGCCGTTTTCATGGACCAGCAGGAATTCCAACTGCCCTGCTGTCATGTTCACTTTGCCGGGAAACCGGATCTCTCGCGTCTTCTGATCGAAGGTGATGGTGCCGATCCTGAAGTGCGTCTCATCGATTTTTTCGACCGACGGCTTCATCGGCGCAGCTTGTTCATCAGGCGCTGGCGGTGATTTCTGCTCGGCTGACACAGGGTCTTGGGCGAGCGCGAGAGCGGTGCTTGCGGCAAGAAGAATGAGGGTGCGGCAGATCATTGAGGTAACGGGGTTTAAACGTCTGGAATGCTGGGAAAATTAGGGCTTTTTCGGGGAAGTCGCCGCTTTTTTTGGCGGAGTCGTCGATTTTTTCACCGGTGCTTCCGACTTTTTGGGAGGAGCTTCCGGTTTTTTCGGAGCAATATTCAGCGAGGTCGCAAATTCGTTCCAACACAAGCGGGTGATCCGGAACGTCAACGCGTCTTGCGGGTTTTCCTGATCGGCGAGCGCGGCGGGAGGGGTGTAGGAGGTGGTTTGGCCGAGGAAGCTGCGGATGAGCTGGAAAACCGTTTTCATCACCTCGGGGTGCAGCACTTCCGATGATCCCACGGTGAAAGACATCACCTCGGTGGAAACCGCTTTTTTCCCGGGGCCGGCTATCCAGAGGGCGACGGGGGATGGGCCGCTGGCATTGCTTTTTCCGGCGGTGACTTCGGTGGTTACCTTCAGCATGCCGGATGAGGCTTTTTCGATTTCCCGGGCGGCTTGATCTAAGACAGGGGTGAGGGTTTTCGCCATTTTCTTGCCGGTGCCTGCGTGGAGGACGATGGAAATGGTCTTGGCGGGATCGGTGTTCCAGTCCGGCAGGGTCGGGCGCAGGCGTCGGATTGCGGCAACGGCTGCTTTTGCCTGATTTTCATCGGGTTTTGTCAAATCCAGCACCCGCTCCCAGGCGAGCAATGCCCGCTGGAATTGCCCCTTTTTTTCCAAGGCCTCCGCCAACTCCATCAGATGCGCCGGTCCCTGCGGCGTGCGCTCACCGTATTGCGTGAGGGCGGGCTGGGCGGTAAGGTCGCCGAGGTCGATTTCAGGTTTCGGCGGTTCCACCACCACGGGTTTCGGCGGTGCGACGGGTTTCGGTGGCTCCGAGATCGCGTCGTCCACCTTTTCCGTCTGCGGAAATGACGACTCCACCCGCGTCCGGACTTCCTGCAGTTTCGCCGGCGACGGCGGAGTCATGAAATCTTTATTCCGCGTGCCATTCCACCACATGCCGCTTACGACGACGATGATGAGAAGGATGACCGCTGGAATCGGAACGCGCACGGCGGCAACTTGGCGCGGTCTCCCGCCGCCGGAAAGCGGAAATCACGCGCGGCACCAAAAACAAAACGCCTCACCCGGTGTGGGAGAGGCGTTTTGGAAAAATAACGGGATCGGAAGATCAGTTGGCGCTCTTCACAAGGAGAGCGCGCTTGCCCACGCGCTCGCGGAGGTAGTGCAGCTTCGCGCGGCGGACCTTGCCCTTGTTGGTGACTTCGATCTTCGCGATACGCGGAGTGTGAAGCGGGAAAACACGCTCGACACCTTCGCCATAGGAAATCTTGCGGACGGTGAATGCGGCGTTCACTCCGGAACCACCACGAGCCATCACGATGCCAGCGAAAATCTGGACGCGCTCTTTGCCACCTTCAACAACGCGGCAATGGACCTTCACGGTGTCTCCGACATTGAACTCGGCGACGTCTTGCTTCAGTTGCTCTGACTCGATTTTCTTAATAATGTGCATGGGGTCCTCCTTCGCGGAAAATGAATGTGCTGTCCTGCGGTGTCTGTGCGGTGTGCCCTGACGCGCGGGGCGGGAGAGCTAGTGGATCTATTTCGCAATTGCAACCGTGAAATTGTGTGAATTTCAATGTTTCCCATAAACGACCGCCGGATCGAACGACTTCTCGCCACCGATCTGCTCCAATTTCGCCTTCGATCCGGCTTCCCCTGCCGTTACTTTGCGGTAAAAACACGAATTCCGGCCCGTGTGGCAGGCACCAGCGCCGATCTGCTCCACCACCACCACCAGCGCGTCCTGATCGCAGTCGGTGCGGATTTCCACGACTTTCTGGATGTGCCCGGAAGTCGCTCCCTTGTGCCAAAATTCCTTGCGCGAACGCGACCAGTAAACCGCCTCACCGATTTCCAAAGTCCGCCGCAGCGACTCCTCGTTCATGTAGGCCAGCATCAGCGGCTCCATCGTCGTGGCGTCCACCGCCATCGCCGGGATCAGCCCGTCCACGTCGAATTTTGGGGCGAAATCCGCGCCTTCCTCGATCTCGGCCTTCCCGCCCCGTGGGGCAAACACGTTTTGCGTATCCATGGCGGGACCGTGAAACGGCACCCGCAGGCTGTCCAGTCCGCATTCGCCACCTGATAATTTCAGATGCACCGCTGAGCCGCACAGGTCGCGAAGGAAGCATCAAAGTGTGAAAAGCTCCTCTCTAAACTTTGCGTTCCTATGCGACCTCTGGGCCATTGTGGTAAACTCTCATCCCCATTTTGGGTGGTTTTCAGGAACCGAAAACCCCTTGTCACCGCTCTCTCCCGCCGTTACCCATCCGCCATGAAGCAATTGATTTTCCGGCTCGGACTCGGTTTTCTCGCCCTCGTCGCGCCCGCTGCATCCGGAGAAGAAGCCGCTGTCGTTACGAAAATCCGCCCCGGCGAAATTTGGCCAGACACTGAGGGCAAGCCGATCAATGCCCACGGCGGCGGCATCCTTTTCCACGAAGTCACCTACTATTGGTATGGCGAGATCAAGGAGGGGAAAACCTATCTGCCCGCAGTGAACGCAACCTGGGGCGGCACCCGCGTCGATGTCGTCGGCGTCTCCTGCTACTCCTCCACCGATCTCCTCAACTGGACAAACAGAGGCAATGTCCTTCCCGCCGTCCCCGGCACCGATCTCGATCCCAAACAGGTCCTCGAACGCCCGAAATGCGTCTTCAACGCAAAAACCAAAAAGTTCGTCCTCTGGTTCCACAGCGACAGCGTGGACTACGCCGCCGCCAAATGCGGCGTCGCCACCAGTGACACTCCCACCGGCCCTTTCGCCTATCAGGGAAATTTCCGCCCCAACGCCAAGCAGTGGCCTATCAACATCACCGACGACCAGAAAAAAGACGTGAAAAGCCAACTCGTGAAGGACTTTCCCATTGGCCAAATGGCCCGTGACATGACCGTTTTCGTCGATGACGACCAGAAAGCCTACCTTTTCGCCGCCTCCGAGGCGAATCCCACCATGCAGATCTCCGAGCTCACCGATGACTATCTGAAAACCACCGGCAAATACACCCGTGTATTCGCTGGCCGTTCCATGGAAGCCCCCGCCGTCTTCAAGCGCGGCGGAAAATACTACCTCATTTCCTCCGGCTGCACCGCTTGGGAGCCCAACGCCGCCCGCTCCGCCACCGCCGATTCCATCTGGGGCCCATGGACCGAACTCGGCAATCCCTGCCAAGGCGAAAAGGCCGATACCACCTTCGACACGCAAGGCACCTACGTCCTCCCCGTCGCCGGAAAACCCGACCGCCTCATCTTCCTCTCCGACCGCTGGAACAAAGACGACCTTGCTGATTCCCGATACGTCTGGCTCCCCATCGGCTTCAGCCCCGGCGGCAAACCGGAGATCCGTTGGATGGGTCAGTGGTCGCCTAGGTGAGGTGTCATTGTTGCTTCCTTTGCTATCCGCTCGGACTTGTCTCTCTGAATTCTGAGATTCCAGTCAGCTCTCAGTGAACAAACAGGGCGTTTTAAAAAGTGGATCAATCCCGCTTCTGCCTGCAATCCGTAATCATGAAATTCTAGCAGATTTGTCCCGTGATATTGGTAGAGGCCTTTATTTGGGCGCCATCCCTTCGCGAATCACGCATTCGTTGAAAATTCGCGTTGATTCCTCACCCCATCGCCCGTGAGAGTCGCCGCGCCATGCTCGATATCCGCGTCATCCGCGACAACCCCGCAATCATTCAGGAACGTCTCAAACTCCGCGGCGGCGACCACTGGAAACTGGTGGACGACGTGCTCGCCTGCGACGAATCCCGTCGCGCCGCCGAGACCACCAAACAGCAGCTCCAAAGCTCGCGGAAAACCATTTCAAAACAAATTGGCATGCTCAAGGGCAAGGGCGAGGACACCTCCTCGATCGAAGCCGAAGTCCGCGGCATCAACGAGCGCATTGCCGAGCTCGATACCGAGGCCGAGGCCGCCTCGCTCCGCCAAACCGAGCTCCTGCTGAACATTCCGAACCTGACTCACGACGCCTGTCCGATCGGCACCGACGAAGCATCGAACCCAGTCGTCCGCGAGTGGGGGACGAAGCCCGATCTCACCGAGCCGAAAGACCACGTCGAGCTCGCGCTGAAACACGGCCTTGTGAATTGGGACGACGGCATCCGCACTGCCGGTTCGGGCTTTGTCGTCTATCGGGGAAAAGGCGCGCGGCTGGAACGCGCCCTGATCAATTTCCTGTTGGATACGCAATGCGACAATGGCTACGAAGAAGTGAACGTCCCGCACCTTGTGAAACGCGAATGCATGGAGGGCACCGGCCAGCTCCCGAAATTCGAGGATGACATGTATGGCACCGATGCCGACGAGAACGGCGTGAACAGCCTGTTCCTCGCGCCGACCGCCGAAGTCCCCGTCACCAATCTCTATCGGGACACGCTTCTATCCGAAAATGATCTACCAGTGAAAATGGTCGCCTACACCCCGTGTTTCCGCCGCGAGGCCGGATCTGCCGGGCGTGACAACAAGGGCATCATCCGCATGCACCAGTTCGACAAGGTGGAGCTCGTCCAAATCGTCCATCCGGACCACGGCTTCGAGGTGTTGGAAAAACTAACCGGCCACGCGGAGTCCATCCTTCAGAAACTCGGCCTCCACTACCGGACCATCGAACTCTGCACCGGCGACATCGGCTTTTCCTCGGCGAAAACCTACGACATCGAAGTCTGGGCACCTGGCCATGGCAAGTACCTCGAAGTGTCGAGCTGCTCGTGCTTCGCCGAATACCAGGCCCGCCGCATGAAGCTCCGTTTCAAGGACGCCGAAGGGAAAAATCGCTTCCCGCACACCCTCAACGGCTCCGGCACCGCGCTGCCCCGCCTCTACGTCGCCCTGCTAGAGCAATACCAGCAACCCGACGGCTCCATCCGCATCCCGGACGCATTGGTGCCGTATTTCGGAGCGAGTCAGATCGGCTGACCACGGAAACGAATCAGGCCCGAATGGACCGTTAAATTCATTTCGCAAGTTTGGGGATAAATGCCGGCCCAACTCGAAATGTGCGGATCACTCCCGAATCTGCGCCTTTCAGAAATTGTGGATAAACGGCATTCCCCAGTGAATGGAAGATCTGCGCACCACCGTGAAATTCCAACCGTTGCACGATATGCGGATGAGCGCCGACTATCAGTTTCGCGCCACGCGCCACCAGCCAACGAGCCCATTCCCGTTGTGCGTCGTTGACGGGCTGTTGGTATTCGTCGCCGCCGTGGACGAGCACGATGATGTCTTCACCTGCTTTGCCTTTGCCCTGCCATTTTGCAGGAAGATCCTTTCCTTCTGCCGCGATCGGGCGCAGGAGTAGCGATGTTGATCTTGCCCCGTTCAGGCGAGCAAGCTCGTGAACTCCTCCGGCGTCTGGGCAGTCATCAAGCCGTTCAGGATCTCGGGATCGCGCAGCCGTTTCACCAGTGCGGCGGTGAGTGCGAGATACTCGGTGATTTGTTGGGGCGGGATGCCGAGCAGGAAAATCAGCCGAATGGGTTCCGCCTCGGGGCCGAAGGGGACCGGGCTGGCACAGCGGGACGCGACGCAGACGATGTTCCGCGCAAGCACGGTCCGTGCGTGGGGGATGGCCACGCCGTTGCCTAGCAGCGGAGGGTTGCTGCGCTGCCTTTCGAAAACCGCGTCCACAAATCCGCCGAAATTCGTAATGCCGGAGTCGATCGCGAGAATTTCTGCGGTGCGCCTGATGGCTTCATTTTCATCGGATGCGACAAAATCCAGAAGAGGTGGCGCGGCGAATATCAGGCGGCTGAGGCTCATGGAGGTTAATCCAATAGAGCGGTTCATGATCCGGCGACAAAAAAACGGCAGCGGCGGAGGCAACTGTGATTTGTCTGTCAATGACGCTCAGCGCGAGAGCTCGTTCGACTGTTTCACGAAATCATCGCCGTCCCATTCTGCATCGTTTTTGACCATGCTGGCGCGTTCCTTGATCGCGGCTTCCTCTGCCTTGCGGGCGAGCTGCATGCGGACGAGTTCGGCGTGGGTGGTGAAGTAGGGGAGGCTGAGGCCCTTGAAGTCGCTGATGGTGTCAAAGCCTTTTCCTTCCATGAATTCTAGCAGACCTTCGCAGAGATCCTTGGCCATGCCGTAGCCGAACTTCATGACGCCGGTGCAGACCTGCACGGTGTCGCTGCCTAGCAGAATAAATTGGGCGGCGTCAGCTCCGGTTTCTACACCCCCGAGTCCTGATAGGGTGCGGCCGGGGAAATCCTTTTTGATGAGCTGGGCGATCTCCATGACCATGCGCAGGGCGATCGGTTTCACCGCCTTCGAAGAGTAGCCGCCGGGAGTGGTGTAGCCTTCCACCGTCGGCTCGGGGCGCAGGGTTTCGAGGTTCACTCCCATGACGCTGCGGATGGTGTTAATCGCACTAACACCATGGCAGCCAGCGCGCAGCGCAGCGGCGGTGGGTTCCTCGATATGGGTGACGTTGGGCGTCATTTTCGCCCAGACGGGAATTTTCGAAACACCCATGACCCAGCCGCAGACTTCTTCGAGAATGACGGGGTCCTGGCCCATGGCGGCTCCCATTTTCCGCTCGGGAAGTCCGTGGGGGCAGGAGAAATTCAACTCAAAGGCATCGACGCCGGCGTCCTGACAGCGCTCGATGATTTCACACCAGGCGTCCTTGTTATATTCTTCCATGACGGAGGCGATGAGGATGCCGTCGGGGCATTCGTCCTTGGCCTCCTTGAACTCGTCGAGCCAGATTTCGAACTTGCGGTCGCTGATGAGCTCGATGTTTTCCCAACCGATGACTTCCTTGCCATCGTTCGCCATCAGCTTGGCGTAGCGCGGGCCGACGTTGACGACTTTGGAGCAATCGAGGCTAACTGTTTTGGCGATTACGCCGCCCCAGCCTTCTTTGAAAGCGCGTTTGATGACCTTGACGTTAGTTCCCGGAGGGCCGGAGCCGATCACGAAGGGATTTTTAAACTTCAGGCCGTCAACGGTGGTAGCAAGGGTGGACATGGTTTTTTCAAGTGTGCGATTTGAAAAAGCTATTTCAGCTTGAATCATGCCGAAAGCCAAAATTCGTGAGATCGGCGTGGTGCTGCAATCGTGCGTGGCTGCGGTTTCTTACCAGCAATCGGATGCACTCGGGGGAATTCGTGCTTTGGGGCATTATCCAGACCACCGTCGAATCAATGCAGATCCCAGAAATTGTCTGTTCCTACAAGACTAAGGATGAATTGACAGGCATCCCGCTTCCCGCCGATCCGAAGGCAGTTCGTTTTTCCGCCGCAATGCGGGCGAACTGTGTGGACCATCAATCCGACTTCTTCCGGAGCAGAAGAGACTCATGACTGACGCCGCCGATGCCAAGAATGCCCTTCAGCCAGTATTTCCACATCGGGTCGTTCCTTTTAAAACAGAGGGTAAGCATCCTGATTCTCTCCATCAACGGAACGAAGTGACTGTCCTTCACGCGCGGATGCCAGATGATTTCAAAGCCGTCGAACAAGCGGGCCGGGCGGATGGTGTCACTGCCAGCGAAGTCATTTGCATTCACCAGATCATAGTAGAAAAGATGGCCGCCGGGCTTCAGGAGTGCGTCCGCCTGCTGGATCACGAAGCGCCGGTCCTCCTCGGTGGAAAGCGAAGAGACCACGGTCACGAGCGAGATCCAGTCATACAGTTTTGGCGGTTGCTGGAGCAATTCTTCCTGCGTCAGGTATTGGATCGAGGGGTTGAGTTGGCTCGCCATCCGCACGGTGCCTTCTCGGAGATCCATACCGGTGATCTGTTCGGGGCGGAAGCCGAGGTCCACATACATCCGTGAGGCGCGTCCGGTGCCACAGCCGATGTCGAGAATTTCCATCGAGTCAATCGCACGTTTGACCTGCCTCAGTGACTCGCGGCCGAGATAGAGAAGGCTAAGTCGCATCGTGAGTTGGTAATCGCTGTAGAGTGGATTCCATGAGTCGGTCTGGCCGGGTTCGAGCGTGTCGTAAACGGATAGAATAGCGTCGCGATAGGATGCTGGGGTCGCTTGCAGTTTCATCTCGGAATAGGGGGAGGATTGAGGTGGGGGATTAGGTTGCGGCTGTCAGTAAGGGCTCGATTGATAGTGAGAACGGGATGTTTGAAAGTGAGGAAGGAGAGCTTGATTTCGCTGGGGAAAATGGGGCGGAGTCTAACCGAGAACCTCGTCATGGTAGGCTGGTTTTCCTTCCTGACGGCTGAGCTGACTGCCAGCGGAAACAAGGGGGAACCGAAGATTCTGGGGACAACATGAATCGCCGCTGCGGAATTACGGGAAGTCGAACTTTGGCGTTGATGAACAACCCATTGAGATGCCGAAGGGGGACCCCGAATTTTTTCAATGTCTTGAGCTGGGTAATACCCTCGCTTGACAAGATGGCCCGTGCATGTGCTTCATCCATCCTTAGGTGTTTTGGTATACGGAGGATTTCAGACAAAATCGGACTTTTTGCAAGAATATAGCGAGACTTTATCAGAATTCTTTATCCGAACGGATTATTTGGCCGTCTGGATGGGTCTGAATTTGTCTGAAATACCTAAGAAGCTCGGGATTTCGAGGGCAATGCTTTTCGCTTACAGGTCGGGGAAAAGCCGCATCACGCCCAAGGTTTGGCTCAAGTTGGATCAAGCTGAGCGTGCTGCCGGGATTCACCACGGCATGCCGCCGCTGCCGGATACGGGAAATATGGCTTCAACGGCAAATCTGAAAGATTTCACTGAGGAACCTGTGGAAAAAACCGATTGGCTTAACGAACCCTCGCCATCGCTGCAAGCGGTCTGTTTTTGTTTTCTGATTAGCACGTTGACACTTTTCAGGGGCGACAATTACTATGCGGCCAACAATAAACTCCATGGGCTGGCGC
>JBBRYQ010000116.1:0-10989 GCA_038237425.1 Verrucomicrobiales bacterium
TAAAAAGCGCCTGCTCGACGACACGGACGACCTCACTCCGACGGTGATCCACTCGCATCCGGACTGGCTCTATAACAGATGGCGGCAGGCGTTCGGCACCCGCAACGCGATTTCCCTGATGGAGTGGGACAACCTTCCGGCTGTGACGTATTTCCGAGTGAATCCCCTCGCCCCTGAAGTTCCCGAGACGCTTCCTGGAAAACCGGTGGAGGGTGCGCCCGGCTTCTATCAACTCGACGGCTCGCTACCCATCGCGCTACTCGCTTCCGGAGCGGTTTACATCCAAGATCCCGCGACACGTCACTCGGTGGAACTGCTGGATCCGAAACCCGGCGAGCGTATCCTCGACGCCTGCGCTGCTCCGGGCGGAAAGGCGTTTCTCATCGCTGCCGCACTCGGCTCGGCGGACGGACTGGTTTGCACGGATTCTAACGAAAAGCGGCTGCCGCGGTTAGAAGAAAACCTCGAACGTCTGCATGCGGGAAAAGCGAAAATTTCCGTGCACGATTGGACGCAGCCCGCACCCGCTGAGTGGCACGGCAGCTTCGACGGCATTCTGTTGGACGTGCCCTGCTCGAACACCGGCGTGATCCGCCGTCGGGTGGACGTGCGCTGGAGATTGCAGGCACCGGACATCGAGAAGATCGCGATCACCCAGCGGAAAATTCTGGAAAACGCCCTCGCCTGCCTCAAGCCCGGCGGCCGCATCGTCTATTCTACCTGCTCGATCGAGCGCGAGGAAAACCTCGGCCAAGTAGAAGCATTCCTCGCCGTTCATCCGGAACTCACTCTGAAAGGCACCCGCGAGGCGTTGCCATTTCGGGAAAAAACTGATGGTGCCTTCGCCGCGCTGATTCAATCGTAGGCGCTGAATTCCCACTGGCTACAGCCGCCCTCACTCTTCAGAAAAAACCCATGAAATCCTGCCTCGGACTCTTGTTCGCCCTCTTTCTCTTCGTCGCCGTGATCGGCGGCGGGGCCATGATCTGGTATCTGAGCAGCACCGCAGAATTCTCACGCACGACAGCTCCCGCATCGGCTGCCGCTATGGGTGCACCGCCGGTGGCAATTCCGGTTTTCCCGACTCCGCCTCCACGCGCCAAGCCGGTGCGTTAGACGAGTCTTGCGTAGCAGGAACGCAGACCCGCACGCCACTTTTCGAGAAAGACGAGATTTCTCGCAATCTTCGACACGGCGGCGGCATCGAGATTTTTCGAACTCTCAAGCACGGGAAAATTTCGGCACTCACCGTCGATGCGATTGTCCACTTTCGCGATCGCGGCCTCCACCGCCTCACGACAAAGCTGCGTTTTACCTTCCAGCATCGCCCTAACGAGTGCGAACTTCACCTCATCGCGCCTGCGGATGAGCAGCTCCGCGTCCTGAGTCACAGCTCCCACGTCGGAAAAAAGATCCATCAGCCCAGGATCGATCGTGCCTCGCGTCTCCACCGGCAGTTCACGGCATTCCATCCAGCAGCGGAGGCGCCGCGCCGGACTTGATAGAACTGCGAACGCCTCGTTGAGCGCGGAAAATTCGCCTTCACCACCGCCGGCATCTGGGTGCGTTTGTTTTCCCGCAGCCCGGAACGCTTCGCGCAGGTCCTCCTCATAAACCACCAGACGGGGCTTCAATCCCAACAACTCAAAGGCACTCGCCATGCAGCGTCCTAAAGAACGATCCGTGCCAACGCAAGGCATACCCGATTTTTCAGTATCGATGAGTCTCCATTCAAAAAATAAGCAAGGCCACCTCCCCCCCGGTCGGTGGCCTTGCCCAACTAGCAGCGTCGCGCGCTAGACCAAGAGGCCCTGCGCCGCTAGACGCTCCTCCTCTCGGAGATAACATCCGGGATCTGATCCCCACAGATCACCATCATTGCAAAATGCTGCGCGAGTTCTGAAACCACCGCCGCAGATCGGAAACCACTTGCATTCGGCACATGGGCCGCTCAGCCGTGACTGGCGCTCTTGTTGGCTGAGCAGGCCGATGGAGCGAATCGCTTCTAACTGCCCGGCCGATGCCTCGTTGCCGCCGCCCCAGATTTGCGAAAACGGCATCTTCTTCACGTTGCCGAGGTGGACATCCTGCCAGAACTGGTCGGGATGCACGTTGCCCTGCGTGTCGATATTGGCGATGCCGCGGCCGGAGCTATTCGCGCCGCCGCCATTCCAGGAAAGCAACCTGCGGGCCTCGTCGAGATTCGGATGCGATTCCTTCTCCATCCGGACTAACAAATATGCTCCATCAGCGGGTTGCGTCACGGTGAGTAACTCGCGGTGGACACCTTGTTTATGCCATGTTTCCACGCGGGAGATCAGCGTATCAATAGCACCGCGCGCCTCGTCTGCGCCGAGTACTTGGAGTTCGCTGCCACGACCAGCGGGCACGAGGTGATAGAAACAGACTCGCTGGATTTCATGATCCTCGATAAAGTCGAGAATGCGGTCGATGTTCTCGACATTGTGGCGGGTGAGTGTGAGCCGGAGTCCGGTTTTCTGGCCCACGCCGTGGCAATTCCTGAAGCCGCGCACGGCCGCTTCGAATGCTCCTTTTTTCCGGCGGAACTCGTCGTGGATTTCCCCGATTCCATCGAGAGATATGCCGACGTAGGCGACGTTGGCAGCCTTGAGCATCGCGGCTTTCTCAGGGGTGATGAGCGTGCCGTTGGTGGAGATCGTTAGTTTCAGCCCGGAGTCCGAGGCTTTTTTCACAAGATCGGTGAACCGCGGGTGGATGAGAGGCTCACCGCCTGACAGGAGCAGCGAAGGAATCTGATAGGAAGCAAGATCATCCACGACGCCTTGCATTTGATCCCATTCGAGTTCGCCGGGATACTGCATCGCGTTAGAGTCGGAATAACAATGCACACAGCGCAGATTACAAGTGCGGGTGATATTCCAAACGACGATGGGCTTGCGCGCCCTGGCATCGGTAGCATGGCCACCGGCACCGTGTCCGTAGCGGAGTCCGTCAGCGGGTTGAGCCGCCCCGGTCCATAGTTTTGTCAGATTGATCATGCGGATTGGGGTGTGAAATTCTTGGGTTGATAGACGCAAGCGGGATCGGCGGCGAAGGGATCTCCATGGACGCCATAAGCACGGGCACGCGAGCCACCGCAGACGGCGCGGTACTCGCAGGCACCGCATTTTCCGCCGAGGGCATCGTTGTCACGCAGGGAGACGAAGAGCGGGTGCTTCCGATAGATTTCCGCAGGGTGCCGGTCCTTGACGTTGCCGCAGTCGATCGGCAGGAAGCCGCTGGGCGAGACGACGCCGGTGTGGGAAATGAACATGACGCCCTTGCCATCGCGGATGCCGAGCGGAGAGCGCATGCCCGGTCTGCTCCGGGCGGACGGGCCTTTGCGCTGGATCAGCACGCGGCGGAAGTGGTGGCCCTCGGTGGTTTTGATCGCGAAGGGGGCTTTCCCGACGAGATCTGATAGTTCCTCGAACACCTTTTCAATGTCCTCTGCGTCCGGCAGATCTGCCAGCCCGGCGCGGCCGGTGGGGACGAGTAGGAAAACACTCCACATCGCGGGCTTCAGCTCGAACATGAGGTTTTTGAATGCCTCGAATTCGTGCATGTTTCCTCGGGTGAGCGTGGTGTTGATCTGTAGGTCGAGTCCCACGTCGTGAGCACGTTGCACGGCTTCAATCGTGCGATCGAATGTGCCCGTCACGCCGCGGAACGAGTCGTGGGATTCACGGGTCGCACCATCGAGACTGAGTGACATCCGTTGCACTCCGGCCGCTTTAATTTCAGCAAAATCCGCATGCAGCAGACGCGCGGTGGCAGACGGGCTGAGACCAACGTGGAGGCCAGCGTCCGCAGCTTGTCGAACGAGATCCAATGCATCCTTGCGCATCAGCGGATCACCGCCGGTGAGGATCAGCATGGGAGGCCGCCAGTCCGCAAGTTGGGCGATCAGTTTGCGCGAGGCAGCGGCATTGAGTTCATCCGGGTGGCGGCGAGGTTGCGCCGTTGCCCGGCAGTGGCTACAGGCGAGCGCGCAGGCACGGGTGATTTCCCAAAAAACAAGAAATGGGAAGTCGCCGAAATCATAGTCCGCAGCCGCCGGATGGGAGCCGGTCCTTGGATTCGCATGCGCTGTGAACATGTACGAACCACATCATATTCCACCTTGCGCTTCTCTCCCTGCGTTACCGGAAACCCCGCATATCCTGCGGTAGTCAGCAGACTGTTTTTGCCCCAAGTATTTGTTTGCGAGGGGCATTTGAATGCGGGAGATTACCTATGTGCTTCGCCGCGGAGTAATCCCCCCTGGACTTCTGATCGCTCTGGTCGCGCTGGCAGGGCTTCTTTTCTGGCGGGCACTAGCCACGAAAACCAAGCAACCGCAGGTTTCACCCACCGCACAGATCGCTGCTGACCCCCGCAAAAACGCGAGAATTGCACCCATTCCGGAGCGCGACCGGCTGCCGGATTCCGATGTCCGGTTGGCCGAGCGACCTCCGAAGAGTCCGGATGCCAGCCGCGAAGCCGCTTTGCTGGTTCTGCGTGCGACGCTGCCCGGGGTGCGTGTCGATTTCGATCCTGTCACCGGTGGCCCGGCGGACATTATGGCGGTTGGAAAATTCCTAAGCGGCCCGGGTGACAAAGTAGTCGAGAGTTTTGTGGACGCCAACAGCGGGCTTTTCGCCCATTCGTCCGCTGTCCTGATGCCAGGAAATTCTCGGGTCACCCGCGAAGACACGTCGGCACACAACGGCATGAAAACGCTGGTGTGGCAGCAGGAAATCGACGGTATCCCATTTTTCCAAACGATCTTGCGCGCGAACCTGAGCCGCGACGGCGCGCTGATCACGATGGGCGGAAATTTCCTTTCCGATCCCGAAGCAGCAGCGGAAAGCAATGCAACGAAACGGGCCGCGCTGATCGCCAACCCGCCCGTTAGCGCAATGAAGGCTGTCACGCTCGCCGCGAAAGACATCGGAACCGCGCTGGACGAAAGCTCTATCACCACCACCGGCGGCGCACAGGGAATCGAGCGGAAACAAAAGCTCCAAGCCCCGTTCATCAGCGATACCAGCGCGGGTCTCACCTGGGTGCCGATGAGCGCCGTTTCCGCCGAACTCGCCTGGGACGTCACCCTGATGAGCACGGCTCGCGGCGAAATGTTCCGCGTGCTGGTGGATGCAGAAAACGGCGAGGTGCTCGTCCGCCAGTCGCTCACGAACTACATCAGCCCCGCCACTTTCCGCGTGTATGCGAGATCCTCAGATAAGAAACCTTACGATAGCCCCACGCCCTTTTCACCCGGCCATGAAACGCCGCTGACCACGCAACCTGCTGGAATCGGTTCTGAACTAGTGACTCTGGACGCACTCGACACCACCGCATCGCCTAACGGGTGGATCGACGACGGCGGCACGCAAACACTCGGCAACAACGTGGACGCGCACACCGATTCCGATGCATACCCGAACGTTCCGGACATCCCCCGCCCCACCTCGCCCACGCGAGAGTTCGATTTTCCCGTCAATTTCGCCAGCGCACCCGCCACCTATCAGAACGCGGCAGTGACCCATCTTTTCTATCTAAACAACTGGCTTCACGACAAACTCTATGGACTGGGATTCACCGAGTCTGCTGGAAATTTCCAGAACGACAACTTCGGCCGCGGCGGCTTCGGATCGGACGCGGTGCAGGCAGACGCCCAGGACAGCAGCGGCACCAATAACGCCAATTTTTCCACCCCCCCCGATGGCTCTCCTGGACGCATGCAGATGTATGTCTTCACCGGACCTACGCCGGACATCGATGGCGATCTGGATAGTGAGATCGTCATCCACGAGTATGTCCACGGCCTCAGTAGCCGCCTCGTGGGCGGCGGTGCAGGTATCAGCGCGAACCAAACGCAGGGCATGGGCGAGGGTTGGTCTGATTTCTACGCTCTCTCCCTGCTCAGCGAACCTAACGACGATCCAGCCGGTTGCTATCCCGCCGGTGCATATGCGACACGGGCGCTTTCGGGACTCACCACCAATTATTATTACGGCATCCGGCGCTTTCCCTACTCGACGGATCTTTCGAAAAATCCGCTCACATTCAAGGACATCGATCCCTCGCAAGCCAGCCCGCACGCCGGGGTGCCGCGTAGCCCTATCATCGGCAATACCGCGAACGAGCTCCACAACGAAGGCGAGGTCTGGTGTGCTGCACTATGGGAGCTGCGCGCAAAATTGATAGAAAAACATGGCTATGCCGCCGGCAATCCGCTGGCCCTGCAACTGGTGACGGATGCGATGAAACTCTGCCCGCTCAATCCGAATTTCCTGCAATCGCGCGACGCCATTATTCAGGCCGACCTCGTCAACACCGCTGGCGACAACATGAGCGAGCTGTGGGCAGCCTTCGCCAAACGCGGCATGGGTGCTGGTGCCACTTCACCCGCCAGCACCACGACGATCGGACTAACCGAGGCCTACGACATTCCTAACGACCTCAGTGTCACCCCACTTGGAACCTTCGCCGCGAATGGACAGGCCGGTGGGATAGTCTCGCCAGCTTCGCAGGTTTTCACACTTCATAACAGCGGAGAGCTCCCCCTCGACTGGACCGTGTCAAAAAACCAGCCGTGGCTTACCCTATCAACTACGGGCGGCACACTCGCCCCCGGTGCCAATTCGACAGTGACCGTGTCCTTCAACTCCACCGCGTCCACCCTGATCGCGGGAAACTACCTAGACACGGTCACTTTCACCAACAGCACCACCGCCGCCGTGCTACCAAGAAGCGTCAATCTGACGATCGAGCCCTACTACTTCCCGATCTTTTCCGAATCCTTCGAAAGTGGCGGTCTAGCCAATGCGTGGGCGATCACCGGTAGCGGCAATCACCGCACACAGGTCACCACCGCGAATTCGCCCCACGCTGGTAACTATCACCTCACAATGGATTCCAGTGTGGACGGCAACTATTCACGCAACGAAGCCACGCTCACGCTCAATCTGGCAGACCACTCTAACGTGACGCTGAGCTTCTGGGTGAAGATGTTCAATGACGAGGCCGACGCCCCGCCATCGAATCCATTCACCCTCGGAGCAGATTTCGATGGGATAGCCGTCAACGCGGACGGTGGCACAACGTGGTATGAAATCCGCGACCTTCGCACGATCAGCAACTCCTGGCAGAAAATCGCGCTCAACCTCGATGCTGCGATTGCTGCGCGTGGACTGAGCTATACCTCAAATTTCAAGATCCGCTTCAATCATTACGACAACTACTCCATCAATACCGACGGCTTCGCTTTCGATGACATCCTTGTCGCAGAGACATTCAATAACTCACTCACCCTCGCAGCACCAGTCTCCGCCACCGAAGGCGATGGCCCTGTCACTGCGACGCTGACGGTCAATCCAGTGCCGGTAGCCAACTTGGTAGTGTCACTTGCGTCAAACAGCTCCGATGCCACCGTCCCGGCCAGCGTAACCATCCTCGCAGGTTCGGATTCTGCGAATTTCGCGATCACTCCCGTCGATGATAACCTGCTGGATGGATCACAGGTCGCCACCATCACCGCCTCGGCAGAAACATTCCCGAACGCTTCAAAAGCTTTCATCGTCCATGACAATGAAACCGCAGTAATCGGTCTGGATTTACCTAACAGCGCTACCGAGGGAAGCTCTCCGCTAACGGGGCTGATCATGCTCGATGCGCCCGCGAGCAAGGATATCGCGATCACAGTGGCGAGTGACGATCCATCGGTGCAGGTTCCACATACCGTCACCATTCCCGCAGGCGCGACCACTACCACCTTCAGCCTACTGCCCGCCAATGACAGCCAGATCAATGGCGACCGCGCCGTGGGCATCAGTGCGGCGGTCACCGGATGGACTACGGCCAACGCCTCAATCACTATTCTGGATGACGAAGCAAGTATCATCACCCTTGCGATTCCCTCATTGCGTGAAGGGGATTCCCAAAAATCTGGCACCGTGACTCTATCAGGCACCCTCGCAAATGATCTAACCATCAGTCTTAGCTGCGACGATCCGTCTGAACTGACCGTCCCCGCCACCGTGATAATTTCCGCCGGACAAACACAAGCGGCCTTTCCCCTAACTATCATAGATGATGCGGAAACCGACGGCGCTCAACCCGTCACGCTGACTGCGACTGCCTCAGGATTTCCCGATGCCAACGTCTCCGGCGTTGTAGCAGACAACGACGTCCATCACTTTGGGCTCGCGCAGATTTCCTCATCGGTGATCCGCAACAGCTCTCAGGAAGTCATGGTGACCGCAATGGATATAAACGACGCCATCATCACTAACTACGCCGGTTCCGTCGCCTTTAGGGCACTCGACGCCTCACTGGCCGATGTTCCGTTGACGACCGCCCCATCAGGCTCTTTTCAAAACGGCTTACTCGACACGCAGATCACCTTTACAGCCTATGCCAACGGCGTGACGCTTTATACCAACGATGGCTCTGGCCACACCGGCAGCAGCAGCCTGTTCGACGTGGTCAGCGGGCCGCTGGATCATTTCCGTTGGAGCACGATCGCCTCACCACAAAAGGTCGATGCACCATTTCAAGCGACACTCAAGGCACTCGACAGTGCGGAAAATCCAGTCACTTCGTTCACCGGACCGGCAGCGCTCTCCGCGATTCTGTCAGCGAAGGTGGAGGTCTTGACTTGGACCGCTTACTCGGACACCAGCGCTTCCGGTGAGTATGCCCACACGAAACAGGCTATTTCCTCACATTTCACAAACTACAACGAAACCACCACGACCACCAGCGACGCCGCGGCCCTCGCAGTGGCCCTGGCCGGGAAAAATGTATTCCTGATCATCGAACAAGAAAATGCCAGCCCTGCCACCCTCGGCACACTCGCGACGGCGTGGGCGGCGACACTCAACTCATTCGTCAGCAATGGTGGCACCGTCATCGCTTGCTCGAACACCACGTCAGAGCACCTTTTTCTAACCAATAGCGGATTACTGGGCATTACCCCGCTCTCATCGCCCACCACCGCCTCCCTCACCAAAACCGCGGATACACCGCTGAACGCAGGTGTGAGCGTGCCGTTCACCGGTTCCTATCTGCACACATACTCCACCACGAATGGCACCGTCGATCTACTGACCACTTCCAACGAACCGGTGGTGATCAGTCGAAATATAGGCGCAGGCCATGTGGTGATGATCGGAGCTGATTTCTATACCTTGGGAACAGGAATGGATCAGGTCATCGCCAACGCGGTGGCAATGGCACAGCCTGCCACGTTCAACAATTTACCGGTAAGCCCTGGAATCACACCGCTCTTTGCCGATGGCGAATGGACGGGCTCTATCAGCGTGCCTTTCACCAGTCCCGATGTGAAGATCCGTGCCACCCTCGGCGTGGAAATCTGTGACTCGAATGCATTCGCCATAAGGTCCGTGATACCGCCTGCCAACCGCAGTCCGGTTTTTGTGGAAACTTTCGAAAGTGGTGGTTTGAATCCTTCATACTGGACTTCCACCGGCACCGGTAATTTCCGAACCCAAGTGACATCGTCCTATTCCCCTCACGCGGGCACCCATCATCTGACGATGGACAGCACTGCCAACGCTGCTCGGAACGAAGCGACACTAACGCTGGACCTTAACGGAAGGACCGGAGTGGTTCTCGACTTCTGGGCAGCGGGCTACAATGATGAGCCTAACGGCCCACCACCATTCCCCTTCACCACCGGTGCGGATTTCGACGGCGTGGCAATCAGTGCGGATGGGACAACGTGGTGGGAGGTCCAGGGCCTGCGTTCCCTGCCTAGCACCTACGGAGAATTCACTATCGATCTTGATGCCGCCATCGCTGCCCACGGCATCGCCTACAACTCCGCATTTAAAATCCGTTTCAACCAATACGACGATTTTCCACTCACCACTGACGGCATCGTGATCGATGACATCTCCGTCACGGCAGCCGATCCACCATCACCCATTGCCCTGACGCTTCCCTCTAGGGTGACCGAAGGCGCAGGCGTACTGGCAGGAACAGTTTCTATTGCTACGCCTGCACCATCTAATTTAACGATAAATCTAGCTTCGGAAGCCGCCTCGAAAATCACGGTGCAGCCTTCGGTGATCATCCCCGCCGGGCAAAGCTCTGCGACTTTTAGCCTCAACGTTCTGGATGACGCATACATCGACGGAGAGAAAAGTGTGGTCATCACCGCGGTGGCGACCAGTTATACGGTAGCATTCGGAAGTATCCAAGTAGCGGATAACGACGGCGGAACGATCACGCTTTCTCTACCTGTTTCCACTGCCGAGAATTCGGGGAGTGTGACCGGGTCGCTCTTACTAAGCAGCCCTGCATTGGCGTCGCTCACCTTCCAATTGGAATCTGATTCGCCACTAGTCGCCCAGCCACAATCCAGTATCACGGTGCCGCGTGGCGCTACCACAGCGACTTTCCAAGTCACCATTCCGGATGACATCATCGTCGATGGAAACCAAACGGCCCACTTCACCGCCAGTCTGGCAGCATGGAATTCCGTTTCCAACGACCTGCTAGTGATCGACAATGAAAATCGTAATCTGACGCTGTCAATTCCAGCAAGCTATCGCGAGTCCGACGCACCCAAAACAGGCACCGTTAGTTTGAGCGGTCTGGCAGCCTCGGACCTTGTCGTCGCTCTCCAATCCGACCACGTTTCCGAAATCACGGTGCCCGGGACCGTTACCATCCCTGCGGGACAGTCCTCAGCCACTTTCACTCTGACAGTGCAGGATGATCTTGTCGCCGACGGTCCTCAGACTTTTTCCATAACAGCCAGCGCGGCCACTTTCGTTGATGTGATCGCCGGCGGCGTGGTCCGCGACAATGAGGCCCATCACTTCACCCTGGCTGCGATCGGCTCCCCCCAACTGAAAAATGGACCCATTCCGGTGATCATCACTGCGCGTGACTTTTCTAATGCCATCATCACGGATTACAATTCTCCAGTTAATCTAAGCGCCTCGGGCGACA
>JBBRYQ010000117.1:0-10969 GCA_038237425.1 Verrucomicrobiales bacterium
ACCCCTGACTCCTGATTCCTGCTCCCCGTCTCCTGGCACTGTTTTTTTTCCGGGATTCCGGCAGATTGATGAACTGCCGCGCTTTTATGCTCATGCGGGCGCGTTCATCCATCCTAGCACCACGGAGCAATGGGGATTAGTGGTCAATGAGGCGATGGCCAGCGGCTTACCGGTGATCGTTTCAAATCGGGTTGGCTGTGCCTCGGATCTGGTTCAAGAAGGGGTGAATGGCTACTCCTTTGATCCCTACGATACCGAGCTGCTGGCTGGGTTGCTTTCCAAAGTCTCCGCGTCAGATTTTCCGCTCTCACTATTTAGCACGGAAAGCGTGCGAATCATTGCAGACTGGGGGCCGGAGCGCTTTGCGCGGGGACTCAAAGCCGCCTGCGAAATAGCGTTGGAACTAGGTTCCAAAAAAGCAAGCCTGATAGATCGATTATTGCTATGCCTTCTACTTCGAGGAAGATAATTCCATCCTACCCGAATCAATCCTTATGAATCATTTTCCACTGCCCTTGTATTTGTCTTCTGTAGCGATTATCTATTTCACTTGGCGTGCCTTATTGGCCAGTAAAGAGGCCTGGGGACTACCGGCTGTGGCGGTTCTAGGGACAGCAGCGGCTTGGTATGTGGGTGACGCACTCTACAACGATTATGATGTATTCAGTTCGATCATCGGGCCGGAACATCTGGTTTCCGCATGCTGGCAATTGCTTTTGTTCGTAGTTGCGTTTGGGCTGATGGTAAGGCCAATGCACAACTGGCTGAATTTCAAGCTTCCCAGGCAACGCAGCTATGCGGTACGCGCTTTCAAGTCGGATGTTCTAACACGAAAAGACACCCAACTGCAAATCGATCAACTTACTTGGGGAGTGGTGGGTGTCTGGGTGTTTGTCATGGGGATCGGACTTTGGCGGGTGGAGGGTGACTTCATGGGTTTATTCGCCCCTTACCTGGCGGGTGAGAAAGCTGAACCGTGGGCTCGAGGGCGTGTTGGGGAAGGATTCGATGGATTACTCTCGTTGGCCGGTTACACCCAGATTTTTTTAACCTCGGCGCTCGGCGTTATTTTAGCACTGAGCAATAATCCAAGAACGAGAGCTCTAGCAGGTTTTCTCTTTCTCCTTTCCGCGCCGTATTTTATTTTTGACCGGGTAAGGAACACCATGCTGGCGTCGCTACTGCCGGCTATTTTGGTTTGGGTATTATTGCGCGTACGAGCCAGCATTGCGGTTAAAGCAGTTTTGCTCGGACTCGCATTGCTGGTCGTGAATTTTTGGTTTTCATTCGTGATCGCGAACCGAACCGAACAGGGTATCGCCAGTGCCTTCGCTGAAGGCACGGGTATCTCGGGGAAGGATGTAAAACACGATGGACTCAATATGCTCGAAGAACTGGGTTGGATGAATTCCTTTCTTGTAAACGGTACCTTCAAGGTGACATGGGGACAGCGCTACTTTGCAGACTTGGTGAACCCGATTCCACGGGGATTGTGGCCCAATAAACCAACGATCGGGATTGATTATGCATTGGCACGGGGCTACGGATCAGCTCAAGCATCAAAAAAAGAAGGGGGCATCGCCGCATCCATTGCAGACGGTATGATTGGGCAAGGTGTTGCCAGTTTCGGTCGGTTTTTAGGGCCTATTTCAACGGCGGTATTGTTGAGTCTTTGGGTTGCATTACTTGCCCGTCAGGATTTGCTGGGTTGGCATGATCCGGCGAGACTCCTGCTCTATGGCAGTGGCTTGGTTTTAACTTTCAATATGGGCCGGGACATCACTTTCCTGGTGGTCTATCCGTTCTTCCTTGGCTTGATTCTGCTGTGGGTCTGGAAGTTCCTGCTGCGATTCTGGTTCGATGGAACCGATGCAAGTCCGACCTTGCATGCGAAGCGCAGGCGGCGGGAACGAACTGTTTCCCTGCCTCCGGAAAGGAATCAGGCCGTTTTGGAAGGCGCTGAATCGTTCCGGAAATCGTGAGGATTTTTGAGGTCCGAAAGTCGCCGGGTGCGAGACAGCTATCGGCGAAGCGTTGACAATGTGCGGTGGCCACCAAGTCTCACGATTCTACTAACCGCAGGGCAAAACTTCTATCAATCGCCCCTGTTGAAATCCTTAATCTTCGTATGATCAATACCGCCAATTTGGTAGGCTCCGTTTCGCGCAAAGCCGGTGGCCTGCACGAGAGTGTGCGTCGTCTTGTGCAATGTGTCGCCGAACGTGAGGTCGATGTCAGGGTGTTGACCGTGGAGGATGAATTCACTGCTGCTGATCTAAAGATCTGGGCCCCGGTGGAGGTGGAGGTGTTTCCACGCGCTTGGCCGGAGTCGTTTGGTTACTCGCCGATGTTCCTGCCGGCGCTCGCACGGATTCGGCCCGACCTCATCCACACCCATGGAGTCTGGCAGTATCCCAGCATCGCCACAGCCACCTATTGCCATCGCAACCGCGTGCCCTACATGATTTCTCCGCACGGCATGCTCGATCCGTGGGCGGTCCGTCATCGCCGATGGAAAAAAGTCATCGCTTACGCGATTTACGAATCCAATCACATCCGTGGAGCGCGATGCATCCGGGCATTGTGCGAGTCCGAGGCACAATCCATCCGCAAGATGGGATTGAAGAATCCAGTGGCCATCATTCCTAACGGGATCGACCTGCCGACCGTGATGCCAGGGCAAGCCGATTTACCGGAGGCGCCGTGGGTGGGAGCAATCGAACCAGGGCGCAAGGTGCTATTGTTCCTAAGCCGCATTCACCCGAAGAAAGGGCTGGTGAATCTGCTCCACGCCTGGGCGAGCGCGATCGCAGATCATGGAAAGCGCGATGCACAGTGGTGCTTAGCGATCGCAGGATGGGATCAAGACGGACACGAAGCCGAACTCAAGCGCCTGGCGACGAAGCTCGACATCCCGTGGGCAGACACGCGTGAGGAGGTGGAATCGCCAGCGGCCGGGCGTAAGGGCAGTCTCTCGCTGCTGTTCCTCGGACCTCAGTTCAATGAGAACAAGGCAGCATGTTATGCCGCGTGTGATGCATTCATCCTGCCGTCGTTCAGCGAGGGATTGCCGATGGTGGTGCTGGAGTCGTGGGCTTATGCAAAGCCGGTGGTGATGACCCCGGAGTGCAATCTTCCGGAAGGTTTCGCCGCAGATGCGGCATTGAAGATCGAGACGGATGCGGACGGCATCGCGCGGGGCCTCGTGACCTTGTTTTCAATGAGCGATGAAGATTTGCAGCAGACCGGCCGGAACGGAGAACGCCTCGTGCGCGAGCGTTTTACTTGGGATTCCATTGCCGGGCAGTTGAAGACCACCTACGAGTGGATGCTGGGAGGGGGAGAAAAGCCTGGCTGGATGCATTAAGCTTAGATAGCAGACCCGGCCCACAACATAGAAATTCAAATCGCATGTTTCGAAAAGAACTCATCATCCTAGGCGTGATCGCATGTGCGGTCTTTGCGGTCGTGGCGGGGATCGCCTCGCTGGCAGTGAGTATGGTCCAAAGGGATGCCAGCATGGTCGCGCGGGATACCTTGCCGGGGCTTGTTAACGCGGGCGAAGCCATCGACCGCGTCCACGAAAACTGGTTCAACACACTTCGGTTGCCCCGGATCGAATCCGCCACCGCTCGTGCAAAGACCATCGACATCATCGATGCCAACTCGACAGGAGAACTATGGAAACGCTACAGCGACGCAATCGCCGATCCTCACGACTCGAAATTGTTTCAAGCGATGACAGGCAGTCGGGCCGCCTTTCTGGGGTTCCGAAGCAATTACTTCGGGTTGGTGCGAGCTGGACGCATGGATGAGGCCGAGGAGTTCTTCTGGAAGACGTTGGAACCCGCTTCGAAGGAATACCAACGGGCCTCGCGGGACCTTTTTGTCTTTAACGCCGAAGTGGGAAGGCAGCGGGCTGATCGGATTATGGCGGTCTCGTGGTGGAGTCCCGTCGCTATTGGTATCTTTTGCGTAGGTGTGCTCCTAGTCGGTTTCTTCATCGGTTTCAAAGCGAGCTTGGGAGCGTTCAGCGGTGGGTCCACCTTCGATGAATTGAGGAAATAAGCCATCTCCTCAATTGAGTCCTCGGATGACTTCCATGAATCACCTCAGTCAGATGGCAGGCGGGTCGGGCCGCTTGAAACGATTGCTGAAGAGGATCGGAATTCTTGTTGGATTGGCATCGCTCGCAGCCCTGACATGGATCCTCTGGGGTTCGTGGCCGGATCCCAAGCCCGGTTCACTGCCTTGGAAGCCCGACGTGATTTTGATCCTGGGCGGCGGCGATGACGACCGCGTCCGGGAGGGAAAGCTTCTGGCTGACCGCTATCAGGACACGCCGGTAGTGGTTACCGGCGACGGTGGGATTATTGTCAAAGGATTGTTGGATATGGGAATCTCCAACAGGCGGATTGTTCAGGAGCGCAAAGCGGAATCCACTTATGACAATGCGATTTTCACAGCACCTTTATTGGAGCGCCTGAATGCCCGGCGGATCGTGATTGTGACGAACTGGTTTCACGTGCCGCGCGCACTCGCCGTATTCCGGCACGAGCAGCCCACTAGGGAATTTGCAGCATCATTTGAGGAGAAATCTGAACCTCTGACGCTGTGGGACCGCGGGTCGCAGCGCAGAGAGCGTGTTGCTGCGTTGCTCTATCTATTCCGTTACGGAATCTGGTCGTGGTGAGCAGAGGAGCTGAAGAGTTGTCGGTTGTCGGTTGGACACGTGGCTGCGGCGTCCCGCCGCTTGGCGAATGGAAAGCGAAAGAGCGGACTGATATGAGACAGTGCGGCATCCTCAGGCATTTCTTTCTCACCTCATTCGCGTGCGCTCCCGGCGGTAGCGCGCTACCCTGTGCTTCGCACTGATTACCGACAACCGAATCCATGGACATTGATCAAAACCGAGCGGCCCGCAAGTGGACGCGCAAGGAGCTCGCAGGTCGGGCATTGTGGGTGGCCTGCGGGCCGCTTTTCCGTTTCAGCCCCCGGCTGCTGTGGGGCTGGCGTTGTTTCCTTCTCCGTCTATTCGGCGCGAAGGTGGGAAGGAACGTGCATATTTTCCCGTCGGCCCGGGTCTTCATCCCGTGGCACTTGGAGATCGGCGATTGGTCGTCGGTGGGATTTGATGTTTTGATCTATAACCTCGGGCCGGTGAGGATCGGCAGCAAGGTGACGGTTTCCCAGCGGGCGCACCTGTGTGCCGGGAGCCACGATTTCCGCGATCCCGCGATGCCACTGACCAAGCCGCCGATTGCCATCGGGGACGAAGCCTGGATCTGCGCGGATGCCTTCGTAGGGCCTGGCGTGGTGGTGGGCAGCAAGGCGGTCGTCGCCGCGCGAGCGGTGGTGGTGAAGAATGTGGCGGAGGGGGAGATCGTCGGAGGAAATCCCGCGAAGGTGATCGGCAAGAGGTAGAAGTCTGGAAATGAAGAAGCGCCGCACGTCCTTCACTCGATTCAATTGAGAAAGTTTGAGAGGATAGGACAATGATCGGCTTGAAGATCCCTCCAATTGGCCCACTCCGTTTGCTCCTGTTCGAAATCTTCCATTTATAACAAAATACTGGTGCATGTTCTCGATTCTCATCCTAACCAAGAACGAAGAAGCCAACCTGCCGGCGTGCTTGGAATCCGTGGCGTGGTGTGATGATGTGGTGGTGTTGGATTCGTTCAGCAGCGACAAGTCCTGTGAGATCGCCACCGCCAAGGGGGCGAGATTGTTCCAGCGGATCTTCGATGATTTCGGCGGCCAACGGAATTACGCGCTGGATGAGATTTCCTTCAAGCACCCGTGGGTGTTTCATCTGGATGCGGATGAGCGGTTCAATGAAGAGTTGCGGCAGGAATGCGAGCGGGTGGCCGGAGAGGACCAGCACAGCGCGTATTTCGTGCCGAACCGGATCATCTTTCTCGGTAAGTGGATCAAGCACAGCACGCAGTATCCGTATCCACAAGTGAGACTGCTCAAAGTTGGGGAAGTCCGCTTCGCGAAAGCAGGACATGGCCAGCGAGAAGATCAGGCGAAACGCGGGGTGGGACACATTCATGTGGCCTATGATCATTTCAATTTCTCCAAGGGCATCGCGGATTGGGTGGAGAAGCACAACCGGTATTCCAGCGAAGAGGCAAGGGACTTGCAGGACAGCTGCATGAGGGCTGTCGATTGGCAGGGATTGTTTGGGGCGGATCCGATGCGCCGGAAGCGCGCCTTGAAGCAATGCCACGCCAGACTGCCGGGCAGGTGGTTGGTAAAGTTCCTCTATTTGTATGTGGTGCGGCTGGGGTTTCTCGACGGCTATCCGGGTTTCGTCTATTGCGTGCTTCAGGGCTTTTACGATTTTCTGATCGTGGCCAAGGTGAAAGAACAGCGGCAGGTAGGGCCGGCTGGACCTTTAACCGTCTGAAGCGTCGGTATTTCGATGAGATCCGGATGAAGATCGGTGAACATCGGACATCGAACGTCCAACATCGAAGGGAAGAACGGAGATGATTTGCACAGGAGGAAGGCGGGATAAAGTGGGGCGGCCGAGGCCGTCTGGCTTCCTCAAAAAATCTTGAATTGGTTCAACTCTTGGATATTTTTAGCGCATGTCAAAAGTTCAGGAACTTCAAGCAAAGGCAGCAATCCTCCCGGAACAGATTGCCGCTGAAGTTTTAGATTTTCTCGAGTTTGTGACTGCGAAGAGAAGCAAAGAATTGCCAGCTCAGCCAAAGGACATCAATCGTTTTAAGGGAGCTTTCAAGGGTCGGCTGAGTTCCAGTAGCGAGTTCTCATCCCGCAAATCTGATGAAATCCAGTTGGAAGGATGAACCCGTTGTCGTCCTCGACGCTTGTGCCTTGATCGCGTTTTTCAACGACGAGCCAGGTGCGGATGTGGTGGCGGCAGTGCTTGAGGAAGTGGCTCTCGTGGAAATGGCAGCGATCAACCTTTTGGAGATCGCGGCGTGTGCCTTCGTCGGACCTGGAGCCGTGGTCCCTGCGGGGACGATGGTGAAAGCCTGTAGCGTCGTTCTGTGAACGTCGCACTTTCCGCCAGCGGCGTGAGAAGTGTGAGAGGGAGGAGGTGGAGAGTGCTCGGTTGTCGGTTGGTGAATGAGGGGAGAAAGAGGTGCCCGAAGGACACAAGGAAAGGCGATGCATGATCGCCTGGTCAATGAGGTGACGATGGAGAGGAGCTTCGCGCGGATCATCGGCTGGACATTTGCATCGGCGGACGCGTTCCGCCGCTCCGTAGAGGGGGAAATATCTCTTTCACCTCTCAACTTTCTAGCTCTTTGACGATGGAAAGAGTTCGCAGCCGGAATTTGTGATCATGAGGTGAGGTGGAGCGTGGAAAAGGTAGCGCTGCACCAGCTTGCCCGGCGTAGTAAGACGAAGCCTGGGCCGGGGCAGCAGCGAATGTGGGGAGAAAGGTGAGATCAAGAGGTGCGGAACGGCGTTCGCTTGAGCGGTTCTTTCGCACCTCATTCGCATGCGCTTTTATCAAAAGCGCGCCACCTGGCGTTTATCCGGCGACGTGTGGTTTTGTTTTCCACTTTAGAATCAAGGGTTGTAAGGGAATTTGTCGCTTGCTTTGTAGCCCATAAGGGCCACGGTCGAACCATGAAAGATGCGATTGTGAGAGCTAGAGTTCGGCCAGACCTCAAGGCCGATGCGGAAAGGGTGTTCGAGACTCTCGGAATCAACACCACCGAGGCGATCCGGATGTTTTTGAGTCAAGTCCGTCTGAGAAGGGGTTTGCCGTTTTCGGTCGATGTTCCGAGCGACGATGATTTGTTGGTTTCAACTCAAATGAGGAGATCCGCTCTCGACTCGGTCTATGACGACTAAACCCGGAGAAGTTTACCGGGTCGATCTCGGGTCGGGAGGGAAAGTCAGGATGATGCTGGTGGTTTCCCGGGAAGATTCGCAGGCACCAAGGGCCTTGAGTCTTTGCGTTCCCATCACCACCTCCAATCGGAATTCCGAGTATGAAGTGGAGTTGCCTTCCAGGCCATTTCTCCGGGCCACCAGTTTTGCAAACGTGCAAGGTCTCCAGGCGATCCAACATCATGAAATGGAAGGGCCGATTGGAGTCATCTATGGCGAGGTCTTGGAGCGAGTAAAAACAGCCCTGCGACGTGCGCTGGACCTTTGATCTCTGCCTCCTCCGACCCTACCCGGTAGGGCGTGACCGCCGGGCGCGCCGACTTTACCATCTTCCGCCGGGGGCTATTCTTTCGCTTTTGTTGATCCGGCTTATCAGCCGGTCCCGCTAAGGCAGGATAAAGTGGGTCCGCCGAGGCCGTCCGACCCTACCCGGGTAGGGCGTGACCGCCGGGCGCGCCGACACTATCATCTTCCGCCGCGAGGCTATTCTTTCGCTTTTGTTGATCCGGCTTATCAGCCGGTCCCGCTAAGGCGGGATAAAGTGGGTCGGCCGAGGCCGTCCGACCCTACCCGGGTAGGGCGTGACCGCCGGGCGCGCCGACTTTACTTCTTCCGCCGGGGGCTGCATTATTTTGATAGAATCGCGATGGACCCAATTGGACGTAAGCGCATGGCACATGAGGTTCCTCCAGGTGCCTCATTGAATCCGGAAGAGGAAGTGTATTTCATCACGATCTGCTGCCTGCCAAGAGGAGAAAACCAACTGGCAATCCCCGAAGTTTGGCGAGTAATCGAAGAAACCCTGAGGGTGCGCGAACAAGCGGGAGATCTGAAGGCACGTTTGGTCCTAGCGATGCCGGATCATTTGCATGGCTTGATTGCCTTTCCAAATGGAAAGCCGATGGCAAAAATTATATCATCGTTAAAGGAATGGGTTGCGAAAAGCTCCGGCGTGAAGTGGCAGCGGGATTTCTTTGATCATCGCTTGAGGAGTTGGGAGTCAGGTTTGGAGAAAGCCCAATACATTCGTCTGAATCCGGTTCGTGCTGGATTGGTGCAAGCTCCCGAAGATTGGCCGTTCCAAAGGTAGAGTGACCCTACCCGGTAGGGCGTGTCCCAAAAAGGGTAGGGTCGGACCGCTGGGCCGACCGACTTTATCATCTTCCGCCGGGGGCTATTCTTTCGCTTTTGTTGATCCGGCTTATCAGCCGGTCCCGCTAAGGCGGGATAAAGTGGGTCCGCCGAGGCCGTCCGACCCTACCCGGTAGGGCGTGACCGCTGGGCCGACCGACACTATCATCTTCCGCCGGGGGCTATTCTTCCTCTTCAATTGACCCGGCTTATCAGGCCCGCTAAGGCGGGATAAAGTGGGTCGGCCGAGGCCGTCCGACCCTACCCGGTAGGGCGTGATCCGCCGGGCCGGCCGACAAATCAGTCTCCCGCCGGGGGGGACTAGCCACGAGCAAGATCATACAACATCATGACGACGACGACATGCTGGTCGAGCTTGCAATCGCGGGCAGAGCAAGCCACATTGTCACCGGAAATTTACGGGATTTGACACCGGCGAGAAGCCTCGGCTTACGGGTGATGACGCCAGCGGAGTTCCTCCGCGATTTTCAAAAATGACCGCCATGAGTGCCTTGACCATCCATTTGCCCAATTCCATCCGCGTGCACGCCGAACGACTCGCGGCGGCTGACGGAATCAGTGTGGACCAGTTCATCGCCACCGCGACAGCGGAGAAACTGGCGGTTCTGGAGGCTGGGAACTACATTCGGAATCGCGCGACCCAAGCGGACGATGTGGCATTCGAGCGGCTCCTCGAAAGAATCCCCGCCACCCAGCCGACGGAGGAGTGGGATCGCTTGTGAGGCTTTGGCTTTAGTTTTAAAGATTTAAAGAAACGCGCCACTCCGGTTAGTTTTCGGTGAGCGGGTTCTTCCATTTTAAACCAGGGAAGCGGGAAAAGTCAGCATCCGTAGTGTGCAAGATCAGACCTCGTTCCATGGCGAGGGCGGCGAGATGGCTGTCGGTAGTCAGGTTTCCAGCGCTGCCCAACTGATTCAACATGGAGGACCAGGTTTGAAAATGAGTGTGCGCAGGATGGATCAATTGCACCTGCGGCAGGGTGAGCCATTCTTCGACCCGCTCGAGCGCTTGCTCCACCGCTAGGGGAAGCTCAAAAATTTTCGGATGCGTGGTGATGCGAACAAACCCCAGGACCACCACCCACGCCAAGGCCACCCCGTCATGCCCTTCGAGGCATCGATTCCACCAGTCGAGCGCTTTTTGATGCTGTGGAGCCCGCAGATTGTGGGCGTAAATGAGTAGATTAACGTCCGGCAGAATCATCCTTGGCCTCCTTTCGCAGGTAATCCTCAATCTCCAGTTCATCCACCAGTTGGTTCAAGCGATCAAAATCAAGCCCAGCGTGGGATGAACCAAAATCGTGAGGACGGACCGCGACTCTCTGCGGGGGGGGCGTGAAACTTTCGGCCAGGCCTTTCCTCAGGGCTGTGTTGACGAGTTCTTTGAATGGTTTATCCATTTCGCGCGCTTTGCGTTTGAGGATTCCAGCCAGATCGTCATCGATCGTTAAGGTAGTGCGCATGCAGACATCATGATCGCTCCTTTTGTGATGTCAAGGCATCAAGCCCCCGCAAGCATCAAGGTCCGACAAGTGAGGCAGAAAGAATCCCCTGTCTCCTGGTCCCTGGTCCCTGATCGGGGAACATCGAACATCGAACATCGAAGTGAAGAGGGAGGAAGAAAAGCTGAAAGCTGAAAGTGGAAAGCAGAGAGATCAGAGGGCGGTGGGAAGCGGAGAGATTGATCTTTGAGGATTTTTGGAAGGGGAAGGGTAGGGCGTGATCCGCCGGGCGCGCCGACACTACCATCTTCCGCCGCGAGGCTATTCTTTCTCTTCAATTGATCCGGCCTATCAGCCGGTCCCGCTAAGGCGGGATAAAGTGGGTCGGCCGAGGCCGTCCGACCCTACCCGGGTAGGGCGTGATCCGCCGGGCGCGCCGACCCTACCATCTTCCGCCGGGGGCTATTCTTCCTCTTCAATTGATCCGGCTTATCAGGC
>JBBRYQ010000118.1:0-10931 GCA_038237425.1 Verrucomicrobiales bacterium
TCATGAAAAGGAATGAGCAATAAAGCGTTTACAATGTACAGACTGTTAGTTTTTTCGTGCGCTTATTCTATTCGCAACACGTTTACAGTTAATTGATTACAAATAGAAAATATTTTCATTCAATGGGTGCGGAATGCGTGCTTATGCGCTGGCGGCGGATCGCGATGTGGAGGATGCCATCCGGGTGACAGTAGTGAAACATGAGAAACGCCACCCGGCATTCGGAAGTTTCCGTAGGTAAAACTCAAACCAACTGCGTTTCTACCAGAAACCGGTAAGTCCCATCGCGCTCGATGAGTTCTTCGTGGGTGCCGCTTTCGGAGATCTTTCCTTGGTTGAAGACGAGGATGGAATCGGCGTGGCGGACGGTGGAGAGGCGGTGGGCGATGACGAGGCTGGTGCGGCCTTTCATGAGGCGCTCGAGGGCTTCGTTGACGAGGCGCTCGCTCTCGGAATCAAGGGCGGAGGTGGCCTCATCTAGCAGGAGGATGCGCGGATCTGCCAGAATGGCGCGGGCGATGGCGATGCGCTGGCGTTGACCGCCGGAGAGCTTGGTGCCGCGTGGGCCGACGAGGGTCTCGAAGCCTTCGGGTAGGGCGGCGATGAATTCGTAAGCGTTCGCCTGTCTGGCGGCGGCTTCGATTTCCTCCATCGATGCGCCGGGTTTCCCATACTCGATGTTCTCGCGGATGCTGCCGCCGAAGAGCAGAACTTCCTGCGGGACGATGGCGATCTGCGAGCGGAGGGCGGCGAGGGAAATGCCGGAGGCGGGGCAATTATCGAAAAGGATCTGGCCGTTTTCTGGGGCGTTGAAGCCGAGGATGAGGGAGAAAACGGTAGATTTCCCCGCGCCGGACGGGCCGACGAGGGCGACGCGCTGGCCGGGGCGGACGAAGAAATTCAGATCGTGGAGGACCTGGACATCCGGCCGCGACGGGTAGCGGAAGGAGAGGCCCTCGAAGGCGAGGTAGCCGGTGAGTTTCGCGTCCGGATCGCCATCGGTGCGCTCGGGGGCGGTATCAAGAAGCTCGCGCAGGCGCTCGGTGGCTCCGGCGGTGGCTTGGAACTGCGAGATGATTTCCGGAAACGAGCCGAGCGATGCGCCGACGAAAATCGAAAAGAGGATGAAGGAAACGAAGTTAGTCCCGGTGATTTCGCCATGGGCGAGCATGCGCGCACCGAACCAAGTGACGAAGGCGACGGTGCCGAAAAGGGCGAAGATGATAAATGATAGAAACGCAGCCCGGTGTTTCGCGCCGCGCATGGTGACGCCGAAAAAGCCGGTGAGCGCGCGATCGTAGCGGCGCCCCTCGAAGGATTCGTTCGTGTAGGCTTTCACATCGGCGATGCCCTGCACCGTTTCCTCGATGACGGTGCCGGCCTCGGCGAGCGAGTCTTGGGCAGATTTGGAAAACCCGCGCACTTTCCTCCCGAAAAACGCGATGGCGAGCACCACAAACGGCACGCTGCCCAGCATGATGAGCGACAATTTCCACGAGGCGACGAAGATAAAGATCAGCCCGCCGATGAGAATGACCGTCTGTCTAACTGCCTGCGGAACGGTGTTCAGCAAGGTATCGCGGACGACACCGAGGTCGGCGGAAACTCGGTTGCTGAGTGCGCCGGATCGCTGCTCTTGAAAGAATGGCATCGGCAGGCGGATGAGGTGGGCGAAAAGATCGCGGCGCAGGCGGTTGAGCGCGGACTCGCCGGAGCGGATGAAGCCCTGCACGCGGAAAAACGCAATGGTCGCCTGGAGCGCGAGCGCGGCGACGAGCTCCAGCACGACGCGGTTAGACTTCGCGAGGACTTGTGCGGGATCGACCCCGGTTTTCAGCGCATCCGTGGGGTTTCCGATGAGCTCTTTGAGGAAATACGGAAACGCGAGCGAAAGGATGGCAGTGAAGAACAACGCGGCGAGCGAGGGAATGAAAACCGCCTTCTCCTGCATGAGATAGCCGAGGACCCATCGGTGGGAGGAAATCGGCTTCTTCGTTTTCGGCTCAGACATGCGCGGATGGGAAACGATGGCGGCGGTTGCGTCAATGATTGGGAGAATTGGATTTACCGCAGAGGCGCAAAGGCCGCAAAGGGGCGCGAAGGAGAAATCCATCAGATTGCTTTTCCCCTTCAAAAAACTCTTCCTCCGCGCCCCTCCGCCACCGTTGCGCCTCTGCGGTAAACTCTTCCATAATTCCTAGGAGTTGCGCGGCGCGCCGGGATGCGTCATGGATGGCGGCCATGACGGGTAAGGAAATTCGCGAGGTGCTGGATCAGGCAAGGGTGCTGCCGAGCAAGCAGATGGGGCAAAATTTCCTCATCGATCCGAACATGGCGCGCTGGATCGTCTCGCAGCTCGAAATTTCCGCAGACGACGCCGTTTGCGAAGTGGGGCCGGGAACGGGAGCGCTGAGCGTGCATCTCATCGGCAAGGTCCGGAAGCTGATCCTCATCGAGTTCGATCCCCGGCTCGCAGGCGCGCTGGCGGAGCGCTACAAGGACGATCCAAGCGTGGAAGTCCATCACGCCGATGGCGCAAAATTCGATGGCCGCCTGCTTTTCAAACACCGCAAGCTGAAGTTCCTCGGCAATCTCCCCTACTCGTGCGGCGGTGCGATCATGAAAAATCTCCTCAGCCGCCCCCACCCATTCGAGCGGGCGGTGATCATGCTGCAAAAGGAAGTCATCGAGCGCCTTGCCGCGAAGCCGGGCACCAAGGACTACGGCATTCTATCACTGCGGACGCAGGCGAATTGGGAGGTCGAGCCGATGCGCACCGTGCCGCCAGAAGCGTTCTATCCGAGGCCCACGATCGACTCCGCCGTGGCCGTGCTGCGGCCGCGAGTGGGCGGGCTGCCACCGTTCGACTATCGGCTTTTCGACGAGCTGGTCCGCCGGGGTTTCGCGCAGCGGCGGAAGCAGTTGAAAAAGCAGATGCCGGATGAACCCGCTTGGGAGGAAATTTGCGCGGAGCTCAAAGTGTCCGCAACGGTGCGCGGCGAGGAACTAACATTATCACAATGGGTGGATCTCACCCGCGCCTACGATCCGCATCCACTCAAGGATCTACCACAGAAGGCGAGCGAAATTTTCGACGTGGTGGATGAACATGACAACGTCACCGGTCAGGCCACGCGCGCCGAGGTCCATGCGGGAAAACTCCTCCACCGCGCGGTTCACATTTTCGTCACTAACAAACGCGGCGACGTAATCCTGCAAAAACGCTCGCTGCTCAAGGACCTCTGCCCCGGTGTGTGGGATTCCAGCGTCTCCGGCCACCTCGATGCCGGAGAAGACTACGCGTCCGCCGCCGTCCGCGAGATGGACGAGGAAATGGGCATCCGCGTGGAATCGCCGCCGGAGGAGATCGCCCGCATCGCACCGTGCGTGGAAACGGGGTGGGAGCACGTCCGGCTTTTCCGCGTGAAATACGACGGCACCCTGCGTTTCCCGAGCGCGGAAATCGACGCCGCGATGTGGTTCCCCGTCACGGAAATCGACGCATGGATCGCGAACCGGCCGGAGGATTTTGCGAGTGGATTTCTGGCGTGTTGGAAAGTCGGGAAACCGAATGCCTGAAAGAATCAACCCTCCTCACCTGTTGGAACAAAACCATGGAACGTCGCACCTTCATCAAAACCGTCGTCGGAACTTCAATCGCCGTCGAGATTTCCCACGCCCAAACCACCGCCGCTCCTGAGCGCAAGCTCGGCTGGGCGCTCGTCGGGCTCGGCTCACTGAGCACCCACCAGATCGCTCCGGCCCTGCTGAAAACCAAACTCTGTCAGCTCGCCGCAGTGGTCACCGGCACGCCGGAAAAGGGTGTGAAATGGCGTGAAAAATACGGCCTGACGGAAAAGCAAGTTTACGATTACGCCAGCTTCGACAAGATCATCGATGATCCTAACATCGACGTCGTTTACATCGTCCTCCCCAACGGCATGCACCACGAATACGTCCTCCGCGCGGCGAAGGCAGGTAAGCATGTGTTCTGTGAGAAACCGATGGCCAACACCGCGCAAGAATGCCGCGAGATGATCGCCGCCTGCGAGGCAGCGAAGAAACAGCTCGGCATGGGCTACCGCTGCCAGCGCGAGCCCCATCACGTCGAAGCCATCCGCCTCGCGCGGGAAAAAGTTTTCGGCGAGGTCATGCACATCGATGCCGGCTTCGGTTTCAAAATCGGCGATCCCAAACAATGGCGGCTCAACGGCAAGCTCGCCGGCGGCGGCGCGCTGATGGACGTGGGAGTTTACGCGCTCCAAGCCTGCCGCTATCTGACCGGCGAAGAGCCATCAGAAATCACCGCGTTTGAAACAAAGACAGACAACGTGAAGTTCTCGCAAGTGGACGAGACGATCCAATGGCTGATGAAATTTCCCTCCGGCAAAACCGCGAACTGCACGACGACATACAATTTCAACGGCCTCAATTTTTTCACTGCTATCGCGGAGAAAGGAAGATTTGGAATGGAGCCAACTTACGGCTACGCCGGACTGAAAGGCTGGACGTCGGATCCCACCCACCCGCTCGATTTCGCCGATACCGATCACTTCGCCACGCAGATGGACGCCTTTTCCGAAGCCATTCTAACGAGCAAGCTGTTCGAGCCCGCCGGTGTCGAGGGCCTGCGCGATCTGCTAGCCGTCGGAGCGATTTACCAATCCATCGCCAGCGGCAAAGCCGAGCGCGTGGCCTCCGTCTGAACGATGACTGAAACCAATCCCTACGCCCCGCCGAAGTCCGCTGAAGTGGAGTCGTCCACCCTGCCCTCGTGGTCCTGCTACGGCGAGCGGGTAGTCGCGAAAAACGGCGCGGCGCTGCCAAAAGTGGATTTGGAAACGGGCGTTTCTGATGGAGAACTGACCGCCGTTTCCCGCGCCTATCAGCCAGCGGGGGCAGGCCAGGCTTTCCGCGTGGTGGTGCTCATCGCGGTTTACATGATCGCGAAAAACGTGCTACACACCGATGATTCGTGGCTGCTATGGACAGTGATCGGAGGCTCCATCGTCGTAAACTGGCTGCTGCGCCTGCGGGGAAACGTGGGCGGCGCTGTCACCATTCTGGAATACCGCGAAGCCGCAGGCGAACGCCGCCGTGCGATCCGCCGCAAGCTGCGCGGGGGCCTGCTTCTTCTATCACTCGTGATGATCATCGCCGGTCCGTGGCTGGTTTCTTCGTCCTATCCGAATGACCTTTACCTGCTACTCGGCGGCATCGGCCTGCTAGTATGCCGCACGGTCTGGGCGGCGTTCGATCGCCCGAAGACCCGCAGCGAGAGCGGCCCGGCTGGCACGTTACGCATCAGAAACGTCCACCCCGAGGCGATGAGAAAACTGCGCAAGATCGAGGCCGAGGACCGGGAGAAAAATGCGGATGCCACGGTTTCCAGGAAGCGCCGGGTGTTCACTTCATTCTATCATAAGTTCCCACTCGCATCTCTGCTAGGGGACGGGCAGAAAAATCCGTTTATGATCTTCGTCGTGGCGTTGATGAAAGTGCTGCGCTCGAAACGCTTAGAGCGAGAGAGTTTTGATTTCACCGAAGCAGTTGAAATCCGCGAGGACGAACAGAACGAATCACTCCGCGCAAAAACCTCCGCATGGCTGGCTGCGCATCCAGACTGGACGCCATTTCTGATGGAGAAACTTCCCTCGCCCGTGGGTGATCTCACCATCGAGACCGTGCTGCTCGCCTCTCCCGGCCTCAAGCATGCCGCGTGTTTCCACCACTCGTGGCTGGAGCGGAAACCGGAGGGCGGAGTCAGCGAGTTTTCCTTCCTCACCTGGCTGATAGACGGAAAAATCCTCTGCACCACCCACATGCCGCTGCTGCCGATTGAACGGCCTGACGTGGACGCTGCGCGCGTGAGAGGCACGGAAGAGCAGGTTTTCCAAGCACACCTCGCACGCTGTAACGGCCGTGAAATCAATCCGGCTGCCAACCCTACAGAACTCCGCGAACGCTTCCAACAGGAACGGAAGGACGTCGGAGCATTGCTAGAAGCCGCAGGCCTGCGTGGCCCGACTCGCGAAATCGGCTGAGGGAAGGCTCACTTCAACATCTTGCCCAGCACGCGGATCGCCACCCGCATCGAGATGTCTAGCGACTGCGCGGAAATGATCTTCATGTTATCGCCCGGCGTGTGCCACCAGCCGCCACGGCTAAAATCACCGATCATATCCACAGTCGGAATTCCCGCGAAATTCAGCGGCACGTGGTCGTCGATGATTGGGCCCATCGCCATGCCGAAGTGGCGCTCGGCATTTTCCTCCTTCGCAGACGATAGCACGAGCTCCTTCAAATCCGCAGGGGTGTCCGAGGAGAGCTTGATCGACAAATCCTTGTGGCCGATGATGTCCAACAGAATGCCGTGGGCGGGTTTGTCATTTCTGGTGCGCCAGTAGTTTGCGTAAAATCGGCTGCCATAAAGTCCGTCCTGCGGTGTGATGCTATCGCTGATCGATTCCTCCCCGTCGAAAAACACCAATTCCACCCGGCTGGCATCGTCCTTCGAGAGCGTTTTAGCGATTTCCACCACTGCGGCACAGGCGGAAGCGGCGTCGTCTGCACCGACGAAATGCTTGTCCTTGAACAACTTCGAATCGATGTGAGCGCAAAGCAGCACCTGCACCACGCGCTGCCATGGATCGCCGGATCCGGTGGAAAAACGCGCGCGGAGGTTTTCAAATTTCATGGTTCCAGCCGGCGTCATCCGCTCGAACGGCTGCGTCTGCGTGACCCAGCCGCTTTTTTCCAGCTCGGCTTTCACCAGCTCGCGCACCGCCTTGAGCGCCTCGGATTCCGGCGGACGCGGGCCTTTTTCCACGATCCGGGCAGTCAGTTCGTAGGCCGCTTTTCCCAAATGGCCTTCGCGACCACTCCACCAGAAAAATCCGCCGCCACCGAGGGCGAGCACCAACACGACAACCAGCAACAGACGCGAACGCATGGCCAGAAGATGGGAATTCCCACCGCCGATGGAAAGAATGATCTTCGCCACGGCTTGCCAAGTCGGCACTCTCCGCTACTTTGCGCCACCGATGAGCCTGCCTGACCCCGATTCCGAACCCGCCATCCGCGATCCGAAGAAGCTCCGGAACACGGCTCTCATACTTGTTGCCATCATTTTCCTCGGTGGTTGGCTGGTGCTCAAGGCCTACGATCAATGGTCCGCCAAACAAGCCGGAGACGACCGCCCGGCCGTAGTTTACCGCATCACCCCAGAGCGCGATCTGCGTATGCTGCGGCAGGATGGAAAAACGGTCGATCTGGTCAACCTGCGCGGCAAGGTCATCGCCCTCAACGTCATGAGCAACCGCGATCCACAAGCCGCCACGCTCAGCCTCGCCGTGATGAAACGCCTCGCAGAAAAAAGAGCGGCCGACCCGAATTTCACCCTTGTTTCCCTGATCATCGATCCGATTCCTTCCGAGCAATTGATCAACGTGCTCGCCACCACCTCCGCCACCGATGGCATGAAACTCCCGCAATGGTGGCTGGGTAGTAATGAACCGAAAACGCTTCATAAATTCATCAAAAACGAACTCAAGGCGAACGTCTATCCGAACGAAGTTGCCGGAAAATGGGAATATGACGCCTCCATCGTCCTCATTGATAAAAACGGCCACGTCCGCCGTGGCGTGGTCCCTCAGAAACGTGGGGGCCCGCCGTTCATCGCCACTTTTGATTTCGATCAAGCCGCCTCATGGGACGCGAATGGCGCCAAGACCGTGCCAGAAGGCGCAGGCGTCAACCGCAGCAACGTCGAACAACTCGAAATCTTGCTCAACCACACTATCGACAAACTTCTCGCCGAGGAATTCAAGCCATGACGAAACGATCCACCATTGCCCTCTTCTACACCGGTGTCTTCGCCATCTGCGCAGGCGTCATCAGCGTCTCCATGTATCTCGCCAAGGGACTGAACGATCCCTATCAGACACCTCGAGTCGTCGTGAACACCGGCAGGGACACCGTGGCCGAGTGGTTTCCCATCGCGAAGGATTTACCTGCTACGAATCAGGACAACCAGCCCGTGAAACTTTCCGATCTGCGCGGCAAGGTCTGGATCGTCGCCGAGTTTTTTGCCATCTGCCCGCATTGCGCGGTTAGAAACGGCGAGGAGCTGCGGAAGATCTACGATGAGTTCAAGAGCGATCCCGATTTCCACATGACCTGCATTTCCGTCGATCCGGAAAACGACGGACCCGAGCGCCTCCGCGATTACTCCAGCGCCCTCGGAGCCGATAGCAAAAACTGGTGGTTCCTCAACGCGGGCGATGCGAAGACCACCCACAACTACCTTGAACACGAGCTGAAATTCTTCGGTATCCGCGAGCGCTCTGACCCGGCGGACATCGAGGCGAATGGCAAGTATTCACACGATCTCGGCTTCATTCTGGTGAACCGTGATTTCCAAGTGATTGGAAAATGGCCGCTCGCTGATGCCCGCTCAGAAGAAGCGAAAAAGCAGGACCCAAACATGTATCAACGCCTCAAAGACGAGCTCTTCGCCCGCATCCGCACCGAGCTCGCTAAAAAACCAACGTCCACTAACTGATGCACGAAGAACGCAGACAATGGCTGAGCCGCGCACCGCAGGAGGTTCTTTCGAAAAAACTCGGCGTAGCGGCGTGGGGCCTCAGCGCAGCAGTCCTGCTGTTAGTCGGCCTCATGCGCCGCCCGGAATTGCACATCCCTCTTCCCGCAGGCACCTCCCTATCTTTCCTTCCGGCCTTTCACGCCGGGCTGAACGCGCTTGCCGCCATTTCGCTCGTCTGCGCGCTGGTCGCGGTAAAACAGGGACGGATCTCCCTGCATCGTAAATTCATTTTTGCGGCGATGGGATTGTCGGTTCTGTTTCTGCTGAGCTACGTCGCCTATCATTTCACCGCCACCGAGATTGTCTATGGCGATGCTGATTCTAATGGAATGCTTGATGCTGCCGAGCGTGCCACCGTAGCCGGATCGCGGCCGATCTATCTGGTCTTGCTCATCAGCCACATCACCTGCGCTGCGGTGAGCCTGCCCTTCATCCTCTTCACCTTCATCGCTGGCTGGACGAACCGCTTCACCGCGCACCGCAAGCTCGCCCGCTGGGTCTTCCCGCTGTGGCTCTACGTCGCCATTACCGGGCCGATCTGTTACTGGATGCTGCGGCCGTATTATTGATCCATCATGATCCCCGAAGAAGTGGAAATCACGAGTGCTTCGGGTGATCTTTCCCGAAACGCGTGGCATCTTCCGGGAGATTCCTCCGCGCGGAAGATCGGGGTTTTCCTCGATGGGGAATTATATGTGAAACGGATGGAAGCACACGCCATCCTGCTAGATCTCCAACAGCGCGGTGAAATCCCACCGATGCACCTCCTTTTCATTTCCCACCTGAATTGGGAAGTAAGGCATCATGATTTCACCTGCAATGCTCGCTACGCGGAGTTCATCGCCACCGATGTGGTGCGCTGGATGCGCGAACGCCACCCCCTGGCGGAAGCGGAAGGTCATTTCATCGGCGGCACCAGTCTGTCCGCCCTGCAAGCGGCGTTCATCTCTATTTCCTATCCGAAACTTTTCGCATCCGTGCTTTGCCACTCCGGATCCTTCTGGTGGAACCACGAATGGCTCACCCGTCACGTCACGGAACTGCCGCATGAAAACAACCGGCTCTGGCTCAGCGTCGGCAACAAAGAGCAGGGCGCCGGTGCCTGCCATCCACCGACCGGACTCAAACAGGAAGTCGATCAAACCGTAGCGGTCAATGCCTTCGCTGAAGCGCTCGGCCGCATGGGAAGAACGGTCCATCATCACGTTTACAACGGCGGCCACGACACGAATTCCTGGAAACGGGAACTCCCCGATGCCATGCGCTGGCTGCTAGGAGCATCTGACTAAAAGTGGCTGCACCGTCTCCTGTGCAGCCACTCCGGTGCACACCGCATTCGCGGCCCTATCTGAAAGGCGGTCTATTTTGGTGAACCGTCACTTCCCGGCCCGGCTCCGTCTCCACTGCTCCCGTTCGTGGGCCAGACGATATGGTTCGCCGTCTCCCACTCCGCCAGCACGCCCACCTTGTTTTCAAACTTGTTCCGCACCAACGTCAGAAGCTGTTTGCGGATTTTCATTCCCTCCACCGCCGCGGCCACCAGCTCCGCCGTGGCTCCCACCTGTTCAGAGAGCCCCGCATCCTGATCGGTCCCCGCATTTTCCAAACGTTTGATGTTATTTTCCAGTGTATCGAGGAAATTGGCGGCCAGTTCGAATTCGATAAACAAGGCCGCGTGTGGAGTCGCCTCCAGCAGAACTGCCCGAGCGCGGGTCAACAGGGCCTCATAGGAAGATGAACGCGGAAGCACGAACTTGTCGTCGAACTCCGGCATGTCCTCATCTTCCGCGATGGATACTGCGGTCTTGCGGATTTTCCGGAGACTCTCGCGCAACGCCTGTGCTGCCAGATCCTTGCTCCCGGTCGCGCCGTGGAAGCCGCTGTTAGCTGCCAGCTTCTTCACTCCGTGCTCCACCATTTTAGCAACAACCGCGTCCATCAGGGTGAATTGCTTGCTCCCACGTGACGCCGGTTCGAATTGCGTTCCATACTTTCCACCGAAGCCCTTGATGCGCGTGAAGGCATCGTATTGATTGCGGATTTCTTCGTTTTCCATAGTGTTTGATAGGTGTTGTTTAAGATGCGAATGGACCGAAACCAGAGGCGCGAGCCTCGCACTGGCCTCCATTTCACATCCACCCCACGGTGATTTCTGGCAAATTTGAAATTGGCCGTCATCAGCCGGCTCGACGCCGCCATCCAAAACAAATACCGTCGCGACCCCGACAAACTCGCCGCCTGGAAATTCGCCTCCCGCACCGAGCGCGCGGCGAAGAAAGCGGCGGCCGCAATCTCCCCACCCCCCCCAACCCCGCCCACGCCGTAA
>JBBRYQ010000119.1:0-10917 GCA_038237425.1 Verrucomicrobiales bacterium
AGCGCGGATCAGGGTAAGTTTCTCCGCCTCTGTGCTATGATCGACCTCATCGCGCATTGCAGATCGCAGTTTTTCGAAATCCGGGAACGGCCGCTGCTGGAGAACTCGCACCGGCACCCAGTCGGAATGCTCATAAATCCCCCCGAGGGCGGCGATGAAATCCCGCTCCGGCGCGGTATTGAGATTGGCAATTGCGATCATTTCACCGAAGTAAGAGCTTGGACTAAGCCAAATTCAACACCGATGGACATCTGGGAAAAAATCGCGGCGCTCAGGCGTGAGGGAATAGACGCGGTGGTAGTCACCATCACCGCCGTCCGAGGCAGCGTGCCGGGACGGGTGGGCGGTAAGGCCGTGGTCACCGCAGACGGTCGCGTGACGGGCAATCTGGGGGGCGGCAGGATCGAGTCCAAGGCGATTGCGCAGGCTAAAGAACTCCTGATGGAGGAGGGGAGTTGTGTTCTGCGGACATGGAACCTGCAGCGCGATGCGGGGATGACCTGTGGCGGAGAAATGTCGTTTTTGTTTGAAAAGCTGACGGCTCGCGAATCCTGGCACATCGCCATCTTTGGAGCTGGCCATATTTCCCAAGCTCTGGTGCCAGTGCTTGCCACGCTGGCCTGCCATATCGATGTTTTCGATACCCGGGCTGATTGGCTGTCTCGATTTGCTGCGATGGACCGGGTGACGCTTCATCAAGTAAACTCGATCCAAGACGGGGTCGGACTTCTGAGTGCCAGATCATTTGTTCTTTCCATCACTCAGGGGCATTCCAGTGATTCTCCCGTTTTGAGAGAGGTTCTGATGAGATTTCCCGAGGTGCCGTTTTTGGGGGTGATAGGCAGCGCCTCAAAGCGCGCGGTCCTAGTCAGGGAGCTCAGGGAGGACGGTATTGCTGAGGCCCTGTTGGGAAAAATCGTTTGCCCGCTTGGTTTACCGATCGGCACCAATGATCCAGCGGAAATCGCTATCAGCATCGCAGTGCAGTTATTGCAAGCGCGGGTTTAGGTGACTATTGGATGGATCCGCGTGAGGGCATCTTTCATCAAAAATGCAAACGGCTGAAAATGAAAAAGCCGCTCCTAGAAAGGAGCGGCTCTTGTTATTAAAAAACAGTCTGACGCCAAATCAAGCGCGGCGGCGACGTGCGAAGGCAAGCGAAGTGCCTAAGAGCCCGAGCAAGGCGGAAGAAGGCTCTGGGATCACGGAGACGTTGTCGATGGTGAAAGAGTTGGATGAACCAAGCGGATCAAAACTAGCTCCTGTGCTATCCCAGTTCACTGACAAGCTGTTAAGAGTAGTTGTTGGCAATGCTGCGCCTAAAATACCCGAACCGAGCTCGGTTGTAAGACTTGAGAACGTGTATCCCACATTCAGACCGCTCGCATAAGTGTCCAGACGGAATTGAGTGGGAGTGTTGGCGTTGAGAACTGCCGCACCAAAATCCCCACCAAACACGCTCCACGAAGCGATGTATTGGCCCACGCCAGCAGGAGTGAAATCAATGGTAAGAACATTGCCAGCATTGCTACCCAAGACAAACGAGAAATTATCACGGCTGCTAGTACCGGTACTTTCGAGATACGAGGTATCAATTAAGAAAAACGTAGGTTGGGCTGTTAAGCTGACCAGCGGCACGCTGAACGAACTGTTGGAGAGAGAAGTGATTCCAAGTGCGGTTTGCTCTATGCCGCCCACTGTGGCATTCGTAGTCGCAAGAGGAGAACCGGAAGCGAAGTCATTTACAATGACGACTGGACCTTCCGCAAGGTTCGCCGGTGTTCCGTTTGTAACGGTCCAGGAGCCTTGACCGTTCATGTCAGAGGAGACAGGGCCGTAACTTTCGAAATTATCAAAAAGCACGGAAGCCTGGGAGCTTCCGACGAATATGAATGTAGCCGTGAGGCCAAGTAATGAGCGTTTCATGAGTGCAAAAGTAATTTTTGAAGGGATGGCAATTTCAAATTGGACTTACAGGAGTGGGGGGATTGACAGGACCTGGCGGCCTAGGTGTGCGTCCAGCGTAGGCTGGTGTCACGGCAGCGAAGCCGACGAAAATAACGATGGCAAGAGCCGCTTTCAGTAATGTGGTGTTTTTCATAACGGGATGAATTTGGTGGTTTTAGAGATTTGGTCAATAGGAAAATCACGAAAGTTTCGCCACATTTTGGAAGGTCGTCCGATGCGAACGTCATCACAAGTTTTGCTCATCGGCTGACCTTCAATCGCATGAAATAGCTGGGTTGGGCAGGGGGTTTGGCCACCGAGGCCCTGATAACCCTCGTGGAACCGTCATCGGAGAGGGTGGTTTCGCTGATCGGGGTGACGGGTGCCCATGATGTGGGATTGGCGAGGTTGGCGGCGTTCTGGAGGCTGTAATCGAGATCCAGAGCGTTCAGGTTGCGGCGGTAGGTGAAGGAGAGGGTGTCAGCGTTGGGTTGAAATCCGACCGGAGATGGATTATCTCCTACAAGCGGATTGAGGTTAGATGCGTATTCGAGGAAATTGCTGAGGCCATCTCCATCGGGATCCGCCGCGCTTGCAGTTTGATCAGCGGGTAACCCGGAGCCGGCAAAAGTAGCAGTTTGCCAGGACCCGAAGTTGTCACCGATCTGCAAGGTGCCAGCGGCTTGCCCTTGGTAGTTCGGATTGATTGGCCCGGCACTGACTGGATAGCTGCCAAGCGCGGAGGGGACTGTGGAGGAACCTGAGTAGCTCACGCTGGTGGCAATTCCCAAAGGAGAGGTGGTTATGGTAACAGGTTTCGGCATGCCGTCCCTGATTTGGGAGAGGTTGCCAAGATTTATCTGCAAGGGGGCTTTGTTGATCACGAGGGTCGAGGAAGAGCTGCCGTCCGTGCCGAATCCAGCCGCTTTTGTATTGATTTCGTAGGTCCCGGCATTCGTTGGCGCAGAGAGTGTGGCGTTGGTGGGGACCGCGCGCAGGCGCAGCATGGGACCGCTAGGGCTGGTGGAATTCTGCCAGCGCCAGTTTTTGTAGGACAGGGTGAAAGTGGAAAACTGGGTGGTGCCGACAAGTTGAGTTAATGGAGAAGCGACGTTGAGCGAATTGTAGGGTCCTGGCGATCCGACCGGGGCGGTGCCATAGTTTTGGGTGTTGAAACTGACCGATATCCAGACATCCTGCGGCAGGATGATTCCATCAGAAAAGCTGAACGGCACGCGGAATGCATAGCCGTTGAATGAGTAATTTGCACCTCCCTCAGCAACCTTCTCCGGCCGCCATGGGATCAGTGCTTGCACGGTCTGTGTAGTGAGCAGGCGGAATTTCTCGGTCTCGGTGACGGGGTCACTTTCGTAGGTGTAGAACGCCAAGGTCACAGGGTGATAAAAGCCGCCGCTATTCCCTGGGTATGAGTTGGCGGGGGGCTGCACGACCAAACTTGGATTGCTATCTGCCCAAGACTTGTAGCCGTTGGGAGAGGATGTGTCGTATCTTGCCCAAGAGACGAGCGCTACATCGCAGGAATGGAGCTTGCGGGCCGTGCCGGCGAGGCCCGCGTACTTTGCGAGCCCCGAAAAACCGACCGCTGCGAACCCCGTGCTTCCGTAGCCTCCTAAGGCAAGCGTGTCCGGACCGTTTTGAAACACCACCTGCGGGGTGGCAATAGCTTCGCTGACGCTGGTGTCGCGGTAGGTGATTTCGGATGCTTGGCCGGAGGGCAGGGCATTGGCAGTAAGGCCTTGGGCGCTGCCGTTGTAAGTCACGGTCTGGGTTCCTGAGGGCAAGGAAGCCAGCGAGCGAGCCACGTTCAGGGGCTGGGCAATCCACGCGGCATTGTAGTTAGCGTCGCCACTGTTGCTGGCGATGATCGAGGTTTGTCCGGCTCCGACGAGGGTCACCAATCCACTCGAGGAAATGGTCGCCACGGCAGGATCAGCGCTCTCCCACTTGGTGATCGGTAGTCCGCTGCTTGCGGTGGCTGTCACCGTAAAAGGGGAGTCGCCATAGGTTTTTGTCTCGAATGCCCCAATCGTGATTACCTGACTTTGGGCCGCCATGGCGGCTCCTGCAAAAATCGTGGCGAGCGATGCCGTTAGGAGGTGAGTGATGAGCCGGGACTTTCGGTTCCCTGCTGGGCCATCGATTTGATCAAGTGATTTGATGGTCATGACATTTTCTAAAATGAGGCGGAACCGATAATCAATAAAAGTCCATAATGCAAAAAGTATTAAGCAAATTTTTTGACAGACAGCCATCTGGCTATATTGCGTCACCCGGAGCCATCGGGGCTCTTGCTCCTACGGTCGGGACAGTTTCAATTCTGGATGACTCCCGGAAAACTTCGTCGCAGCATCTTTGGAGCCACGTTTTTCCCAAATCTGAAACCACTCCATGCGGGCATCGATAGTCCCGGGATCCGTGAGAAGACGTGGCATTTCACGGTCCAGCAGGCTTGCCGGGGCGGATTCTGCCCAAAGGACCAAAAGTGGAGGGGCATTTCCTGCGAGTTGAAGTGCGGCGAGGGCGAGGGGCTCGCTATTGGCAGTGGATCGGACCAATTTTTGGTAGGTGCTCCGCACTCCGAAATAGCTTCCCGGTAGGCGAGATTCCTCGGTGGATGCCCGGCGTAAGGCTTCTTTCCAGAGCTCCAACGTCTGCTCCGGGTCCTGTTTCATCCATGCCTGTGCCTGCTCCATGACGAGATCCACTTGCACCGGATCCAATCGGCGCTGGATGGAAAATGCCTGATGGGCAATGTCCTGCTTGTCATCATAATGCAGGGCTAACGTCCCGCGAACATAATAGGGGTGGGGCTCCAAGGGGGCGAGGTGGTTCACTTCGGCCAATCGGAGAAGCGCTTTTTCCAGTGGGTCATCGGCCGGGTTGGGATCATATTCCCGGCCCTCCGCAGCAGCCTTGTCGTAGGCGGCCTGGTCCTGATCATAAAGAGCTTTTGCCTCGCTCATGAGCTGACTGACTTGGGCTGATGGCAGCAGGGGTTTCTCCACCCATTGGGCGTGAAGAAGCAGAATTCCTGCAAAGGACAGCGCCAGGCCGAGTCCGCGCCAGCCGTAGGTGGACCAGCGGGCAGGCCGGAGAGTGGCGCCATTCTTCTCCGAGCGCCTCAAGCTGATGGTCAGCAGCAGGGCCCCACTCCACGCAAGTCCGATACGGTGCCCCGGCACATCGAAGATCCCATGCAGGCACAGCAGCAGCGCCGCAGTGATGCAGCCGACGCGGAGGACTCGGCCACGGCCATTTCTAGCGCACCTGAACGCACTGAAGAACACCGCAATGACCCCGCCTGCCAGACAAAGCGTAGCTGGCCAGCCGATTTCCGCCATCATCATCAGCCAGTCGCTCTCGGGGTGAAGGCATCGGGAGCCGTTGGGGGCGGTGGCAGTTTTCCTATATTGTGGGAAAACTTGGGCAAACTGCGCCGCCCCCACTCCCGTCCACGGGCCTTGGCGGATCATTTCCACGGTATCGCGGAAAATCGTAATTCGCCCGTCTTTCGGTAATACCAGTTGTGCGGTTGAATCCGAGGCGAAGGGATTTTCCGGGGTGGCCGCGGAGGCGGTGGTGGCGGGTGCCATTTGCTCGATGGAATTGCTCAAACGGGCCTTCACCTTGGTATCGACGATCAGGAATATGCCACCGGCGGCGAGTAGGATCAAGAGGAGCGCTTTCCCGACGTTTCCCCGGAGATGCCGGATGCCCGAGGCGGAAACCCAGACTACAAAACCGACAATCACCAGCACGATGCCTGCCCGGCTCTCGGAAACAACATTAAGAGAATAGAGGCAGGCCCCCACCGGCAGGGCGCAGAGCCCGGCCATCCAAGTAGTGCGGTGGCGGATCGCCTGGGTGAAGCATCCTAACCCGGCGAAGGTGCCCATGGCCAGCAGGGTGGCGGTGTGATTGCGATTGGGAAAAAATCCGAATACTGCTCCGGGTTCGTGCCATTTTAGCGCGGCTGCCGCCCATAGCCCTACGCCCAAGGTGAAGGCCAGTGCCAGATGTTGCTGCGCTTGCGTCCGGACGCGGTGGCCCAAGAGAAAGACCACCACTGCGGCCGATGCAAGGAACCCCATCAGGCCCTCCGCTGCAAACCGTGCTTGCACCCAGACATACGGGCCGGTGTCCACTCCCAGGTGTTCCAACTCCGTCCGCCATGCGGGGATGGCGAACCATCCGCGTGGCAAGAAGCCCATGACGGAAAACAGGCCAAATCCCGCAGCAAGGAGGCACCAGATTCTTGGGATTTTCACCTCGGGTGGAAAAAGCACCATCAACAGACCTGCACCAGTCCACAAAATTCCGAGCAGGGCCTGTGAAGGCATTTCTGGAAATGCCACGGCGAGCATCGCCAACAGCAACATCGCGGAAAACACCACTTTCGATCTGCGTTCCAATGGGGAAGAGATTTCGGGGGCGTTGGATCGTTCGTCAGGCATCGGCGTTGATTAACTCTCTATCATGCGAATTCTTGGTGCTGGAAGATAAATCGTGCTAATCAACTGTTCGATTTTATCGTCTTGCTCGGACCGGCAGCGCAGACTATCAAACGGGCCGCTGCCAGAGCATTTTGTTTGAGAAAGACCCAGACACCCACCAGGTTATTGAAAATCAGGCTTCAAAGCGTGTCTCCAGAGGCGACCGGTCATACCAAAACGGTGGTATTTCTCGGAGCTTCGTGTTTTGCCGCCTGCCTGTCCGCTCAGGCCGCCAGCACCGCACCGCTTTCGGCTACGTCCGGCGGGATTGCTTCGCTTCCCACAGCACCGAGTGGTTTCAACCGTGCTGTGCCTGCGCCTGACACGGGCGGTGGGGTAGGGACCGTGTTGCTAGACGGCCTGTCGTTTGCGAGTTCGCTCGGGCTGACCTACGATTCCAATGTCAACCAAGGCTATGTGACTCCGGGCGGAGCTCAGGGAAGCGATGTTTACCTGTCCTTGGGGGGCGTGGCGAATTACCAGTCCAAGGCCTCGGATTTCACCTTTGGGGGAAATTATCACGGCACCTACAATCAGTATTTTCAAAACACGGATTTCAGCGGATTTAGCCAAGGTTTGGGAGCCTCGGCGAATTACGACGTGGGCAGGCTGAACGTCACCGGCCTGCTCGGCGTGGATTATGACCACGGCAGCAACCGCAATTATGGCTCGCAGGTGGTCGATCAAACTACGTTCTCCACCTCTCTGACTTCTCGCTACAAACTGAGCCCCAAAACCTCACTCACCGGAAATCTCAACGAACGATTCAGCAGTTCAAGCGGTGCTTTCAATCAGACGAGCTCTTTCGACATGGGGACTTCGGCGCTTTGGAGATATTCGGCGCTTACGGAAATCGGGCCGGGGATTCGTTACACCTCCACTACGGATGGCACGGCAGCCGGCAGAACCTCGATCGGTCCCACGGTCACGGTCAACTACAAGCTCAGCAGCAAAGTTTCCCTGAACTCCCGGCTGGGAGTGGACTTTGCAACTTACCAGGATGGTGGCTCGGCGGATCCCACGTTTTCGACCTCGCTGGCGCTGAACTACCGCGCATCGAAACTCTGGGGCATGAACCTTTCGCTTTATCGGGACACCCAAGCGGATCCTTCCGTATCCGGCGGCTATTACGAGATCACCGCCCTGCGGCTGGGCTACAACCGCAAAATCCGCCGCGCCACCCTGAATCTGGGATGCAGCTATGAAACCACCACCTACACGATCCCGGTTTACACAGGAGTGGTCAGCGGCTCGACGCCCATCCCTCCTCCTCAGCCAGATCGCAAATACCTGAGCCTCGATAGTTCGCTCGGCATGCTGATTTTCCACAATACCACAGCCGCCAGCGTGTTCGTCCGCTTCACCGATCAAAGCGGTGGGGGAAGCAATTCCTACAATTCAGTCCAGACCGGCATCAGCATCAGCCGGAGTTTTTGAAAATCCCCGAATTTTGCGCTAGAGCATGCGCTGTGAAAGCTTTATGCATCCGCCCGATTCAACCATTCAGGCATTGTCCGGAATGAAATTTTGCCTCACGATCTTCCCCCACATCACCCATTTCCTCAAAATCCATGATTTTCTCCCTCATCCAGCGCTTGTTGATTCTGTCCGTTTTCGCATCGGGATTTGCCCGGGCGGCTGAGGACGCGACCTACGTCCTCCGTCCCAACGACACGATCCGCGTCGCCGTCTATGAAGAGCCGGATCTCTCGGTTCAGGTGCGCATCCTCAAAACCGGGCAAGCGTCGTTTCCCTTGATCGGCTCCGTCGATGTCGGTGGAATGCAGGTTTCGGACGCCGCAAAGAAGATCCGTGACCTTTATGCGAAGGACTATCTGGTCGATCCCAAACTCACCCTCACGGTCGATGAATACGCCACAGAGTTCATTTCCGTCATCGGCGCGGTGAAAAATCCCGGCCAGATCCCGATGCCGGTTGCCGGCAATCTCGACCTCGCCTCCGCCATGGCCGCCGCCGGTGGGCTCGCAGAAAACGCCGATGCCAATAGCATCCAGCTTATCCGTGTATCCGGCACCACCTCGAATTTCAGCATGGACTCCATCACCGGCGCGTCCGCCCGCGTGAAGCTGGAAGCAGGCGACCGGGTCATCGTGAACCAAAGCGCCTTCGTTGGGAAAACCGTTACCGTGATCGGCCAGGTCGGCAAGCCCGGACCCGTGCCATTTCCGCTCAACGGGCGTCTCGATCTCGTCAACGCAGTGGCCTCCGCCGGCGGACTCACCGAACTCTCCAATCCCAAGAAAATCACCCTCAATCGCAAGGGCACGGTCACTTTCCTGAACTACAACGAAATCTCGAAACAGGGCGACCGTCCGTTCCGCCTCCAGCCCGATGATGTCATCACCGTCCCCGAGCGCTTATTCTGATTCCCCTCCGTTTTTAGTCCAATTTCTCAGTATTTAAGCCTCTCAGTTTCCATTTTCCCATGCCTCCTTCGCCACGCTCCCGCCGCCCATCCGCTGACTTGGAAGAATTCGAAGACGATGACCTGATGGATGGCGGCATGCAGCGCCAAGCAGGCCCCGAGAAATCCAAGCAGTTCATGCTCGATCTGGTCGGGCGCTGGCATTGGGTTGTTTTCGGTCTCATCCTCGGAGTGCTCGGCGGCTATTATTATCTTTCGAAAGCGCCGAAAACCTATCAGACCCGCTCCACCCTCCTCATTAAGCAGCAGACTTCTTCGGTCATGTCCCGCGATCAGGTCGATGAAATGGACCTCCGCTCGATCGAAGCGATGAACACCGTGGCCGAGCGCATCACCCGCCCGGAAATGTTGCAGAAGGTCGCCTCCCGCCCGGAGATCCGCGCACTTCCCGGCTTGATGCCCAAGGCCGTCATCTGGCTGCCGGAGTGGGCTGATAAATGGTTTGGTAAGGGAAAGGATAAGGCCGAGTCCGAGAGCGGCGGCGTGCCTTCACCCGCCTCGCTGGGCGGTGCCATTTCATCATGGACCACCATTACCGTGCGCCGTGGCACCCGCCTTCTGGATATCGGGGTCATCCACCAGAGCCCGGAAGTCGCCAAAGCCATCGCCGATACGATCGCCACCGAATACCAAGCGGAACTCACCGGAGCACGCACCAGCGGCCGCAGCTCCAACCTGCAAATCCTCGTCGAGGAATCCGAGGCAGCCAGAAAGCGCCTGCAGTCTGCACAAAACGCCCTCGCCAACTATCAGCGCGCCCTTGTCACTCTGAAGGACCTTGAAGTCCGTGAGAACCTCGTCTCCGACCTTTCCCGCCGCTATTTACCCAAGCATCCACGCATGGTCTCCGCCCTTGCAGAAAAGGCAGCCACCCAGCAACACTTCCTCGAAGAATTCAACTCCGCCCGCAACTCGTCCGTGGATCGCGGATACTGGGACAGCAACGCTGCCGAGTGGGATAAATCCGCCTCCGATGAAAACAGCAGGCTCTCCACCGCCCGCCGCCTGCTGCTCGCTCGCGGCAACGTGCTCGAAAGTGAGATCATCAGCCAGACCAGCGTTTTCAACAGCATCCTCACCCGCATCCACGAGGCGGACATCAACCAGCAGCAGGTGCAGTCTGAGATGGACATCAGCAGCCTCGCCCAGTTGCCAGGCATGCCTGTTTCCCCCGTTGCTGCCAAGGTCCTCGGAATCGCCTCCGTCGGTGGACTCGGCGTCGGTGTCCTGCTCGCGATGTTTTTCATCCGCCTCGACAACAAAATTCACACCGTTTCCCAGCTTGAGCGCGAAACCGGGCTGCCCGTGCTCGCTGCCATCTCCGATATCCAGCTCAAGAACCTCGATTCATCCAGTCGTTCCAAATCCAAGGAAACCAGCGAGCCGGAAGCCTGCTCGCGCTGGCACCCGTTTTTGATTTTCCGCGAAGGGCTCACCACCACCACCTTCGCCGAGATGTTCCGCGTGCTACGTGCCTCCGTCTCGCTTCTGGGTGATGAGAAAAAGCGCAAAATCACCCTCTTCACCAGCGCCCTGCCCGGCGAGGGAAAAACCCTAGTGTCCTGTAATTTCGCCCTGGCCGCCGCCCAACAGGGGAAGCGCACCCTCCTAATCGATCTCGATCTTCGCAAGCCCTCCGTCCACAAGGTTTTCGGCCTTCAACGGGATGCTCACCTCAATGGAGTCACCGAGGTTCTCAGCGGCAATTCTACCTTTGATGATGCGATTTACGCCGATACAGGTGCTCCCCATCTCGATATCATGCTTGCAGGTAAGCCCGCACCGAATCCCGGCGAACTCCTCAATGCCAGTTCACTCGAAGAATTCCTCGAAAAAGCGATAGCGAATTATGACCTCGTCGTCATCGATTCCGCGCCTCTTCTCGCGGTGCCAGACACCCGCATCATCGCTCAATTGGTGGACAATTTCTGCCTCGTCGTCCGGGCTAACTACGTTCCCAAAGGAGCCGTCCGCCGCGTCATTTCCATGTTGGAAAACGATCAGACCCTC
>JBBRYQ010000120.1:0-10850 GCA_038237425.1 Verrucomicrobiales bacterium
AATGGCACGGTTTTACCGGATCTTAAAATGGCGGCGATGTTGCGCTGCCGGGTACGCTATTTCACGGACGGAGCGGTGATCGGCAGCAAGGAATTTGTAAACGCGGCCTTCGCAGGAGCGCGGGAGCGCTTTACGGCAAACCGCAAGGATGGGGCGCGGAAGATGAAGGGCAGTGGTATGGCGGCAGCCGGGGTGCTGTGGAGCGTGCGGGATCTGAGGGTGGATGTGTGATCAACGCGTGTGCGCGTTTTTGTGCTCCTCTAATTTTAATATAGATATGGTCATACAGTAGCGACTCAAAGCTCGTGCTCGTCGGCGATCCGGCGCAGATCGACAATCCCTACGTGGACAGCCGCAGCATCGGCTTGGTTTATATCGGCAACCGGCTCAAGGGCAGGCCCTTCGTCGCCCACATCGCGCTCAACCGCGGCGAGCGCTCGGAACTAGCCGAGGCCGGTGCGAGTTGATGTGATTCCTCACGCTTCAACGGGTGTCGGCGTTCGTTCGCCGGCACCCTTTTTCATGGGCGATCTGAAACGGTCCATGAACAGATAGACCACCGGCGTAGTGAAAAGAGTGAGTGCCTGGCTAAGCACCAGCCCACCGACGATCGCGTAACCTAACGGCTGACGCAGCTCCGAGCCGTCGCCGTGCCCGAGCGCCAGCGGGATGCCGCCGATCATTGCGGCGATAGTGGTCATCATGATCGGCCGGAAGCGCTTGATGCAGGCTTCGAAAATCGCCGCGTCCGGTGCCATCCCACGGTCGCGCTCAGCTTCGATGGCGAAGTCGATCATCATGATCGCATTCTTTTTCACGATACCGATCAACAACAGGATGCCGATGATCGCGATCACGCCGACGTCATGCCCACAAATCCAGAGCGTCAGCAACGCGCCAAGTCCCGCAGACGGCAGAGTTGATAGAATCGTGATCGGGTGGATGAAGCTTTCGTAAAGCATCCCGAGGATGATGTAGATCGCGATGACGGCGGCAAGGATCAGATAGGGCTGGGTTTTCAGCGATGACTGGAACGCCTGCGCGCTACCCTGGAAGCTGCCGCTGAGACTGGCCGGGATGCCCATGGCGGCTTCGGCTTTTTCCACTTCGGTCACGGCATCGCCGAGGGCGACATTGGGCGCGAGGTTGAACGAAATCGTCACTGCGGGATACTGGCCAAGGTGGTTCACTGAGAGTGGCTTGGTGGATTTCGTATCGAATCTAACCAGCGACGCCAGCGGAACCTGCCCGTTTGTCAGAGGCGACCTAATGAAGATCTTTTCAATGGTCGATGGATTTGCCTGCATCTCCGGTGGAACTTCGATGATGACCTTGTATTGGTTGACCTGCGTGTAGAACTGGGCGACCTGCCGCTCGCCGAAAGCGTTGTAGAGCGCTGTATTGATGGTCTGCGTGTCGATACCGAAACGCGACGCTGCTTGACGGTTGATTTCGATATTCAACGCCGGTGGAGTGGCGTCCTGGTCGGAGGCGACGTCGCGAAGCTGGGGGATTTTTTTCAAACGCTCCACTACGCGCGGGGCCCACTCGTTGAGTTCGTCCAAGTCAGCGTCGCGCAAGGTGTATTGAAACTGCGTCTTAGAGATCAGGCCGCCGACGTTGATGTCCTGCCGGGCCTGATAGAACACAGTGACCCCAGCAATCTTTGAAATCGCGGGGCGCAATCTCGCGATGACCTGGGCGGCGGATGGCCGTTGCCCGCGCTCTTTTAACGTTACGAAAAAGCGGCTGGAATTGGCACCACCGCCGCCACCGCCGCCGCCGCCGATGCGGTTCTGGAGTCCAAAAACCGCAGGGTCCGTCTTGATGATCTCGCCGATCTGCCGGGAGATCCCATACATCGCCTGATAGGAGATATCAGGTGCCGCCTCGGCCGTGACATCGATCAAGCCGATGTCCTGTTGCGGGAAGAAACCCTTTGGCATCTTCACGAAGACAAAGACGGTGAGCCCGATTGTCAGAAAGAGGGAAAACAGTGTCAGCCGCTGGTGGCGGAGCACCATGCGGAGGGTCTTTTCGTAGCCTCTCTCGATGCTCCGGAAAAACTGTTCCAGCAGCGAGTCGAATTTCCCGCGCAGCGTCTTCACATCCGGCGGCGTGTGATGGTGGAGGAACTTCGCGCACATCATCGGCACGAACGTCAGCGACACGAATCCGGAAACTAACACCGCCACACTCACCGTCACCGCAAACTCACGGAACAAGCGTCCGACAATCCCGCCCATGAGAAGCACGGGAATAAAGACGGCGATCAACGAAAGGGTGATCGATAGGATGGTGAAACCGATTTCGCCCGCGCCCTTCAACGCTGCGTCCATCGGTTTCATTCCTTCTTCGATGTGCCGGTAGATGTTCTCAAGCATCACGATCGCATCATCGATCACGAAGCCGACCGAAATCGTCAATGCCATGAGCGACAGATTGTTCAGGCTGAAATTCAGCGCATACATGATGGCGAAGGTGCCGATGATCGTGATCGGCACCACCGCGCTGGCGATGAGCGTGGCGCGTGCATTCCGCAGGAAAAGGAACACCACCAGCGTGACCAGCACCATGGTTAGAACGAGGTGGAGCTCCACTTCCTCAACCGAGGACCGGATCGTGCGGCTGCGGTCGCTCAGGATCTCCACCTTCATCGCGGGGGGAATCGCCGCTTGCAGTTGAGGCAGCAGATCGCGGATGCGTTGGATGGTTTCAATGACATTCGCGTCCGCCTGCTTGCGGATCATCAGGCCCACGCCCCGCTCGTTGTTGACCAGTGCTGCGGATCTCGATTGCTCGGGGCCTTCGACGGCTCGGCCTACATCACGAATGCGGATCGGCGCGCCATTCCGCCAGGCGATGATTAGATCGTTGTAAGGTTCCGCTTTGAGGATCTGGTCGTTAGCATAAATGGATAGGCTTTGCTTCGGTCCGTTGAAACTGCCCTTCGGCGAGTTCACCGTGGCAGAGGCGATCACTCCGCGGACGTCGTCCATACCAAGACCGAGCGAGGCGAGTTTCGCGGGATCGACTTGCACACGGACTGCCGGTTTGCGCTCACCCATGATGTCCACCTGGGCCACGCCGGGAATCTGGGAGATCTGTTGGGCAATGACGTTGTTGCCGTAGTCGCTGACTTCCGTTAGCGGCAACACGTCTGACACCAGGCTGAGAATCAGGATCGGCGAGTCGGCGGGATTGACCTTGCGGAAACTCGGCGGACTCGGGAGATCCGTCGGGAGACGGCCACCGGCAGCACTGATGGCGGCCTGCACATCCTGTGCTGCTGCGTCGATATTGATGTCCAGATCGAACTGGATGGTGATGGAAACACTGCCGAGCCCACTGGTAGAGGTCATCTGGGTGATGCCGGGAATCTTGGCTAACTGGTTCTCCAGCGGCGTGGCGACGGAGGAGGCCATTGTTTCCGGATTTCCTCCCGGCAGGCTCGCTGAGATCTGAATCGTCGGAAACTCTACCTGCGGTAACGGTGCCACTGATAGAAACGGGAACGCAGCCGAGCCCACGAGGAAGATCGCGATCATGAGCAGCGCCGTCGCGACCGGACGCCGGATGAATGGAGTGGAAATGCTCATGATGCCTTCTTTTGCGCGGCGACGCGGGCACCCGGCTTCAATTTACCCTGACCCGTGACGACGATGGATTCACCCACCTTGAGCCCTTCTTCGATCAGAGTGATGCCTTCGATGACCGGACCGGTTTTGACCGTTCGCGGCTCGACGGTTTGGTCGGCTTTTACGACATAACAGAATTGGCCGTCGAGTCCCGGCAGGACGGCTTCCGAAGGAACGGTGATTACTTTTTCACGGGTCTCCACCAGCACTCTCGCGGAAACAAACTGCCCAGGCCACAACACTAAATCGTCGTTAGTAAACGTCGCTTTCAAACGCACCGTGCCGGTGGAGGAATCGATTTGGTTATCGATGAGTTCCAGCAGACCTTCCGCCAGCACCTTGCCGCTGTCGTCGAGTGTCTGCACTTTCAGAGGAGGTGATCCGGGACGCACGCGGGGGGAGAGGTCCGATAGATTCCGTTGGGGCAGGGTGAAAACCACGGCCACCGGCTGCATCTGCGTGAGCACCACCAATCCGCCGGCCTGATTCGCGGTGACGAGGTTGCCTGCGTCGATCAAACGCATACCCGTGCGGCCGGCGATGGGCGCGCGGATGGTCGTTAGGTCCAGATCGAGCCGGGCGGCCTGCACGGCGGCCTTGTCCGCCTTGACGAGAGCCGTTAGCTCGGAGACCGAAGCTTCCGCCTGATCCACTTCCTGTTGGCTGACCGCTTGAGATTTCACCAGTGTTTGAAATCGAGTGGCGGCGAGCACGGCGTTCGCAAGCTGGGCTTCATCCTGGATCTGCTTCGCCTCGGTCTGCCCGAGCGCCGCCTGATAGGGACGCGGGTCGATTTCCGCGAGAACCTCGCCCTCCTTCACCATGGCGCCTTCGGTGAAATTCACCTTATCGAGCGCCCCGCCGGTCCGCGGGCGGACGGTGACCATGTTTGACGCCTGCACGGTGCCGATGCCGGAAAGCCAGATCGGCACATCGCTTTCCCGGACATCCGCGAGTTCCACCGAGGTGGCCTGTTTTTCCGCCGATCGCGGGGCGGTATCGGTTTTTCCCCGACCACGCCAGACGGCGGCGGCGATGCCGATGAGGATGATCAAAAGGAGTATCCAGCGTTTTTTCATGTGATGGTCGTGGTCGCGGCGGCCCGGAATGTGTAGCACATGCCGGGGTGAAGGGCTTCTCCGGGTAATACCTTTTTTGTGTCAATCAGTCGCAACATGCCATTTGGTCGGCATCGATTGCGAAAATTTAGATCCCGCCCTTGGATGGAGTCGAAGGCAGTTTACGTCAAGCGCTTCATGAAACGCACACCCAGCTCGTTGTTTTGAAGGACGACGATTAGGGCATCGCCACGGCAGCAGCCCGACTGATGGCTAGATCACCGCAGCGGCCGCCTCTTCCCACGGGAGGTCATGAGCCTCGGCGACCGGACGGCAGGTGAGCTTCCCGGCGATGGTGTTGATTCCTGATAGAAGTTCCTTGCGTATCTGGCAGGCGCCGACGATGGCGGACATCCGCCCGGCGATCTCGCTCATCGGTTCCAACAGCGGCAGGCGATGATTCACGTCGATGGTTTCGTAGGCGACGGCAGCGCGGCCGCTGGCTAGCAGACTCTCGGTGAGCGTGCGGTTCGCGGCGAGGTGTAGATAGGTGAAAAGCACGTGCTGCGGACGGAGCATCGCCACCTCCACGGGCTGCGGTTCCTTGACTTTTACAATCAACTCCACCTCGGCAAAAACGATGGCAGCATCGTCCGCCATTTTCGCACCAGCGGCTTCGTAGAGCGAATCCGGGTAGCTCGCGCCCTCGCCGGCTCCGCGCTGGACCCATACCTGATGGCCACGTTTCACCAGTTCCGCGACGGATTCTGGCACCATGCTCACCCGGTTTTCCTGAGCCTTGATCTCATTGGGGACGCCGATATTCATCAGCTCAAGATTAAGCCGTTCCAACGCAAACGCGACCCGAAAAGAATTACGATTTCAGAGCTGATTTCTGCTAGAATACCGGGCCGTGTCTTTTGCAAGATGCAAAATGTGCCCGGGCAACTCGTTGACAGGCGGGGCGGGAGTGCCTATTGAAAACCCATGGTTGTTTGTCGCGCGTTCCTTGCACTCGGAGTGGCTGTTTTGTCGCTGGGGTGCGCTGGCATGCCGCAGGACAACACATGGCAGGCAGCGGTGGACCGGCAGGCGGCGCAGCTCGGATATCGGAACTGGATCGTCATCGCAGAGGCATCGTTTCCCGCCCAAAGTAGGCCGGGCGTGCGGCAGGTGAACGCCCCGTGCGAGGTGCCGGAAGCGCTGGACTACGTGCTCCACGCAATGGAGCAAACCGAGAACGTCCGCCCGCAGGTGTATGTGACACGGGAAATCCGCTCGGTGGAAAACGACTTCGCCCCCGGTGTGGACGAGCTGCGGAAACGCACGAAGAACGCGCTCCACGGCCATGAAACGACCGAGCTCGACCAACAATCACTGCTCACCCTGCTGGAGGATGCCAATCGCAGCTTCGACGTGCTGGTGATCCGGACGACGACCGCCCTGCCTTATTCGTCCGTTTTCCTCGAACTCCAGCCGGGATATTGGGACGTCGATTCCGAAACGCGGCTGCGGGACAAAATCGCCCGCGAACGGCGGGAAAAGATCGTGCGGCCCTACTAGGATCGTGCATGCTCCCCACGTGAGCCGCAAAGACGAAGACCTCCGCAAAGAACGTGAAGCAGCCTGGATCGGTGATGCCGTCCTCGCCCTATTTGCCCGCCAGTATGTCCTCCGGGAACGGGATGCCATGGATGGCGAGTGGTTCACCCGGCTGACTTCGAATGATTTCCTCAGCGCCTTTGGCAATCCGACGCGCGTGGAGGCCTCGATCGGCAAGCTCTATCGGGAAGGCGGGCTCGACGCCGCATTCGCTTGGATGGACGCCGAGCTGGTGCCGCTGTTCCGCAAACAAATCGCGAAAAAAGGCTGATGCCGGAAGAGCCGCCGCCGTGGACGATGGAGAGCCTGGTCGATTTTGAGCAGGAAATCGCCACGTCCGCCGGCACCCCGCCCGCCGTCCGCACGGCGGTGATCGCGGCGGTCCGCGGGCTGGAGGGAGCGGCGGCGCGACGGGTGGGAATGCGGGTGTGGCTGGTGGAGATGGGGAAAACTTCGGCGGGAAGGAAATTTTCTGGTGCGCTCTCGATAGTCGGCGCGGGGCTGGCGGTGGTGATGTTTCTAGCGGGAATCTCGGCGGTGCTTGGCCTGCTAGATCGTGAGCGCGGTGGGATCAATGTGGTACTTTTCCTCGCGGTTCTCCTCGGCGGGCAATGGTTGGTGCTCGTGCTGGCGATGGCCGGCTGGCTTTTGCGCGGAAGGGCGGCGGAGGGATTCAGCAGCGTGCAGGCGTTGGTCGGGAAACTGGCGCGGCGGTTTTCCGGAAACCGCGACGAGGCGTGGTGGGAAAACCTGATGGCTGGCGGCGGATCACCCCGCGCGGCGGTGCTCTGGCGGATCGCCCGGCTGGTGCAGGCGGCGGGGGTGTTTTTCAACATCGGGATTCTAACTGGCTTGGCCGGGCTGGTGCTGGTGAAGCACGTGGGGTTTTTCTGGGAGACGACCACGGAGATGGCGATGTTCTCCCTGTTGGAAAAACTGTCGCATTTCCTCTCGCTGCCGTGGTCTGCCTGGTGGCCCGGCGCAGTGCCGAATCCCGACGACATCAAGGCAGCGTGCTGGCTGCCCGGGCATGAGCTGCCGTCCGCTCCCGCGGTCTGGTGGGAGTTCCTGCTGATGGCGGTTTTCTTCTGGGGGCTGATTCCCCGCGCGATCCTTTGGCTGCTCGCTTGGAACGCGGGGCGGCAGGCGTTGGGGAAACTGGATTTCCAAGGTCGCGCCCACCGCGCGCTGTGGCGCGAGCTGACGGGGACGGACCGAATCGAAACGGATGAGAAACCGCTCGATGGAGTGCTGGTGCTCGATGTCGGCGGCAGCGGACTGACGCGCGACATGCTCCGGCCATTCCTCCTGCGCCGCCTGCGCGTGCATCCGGCGGCGTGGCATTCCGTGGCGGTGCTCGATTCCGGAGCGGAGGAGGAAGCCGCGCGGGCGATGGCAAAAGCTCCGGCGGGCGTAGTTTTGTTAGCCGAGGGCTGGTCGCTCTCACCCGCACGGATGAGTGCGCTCCATTCGAAAATCCGCAGCAGCGCAGGGCCGCAGACGCCGGTGAAATTTCTCATCGCTAACGTGGACGCCATACAAAGGCCGGTTTCTCCCACAAACGAAGAACGCCGCGAGTGGGAGCGCTTTGTGGATGCGCTACGCGATCCGGCGGCGGAAGTTTTCTTTTACGAAAACGCGGAGATCGACTGAACTTTGGACTGCGGTGAGCATCACCGCGGTGAGGGAAGACCGTTTCGTTAGACGGGATGGATGCTTCGGGAAAAAGCCATGAATGCGGGCTTTTTTCCCAGTTGGAATCGTCTGGAAAGGAATCGGGGTCACGTCCCAAAGCGGTGATGCTCACCGCAGTCCAAAGTCTAACCCGCAGTGTAGAGCTCGGCGAAGACCATCGTGCCGCTCGTCGTGTGGAGCGTGCTGACGACGATCACCTCAGCAGTGCTGCCGATTTTCGAAACAGCGTGGTTGGCGACGATCATGGTGCCGTCTGGCAGATAGCCGACCGCCTGATGCTCCTCTTTCCCCGTGCGCACCAGCGCGATGCGGATCCGCTGGCCGACGGCGATGCTCGGCTTGAGCGCCTCGTCGAGTTCATGGATGTTGAGCACGTCCACGCCCTGGAGTTTTGCGACTTTAGTTAGATTGTCATCGGTGGTCATCAGCCGGGCGCTGAGCATGCGGGTCGTTTCGATGAGACGGGTGTTGAGGGATTCCGGTTCGCCGGGCATGCGGGCGTCGTGGATGGAAATCTGGATGTCCGGCGCTTTCTGCATTTGTTCCAGGCAATCGAGCCCACGCTGGCCACGCTGGCGGGTGCCGTTTGTGCCAGAGTCCACCATCGTCTGGAGTTCATCCAGCACGAAGCGCGGGATGATGAGGCGGCCGTGGAGGAATCCGGAACGCAGGATGGAAAGCACGCGACCGTCCATCACCGCATCGTGGTCGAGCACCACGGGCTGGCCGGTGGACGCGTCCTGGCGGAAACGCACGTAGGGGATGATGAAGGCGAAATCGTCGCGGTTGTTCCGCAGGGCGAGCACAGCACCGAGGAAGCCGAGGCTGGCGAAGAGCGTGACATCGATGGAAATGCGCAGCGCGTTGACGAGCACATCGCTGTTCTCCTGATTTTCAAGCTGATCGCGGAAAGCGAGTTCAAGCAGTTTGGAAAGCTCTACCCGGGTCAGCAGCCAGGCACAGAAAAGCCCGACTCCAAGTCCGAACGCCGCCGTGTAAAAACCACGCAGCGTGAAGCCTTTCATCAGCGACTCGATCCAGATGAAAAGCGAAGCCACTCCGAGTCCGCCAAGTACGCCCACCGACATCGGGACCTCCAGCGCGGTCCCCTTCGTGCTGAGCACGATCGCCACTCCCGCCGCCTGACAGATGAGCAGATAGGTGAGGCGCGCGACGTTGACTGACGGAGGAGCTGTCATGAGGAATGGATCGGTTGAATCCTTCTCCATCTTAGACTCCGTCCGCAAGACCAAACCCGGATTGGTCCTTAGAGAGGGCTGATAAGGGCTCTCCAATGGCCTTTTCGATGAAGCGTCAGTCAACGATTTGGGGATTGTGCCGGATTTCTCCCGGAGCTAACCAGTCACTGATGAATGCGATGGAATCGATGTTAGCCTCGGTGGCGGACACCTTGGATGTCAGCGCCTTGAAAGCACTCGTCGAGATGCGTTCCTCCGTAGAGGCGGCAGATCGGATGAATTGGCTGGCGGAATGTGCCAATGAAGGCCTGCTGACGGAAGAAGAGCGTCACGAATACCACAGCGCCATTTCCTTTGGGAACTCCTGTTGGAGATGAATGCGGACCAGCGCGTTGACCTGAGGCTGGTCAATCAGGGTGAGTGCGGCGAATCCTGATGAAAACAAGCGGCAGTCGGTCGAGTCCCCCTCACTCCTGCTCGTCCGCGGTGGCCTTGATGTCCGTCAGCGCGGCGATGAAATCGCCGAGAATCTCCGCCGGGACCATGATCGTGTCACGGTTGCCGCCGACGTCTTCAGTGATCTTTACGACCATCCCGCGGGAGTTCTGTTTGAGATCGAGGAAGAAGATCTTGCGATCTGCTAGTATTTTTTCAGTGTGCAATAAGTCGGCGTCCACATCTACCTCCGGTGTTATTTAACTCCTCTGAAAGATTGCGACGAGAGCTTGAAAGTCAATGGAATTCCTTGACCACGGCTCCTCTCCGGTGCGCGATGCGGCCTGACTGATGCGCGATTTCCTTCCCACTGACCGCCCCGCCCTGGTGCTCGCGCCGATGCAGGACGTGACCGATCTCCCGTTCATGCGCGTGCTCGCGCGACGCGGCGCGCCGGACTGGTTCGTGACGGAGTATTTCCGCGTGCATCCGGATTCGCACCTGAACCGTTATATCCTGCGCTCGATTTGCGAAAACGAAACCGGCCGCCCGATCTTCGCGCAGATGATCGGCCGCGATCTGGATAGCCTCACCCGCACGGCTGCCGAGCTGGCGAAATTCCCGATCGCCGGCATCGATCTCAATCTGGGCTGCCCCGCCCCCATCGTCTGCCGCAAGGATGCGGGCGGCGGCCTGCTGCGCAGCCCGGAAACTGTCAACCGTCTGATAGGCACCTTGCGCGAGGCGATCCCCGGGCGCTTCACCGTGAAAACCCGCATCGGCTACACCACGGCGGGCGAGTTTCCTGAGCTGTTGGAAATTTTTCGCAGCCACGCCATCGACGGGCTAACAATCCATGGCCGTACGGTGGTCGAGCGCTATCAGACTCCCGTCCACCCTGATCGTGTGCGCACGGCGGTGGAGGCGATGCCCTGCCCGGTGATCGCCAACGGCAACGTCGTCGATGTGAAAACTGGGCTCTCCTATCTGGAAAAAACCGGCGCGGCGGGCCTGATGGTCGGCCGCGGAGCGATCCGCAATCCGTGGATTTTCTCGCAGCTCACCGCCGCCTTCGCCGGCACTCCCGCGCCCGCTCCGACCTATCAGGACCTGTGGGAATACGTGCGGGAACTTTACGATGAGATCGCCCGGGAAACCGCGAAGCTCATCCCGAACGCCCACGTCCAGCGCATGAAAAAAACGCTGGCCTACATCAGCCACGG
>JBBRYQ010000121.1:0-10831 GCA_038237425.1 Verrucomicrobiales bacterium
AGATAATCTGGCCGGAAATCGTGGCCCCACTGGCTGAGGCAGTGCGCTTCATCCACGGCGAAGAGCGAGATCTCGATGCCGGTCAGGGCGTTGAGGAAACTTTCCGCGCGGAAGCGTTCGGGCGCGACGTAAACGAGCTTCCATTTGCCGGCGCGCATGCCGTCGAGCCGTTCCTTTTGCTCGGCCCATGAGAGCGTGGAGTTGATCACGGTGGCGGCGATGCCGCGGGCGACGAGGGCATCCACCTGATCCTTCATCAGCGCGATCAGCGGCGAGATGACGAGGGTGACGCCGGGAAAACACAGCGCGGGAATCTGGAAACAGAGCGATTTCCCGCCGCCGGTGGGCATGACGACGAGACCGTCGCGGCCGGAAGTGATTTCCGTGATGACCTCCTCCTGGCCGTCGAGAAAGCCAGTGAATCCGAAATGCCGCTCGAGCGCCTGGTGGGGCGTCATGATGAGGGTTTTGGTTTCGGATCGGGCAGAAGGCATTGCGTGGGCGAATGAACAGGGAGAGGTGGGCGGCGTCAATGCGGTAGCGCCATCAAAAGGCGGGAATAGATCTGCCGGGCTGACCCACTTGGCCCTTTGCCGCCGGGCGCTGTTCGATGTCGTTGACCGCAGAAGCGTTGGTGTGGGAAACAGTCAGCCGATGTCACCTCTTCGGAACCCTGCCCGAACCCCGGCCCGTGGGGGGCGCGGGCCGGAGTATCCTCGTTCTTTGTGGGGGGAATTTTTCGGGGGAGAATCAGTGGCAAATTTCCGATACTGGGTCGCTCCAGGGTCCTTGTCCGGACTGGCCGACGGCGGATACCCGGAACCAGTAGCGATGCCCGGCCGCGACGCACGAGATGGTGCCGATGTGGCCGGTGCTCACGGAACCGATGTGCCAGACGGAGTCGTTCGTGAGGGGATCGGGAGTGGATTGGAAAACGTAGGTTTTCGCGCCTGGTACCGGATCGCATCGCAATCCAATCTCGCCGGGAGTGGCGCTTTGGGTGACGCTGAAATTCTCCGGTTTGGACATCACGCAATTGTGGGCGTGGGAGGAATCAACGCCCATACCAGCAGCGGTGATGGCTGACTCGGATCCGCCGCTTACCCTCTGGACGTAGGTGGCGAGGCGGGAGAGGGTATCGCCCAGCAGTGCCTCGTTTTTCGCCAATGACAGCGCGTCGTTCTGTGCCTCCAGGTCCTGTGTCAGCCGTGCGAGCAGGACCAGCGGTGGTTCAGGTGACGGGAAAAGTGCGTTACCGTCCATCGCGCTGAAAATCCGACGGGCGAGTCCGATCTTTTCGCTGATGCTGAGATTCCTGAGATTGAGCGTTACGTTCGCCATCACGTTGGTGCATCGCGGGTTTTAGCGATGCGGGTTTTGCTTCCGACTAAAGGAGCAATTTAAGTTATAGGGAAAAGATTCCCGCCGCGTCAATGGGATAGATTGATCCGCTCAAACTTTGAACAGACCGCCGCGTTTCCCCCCGAGAACGGCCGCGCCCATGATGGCGACGGAGAGGAAAACCATCGCCCACACGCCGAGCGCGGCGGCGAGCTCCGTGCCATTTCCCAAGGTGCTCAGCAAGGTGTAGATGGCCTTGGTGATTGGGTAGTGTTGCGCTTGCTGGGCGAGAATGAGGCTGTCGCTCACCTCCAACATGGCGAAGGCGAAGGCGAGGATCGAACCGGCTGCGAGGTTTGCGCCGATGAGGGGGATCGCCACCCGCCGCAGCGTGCGGGCGGGACTGGCTCCTAACGATATTGCGGCTTCCTCCAGCGTGGGATTGCTTTGTTGGAGTCCTGCCACCGCCGAGCGCACGATGTAGGGAAGGCGCCGGATGGCGTAGGCGATGACGATCAGTAGAAACGGATTCTCGCCCGCGCCGACGAGGAAACGGAACGCCTTGCCTTCCTGCGAGAGGGCCAGATAACCGAACGCCATCACCAGCCCCGGAACCGCCAGCGGCAACATCACGACGGCATCGAGCACGTTGCGGAATTTCAAATCAGAACGCACCACGACCCACGCGACGCTCAGCCCCATCACCAGCGCGATCAGCGTGGCGCAACCAGCGTAGAGCAGGCTGTTCTGGATCGATGGAACAACGAGGCCATTGCCGAGCGCTTCGATGTAATGGCGCATCGTTAGAGTGTCCGGAATCACCGTGCCATACCAGCGCCCGGCAAAGGATAACAGGACCACTCCCAGATGGGGAATCGCGGCGAACGCGAAGACGCCGATAAAAAACAAGCTGCACGCCGCGGATTTCCAACCGGAAAGCTGGAGCGAGTTCGAGCGACCTTTCGGACGCGGCGCAGTGCCGAGCGGCGAGCGACCCATGATGAGTTTCGATAGAGCGAACACCGCCGCCGCGACGATCAGTAGAATCGCAGTTAGAGCGTAAGGAATCGGATTTTTATCGAGTCCTTTCAAGCCATCGAAGATCTGCACCGGCGCAACGCGGGCGTAATCGAAAACCAACGGCACGCCGAGTTCCGTAAAGGCCCAGATGAAAACGATGGAAGCGCCCGCGAAAACACCGGGCATGGCGAGTGGCAGGGTGATCCGAAAAAAGCGTTTCCACGGCGGGCAGCCGAGATTTTCCGCAGCCTGTTCCATCGCCGGATCGAGGTTCGCCAGCGCGGCGGCGATGTTCATGTAGAGAATCGGATAGAGATGCAGCGCGTTCATCAGCACGATGCCAGCGAAGCGTCCGTGGGCCAGCCAGTCGTAGGGGAGGCTCGCATCCATCAGGCCGCTGTCGATGAGCAGGGCATTGAGCGCGCCGTTCACACCGAGGATTTGTTTCACGCCCACAGCCCCGACAAACGGCGGCAAAATCATCGGCGCGAGCACGAGCACGCCCAGCGCCTGCTTTCCGAAAAAATCACAACGATGCCCGATCAATGCCAGCGGAAACGCAATGGCAAGTGTGGCAATCGTGCTGATCATTCCCAAGGCAAACGCATTCCAAAGCCCCTCCCGATAGATTGGATTCCTAAAAACCGCAGCGATGAAATCCAGCGTGAAATAGTGCGAGCCATCCGCCTTCGTGCCCTCGAACGCCTGCTTCACCACCATCCCCGCCGGATAGATGAAAAACACCGCGAACAGGATGCTGACGATGATAGTGATGGTGATGGCGGTGCCGCGTTTCATGGCAGGTTGCTGTAGCGGCAGTCTGCGACCGTCGCTGGTTTTTCGCATGGAGCGGATTTCATGAGCATTTGGGAGGAAGTGCGACGGTCACAGACCGCCGCTACAGTTTTTGATGATTTCGGGCCATGGCTTCGGCCTTGCGGTAGTTCGCGCGGAACCACTCGCCGATTTTCGCGGCGTGGTCGGCGGCTTTGAGGGCATCGCTGCCGTCGAGGATAGGATCGCCTTTGCCGCCCTTGGCGTAGGGCATGATCGAGACATCAGAGAAAACGGCTAGTGCATCAGCAGGCATTCCTGCCTCGCGGATGGCGAGCCAGGCGGATTTCATTTCCTCGTGGGAATCAATGCACATGACTCTAACAATCTGGCGCAACGTGTTAAAGGAGGCTCCGGTGAGTTCTTTCTGATAGGTAAAATTACCGGGATCTTCGTAAGGGTGGATGTGAGGCATCGTCGAGTTTGCTAGGTTGATAGCAGTGTAGGTGTCGCGGCGGATCGGCGTGCGGTGGAGGGCGCGGTCGCGAGGGCCGTTAGGCGTGCCAGGTTTACCAAACCAAAGTGTCTGCGCTTGCAGGGAGAGGCAGAATTCCACGAAATTCTGAGCAAGGATGGGATGCGGAGCGCCTTTGAGCACGGCAATGGGATCGGCGCTCAGGGTGGTGCCGCCTTTCGGGGCGATCCAAACGACGCGCGGGCTGCCGTCGATGGTGGTTAGTTCTTCGGAATACGAACGGCCGTAGAAGTCGATGCACATGCCGGCTGCGGCGTTTCCTGCTCCGACATCCTGCGGGATCTTCGGCGCGCTGTCGGTGAAATAGCGCGAGTTCGCGGCCATGCGCTGGATGAGTTGCAAGCCAGTGGTCCAACCGGAGTCGATGGCCGTCGTGTGGTCCGCGCCTGGGGCCGCGAGGGCACGCTGGATTTCTCCCTGAATGACCAACTCGAAGGCGCGGGCGACGGAGCCGCTCTTCGTCGGATCTGCTAGGGCGAGTGATCCGGCGTAGCGCGGATCGCCAAGATCCTGCCAGGCGGTGGGAGAGGGGATATTAAGGCGTTTGAGAACCGCTGGATTATAACAGATGCCAAACTGCGACATGCAGGTGCCGACCCAAACGTGGTCGGTGGGGAAATAGCGCTCGCCGGTGAATGTTTCGGGGACCGGACCGTCCTTGATGAAAAGCTGCGGCTGTGTCTTGAAAACATCGAGTGGAGCGAGGCGGTTTTTTTTGGCTTGGCTGGCGAAGTCCGGTTCGCCGCCGCCAAAGAAGAGGTCCACGCCGATGCCGCTGTGTTTGGTTTCTTCCGCCGCCTTGAATCCGGCGTCGAGCACCATCCGGATCTCTGAGGTGCCGCCGGGGGTGCGCCAGTCGAGGTAGATCGAACGCCCGGTTTTTTTCCTCCAATAGACGGCGAAGGCTTCGCCGAATTCCTGGCGGATGGATTCGTTGTGGGGAGTTAGAATGACCAGCGTGTCATCGGCATTGCGCGAACTTGTCGTCGCTGACTGCCGCCGCATCGCCAGTGGAAATGCGACGATCAGTGCTAACAATCCGAAGATGATCCAAGCGCGTTGTTTCATGTCGTAGCGGAGGATCAAGGTTTCAGAATGACGACGTCGTCATGGCGGGCATGCAGGATGATGTTTTCCTCGCCCGGCTCGTGGATGATGTGCGGGTTCATTTCCACGGCTTGTTGACGCCCGCCCGCAGTTTCGATCCAGTATTGGATGCGCTGGCCGAGGTAGCTGCGTTCACTGATTTTTCCGTGCACCGCGTTGTCGCCGCTTTCTTTGTGGAGCCGCCACGCTTCGGGCCGGATAGAAAGCCGTAGTGCCTCGCCGGGGGCAGGGGACCAGCTTGGATCGGTGACGCGGCCGACGATTGGGCCCATCGCCGTTTTTACCATCGTGAAGCCGTCGCGGGTCTCGATCGCCTCGCCGGGGATGAGGTTGGTTTCGCCGATGAAATTCGCGACATACGCTGATAACGGGGTGCGGTAAATTTCCTCCGGCGTGCCGATCTGGCCGATTTTTCCGCGGGTGAGCACCGCCATGCGGTCAGCCATCGCGAGGGCTTCTTCCTGATCGTGGGTGACGTAGATACCGGTTAGGCCGTTCTCCTTCACGATGCGGCGGATCTCGCGGCGCATTTCCACGCGGAGTTGGGCGTCGAGGTTCGAGAGCGGTTCGTCGAGCAGGAGGCATTTCGGTTTTACGACCAAGGCGCGGGCGAGCGAAACCCGCTGCTGCTGGCCGCCGGACATCTGGTCGATCGAGCGGTCGCCGAATCCCGGGAGTTGGACCATTTCGAGCACTTCCTCCACGCGGCGTTTAATTTCCGGCTTCGGCACCTTCCGTTCCTCCAGCCCGAAGGCGATATTCTGGCCCACCGTGAGGTGTGGCCAGAGCGCGTAGCTTTGGAAAACCATCGCCGCCTCGCGTTTGTGCGGAGGCATCTTCGTCACATTGCGCTCGCCAAAATGGATCGAGCCGCTGGTGGGTGTTTCCAAGCCAGCGATGCAGCGGAGCAGGGTGGTTTTTCCGCAGCCCGAGGCGCCGAGCAGGAAAAACAGCTCACCGGCTTTCACCTGGAGGCTGATTCCGTCGAGAGCGCGGATGTTTCCAAAGGATTTGACGACGTTTTCCGCGATGATTGCTTCCATGGCCATTGGTGCACCCATGCTTTCGCACAGGCGGCTGGAAGCAAGCCGGAAGCAGTTTAAATGCCCGCAAACACACGACGGAATTTTTTCAAAGATTCTCTTGCAAACCCGGTGGTCGCCCCTTAACAAATGCGCCCACCCAATCGGTAAAGCTCGGATGGCGGAATTGGTAGACGCGCTAGACTAAGGATCTAGTAGGGAAACCTGTGGAGGTTCGAGTCCTCTTTCGAGCACTTTCCGTTGAGGATGAACAACTTAGGGAGTCGTTAAGGCTCCCTTTTTTGTATCTCAAGAAGCACTTTCGGCCATTTTTCGGCCACTTTTTCAGTCCCTGCGATCTTGGAAGCCAAGATTCGATTTTTCCGAATTTACTGCCTAGGGTGTCCTGATCTCCCGATCTTCAGCCAAATGGTGTTTTTCTATCCTAGCTGGGTCAGCGGCCGGGAGAGGTCACCGCGCCGGTTGCGCAACGCGGTCGGGGTCCCCGGAGCATCCATTTTGAGATCCCTATTTTACTCAAACTCACGGAAAAATCCCATTGTTGCAGAATAAGGCCAGGGGAGGTGTGGCAAAGGGGAAATGTCGAATTTTGACCTGATTCCGGTCCACAGTGGTAACTAAGCCGCGTCGCGAACTAGTGCCAGTGCATGGTCGCAAGACTTCTTCGCTTCAATTTCAACCGGCCGAGTCGCGAGACTTTTTCCGCGGGAATCCGAATATGAAATCGAGAATCTTCGCACACCTGATTTTCCGGCAGTCGTCAGCCAGTAGTCAGACTCGAGATTTCGGAGGGTTCACCATCGTGGACAATTCAAGGGTATTTCCCGATCAGCGAGGACAGCGCTTTGAGGAGGGCATCCCCCTGAGAGCCTTCCCCACGGCATCCAAAAATTCTTGTTTTTGGAGGACGCGGCGGGGGGCCGGGGGGATGGGGACCCAACTCCAAGCGATCCCGGAGACCTATTTCGCCGCCGTGGGTAGCGGCGGCTCTGGAGTCCGTGTGAACGGACGGAAGAAAGTCGGCGTGGAGGGGGATCGCCCGGTCTGCAATACCTTGCAGACGATGAAGACCGGGGAAACCGCGCCGACGTGGCATGGCCACTACCAAGCTGGTCAGTCAAAAGTGGAAAATCAACCGCGCGTTGTCGATGAAGTCGAAGACTTGATCGGCGGCGATGCGGCTGAAATCTGTGGGGGCGGAGCGGTCCGGTGGCGAAGCCGGCCGGTTCGCTGCGGCGGTGGGGGTGAGGTTTGGAGAGGGGCATCCCTTTCCAGGAGTCAGGGGAAGCCCGCAAGAGCGAAGCGCAGCGCAGTGATCAGGGCGCGGGTGACAGGCTTGTCCCCGTCCAAAAGAAATGTGGAAGAACCAAAAGCCTACGAATTTGTGTCACTGCAACAGCAACCTCATGTCCAAAGCAGGAAGCCCAATTTTCTCCATTCTAAATCCAGTCCGCGACGACTTCCAGCAGACGAGCCTGTTTGTCAGGGGCGAGTTTTTTGGAGAATTCGATCAGTGTGTCGCCAGACGGGCGGATCCCGAGGTTTTGATCCATTTTTTCGAATGCCGTGATAAAAGTATCATCAAAATTCTCCAACCACAACTCCGGGCTTTCTTCGATGGACTCGAAGATCGCGGTTTGAAGTTGGGTTGTATGATACGGCAGTCCTCGCTTGCAGTGTTTGACCACCGAACCCAACAGGCGAGCGCGCGCTGTCGGTGTGTATCCGCAGGCCATGGCCAACGTCATGGATGGGGCTGCTGTCACGCATACCGCAATGTCTTTTTCTTCCAGCCGCTCGAATCCGAGTCGGAGTGCTGCCTCTGGGTTTTGCGCCAACATTTGAGGGCGCAGGCCTGGTGGGATTTTTTCGACGCAAAATGCCACGGCACCGGCTGGCGATCTTCGCATGCAATAATTCCGCTGATCTGGGTATAGGTCTCTCTTCCACCGGGCCAAGGCCCAGAAGGGAGCGGCTTTGATACAGCGAACAAATTCCCGACCTATCGGCTTCCCGGGCATGAAACGGTAGTAGTTCTCAATGTAATGGACGTTCCAGTATTCGAGCTGATAATTCAGAATCGACCTCGCCCATGAGGGTAGACTGTGATCAGCGAATAGAATGGTCAGATCATTTTCCAGACCCTCAACCCTGGTGTTTGGGACCGGACCACCATTCGATAGCCACGGCAAGGATTGGATGTGGTCGGCGTCGAGCTTCCTAATGCCTGAGGCAATCGGAATGATTTCCCATTCGGTGCCAATGGTAAAATATTGCCATAGTCCCGAGTCCCCCGCATGTCGGAATTCCATGGTTTCGATCATTACGCCGGGCATCACCCGGTTGATGAGTAGTTTGGATTCACCGGCCCCGAGGGTTTTTCCAGGATGAGCGGTGAGCGCCCCGGCTGCGGAACGGGTGAGGGCATTGATGAACGGCGGGGTCGGTGAGCCATTCGTATCGGATTCGATGATAAGGATCGAGTACTCGGAAGCCGCGTCGCGGATGAGATGGTGTCGTGGAGTTTGGAGGAGCATGGAGTGATTGTGGATGTGGTTTTAGATGAGCGAACCCATGTGGCGGCGGAGTTCCTTGGAAAGCCTTGTGCCGAGTCGGGATTGAAGTTCGAGCAGTTCCGCGCCGGAAAGCACGATGCCCATTGTGGATGCCAGACTCCGGAAAAGAATCGCGAAGCTGTGATGGTGGATGCGATGCCAGATTCGGGGGTAGTCCATTAGGGATAACCTCACTTCATCCGCGAACCCTTGATCATGGCGGCTCCAGTCGACAAAGAATGCAGCGGGGTACGCTCTTGCGAGGAGAATTGCGTGACGCCTGCCCTCGGTGAAATGACGTAAGTTGTATGCGGTCATCGCATCCGCGCTGGAAGCAATTTCAAGTTCGAGTTCGGTGAGCCAGTCGAGATAGTGATTGAGAACATACGTGGCATGCGATCTAACGAATCCCGCGCGGTCGGCGCGCGAGATCTGGGCGAACGCGTGGTGAACGGCGGCATCGGGATTTCTTGTGATGCAATCCTGTAGCAATTCCTCGCCCAGAGAGATTTTGAACTCCGCGAGAGCCCGCGTGGGATTCCACCGGGCCAAGGAAGAAATCTTCGATTCGATCCTCCCGGACGGAACGATGTGGAAATAGAAAGATGGATCGTCCTCGCGCCATACATCCAGAGCGGAGTCGATCCGGGACTGGAGCCATGCCGGATGGCGTGCAGATAGAAGCTGGCGCAGATCTTCCTCGCGCATATTCATGCGTGTTGCGTCGTGGGTGATATTCACATTCCGAGAGTCCTCCACCTTGCCGATTTCGTCCAGATGGATGGAAGTAGTCGGGACTGGTTCAAAGGTGGCTGAGACCTCGAAACACGAGACGGCCTCGACGCGGCCTCCGCCGCATTTCCAGCGGATCGCGACGGCATCACCGCGCCGGACATGGACGATGACGACTGACGGGCCGTTTCCTTGGTGGCTCAGCAGCAATCCGTCGGGCTGCCAATCGGTGTCGTTTCCAGCTGCCGGCCGCCTGAAGATTCCAGACTCTGAAATAATGTTAGAATACGGGGTTTGAATTTCGAAGGCGATGCGGGCTATGTCGCGACCGGTTTTTCGAATACAGCAATTGGTTGTTTGGGATGTTCTCTTCATTGTGGTTCTAACAGTTTGTATTTCCTGCACAACCGGAGGGTGCTGAACTGGGAGCTGAGGCGAAAGCCTCGCGCCACGAAGGCCAATCTAAGACACCCAAAAAAATCAGGAACCTTCGGGTTCTTGATTGTTGCCGTTCTCTGGGAAATCCAGAAATTTGATCTTCTCTTTGTCCAAGACGAAAATGACGGTGTAAGAGCGATCCGTTTCGGTCATAACGCAGATCATGATTGCCGTTTTTCCAACCATGACATCATATTGAGAGACGATTCCTTCGCCGGATTCGATGGCCTTTAGGTTTTGATCCGCGTCATACGGATCAACACAACCGAAGTCGCCTGATTGGTGTCGCCGAAGTAGGCGTGGAATGTCGATTCCAAGGGATTCGATTTGCGGTGCGATTAAAACTCTTCCGAGTGGAAACAGCCGCTCTTTATGTGAATATGGCATCATGGTGCAGGGCGCTTTCTTTAAATGTTGTCGGCAATGAACCGGTAAAGTGCTGGCAGGTGTTGAGGCGGCAGCGAACTCTTCAGGAAATTGAGGAGTTTGTGGCCGGTTTCTATCTGGCCACGACGTTCGAGGGTTCCAAACAACTTGGAGAAGTCGTTGTGAAAGGTCTCGATCCATTGGACCGGATACCGACGGAAGGAGGATTCAATTTCTGCTGGAAGCCGGCTGATGTTGCCACTTTTGAAAAGTTGGAAGGGGAGCCCGCAGGTCTCGGCGAGAATTTTCGCATGGAGGGCTGGCGGAAACTGTTTCCGGATCACGAAGGCCTCAAATGGTTCCATCCGCACGCAGTGCATGAGCATGTCCACCGGAATACGCTTGCCTTGATGCTTGAGCAGGAGGCCGGTGTAGTCACGAATCGCCGTTTTTAACTGAGTCGGCGGAATTTCATCGTAGGCGTGGATGACCGCAGTCGCGAGTGCCCGACGAATGCAATTGCGGGTCTGGATTTTTGTCAGTTTGGGTAGAAGGAATCGGATTGCGGCACCTGGGGCGATTTTTATAACCCGGCGGATTTCCGACTCTCTGATTTCGGATGGGACGAGACGATAGAACTTTGAGGGGTGATTCGCTCGCCATTTTCTTTTCTGGCGTTCGAGGATCGGAAGCATCCACTTCGGATGAGAATCATCGGCAAGGAACTCGCGCAATGAGTCGTCGCACCCGGGTGGTTGTTCCAGCGGTCTGAAGGGACCGACTCGTGATCTGATCTCAGGGTAGGTGAGGCCACGCCCTTTGATGTCGATTTCGATCAAACGGAATCCTCGTCCGACCTCGTAATGGGTCCATGACACGGTTGCTTCTCCGATGGTTTTTTCTCCAACAGAGATCAGGTC
>JBBRYQ010000122.1:0-10482 GCA_038237425.1 Verrucomicrobiales bacterium
AAATGCCAGCAATCGATGGCGGTCTTGGGGTGTCGGGCGGCGCAGATCGCGAGTTCCGTATCACTGAGTCCCGCCGCAGCAAACCGGATGAGTTCGGTCGCGTAATGTAGAAGTCGAAGATTGCGCGCGACTGTTGTAATCCGTTCCGGCGCAAAACATGCCGCGCCTTTTTTCGACGTCTGGCAACAGGTGGAAAGTTGGTCAGCATTGAGATGGTCCTTGAAACGGGCCAGCGCCCAGAACGGAGCTCCACGGACGCAGCGGCTTATGTCATACGCGCTCAGTGGCCGAGGCGTGTGACGGAAGTATTTTTCGACATGATGACGGTACCAAAGGTCGAGCTGAGCATCCAAGATTTTTTGGAGCCACGCGGGTCTTCAAGACTCTACAGAAGCAGCTAGCATCATTAACGAATCTTGGGCTGTTTCCTTCGAGGACTTGTCTTTCGCGGCACCCTCCTTTTGGTAACAGTCGCAGCCGACCCGGGTGATTTCGATGCACTTTGCTTGGAGTGGGTGGCCGCAGCGCCCTTCCTAGCTCGTTCGCTGTAAATAGCATCAAGCCTGAGTTTTTCGGTGGCAAAGAAATACCGAAAGTCCTCTTCGACCCTCTCAGTATCAAGAATCCCCTCTTTCACTTGGGCTTTAATCGTGGCTTTAACCCTTTCTCCTACAAATGCCTTGGTAACCGGGATCATATCCGTTGTTCCAGTTGATTCATTTAGGACACCCCTTACGAAATCGGGTCCCCATGCTGCCCATTCGCACCATTCAACGAACCTCCGATACTTGGACATTCTGGCGGTTTTGATCGCTTTAATAGTAAGTTTCTTCTTACCGTTCCCGACGACAGGAAGCAATTTCTCCATCATTTGCTCCAAGGTGACGGCAACCCGAGTCATCGGTGCCGGAAACAAAGTCTCCCCCGCTTCCTCCCAGACATCCATCGCGAGCTTCACGCGTTCAGAAGGAGCGTGCTGCCCATCAAGCGTCATGGCAAGCAACGCGAGTTCAAACTGACTGGGTGTGGTTTTCATTTGTATCGCGTGGAAGAGAAAGAAAAATGTGTCAATTGTCCGCCAGATGGGCTAGCCGAGTCATCGAGACCGGCAGCTCAGTGGACCATTAATCCCGAGCTCACTTGGGGAACTGGAATAACAGAATAACAGAATCGCCCCCAACTTGCAAGCTTGACATTCAATTTTGGTTGAATTCACCCAAGCCTTTGGAGGCTCCGGCGTAGAAGGACCTGAAATTCTGATCAGGGTCAGCAAGCACATGCGTTTTCCGGGTCTATGGCCCACATCACCCTGATTCAACAATGGATCGATCAGCTCTCGCGGTCAAATTTCAGAAGCAAATTCAAAATTTGGTCTGTTCCGCCGAGATAAAACACCAGTCCCCGAGCGGCAACACGTCCAGTTCAAAATCCCAAAAAGTGTTGACAGTTGCTGTTGACAGTGATTTTCACCCGTCAAAAAAATCACCGATTTCCCTAGTACTATATACTTTTCAAGCAGTTTCCTCTGATCAAATGCAGTGGTAAATCGCAGGTTTCTCTGCTGAATCCTTCCCGGTTGCCAACCATCGCTTGCTGCTCACGCCCCTTTCTATTCCTTCAATCCTTCATGGCAAGAGAATTTCTTGCTATTTGTCTGGGATCTTGAATTGCTTCAATCCTTCATGGCAAGAGAATTTCTTGCTATTTGTCTGGGATCTTGAATTGGGGATCTTGAATTGGATCTTGAATTGGTCTGGGATCTTGAATTGCATCGCCCGCGAGGATCATTTGGCGATCTCCCAGATCGATCACCACGCTCTGATGACCCACCGTATGACCCGGCGTCGCGATCACAAAAACATCGCCGCGCTCCGTCAATGGCATTACCGCACCAAAGACATCATGATGCCGCGTCCGCGTCGTCTGCCGCACCCGCCCATCCTGCGGGATCTGGATGGATTACAGTTTGTCTGTCACTCAGTCATGATTATTTCTGCATGTCGGTCTTGTCTCCCATGTGGAGCACGGTTTCCTCGATGAAGGGTACTCCCGCATACTTTTTGGTCAGCTTTTCAGCCGCCCGTATGATGCTGTCCGCAGTTTTTCCATTGGCGAACCCAACGAACTCAAAAGTCGCATAATGCTTGCGGGAAAACTCATCGATTTCCCTGACTCCATCGGCATAGCGGACGTTCAGACTTTCCGCCGAGAGCTCGCGGGAAAGGGATTGCACCGCGCCCGCATTCGCGCCCCGGATCTTGTAGTCCTCGGTGAGAAAGCGGCACAAGTCATAGGCGCGGTAGCTTTCCTTTCCCTTCAGCGTGCCGATCCAGGTGAGCATGGCAGCTTCGTAATCCTTCGCTTCGTCCGCGTATTTGGTGGCGTTTTTTTCCAGATAGCGGCCGTTGAGCCATGCGATGGCTTCGCTGAGAATCCAAGACGGCGGGGTGGTGTGCCCGCCGGGATACACGCGGTGGAAGGCGTTTTTGCCGAGTTCTACGGCGGCGCGGCCACACTTGTAGCGGTTCCAATCCGTGGCTCCGCCGCAGATATAATATTGCCCACCTTTCATCTTCGTATCGTCTGGAATGTAGCCGATGATAGGAATCGCGCCCGCCGAGTGGATCCGCGCCGCGTTGTAAAACGACATCGCCCCGCCTCCAGACTGACCGGTGAAGTAAACGCGCTCCGGATCGATGGGCAGTTTATCCAGCAGATGCGCCACGCATCGCTTGGCATGCTCGTGGTTTTCTTCGACAGTAGTTTGGTTCTTCGATTCCACACAGGCGGCGAGAATCCAACCATTGATTTCCGCACCTTCGATGTAGTTCTTGAGTGATTCCGCGCTGCCGCCACCTGAACCGTTGAAATGGAGCAAGGGAGCCTTCCGGCCCTGGCGCAGGGTTTTTGGCAGATAAACAAAATAACTCGAACCGGTTCCGGTTTGGATCGGGCCGGTGGTCTTCCCGATCGGATAGGCAAGCCCGTCGCTGACGAACGCCGCCGATGATCCGCCGGCTGCCGATGATCCGCCGGCTGCCGAAGTGGTTTCCACGCTAAAGTGTTTGGTGAGAAATTCCCGGTCCTCAGGCGCGAACTTGGCGAGCGGAACTTTCAGGGCCATGCCATCCTCCTTGCGGAGACTCACCACCGCGTCCTGCACTTCGAGCGCATCCGCATGAATCGTGGTCCCCGCAGAAGATTTCCAATCCCGCAGTCCGGTGGGCACGCCGTCAGCGGTTAGCAAAAGAGCGAGAGAACTAAGATAGATGCGGTAGATCAATGATTTCATGGAGATTTCTTGGGAGACTTAAACGAATCGGGGATTTTGTTATCGTGCGAGAGACTGACGCCGGAGCCGGGCATCAATGTCTGTTATTTGGGACTGCCCCCCGTCGCACGGGCCTGTGATTTTTCAATTCATACTGCCATTGACCCCAGAGCCTCAGCAATTGCCGACTCTCGGTGGCGGCAGGACTAGCAGGAGCAATGACTTGAGGGCCAGCTTCCTCAATGTCGGTGAGTCCGTCGCCGTCGGTATCCTGATCCGCAGCGACATCAAGCTCCTCGGCCACCCCGGATTCTAACATAGTTCCAACGAAATCTGGTGTTCCATCCGAGTCGCTGTCACGCGGCACGACCACAGGCGGCCCGTCACCATCGGGGAATAAAGGGAAGTGGGAAAAGTTACTGATCGGCAGAAAACCTGCGGGCCCCTCTACGCCAAGGATCACCAGATAGGTTCCGAAACCGTGCGTCATTTCCAGCCGCGTGATCCCTGAAGCTTTTCCTTTCTCCACGAGTTTTTCTTCGTGATAGATCCGCCACGACAAGAGTGCTTCCGCCTTCGCGTCCGGGAAAAGATCACGCTCGATCACACCATGTTCATCGCAACCTAAATGCACATTGGGGCTGACAGCCTCATTTTTCTGATAGATATTATTGAGAGATAGCCGCCCGGTGAAAGCGTTGAAATCGAGATAGCCCAACAGCCATTCGTTCGGCCAAACCGCCATGCCTTCGCCCGGAGCTGGGACGACGTGCAATAGGTGGTCGAACGGGGCCGGCGGCGGGCCCTGCCCGATTCTTTTCTTTTCCACCGACTCCCACCAGACTATCGGAAAATGATATTGATAGCCGAGCATCCCCCTGGATTTAGCACAAACGCAAAACACGCCGGGGCCGTATGAGGTGAGGTCAGTGCCCTTCTCCGCCCGGGTTGCCGTGGAGAGCGTCATGGCACCCGCTTCGTAAACATCGAGATCAACGTCTCTTTTATCATCACTGCCATCGGGAATGCTGTGGATGAACTCGCCCTCGCCAACCAACTGCAATCCGGCGGCGGGCCAGACCTGTTTCTTGTTTGTTAGAAATTCTTCGAAACGCCGGTAGCCCGAAACCCATCCTTCCGGCCAATCCGTGAACGTGTCTTTCCCTAGCGGCGGGGAAGCCTCCGCCGCCGGGATCGCAACTGCAGACAACATGAAAAAGGCCGCTATCAGAAATGTCGGTTTAATAGCTGCGCCCATTGTAAGTTCTCATATCCCGCTGCTGGTTCAATTGTTCGCGTAGCGTCCGTAGTTCCTGCAACAGGGGGCCTTGGTAATCCTTGAGCGCGCCCGGATTCTCCTTTTCCATCCGCTTGAGAGCTTCGGTAGCTTCGGCTTGCGGCAGCAAAGGTCCCGGAGACGCGGCGACCACGGTCCGGTATTCCGCAACTGCCATCACCAGGTCACCCGAACTCTCGAAACGGCGACCTGCCAGAAAATGTTCGATAGCCAGAATGGCGAGGCTCATTTCCCGCGAGGGCAAGCCTTGCTGGAGTTTCAACAACTCCAACATTCCCTCGTAATCCGACTTCTGCTTCAACGCGGTGAGCGCGTCCTTGATCGCCTTGGTGGGGTTCTCTGCGATTCCCTCCTGCGGACCGATGATCGCCACAACCTTGGAGGCCAGCACACGATCGACCACCTGTTTGATGAGCGGCTTCAAGTGCGGATACATGTCCGTGTGACCGGTGATCAGCGAGTTGTCGCTTGCCATAGCCAAAGCCTCCGAGTTGTTTCCCGCCTTCAACGCGGCCGAGGCCCTGAGCATGAGATCGAGCTTCGCGCTCATGGCGACCACCTGAGTCATGTCGTTTTTCGAAAATTGTGGATCGTCCTGAAATGCCTTCCAACGTTCGACGACGGCGGGGAGATCATCTAGGGTATTCAAATCGGAAAGAATTCCGACGACCTCTGTTTGAAAAGTGATTTCCTTTTTCTCTGGCTCTATTTTCGAGCGGATCTCGGCGGCTGATAGGACGGGATATTCCGAACCGCCCCGGCCGATGTTCCGTAGGATCTCGTTCGCCGCATTCACATTCCCGGCATCGCGCTGGTCCAGGTAGCGTGCCCATGATTGCAACGTGCCAACGATTCCGTTGATCATGGCCGACCCGCGCTCCACCATTGCATTTTGGCGGTTCAGCCGTTTCATCTGCATGACCGAGGTCCGCATTAGCACGGCATCCAGATCCGCGCTATGATTCGCCGTGAGGCAGGCGTCATGGACATCCTTCGCCAGAGCTCGCACTTCGGTAAACCACTGCACCCAGGATTTCTCGGCCCGATCTTTGATTCCATTGCTGAGTTCCGTGAGAAATTCGCCCCACCCCGCAGGCATCCCGGATTGCGAGCCATAGGATTTCAGACCGGAAAGAATTTGATCGACCGTGTCCAAGTCGTTGCGACGCAACGCCGCCTCCAACGTCTTGAGTTGGGTGGATAGCTGGGTGATAACCCGCTGCCGCCCTTCGGTTTCATACCCCTCCTGGCTGCCATTCTCCGGCTTGTTTCCGCCCTCTTCGTCCGGTTTCGCCGCAGCTTCCACCGTGGTCGCGAACGCACTCACCTTGTCCGCCATTTGATCCGCCTCCGCCCGGACATCCACTTGCGTTAGGATCAGACACCCCGCGAACGAAAATAGGACTGCTAGGAATTTGTTTTTGGCGGGAGGCTCCTGAGCAGCCGTTGGGCTAGACCGGAGGGCGGGGAAATGGGGGGGGCGGGGGAAAAGGGGGCGGAGGAGGTGTTTCAGTGAGGCAGTGGCCGTTGTTTCGGTAAGAAAAATCCCCATTCGACGCCTGGTCTTGGTGAGAGTCAGAGGTTTCACGGAAAAATTCATTCGGCGCGAACGTAGCTTTCCGAACCGCTTTGCCAAGATTTCTTTGGGAGCGGTTGTTTTGACAGATGGACGGCGTCAGGAATATTCGAGAACCAAGGTGCGGCCGTCGTCCAAGTGGATTTCGGGTGCTTGCCATGTCGGGCTTTGATCCATGCTGTCTGGATCGGGATTGGATGGATTCCGGGGACGGTTAAACCAGTCGAGGTCGGGTTCGTCGTCGGGAATGCCTTCGCCGCACTTTTGCGGCGCATCATATAAACAAGATCCGGAGGAGGGTCTTGCTGACTGCATGGCCAGTGCGGAGCGTCGGCAATCCATTCCTTAATCGCCTGCCAGGGTGGCTCGATGGGCTCCATTCTTCGCTAAAGCTACGAATGGCAGGCCCATTTTTCGCTGACGCTAAGAACGCCTGTCCTTCATAGCCCGAAGGGCGAAGAAGGGGCAGGGCAGACGGGGAAGCTCAGGTGCGCAGAAGCCTCTTACGAGCGAAGGCTTTTCTGGGAGCAGGGTGCGTGGAACGACGACGGGCGGACGGGTTGAAATGAAACGCGGCAATGAGTATTCCTCTTTTCTCTCAACCATCAACCTCTTCTTCACCGGTCCATCAGCGCGAACTTGAGTTCCGCTTCGGAAACTACTTCGCCATTGACGAGGCAGCGGCAGCGGGTTTGGCCAATTGAGCCGCGCATCTTGAGGATCTCGGTTTCGATGAAGAGGGTGTCTCCCGGGAAAACGGGACGACGCCATTTCACGCTGTCCGCGCTCATGAAATAGCCGATTTTTCCCGCGTTCTCCGGCTTGCGGAGCATAAGCACCGAGGAAACCTGCGCCATCGCTTCAAGTTGCAGCACACCGGGCATGATCGGATGGCCCGGGAAATGACCGACGAAATACGGCTCGTTGATCGTGATGTTTTTCATCCCCGTGCACTTGCTGTCGCCCAGACAATCGACAATGCGGTCCACCATCAGGAATGGATAGCGGTGTGGCAGAATCTTGAGCACCTCGTTGATGTCCAGAACGCTCTCACCATTCGGGATGGAAATCGGCGCGGGCACCATCATCCGCATCCGTGCGTATTCCGTCTTCAGCGTGGCAGCCATTTTCGTGTTCGGGCCATGGCCCGGCTTCACCGCGATCACATGGCCGAAAATGCGGATACCTGAGAGCATGAGATCGCCGATCAGATCGAGTGCCTTGTGGCGGGCGAACTCGTTATTAAAACGCAGCGCCTCTTTCGACATAATCTCATTGCCGCGGATCACTACGGCGCTTTCCAGCGAACCGCCCTTGATCAGGCCTTTTTCCAAAAGCGGCTTCACGTCCTCGTAGTAAACGAAAGTCCGTGCCGCGCAGATTTCCTTCTCGTAGGTCGCCGGATTCACCTCGCTGGAGAAATACTGCGTGAATCGCCCGTCTGGACCCACGTTCGTCACCGAAACCTTGAACGTCTTGCACGGAACGATGGTGATGATCGTGCCATCGCCCGTTTCCAAATGGATCGGCTCGCGGATCTCCCATACCTTGCGCGGAGCCGTCTGGGCGAGCAGGCCCACTTTTTTGATCATTTCCACAAACGGCTTCGACGAGCCATCGCCGATCGGTGGTTCGTTTGCGTCCATTTCGATCAACGCGTTGTCCACTCCCATCCCCGTCAGGGCGGAAATGACGTGCTCCACCGTGTGAACCTTCACCGAGCCTTCGGCGAGCGTCGTCGCCCGTTCCACCGTCTGGACCTTGTCCACGTCTGCATTGATGAATGGCTGGTCCGGCAAATCGATGCGGCGGAACTTGAAACCGTGGCCTTCCGGAGCGGGCTTGAGTGTGAGCGTGACCTTCTGTCCCGTGTGGAGCGAAGTGCCTTCGAGAGTGGCTGGGCCAGCGAGAGTGTGTTGAACAGCGGCGGACATGGACGCGCAGGGTTGATTCTTAACCCCGAAGTATCAAGCCAGAATGGTGACCGACAGGAAACCCCTGAAATATCTCGACGGAGCGGTCGCAAACCCGTCCTGAGTTGCCAACGGCTACGGCCTCAATCGAACCAGCGGTGCATCGCTCAATCCGATCATCGCCCAACCCAACTTTTCACTTGCCTGATAGCACCACCGCGTCTTTCAAAAACGCCAGCTTGTCGCCCACCGAATCAGAAAAGACCGTCTCAAACACAAAGCTTTCCCTCAGTTTCACCAACTCCTGCCGCAGGGCTCCCGCGACGCGGGTTGCGGCATAGGCATCCATATCGAGTTCGCCAGCAATCACGTCCGCGTTGACGAAGCGCAGCCCGGCGGTGGCCTTAGGGGAATCCACGGAATCCAAACACTCCGAGAGAGGTTTGGCGGCACCGGCGCGCGACAAGGCCATCACCTGAACCCCTTGCCGCAGCGGTTCCACGGCGCGGCCTAGCTTCGCCCAGAATTCAATCTGCCCGGCGATGGAGCGCTCGGCCACTTCGCCCGTGAGCCGGCATCCAGAACCAAGCTGTCGGAGAGTTTCACAGGCAAACTGATAGAAGTAAGGGGGCAAAAAGCTGCCGGATTTCAAGAGGCAAGTTTTGACGGGAGCGCTTTGACTACGTGAGCGGACAAACACTCGCCGCCAATCCAACGCCGGAGGGTTTGCTTTTGCGCTGGGGTTTGTGGCGATTCGGGTTTCTTGCCGGCGTTCGCCTTGGGCATGTGGGTGGAATAAAGTTCCTGATTGCGCTCTAGCGCCTCGTCCGGTCCCAATCCACATTCCTGCAGCCAGCAACCGACGACAGTCCCCGTGCGTCCGATGCCGCCCAAGCAGTGGACATACACGGCGGGACCGGATACGATGACCGCGCGGACCGCATCCATGATCGAGCGCATGGGGCTCTCACGCCGGGAGCGGATTCACCGATTCTTCCGAATGTGAGTCTTCTTGGATCTCGCAGAGTTGAGGAGTCTTGAACTTGGCGCGTGACGCAAAATCTACCGTGCGTGACGCAATTCGTCCCTAGTGATGGGGCTTGCCGCTTGTTAAGAACCATGGCGGGTCAGAAATGCGTCCGGCGATAGTCCAGCCTTCGGCTGATTTTGCGCACTCATCGGACGCCGTTGTTCAAACTCCAAGCTCATGTCACTGACCGCAAAAGCCTCCGCATGAAAAACCCTAACGAATCTCCAACCAGGACGAATGAATTCCGCCGATCATTAATGGTTTATGGCATGCTTGCCGCGTTTTGTCCGGGAGTCGCAATCGCGGCAAAACCCGCCGAAGTTGCGCAGCGGATTGAGTTGAAGTCCGGACTTGTGGCCGGGTTGCCGGCTTCCCTGCAGGGCGGACTGGTCGGTAAACTCGGAAATTCCTTGGTCGCCGCGGCCGCTCCGAAGGCGCCACAGGGCGACGGTGCACTTGCCATCTGGACAGGCCCGATGGCGGCGGATGCAGGAATCACAAAATCGTGGACGGAATCGTCGCTGAGGGTGCCGGCATGGGCGGCCGCCGCGCAGTGGGATGAACGCTTGATTGTGGCGGGCGGTATGCTCGGAGGAAATCCGGTTGCCACCGTTTCGGTGTTGAGCGCCGATGCCGCTGGTGTGGTGAAATCCCAGCCGCTGCCCGCTTTGCCGCAGCCGCTGGCGGGCGCAGGCGCGGCGATGATCGGAACGACACTCTATGTCTTCGGTGGTGTCTCCTCAGTGGAACCCGCCGTATTTGAGAAAAAACTTTGGAAACTGAATTTTTCCGATGGCGTTCCCGGCACGTCGTGGAGCGAGGGCGAGAGCTTTCCTGCCTCGCCGCGGGCCTTCTTCTCGGTGACGGCACAATACGGGATGCTCTGCGTGTTCGGAGGGATCGAGCCGGACCTCAGTGTGTCTAACGAAAGCTGGGTCTATCGACCGCAACCGATCGAGGCCACCCGTTATATCGGTTGGAAACAAGTGAGCGACCTGCCGCATCCAAGCGCGATGGCATCCGCCGTAGCCTTGGGGCAGGCCAGTGTGATGCTCGTAGGCGGCATTCAGGATCAGTCCGTTCAGGGAGTGCCGCCGCTCAATGCGGCCCCGCGGAAGGACGACCGGCCTTGGCTTTATCACACGGTGACGGATGCGTGGTGCCCGTTTGATCAATCGATTGCAGCAACCGAGATTCTCGCTTTGAAAGTGGATCCGGGTGTCTGGCTCGTCGGTCGTGAGGGTGTGGATGAAGTGACCTTCCCGCGAATCACGCGGAAGTTGGCGTTGATCGACTATATCGTGGTCGTTGGCTATTTCGTCATCCTTGCAAGCATTGGATTCTACTTTGCCAAACAGGAATCCAGCGCCGAGTTCTCGCTTGGAAACCGCAAGG
>JBBRYQ010000123.1:0-10398 GCA_038237425.1 Verrucomicrobiales bacterium
CCGTCCTCCACCCAGTCCTCCATCTGCCGTGTAAAACTCTCGTTGCTGAGGATGGCGGCGGGCATTACCCACACGGCGTCCTGCCATCCGGGAACTGTCCAGGTCACCAGCGAGCGCACCTTGTTGTCGGTCTTCGCACAAAGACGCTCAGCGGCGAGCCAGGGATTGATCCGTGCCTTGCCCTTGTAGCCGATCTCGCGCACGACCTCGGTGTAGTCGCAGGACGTCAGCGAGAGAGCCACCAGCAGCATTGCTAACAATTCCCTCACTGCACCCTCCTTTCACCAAACGGCCACTGCTGACAGAGCATGTGAACCTCCGCATCCGCCGGACTCACGCCCGCGTAGGCGAGCCTGATCCACGCTCCGGTGATGCCGCGGAAATACTCGGGATGCGCCACCGGTCCGGCGGTTTGTACGCGCCGCAGGCAATCGCCCTCGGTATCGGATTCGTGGATCTCCACGCGCGCCAACTCGATCACCCGCGAGATCGATCCGCGGTATAGCAAGGCGAGCGCCTCCTGATGCCTCCCCTCCTGCCAGAGCGCCCACGCAGCGGTAGGCACGTCGTCTGGCAGGCTGATAGATGACACTTCCATGCCCATCACCACGCGGGCGGACGGCTTGAAACTCCCGCCGTCGCCGATTGCACGGCGCGATTTGAAGACATGCCTGTATCTCCACAAGAGCCAGCCAACAAAACCTATCAGCAGTGTCACCGCGCAGATTTGGAAAACCACGCTCAGCATCTGACCGAACCCCGCCAGCCAGCCCGCCGATATGCTGCCCGGTTTCGCCTTCGACACCTTCTCGGTCACGGTATGCACCTTGAAATCCGGATTCGCCTTCACCTCCTTGATCACTTCGTCAGGCGCTCTGGATTCCTTGGCGTGGACGTTTCCGCAAATTCCCAGAGCGATGAACGCGAGCACCAGCACCGCCACTTTTGTCAGCCGCTGGGCGAGGCGTTTGAATGCCAACTCCACATCCCAGCCCTCAATCCACGTCCGGTTGTTGATGTAAATCCCGAAGCCAGCGCCGATCATGAAAATGTCCGTTAGTGAAATCGCAAGCATCGTGCAAACGCACGCTGTCCTCATGATGAGCAGCGGAATCTCCATCGGCTCGTCCGGGTTCCATGTATCGAGGGCGAGTTGCCACGCGCTGTCTTGGCCATCGGGGATGAGCATGTGGACCAGTGCCAGGATCGCCAGAGTGATCCATGCCGCGACCGTTTCGGAGGCGAAGTAAACCCACATCACCACCCCCTCGCCGCGGCGCACGATCTGGCCGCAGCGTTGTTTATAAGTTTTGCCACGCAGACCTTCGAGATCCTCCACCGCAAGGGTCACCGACATCCAAGGAGAGAATCTCGCCCACACGAACCGATAGAAAAACCGCCGCGTCCACGCGCGTGGGATCTCCCGCCACATCGAGCGCCACGTCGGTTGTTCGCCAAACAGGCGACGGCTGATTTCAAATAACACCATCCGCGAGCCCGCCGGTTTGCACCACCAGAAGAGCACTAGCAGAGCCATTGGATGATTCCACAGGAAAAAGCCAGCGATCACCGTAGGAAGCAGCAGCGCGAGCCACCACGTCGTGAAGCAACGCCAGAAATCCCTGCGCACCATCGCAAAGCCCAGGTCCACCGCCTCCCAATCACTGCGGGGGCGGATCTCCGCCGTCACCTCGTCAAGCCGCATGGCCGGACCTCCTTCCCGCCATGGTGAAATAGAGAATGTGCAGGATCCAGCCGATGATCCCGACCGTGTATTTCAGTTCTGATGGAATCGCCTGCGCCGACCAGAATCCCTCCACCACCGCCGCCAGCGTGGTCATGATCGCCGCGCCATAAATCAGTGGCATCGCCTGTTTCGAAGCCTCCACCAGTGCCCTCACCCGTGGTAATCTACCAGGCCGAAGGATCGCCAAGCCGAGTCGCATCCCGGCCATGCCGGAAACGATCATGCCTAGCAGCTCAAACGACGAATGCCCTGCGACGAACGACCAGAACGACTCCGGATTGCATGCGTGGTTCACGTAACCCGCCGACGCACCAAGCTGGAGGCCGTTGAACAACAGATAGAAAAGCGTGCCCAGCCCCGCCACCATACCACCGGCGAAGATCCGGAAGTCGATCGCGACATTGTTATAGATATAGAAACAGAACATCATGAAATTCGAGCCATACTCGGATCTCAAGTGGCTGAGCTGTTCTTCTTTCCCCCCATACATCTGCTCCATCGATGCCATGCCATCCGCACCGAGCACCGCCTGGATCCAGCGGATGTCGTGACCTGCCGAAAATATCAGCGCGAAAAACGGTAGCCAGAACACCGCGCTGCACAGCCAGAACAAGCGCCACTCCCGCCGCACCGCCTGCGGGAATTTCACCGCGATGAAAGAAATCACGTTCTCCCAAGTCCCGCGCCGCGTCCGATAGATCACCTCATAGCCGCGGATCACCAGCGCGTTGAGCCGCTCGGTGATGCGCGAGCCATACATCCGGGATTCCGCGAGGGAAAGATCGATGCAGAGCTCGCGGAATCGCCGTGGCAGTTGCTCCGCGCCCGGGTCCGGCTTACCATCCTCCACCTTGCCCACGAGCCGTTCGTATTCGGCCCAGCGCTCGGCATTTTGATGTTCGAAATCTCCGGACGTCATTTCAATGTTCGTTGCGTTTTTCCTGCACCCAATGCGCCATCGCCATCAGACGGTGCACACCATCGGCCCCCGCCGCGCCGCTCAGCACGGTCGCCTGATCCGCGATTTCCGCCCGACGAGCGTCCGACCATAATCCGGCACGCTCGCGGAACAAGGCCAGCGACCGCATTTCATCCACCGTCAATCCCACCGGCAGTGGCACCGCCGTGATCGGTGGTGGCAGCGCAATCATCGGCATCGGTGCGATCCGATCGTATATTACCACCGTTCCCGCCGCGAGATCGCCCAACCGTTGAAATCGCTTCGATGCCAGGCAACTCGTCAGCCCGAAGCCATAGGTGAAAAGCGGCATGCTGTCGATGAAGCGCAGGAAATTCCGCACCACCGCCTGACCGAGTGTGATCGGCGATCCAGTGGCCTGCACGACCCGCAGTCCCATCGCACGCTTTCCCGGAGTGGCACCGCGTTTTCCCGCCTCGAAAAACACCGGATACAACCAGTCCATGAGGAACCACGACAGCAGCATGAGCCCCTGCGCGACCCGATCGCCGATGGCAACTCCCGCCAAGCCGATGGCCATCGCGCCGACCACCAAGATGAGCAGGCGGATCAGGAAATCGATGACGTAAGCGCTCGCCCGCAGCATCGGCCCGGCCATGCGCAGGCGGATTTCCACACCGTCGGCGAGTTCCACCGATTGCAGGGTATCGAGTTTTTCCGTTTGCGGAGTCATCCTGTGTCGCCCACGAAGCTAACCCCATCGGCGGGCAGGTAAACCCGTAAATTGCCGGTATATCCGCCGCAACGTTTCGGACTGATTCGCTGAACTTTGGACGCTGGGACCACCGCGCTTTTACAACAATTTAACAAATTTGCCAGCTCCGCCAAACATGGATTTAACACGAACCCTTCTGATTGGTTAGCGTCACTCAAGAAGACCCCATTATGAACACCATCCTTAAAAACACCCTAATCGCCGCCAGTCCGCTGGCCGCCACCGTCATCCACGCCGAGCCCAAGGCCATGTTCCAGAACGTCGCCCCGTCCAATGGCACGGTCGTCACTACACCCCGCACCGTGCTGCGGGGAAAAATCACCCATGACATCTATCAAGCACGTGCGATCCGGGCGACCATCAATGGCTCGCCACTGGCCATCGACCCGCAAGGAAATTTCACCGCAACTGTCGATCTGCGCCCGGGCAACAATGATTTCACCCTGCGTGCCACCACACCGAACCCGCGCCAACAGACGACGAACATCTCGGCCTATCTCGACGGTTCGATGATCTATGGTTCCGACACCGCCCGCGCCAACGCCTTGCGCACTTTCCAAGGCGGCGCACTCAAGACCAGCGAGGGAAACCTCCCGCCCCTGAACACCGCAGGATTTGAAAACGCCAACGACGCGCATATCTATCCGGACGATCAGCTTTTCCTCTGCGGCGACGTCCGCGCCAATGAAAACATCGAACTCACCTCCATCCACACGCTCTTCATCAGGGAACATAATCTGATAGCCCAAGCCATCACAGCGGCAAATCCCCGACTCAGCGATGAGCAGGCCTATCAAAAAGCCCGACGCATCGTCACCGCCGAGGTGCAGGCCATCACCTACCGGGAGTTCCTGCCTGCGCTGCTGGGTCCAAATGCTCTGCGCCGCTACACCGGCTATAATCCGAACGTGAACGCGGGCATCGCCACCGAATTCTCTACCGCTGCCTACCGGATCGGCCACACGCTGATCAACGATGATATCGAATTTCTCGACGACGACGCTGAGGAAATCCGCGATGGACTGCCGCTGGCACTCGCATTCTTCAATCCCGCGCCTGTGAAAGAAACAGGACCGGACTCGCTTCTGAAATACCTCGCCACGGACAACGCCCAGGAGGTGGACACCCAGTTGGTTGACGGTCTGCGCGACTTCCTTTTCGGCCCTCCCGGAGCCGGTGGACTGGACCTCGCTTCACTCAATATCCAGCGCGGCCGCGATCACGGACTGGCAGACTATAACAGCGTCCGCACCGCCTACGGCCTGCCTCCGGTGAAAAACGTCGCGCAGATCACCAGCGATCCCAGCATGCAGGCCAGACTGCTCTCACTTTACGGTGATATAAAATCGCTCGATCTCTGGGTGGCCGGACTCGCCGAGGACCACCTGCCCGGCTCCAGCGTCGGCCCGACATTCCAACGCATCATTGCCGACCAGTTCGAACGCACCCGCGACGGTGATAGCAATTGGTATGAACGCGCATTCTCCGGCAGACAGCTCGCAGCGCTCCAAGCCACCCGTCTATCCGAAATCATCCGCCGCAACACCTCCATCACCAAGCTCCAGGACAACGTGTTTTTCTTCAATCCCGCCACCACGCTGGCCGGACTCACACCGATAGCAGGCAAACTTCCGCAAGACCTCATCCAAGGACCCGATGTGGGTGGTCCCATCGCTTCACTTGATGGATCAGGAAACAATCCGTTCCATTTCAATTGGGGTGCGGCCGGTGCCGACCTGTTGCGCGTGTCGCCCTCTGCCTACGCGGATGGTATCGCCTCGCCAGCAGGAACTGATAGGCCAAGCGCGCGCCTGATCAGCAACACCGTCTCAGTCCTGAGCACTCCCTATTCCAATAACCGTTTCCTCTCGAGCTGGGTCTATGGCTGGGGGCAGTTCATCGATCATGACCTTGGACTAACCACCACTGGAACCACCGCGTTCGACATTCCCGTGCCAACTGGCGATCCGTCCTTCGATCCCAAAAGCACCGGCACGGAAGTCATTCCATTCGATCGCTCCAACCATGACGAGACGACCGGCTCGGCCTCTCCAAGCGTCTCACAGAAAACGATCAGCATCACCTTCAAGCCACGGCCGAATAGGCGGTAAAATCGACAAACAGGGGCTATCTAAAGGTCGCCCCCTGTCTGTATTTCAAAGCACTTTCTTCACGAAACAGGCTTTCAATCCGATCAAGAGCCCCTCCATCTTGCAGTCGATTTCATGATCACCATCCACCAGGCGGATTGGTTTCGATTTTGTTCCCATCTTGAGAACCTGCGACGAGCCTTTCAATTTCAGATCCTTGATCATGGCCACGATGTCGCCGTTCGCGAGCACGTTGCCATAGGCGTCCTTGACCACGCGGTCCTCGGCGGCCTCATCGGCCGCGTCCTCGATGGGCCACTCATGACCGCAGGTGACGCATTCGAGGCGATCGGAATGGATCAGCACTTCGGTCATTTCACACATCGGGCAGGCAAGCTCGCTCATGGGAAAGATCTGAAACCACTCATCGAGGGAAAACAAGCGCGGTTATCTCCAATGGCGTGACACAGACATTACTGTCTGTTCTTTCACAAGCCCCAGCCGTTGAATCAGAAAGGCTATCAGACTCGCGAATAGCCTACCGATGGTCGTCGAATTAGCGAATTGCCTCGCTTCTTCCCCCGCCTTTGCACTTTTAGAGTGAGTGGAAGCCATGATCGAAGCAATAGACCGGCATGGCTGGGCGACAATGCCCAGATGCATGAGCGATGACGATTCGCGCCGTCTCCGGAACGAATGCGAGACCGCCTGCGCCAACGGCGAGTTCAAACGCGCCGGTGTCGGACGCGGAGACACCCTGGAAATCCGCGAGGACATCCGGCGCGACCACATCCTGTGGCTGCAGCCCGGCGAAGCATCCGTCGAACAGGAAGCCTATCTCGCAAAACTCGAAATTCTGCGCCTCGCCCTGAACCGCCGGTTTTTCCTCGGTCTGTTCGATTTCGAAGGCCACTTCGCGATCTATCCGGAAGGCGCGTTCTACAAGCCGCACCTCGACCGCCACGTCGGCACCAGCGACCGCATCATCACGGTCATTCTCTATCTGAACGAACATTGGCAACCCGGCGACGGCGGCGAATTGAAACTGCAAACGACCGTCGGCGAAAAAGACGGGGCCTTCGAATTGATCGAACCGCGGATGGGCACGCTCGTCTGTTTCCCATCTGGTGACTACTGGCACGAAGTCCTGCCCGCCGTAAAATCACGCATGAGCATCACCGGATGGTTCCGGCAGAGGACTTAGAGGCGGTCTGAAAAATGGCAGGGTAGCAGCAGGTGAGGTTTGCATTGCCGAGGCCTGTCTGGAAATTGCTAGATTCGGCAGGATGGCAAGCCAGTTGACAGTGGTCCGCACAGTCCTCTGTGCGGATGCCTGGCAGCGGTGAATACCGACAGAGGACTGTGCGGGCCACTTTATGAAATCAGCGGCCTCCTTTTTTGGTCCAGGAATCCTTGAGAGCGACGGTGCGGTTGAAGACGGGCTTGGTGCCGGGCTGGTGGTCGATGGAATCGGCGATGAAGTAGCCGGTGCGGTCGAACTGGCAGGAGAAGCCGGGCGCTACGGACGCAAGCGATGGCTCGATTTTTGCGCTAACCGATTTCAACGAATCCGGATTGAGCACGCTCATGAAGCCGCCATCCGCGCCATCGGGATCCTCGACGGTGAAGAGGCGGTCGTAGAGACGGACCTCGGCGTCGATGGCGGTGGCGCAGTCCACCCAATGGATCGCGGCCTTGCAGACAATGCCTTCCGGCGTATCGACGCCAACGGTTCCAGGAAGGATTTCCACACGGATGAGGGTGATGATTCCATCGGCGTCTTTTTCGAAGCTGGTGCAATGAATGATGTGGCCGCCCTTGAGACGGACATGGCGGTCGGGGCCGAGGCGGAAGAATTTTTTCTCGGGCACTTCCATGAAATCCTCGCGCTCGATCCAGACTTCGTTGGAAATCGGAATGTCGCGGTTGCCCATGTCCGGGTTCTGCGGGTGGTTCGCGACTTCGGCCGTGCCTAGCGGCTCGGCGGACCAGTTTTCGAGAACGACCTTCACCGGATCTAAAACTGCCATGCGGCGCGGCGCGGACTGGTTGAGAAAATCTCTCACATCAAACTCTAGCAGTGCCACATCGGTGGTGCCGTTGAACTTGGTGATGCCGACGCGCTTGCAGAAATGCACGACCGCTTCCGGCGGATAACCGCGGCGACGGAGGCCGGAGATGGTGGGCAGGCGCGGATCGTTCCAACCGCCCACTTGGCCGCCCTGCACGAGTTCGAGCAGCTTGCGCTTGCTCATGACGGTGTAAGTCAGGTTGAGGCGGGCGAATTCGATCTGGCGCGGCTTCGACGGCACCGGGCAGTTATCGATGAACCAATCGTAAAGCGGACGGTGGTTTTCAAACTCCAACGTGCAGAGCGAGTGCGTGATGTGCTCCAGCGCATCCTCCAGCGGATGGGCGAAGTCATACATCGGATAGATGCACCAGGCATCGCCGGTGTTGTGGTGATGCGCGTGCATGATCCGATAGAGAACCGGATCGCGCATATTCATGTTAGATGACGCTAGGTCAATCTTCGCGCGGAGCACGGCCGCGCCCTCGCTGGTTTCGCCAGCCTTCATGCTGGCGAAGAGGGCGAGATTTTCCTCCACCGTCCGGGAGCGACCGGGCGACGGTGTGCCGGGCGTGGTGAGGTTGCCACGCAGGGTGCGCATTTCCTCGGCGGACTGGGTTTCCACGTAGGCGAGGCCCTGATTGATGAGATCGACGGCGCAGTCGTGAAAAAACTGGAAATAGTCGCTGGCAAAATAGAGGTTCTCCGCCCAATCGAAGCCGAGCCATTTTACGTCCGCCTTGATGCTCTCGACGTATTCGGTTTCTTCTTTTTCCGGGTTCGTGTCGTCGAATCGAAGATGGCACTTCGCGCCGACAGAGGCGTTTTCGAGAGCGATGCCGAAGTTCAGGCAGATCGACTTCGCGTGGCCGATGTGGAGGTAGCCGTTAGGCTCGGGTGGAAAGCGGGTGATGGCGGTGGTGTGCTTGCCGGTTGCTAGATCATCGGCGATGATCTCGCGGATGAAGTCGAGTTTGGCGGGCGGGGTGATGGAGTCGGACATGGGGACGATAATAAAAAAGAATAACCACGAAAGGCACGAAGCGTCACGAAATCAGAGGACGACTCTGCGAGTCTCAATACCACGGTGTTTGAAATTGATGATGAAACCGACACGCAGTTTTGTCAGGCGAGGATAATTTAGCATCTGAGCGATTTCAATTTCCCCGATATGAGCGACGGTTTTGGTGTCGATTACGACAGCTCCGAAAGCGATTAGCTCAGGAATGAACTCTCCCACACGCCGTCCTTTGTAATCGACCGGATAGCGAGGCTGCTGAACGAAAGGAATTTCCCGCAATTCAAACTCGCGAACCAGAGCGTTCTCGTAAGGTTTCTCCAGCAATCCATGGCCCAGCACCCGATGCACCTCCACAGCAGAATCCAGTATCATCCCCACCTCGCGGTGAAACAAAATCTTGTCTTCCTCCATTTCGTGAATCTTCGTGTTTTTCGTGGTTAATCTTACTTTGCCAGCTCCATCAGCAAAGCCTGATTCAGGCGAATACCCGCTTCGAAATTCTCGACCGGGAAATTTTCGTTAGGTGCGTGGATCTTGGCGTCCGGCAGGGCGAGACCTAGCAGCAGCGTGTCCGCCCCGAGAATGTCGCGGAAGGTCTGGACAATCGGAATGCTGCCGCCTTCGCGGATGAGGACGGGCTCCGCCTCGAAGGCGACACGAAGTGCCTGTTGGGCGGCGAGGCCAAATTTCGAATTCGGATCGGCGACGTACGGTTTGCCATCGTGACCGACGCGCACCTCGACTTCCACACCGGGCGGGCAATGCCATTCGAGGTGGCTCTGGACCTTCGCCATGATGTCCTTCGGGTTTTGGTCGGGAACCAGGCGGAAGGAAAGTTTTACAAATGACTCGGCCGGTATCACCGTCTTCGAGCCCTCGCCCTGATAGCCACCGCCGATGCCGTTCACTTCGGCAGTCGGGCGTGCCCATGTGCGCTCGGCGGAGGAATAGCCGGGCTCGCCGAACAATCCAGGCGATCCGGTAACCGCTAGAAAATCCGCATCGCTCACTCCGGGAACATTCGCCCACATTTCGCGCTCCCATGCCTCCAACGGGCGGACCTGATCGTAAAAACCCTCGATAGCGACGCGTCCGTCGAGCGCATGCAAGCTGGACACCAGACGCGCCATGGCAGCCGCTGGGTTCGCGACGATGCCGCCGAAAAGCCCGGAATGGAGGTCGCTTTTCGGGCCGCGCAGGATGACTTCGCAGCACGCAAGGCCGCGCAGGCCGTAGCCGAGCGTGGGCACACCGGGCGCGACCATTCCCGTATCGGAAATGGCGACGACATCGCACTTCAGCTCGTCGCAATGGTGGAGCAGGAAAGAAGCAAGGCTCGGGCTGCCGATTTCCTCCTCCCCCTCAAACAGGAAAATCAGGTTCAGCGGCAGTTCGCCCTGTTCGCGCAGAGTTTTCTCCACGCCTAACACGTGCGCCAGCATCTGGCCCTTGTTATCAGCCGAGCCACGCGCCCAGATTTTCCCGTCGCGGATGACCGGCTCGAAAGGGTCGCTGGTCCAAAGATTGAGGGGATCGACAGGCTGCACGTCATAGTGACCGTAGATCAACACGGTGCGGCGGCCCGGGACGTGGGCGTTTCTCGCGATGACGATGGGATGCTTCGGCGTTTCGTGAAGCTCGGTGGTGAGCCCCATTTCCTTGAGTTTTGAAATCAGCCACTCTCCGCAGGCCCGGACATCGCCGGCGTGGCTGGAGTCCGTCGAGATGCTGGGGAAGCGCAAAAACGAAAACAGATTTTCAAGTTCGGGAGTCAC
>JBBRYQ010000124.1:0-10198 GCA_038237425.1 Verrucomicrobiales bacterium
AATCCGGATTTCTATCTGATCTTGCAAGCCTGCATCGGCAACCCGCTTTTTCGCATAGACGGCCTGTGCTTCCGACAGAGTGAGGCCGGTCACGCGGCAACCGTAGTTCGTCACCGCATGAACCGCGAAACCGCCCCAGCCACAGCCGATTTCGAGAACCTCGTCTCCCGGCGAAAGTTTGAGTTTCCGGCAAAGCGCATCGTATTTCCCGATTTGGGCATCTTCCAGCGATTGATCTCCCCGTTCGAACCGTGCGCTCGAGTAGGTCATCGTCGGGTCCAGCCAAAGGCGGTAAAAATCATTTCCCAAATCGTAGTGTTCGGCAATGTTGCGCCGACTGTTAGCCACCGTATTCTCCCGGCGCAGGTGCCTGAACCAGTTGACGATATTCAGCAGGTTCACACCAGCAAGACCGGCCGAAGAGGACTCAGCGCCTTGGAGAGCGTTCACGTTGAGGACGAACCAGGAAATCACCGCCGCGATGTCGTCAGTATCCCAGATGCCGTCGGTGTAGGCCTCGCCCATGCCGATATTTCCGTAGAAGGCGCAGCGCTTGAAAAACTCCGCGTCATTCCGGATGAACACCCGCGCCGTAACAACCGCGCCGGGTTCGCCGAAGTGCCGCACACGACAATCCGCATACTCCATCCGCATTCCGCCGAGCGGCATTTTTTCCAATAGGCGGACGACCATGCGCTCGGCAAAGCCAAACACCGGAAGCGCAACCGCGCGTTCGGGAACCAGCTCATTCTCAAATTCGATCAGGGCATTCATGGTTGTTTTTCTTTCAGGGTTGGATGGGGGCGCATGACATCGAGTTGGGCTTCAGGGCGTTGGGATTTCTTGAAATACGGCACTTTTTTAAGCCATAACAGAAACGCATGCCAATGGATAAGTGCGATGATTTTCAATGACAGCATCGGGTATTTGAATGCATACCAAAGCAGACGACCGGCAGACAGATCGCGGCGATCGCCCCGGATCGCGCTGAGCAGCGTGCATCCGCTGGAATCGTAGTCATCGATATTGACGCGCCAGTTTTCACCCGGGATACCGAGACGAAAATCAAACTCCATGCCCGGATCGGAAAACGGCGACACATAGAAATTCTTCGCGACCCGGCGGTGCCAAATTCCGTCGGCACCACGATGATCAAGTGCGAAGAGTTTCATTTCGCGAAACGTGTTCACAACTTCCGCAACCGCCAACAACGGTGAACCATCCGTTGACTCGATGTAGTAAAACGACACCGGATTGAATCCATAACCGAACACGCGTGGAAAAGTCAGCAAGCGGATCCGAGTGTCCTCCGGGCAATCGATGCCTTGTTGCTTCAGCCATTTTGTCAGATTCGCTCGAATGCCACCGGGCTCGCCAAGGTCAACGTGGTCGGCGTCATAGATGGAAAAGAGATTGAAGCAATTGTGGCCGAGCCATGGAATCCTTTTGGCCGTGGCGGAAATCTTATCAACGTCCACCGAAAACATGAATACCTGATAGTCGAACGCATGCCGCTTCGGTTTGATACGGCAGTGCATGACGGAGCATTCATATAGTGCGTTCATGACCACGGGCTCCTTCCCAAGATTTCATTGCAAACATTCACAGCCGACCACAGTCCGTCCTCGTGAAATCCGTAGCGCTGCCAAGCGCCACAGAAATAGCGCCCGGTTTCTCGACCTGCCTTGTGCAATTCCGGCAAGCGCTCCTGCGCCACCACCGATTTTAGATCGAACAACGGATGCTCGTAATCCAACCGCTTTTTGATGTGCTTTTCTGGCGGCAGTTCTGGAGGATTGATTGAAACGAAATACTGTTCTTTCTCGGAAACTCCCTGCAGTTCGTTCATCCAATAATGCGTCGAATACCGGTATTTCCCATCCACTCCATGATCGATTCGATAGTTCCATGATGCCCAGCAACGCCGAGTCTGCGGCATAAATCGAGCGTCGGTGTGAAGCACCGCCTCATTGTTCTGGTAGGGAAACGCCGATAGCAGATCCGTTTCCAACGCAGTTGCGTCCATCAACAGCCGTTCTGCCTGATCTCCATGCGCGGCGATCACCACCTTATCAAAATCACTCTGACTGCCATCTTGAAACAAAAGCTGCGAACGTCCCTCGGCGAGCCGTGAAATCGAAACGACCGGTGCTCCACGGTGAATACGATGTTGGAATGGCTGCACCAGTTTCTCTACATAACAGCGCGAACCGCCCTCCACTGTGCGCCACGGATGCTGGGTATCGAGACCGAGGAATCCGTGATTGTGCCAAAAGCGCATCAGTGTGCGTGCCGGGAAATCATCGATGCGCTCAGGGGGACTGGACCAAACCGCAGCCGCCATCGGCGAGAGATACCAGCGCAGGAAATCGCTGCCATAACCGCGAGCTTTCACGTATTCCGCTAGAGACATTTCGCCGAACGATGGATTCGCCAACTCTTCGACCGTCTCGCGGTTAAAGCGATTGATCTGCATCAGCATTTTCCAAAACCGCGGATTGAGTAGATTTCGACGTTGGCCGAAAAGCAGATTGAGGCTGCCACCATTGAATTCCAGTCCGTCGCGCCGGTGTTGGACACTGAACGACATGGAAGTCGGCTTGGTTTTTACTCCCAGTTCGGTAAACAAACGGGTCAACAACGGATAGGTGACTTCGTTGTAAACCATGAAACCGGTGTCCACGGGAATGCGGCCACCGCCTTCCTCCACCATGACCGTATGGGAATGTCCGCCGACGCGGTCATCTTTTTCGAAAACCGTTACTTCATGATCGCGATGCAGAAACCACGCGGACGCAAGCCCGGAGATGCCAGAGCCCACAATCGCTATCCGTTGCCGATTCATGTGCTCGGTTGTCGGTTAGAGTGTGAATCGATCCCCTCCTCCAGCACCGCTTTGGGCACCGGACGGAGATCCCAAATGAGTCCGGTCCATGAAAGGAGCTTGAGGCCGTAGTAAGTTAGATCAAGTTCCCACCAGCGAAAACCCTGCCGGACCGAGTGCGGATAACGGTGGTGGTTATTGTGCCAGCCCTCACCCAGCGTGATGAGCGTGAGTAGCCAGCTATTGCGGCTATCATCGTCAGTTTCATAACGGCGCTTTCCCCAGACATGGGCCAGCGAATTGATAAACAAAGTGCCGTGTAGGAGAACGGTCGTGCTGATGAAAAAGGTCCAGATAAAAAACTGCCCCAAGGTCACACCCGTCTGCGGGAAGAATGATTCAAGTGCCCACCCGATTCCCAACATCAGAAATCCGTATGCAAACGGCACGGTCTGATCGTAGCGGTTCAGGAATACGAGTTCGGGATACTTCGCGAGATCGGGAATGTTTTTGTAAGCAGTCGGAAAGTTCTTCATCGAGGTGAGCCAGCCGATGTGTGACCAGGCAAACCCACTGACTACCGGCGAGTGAATGTCTTCATCATGGTCGGAGTGCTTGTGGTGGTGCCGATGGGTCGCAGCCCACCATAGCGGCCCGCGCTGCATCGAACTGTTGCCGATCACCGCGAAGAGGAACTGAACGATGCGCGAAGTCTTGAACGTCTTGTGGGAGAAGTAGCGGTGATAGAATCCAGTGATCGCGAACATCCGAATCAGATAGAGAAAACCCGCCGCCGCCACTGACGGCCAGCTTGCACCCACCCAGATGATCGCTAGGCAACCGAGGTGGAGGAAAATAAAGGGAAGCGTCCGCTGCCAGTCAACGCGTTCGGGAAGCGTCGCGGGATCAGGCAAATCATCGCGGCGGTAATCGGAATCGAGCCACTGGGCGAAGGTCAGGAATGCCGTCGCAATGACACCAGAAGGTTTTGATTTCGGAGGTTCCATCATTCGCACATTTCAGATTACTGCAGTTGCTTACGGATGTAGCCGATTACACCGCTGGCGACCGGAAGGTGGGAATAAAAATTTTTTCCGGAATCCCAAAAATCCTGATGAAACGTCACCTTCCCCTCGCGATCGAACCGGACCTGGCTGATTCCCACCGAGTGAACCGGCTTTCCTCTGCTCATCGCAGGGGCTTCGAAAATCATGGTCCAGCGGACGTAGTAGTTCTCTCCAGATTTGGAAACATCATCGATGATCACTTCACAATGCGTCATGTTCGCCGCGGTCTTCACGAAGTATTCCTCGATGGCCGCCGCACCATGATGGACGACGAGAGTGTCGTCCAAAAACGCGTCCGACGAGTAAACCTTGAGGGTGTTTTCCTCGATGAACTTCGCATTGCCGATTCCCTTGAGAAAGCCCTTAAAACGCTCCAATGCGGCCGCCTCGCCGGCACTGCCCTCGGTGAATCCGCTGGTGCCGGTTTTTTCGATCTCCCGATGGTAGCTTGCGACGAAAGCGGCCGACTCATTCGGCGCGGAGGAGCTACTCACCAGCCAGCCGATGATGACTAAGGTAGCGAGCACGCCGGCCAGAAAAGCCGTGATAGGATGGGTTAAAACGGTTGCTGTCACTGTTGGTGAGAAATCGCCCCGCATTCCAAACCGCGCAAGGGGGAAAAATCAGCCCGTGCGCTTTGCAGCTTGTCCAGCAACGACTTTCAGCCCTTCAGAGGTCACCACGTATCAGTCGTCGTGCTACCACAAGCTTCCACAGCGACGAGGCATACGTCATCGTCATACTGTTTACGCTTTTGGAAAAAGGTCACGTCGCAGACGATTTTCGCGGGCATCGCGGCCATCGGTCCGTCGAGTGCCTGGTCCATGCTGGCCGCGAGACGTTTCAGCCCGAACGACTCGCCGTCTGGGTTCTCGGCCTCCACCGAACCGTCAGTGAAAAGCAGGAAAACGTCGCCGGCATGCAGTGGTGATTCGAACGAACGGTAGGAAAAATCCGGCACCAGCCCGAGAGCAGGCTGGCGTGGCGATTCGAACCATAACGGCTCAGGTACCTTGCCGCTGCCACGACGCACACGGAGCGGTGCCGGATGCCCGGAAACCGCCCACGTGGCAAGGCCCTGTCGCGTGTCGAGTACGATATAAAACGCCGTGACAAAAAGCGACTGCCCGCTGCGCGAGATCATCTCGTGCAGGTGGCGGTTCAGCTCAGATAGAAATGCATCCGGGCTGCTGGCGATCGATGTGTGGTTTCGCACCAACGCCCGCAGGATCGCAGTGACGAGTGCGGATCGCGCGCCGTGTCCCATCACGTCGGCGATGAGGACGCCCACGCGGTTCTCATCCAGTTCGATGAGATCAAAAAAATCGCCGCCGACGGTGGAAGCCGGTTGATAGAAGTGGGCGAATTTTAACCGCAGCGGATTGGTGACTTCCAGCGGCGGCACGTCTGGATAGACAGACGGCAGTAGGGCGTTCTGAAATTCCCTCGCCATTTCCAGATCCTCGCGAATGAGGGCGGTTTTCGCCTCCACTTCGGATTCCAATTCACGATGGTAACGCAGCACCCGCGAGGTCATCACGGCGAGGTCCCCCGCCAGCGCCTCCACCTCGTCGCCTGTGTGGATGGCCTTGATCATCTCCAAATCGGCCTCTGCCTGGACGCGGGTTTTCCTTATCTCCTCCTCATCTCTCGATCCTAGATGGCGCAACTGGGCGCTGGTGGCAACGGAGCGGGCTGCCTGCCCCAAAGCCCCAAGTGGCTGGAGGATCTTCCGGTCAACATACTTGAATCCCGCCCACGAACAGAAACCTATCAGAAATGAGCCCGCAAGGCCGAGCCAAATTACACTCCGCCGCAGCGGGCCGACAACTTCGGCGCTGAGAGAGGAGAAAATCACATAGGAGTCCGGGCTGCCGTCTCCGTCTCCTAATGCGACGAATCCCGCCATCCTCGATTCGCCCTCGTCGTTGATCATCGCCGACCATCCGCTGCGTTTCGTATTGAGAGTCTTTAGGTCATTAGGATCCAGTTTTCCCCAAAGAGAAACGAAGCCCTTTTTTGAACTTGCTAGGATTCGTCCATCGGGAAGCACGATTTGCCAGCGCTCTCCCAGCTTTTCACCATCAAAGCCGAGGTGGGTGAAAAGTGATGTCACGTCCACAGACATTTTCACAACGCCGGCGAATTTATCTCCATGATAGATCGGCAGGATCACGTCTTGGGAAAAAACTCGGGAGCTCTCATCAAAACGTAACAAGTCGATCCACTCCTTGCCCTTAGCGAGCGATTTACCCTGCTGCCACCATAGTTCGTCCGCCTGTCCGATGTCAGTGCTTTTCCCCGTGGCCGCGATGAGCCGCCCATTAATATCGGTGACGAGGATCTCCGCGAGTTCCGGATAGAGAGCCTGGAATTTCTTCAGCTCCACCGAGCCAGTGTTCTGCAACAAAGCCAGCAACTGCGGATCATTGTCCGATAGCGACTCCCAAGCCTCGTCCAAGCGGGCGGTTTCTTCAGCGACCGCTATCGGATCCTGCCCGGCGAGTGATTCGTTCCTCGCCACTACAAAATCTACCGTCTGCGGAGCCCCCGCAAGCCAGCTTCGGAATTGTGCGGCCTGTGCCTTGGACGCTTGGTCCAACGCTCGCACCAACGAGAAAGCCTGCATCTGATGGAGTTTCCCACGTTCCGCTAGGATATGCTGATAGCCGAGGGTTTCGAGAAAAATCAATCCTACCACCAGCGGCAACACCGCAGCAATCAGCAGCGCGCCTACAAATTTGCCACGCAGACCCGGCGAAACCACTTTCATCGATGTCATTTACCACCGCCCTTCACAGAAAAGCTAGAAGCATTTTACCGCGATGACCAATTGCTCGCTCAGCCGCCGCCTGCTGATTTCCGCCAGAAATCAAGCCGCTCCTTGATGCGTTTTTCCAGCCCCTGCTCACCGGGCTGATAGTAGGTCCTACCTTCTGGCAAATAGGCCTGCGGCACGTAAGCACCTTCGTAATCGTGCGAGTAAAGGTACTTCATCGCTTCCTCGGTTTCCCCCGAAGCGGCGGCGAGTTTCTTACGTGTCTTGGTCCGTAAATGAGGTGGGACCGCGAGGGTGCGGCCGTTTTCCACATCCGCCATCGCCCGGCCAAGAGCGGCGTAAGTGGTGTTCGATTTCGGCGCGGTGGCAAGATAGACGGTCGCATGTGCCAGTGGAATCCTGCCCTCAGGCATTCCCACAAATTCCAGCGCACCGTGAGCATCCAGCGCCACCCGCAGCGCATTCGAATCCGCCAGACCGATATCCTCCGAGGCGGAAATGACCAACCGCCGTGAGATAAAGCGCGGGTCCTCGCCGGCATGCAGCATTTTCGCCAGCCAGTAGAGCGCCGCATCTGGGTCCGAGCCGCGGATGGACTTGATGAACGCGGAGGCAGTGTCGTAGTGCGCGTCGCCATCCATGTCGTAAACGACGGCTTTGCGCTGGATCGATTCCTCAGCGACTTCGAGCGTCAGCCGGACGATGCCATCCTCGTCGGCAGGGGTGGTCAGTCCCGCGAGTTCAAGAGCGGTAAGGGCTTTTCTCACGTCGCCGTCGGATTTCTCCGCGATATGGCGCAGCGCCTCGGGTTCAGCAGTGATTTTATATTCGCCCAGTCCCCTTTCGGAGTCGGCGAGCGCCCGATCCAACATCGCGATCACGTCATCTACCGGCACCGGCTCCAGTTGAAAAATCTGCGACCGCGAGACAAGCGGCGAGTTCACGTGAAAATACGGATTGTGCGTCGTTGCGCCGATGAAACGAACAATTCCCCGCTCGATGTGCGGCAGTAGAACGTCCTGTTGGGATTTGTTGAAACGGTGGATTTCGTCGATGAAAAGGACCGTCGTCTGCCCGCGAAGTTCGCGCCAAGTGCGGGCTTGGTCGATCTTCGCCCGGATTTCCGCGACGTTGGATTCCACGCCGTTGAGCGACTCGAAGCGCGATCCAGTGGTGCGGGCGATCACACTGGCGAGTGTGGTTTTCCCGGTTCCCGGCGGTCCGTAAAAGATCAGCGAAGTAAAGCGATCCGACTCAATGGCCCGGCGCAGGAGCTTGCCGGGGGCAAGTATGTGCTGCTGACCCGCGACTTCTTCCAGCGTGCGTGGACGCATCCTCGCCGCCAAGGGTTCGGCGGGCGTCGGCTTGTCCGCGGAGGCTGCGGGGTTGGTGAAAAGGTCGGACACGGCTGCTTTTCCGGATTATCAGCGCTCTGGAGGCCACGTTCCAGCCCATATTCATCTCTTCAATTTGCGAATATCCAAGATTTCCTGAATTCCAACCCTGATTTTGGCGCTTATGGCCGATTTTGGGACCAGTTGGCCGATTTTGGGACCATCAATTGCTTTCGTTCTCCTGAATTTCAGGTAATTTGATTTTGTTCGCAGGCGCTACGGCCTCTGGGAATTCAGCCTTCAAAAGCTCAGCCACATTTGAGTCGAATTGAGATCCGGGGGGAAATCAACCGACCAAGGCGAAGGCGGAAGGCGCTGAAAAAAGCGCGCGTTGCGAGATCCGGGGGGATATCCAACGCGCGCTTTTCTTTTGTCCCCTACCTGCGCTTTCGTTTCGTCGCCGCTGATGGAGTGCCGGACGAGAAAGCCGCCGACGGCCGGTGGAAGCATATTCGAAGATGTGATTCAGGAAACTCTGCTAGGGGCGATTTCGATTTCCACCGCCTTGCTAGTGGGAGTGCCGCTGCCCTCTGCCTGACTCGTTGCGGGGACCAGCACGTTTGCTTCCGGGAAATAGGCAGCGGCACTGCCACGGGGCATTTCGTAAGGAATGGCGGTGAAGGCTTCTGCGGTGCGGCGTTCATCTCCCCAGATGCTCGTTAGATCGACCAACGAACAAGGGCCGATTCCCCTCTCCCGCAGATCGTCGGAATTTACGAACACGATTCGGCGGGCGTTGCTGATGCCACGGTAGCGGTCGTTGAGGCCGTAGATCGTGGTGTTGAATTGGTCGTGGCTGCGGATCGTTTGCAAGACCAGCCTACCGGGCGCTGCTTCAAACACATCCATCGTCGCGGCACTGAAGGAGGCTTTGCCGGACGATGTTTCCCATATGCGTTGTTTCGCGGCGTTCGGCAGATAGAAACCGCCGGCCTGCTCGGCGCGGTCAGTATAGTTTTCAAAACCAGGGACCACCCGCTCGATCAAGCTGCGGATGCGGTCGTAATCCTCGGCCAGCCAGCGCCAGAGGATCGGGCTGTTAGCGCCGTGCACGGCCTCTGCGAGACGTGCGATGATTTCCGCTTCGCTGAGAAGATGCCGGGATGCCGGAGCGAGGATGCCACGCGACATTTGCACAACTCCCATTGAGTTTTCCGTAGTGACAAATCGACCGTCGCCATCGCGCTCGCTGCGACCGAGGCACGGCAAGATGAGTGCGGTGCGGCCGGTGACGAGGTGGCTGCGATTGAGCTTGGTAGAGACGTGGCAGGTTAGCTCGCAATTGCTCAACGCGGCAGCGGTGTAATCCGTATCGGGCGAGGCTTGCAGGAAATTCCCACCAAGAGCAAAGAAGATCTTAGCGCCACCGGAATGCATCGCGTGGATAGATGCCACAGTGTCCATGCCGTGCTCGCGGGGTGAAACGATCCCGCACTCCCGATCGAGCGCGGCGAGGAAAGATTCCGGCATTTTCTCGAAGATACCCATGGTGCGGTCGCCTTGGACATTGCTGTGGCCGCGCACGGGACAAAGCCCGGCACCGGGCCGCCCTACCGCGCCTAACATCAGGTGAACATTGACCACCTCGCGGATGGTGGAGACGGCGTTGCGATGCTGGGTGAGTCCCATCGCCCAGCAGGTGATCAGTTTGCGCGAACCCAGAAGGATTGTTTCCACCAGCGTTCCAATCTCCTCCCGACTGACTCCGCTCATGCGAATGATCTCCGGCCACGGCGTGCTTTCCACCAGTGACTGATAGGTTTCAAAATCGACGCTGTGTTGCCGGATAAAAGTGGAATCTATCACAGTTCCCGGAAGAGCGGATTCCGCTTCCAACAAGGCTTTCGCGATACCACGGAAGAGCGCCATATCGCCGTTCACCCGGACACGGACAAACTGCGATGCCAGCGTCGTCGCCTTGCCACGCAGAGTCTTAGCGACGTGCTGCGGATGAATAAATCCGCTGAGACCCGCCTCGCGGAGTGGATTGATAGCCACCACTTTCGCCCCGCGTAGCACAGCGGATTCGAGGGTGCTCAGCATGCGTGGATGGTTGGTTCCCGGGTTCTGGCCGACGCAAAGGATGGTGTCCGCCTCGGCGAAATCATCGAGAGTGACGGTGCCCTTGCCCACG
>JBBRYQ010000125.1:0-10151 GCA_038237425.1 Verrucomicrobiales bacterium
GCTTTGGCCCTTCTTCGGCACGACCAACCGCGCCCGCACCGGATTGAGGTGGATGTAGTCGGCCAGCGTCCGGTAGTGGTAGGTGTCCGCACCCTCCACCAAAACCGCCTTGTAACGGTCGCCAAACAGGCGGCCCCATGCCTGGTGACGGACGTTGTAGCGTCGGGTGACGGTGTTTTGCAACCAGCTCATGCCAGCCACCAGATTGGCCTCGGGCGTCTCGATAAAGAGGTGGTAGTGGTTTCCCATCAGCACCCAGGCGTGCACCCGCCAGCCGGTCATCGCGCAAGCCTCAGACAGGGTGGCGAGGAAAAACCGGCGGTCGTCGTCGTCATGGAAAATCGTCTCCCGCCGGTTGCCGCGCGCCATCACGTGGTAATAGGCACCGGGGAATTCAATACGGAGACTCCTTGGCATGAACGGAGCGTAGGGGAGCGGGGATTTCTGTCAAGTTTTGCACACTGACCCCATTTTCCCAAGGGATTCAAAACCGTCATCATCGACGCCGGCCACGGCGGCAAGGACAGCGGCGCGACCAGCAGTCACACCGGACAAAAGGAAAAAGATCTCGCGCTTGATACCGCCAAGCGAATCGCCACCGCGCTCCAAAGCGACTTCAAGGTCATCCTCATGCGCTCGGACGACACGTTCATCGATCTCGACGAGCGCGTCGTCCGCGCCAACCGATACGGCGGGGCGATTCTCGTCAGCATGCATTACAATAGCGGCCCGTCCTTCATCCGCGGCCCGGAGACCTACTACTGGCGCGTTGACAGCCACGGCCTGGCCACACGCTGCCAACAAGCGATGGCGTCAGTCAGTCCGGCGGAAAGCGGCAACCGCGGCCTCGTCCGCCGGCGGATCCGCCTGACCCGGAATCCCGAAATCCCCTGCGTGCTGCTGGAAGGCGGCTACCTGAGCAATGCCGCCGAGAGCCGCCAGATCAGTGATGCCGCTTACCGCCAGCGACTTGCATCCAGTATTGCATCCGCCATCCGGACGCAGGCCGCCATCGGCGACGCCGGCACCGGCCCTCTTCCCCGGCCGATCAACGCGCCCCCGAGCCGGCCGACGGATGGGCCCGAGTGAAATACCCCGCCGGAGACGACCGCCAGGCAGAGTGACGCGTCCCAGCTGAATGCCGTTTTGGTATGGGAACTGCTCGGGTTCACGAGGAATTCGTTAGTCCGCCACTGGCGATTTCCCCGATGCGAAGGCAGGTCCTTTCATCCCAATTCCATTCAATTCCAATGTCCGTTTTTTCTGCCGAACATTTGGGGATCCTGCCATCCCTCGAAGTCCTCCCCTTCTTCGCCGGAGACCCTTCACAACCACCGGCCCGCCATGATTTCCCGTTCCAGCTGAAGGCGTATTCCAGCTATGGAGAGATCAGCCGCAGCCTGCTCACCCGCAAGCTCATGGGAGGAATCATCCCCTGGGAGATTTTCATCGCGGACGTTCTGGCGCGGCCCGGCCAACGCGCCTGTTGGAAAATCCCCATCTTTCTCGACGCCTGCCCGACGGAACTCGTTCTGCGGGACGCGGTTTTCAAGGCGTTTTATCCGGCTCAAGGAGGTCCCCCGGCGAAGCTCCCCCAACGACTAACCGTGGGAATTGAAAGCCAGAATTCACTCACCAAAAGTCAGTCGCGAGAGTGGCTCAACTATTGGAAAGGCGGATCATCCATCGAACTCATTTTCAAAATGCTGCCGATGGACATGATGATCCACGCGCTCAAAGCCGAAACGCTCGACGCCATTATCGCCCCTTCACCTTGGGGAATTCATTCGGAATCCACCGGACTCGGCAAACGCGACCCTCGGTTCATTCCGGGTAAATTCGCCCAGCGGCTGGTGATGGTTTGTCACCGCGAGTTTCTCGAACAACATCCTAACCTGAGCCAAACCCTGGCACGCGGGATCGCCGGTGCGAGGACCCAACTGAAGGATCCGCCCACGTTCACCAAGTCCATCGAGCGCATGTCGCGCTGCGGAAAACCCTTGGTCCAAAGGGATTTCCTGGAACAAGCCGCGACCCTCCACTCATTCTCCTCCCTGAACAAAGACGTGATCCCGGACATTCAAAAACTCGTGGCCGAGCTGATGGCGCTCAATGACTTTTCCGTCCTTCCGAGCCAGGTTGCGGCCAGTGAGCAAACCGCTCGTTTGCTGCTTCCCGCCTAGTCCCGCACCTCGTCACCGGTGATGTTTTCCGAAAATAAATTCAGGAAAACCTCGGCCACCCAGGTCAATGGGCGACTCGGCTCCCACCAGGCGCAGCAGGTCCGGCGCAAAGTGAGCCCGGGAAGCTTCAGGCACACCAGGGTTCCCTCCTGAACCGCAGCGTTCGCAGCCCATTCCGGGAGAAAAACAATCCCCTGTCCCTGTCGCGCCAGATCATGGGCCGCCCGGGGATCAGGCAGGATCCATGTCCTCAGCTCGCCTTCCCCGCCACGCCCGAGATGCTGGGCTAGCGTTTTGGAGATGAATCGATCCTGAAAAATCAGAAGGCCCTGCCTGAGCTCGTCCACGGAAACCCGGGATTTCTGACCAAGCCGATGAAACGGCGCCACATACGCATGATACTCCTCGGTCGCCAGGTCCCGCCTAACCATCCCGGCTGGTACCCGCTCGACGAAATCCACGTCGAAGTCCACCTGCTTGCCGGGCTGCTCGTCCTTCCCGTTGTGAGTCATCACCATTTCCAAATCCGCGGCAGGGAAGCATTCGTGAAATGTCGATAGCGGACCGATCTGCAAAATACCCAGCAGACACGACGGCATCCGGAAAACCAGCTTCTCCGAGCGACCATCCAGAGTCGCGAGCTCACTCTTCATCGAGGACATCCTCACCAACAGATCCTCAACCATCGGCAACAATCGCACGGCCGCGCCGGTTGGCTTCACCTGCGGCCCAAGCCGACGGAACAGCGAACACCCCAAATCCTCCTCCAGCGACTTCATCGCGTGACTGATCGCAGAGGGACTCACGGATAAAATCTGCGCCGCCGCGGCGAAACTCCCCTCCTTCACGGAGACATAAAACATCTGCAACCGCTTCGAATCGACGATCCCCGGATCAATCACCGGCGGTTCCCGCAGCCTGCCCGGGGTATCGTGAATCATATTCAACATGCTCTGGCAAAAGCGGGAGCAAAGCGCGTGCCAAACCCGGGAAGACGCCGGAACTCCGGGACTTCCCCCGGCGCGCCATCGTGAATCGATTTCAGCGCCGCCTCCTGGCACATGGCACAACCGGTGCAACCATGACTGTCGTCGCGGAGCTATCAGAAACGACCTCCGCGACCACCGCCACACAACGACTCCAAACCATGAAACTAAAATCACTAAGCCACCACTTCCTGAAGGTTGCCGCCCTCGCCCTCGCGACGGCCACGGCGACGGCCCAGGACAAACTCCCGACCTCCCAGGTCAACACCACCGGACTTGCCGTCACCGATGACACGGTGACCGTCGGCCAGTTGCACTCCGCCACCGGCACCATGGCCATCAGCGAAACCGGCTCCATCCAGGCCGAGCAACTCGCCATCGACCAGATCAACGGCATGGGCGGGGTTCTCGGAAGACAGATCAAAGTCATCAAGGAGGACGGTGCGAGCGATTGGCCGACCTTCGCGGAAAAGGCCAAGAAACTGCTCGTCAGCGACAAGGTCGGCACCGTCTTCGGTTGCTGGACCTCCGCTTCCCGCAAGGCGGTGCTTCCGGTCTTCGAGAAGGAAAACGGGATGCTCTACTACCCGACATTCTATGAGGGCCTCGAGCAATCCAAGAACGTGATCTACACCGGTCAGGAAGCCACCCAGCAGATCATCGCCGGGCTCGACTGGATCGCCAAGGAGAAGAAGGCGAAGACGTTCTATCTGGTCGGCTCCGACTACATCTGGCCCCGCACCTCCATGAAGATCGCCCGCAAGCACATTGAGAACGTGCTCAAGGGCACCGTGGTCGGCGAGGAGTTCTACGCCCTCGGCAGCACTTCCTTCGGATCGCTGATCAACAAGATCAAGCTCAAGAAGCCGGACGTCATCTACGCCGCCGTCGTCGGTGGTTCCAACGTGTCGTTCTACAAGCAGCTCGCCGCCGCCGGCATCAACGGAACCAAGCAAACGCTCCTCACCATCTCGGTGACCGAGGACGAAGTGCTCGGAATCGGCGGGGAGAATCTCGCCGGCTTCTACTCCGCGATGAAATACTTCCAGAGCCTGGACAACCCGAACAACGTCGAATTCGTCAAGGCGTTCAAAGCCAAATATGGTGCTAGCAGCGTCATCGGCGATGTCACCCAGGCCGGCTATCTCGGCCCATGGCTCTGGAAAGCAGCGGTTGAAAAAGCGAAGAGCTTCGACATCGACAAGATCGCGGAAGCTTCGCCCGGCCTCGAGCTGACCACCGCCCCGGAAGGCTACGTCAAGGTCCACCCGAACCATCACCTCTGGAGCAAACTCCGGATTGGACAATGGCAGAAAGACGGACAGGCCAAGGTTCTCTATGAATCCGCGCTCATCGAACCGGATCCATTCCCGAAAGGCTATCAATAAGCGATTTCCGGCTCTCATCGGAGCCCCGCTATAACCCGGAGGGCCGGGTAGTTTCCGGCCCTCCGCATTTCCTAACCAAGGAACCTTTTCAAACCTTCGAAACGCCTGATTTTTATGGGAGAATACACCAGCGAAGAATTACAAAGCATTTTCATCATGCAGGGCTTCTCGGGCCTTAGCCTGTTCAGCGTCCTCCTGCTCATGGGCCTCGGCCTCGCGCTGATTTTCGGACAGATGGGAGTGATCAACATGGCTCACGGCGAGTTCATGGCCCTCGGCGCCTACACCGTTTATTTCTGCTCCCATCTCACCCAAACCTACGCCCCGTCATTCGGGCCCTACTATTTCGTCGCCGCCATCGCGCTGGCATTCGTCGTCTGCGCCGCGCTTGGCGCGCTGGTCGAGTGGCTGATGATACGACACCTCTACCACCGACCGCTTGACACGTTGTTAGCCACCTGGGGGCTCAGCCTGATCCTCCAGCAATCCTACCGCTCCATCTTCGGCGCGCGTGAGGTCACACCCACCCTGCCCGATTGGCTCATGGGCTCCTACAACGTCAAGGAAGGCCTCGACATCCCCATCAACGGCATGTTCGTGCTCGGGCTTTCGATCGTTGTCACCATCGCGCTGATCACCTTCATGTATCGCTCCGCCTTCGGACTCCGGCTCCGGGCCACCGTCCAGAACCGCAAGATGAGCGCCGCCGTCGGGATCAACACCGGCAAGGTGGACCGCCTGGCGTTCAGCCTCGGCTGCGGCATCGCCGGAATCGCCGGCGCGGCCTTCACCACCATCGGCTCGACGGGACCGGACAGCGGCAGCCGCTACATCGTGGACGCATTCCTCGTCGTGGTCTCCGGCGGGACCGCCAGCCTGCTGGGATGCCTGGCATCCGCGTTCGGCATCGCCCAGGCGCAGTCGATCCTCGAGTTCTTCCTGGAAGGAACCAAGGGCAAGGTCGCCACGCTGCTAGTGATCGTCATCGCCCTGATGATCCGGCCCCAGGGGCTCTTCCCGAGCAAAGTCCGCGGCCACTGACCGCCAATCCATCACCCACAAAGTCATGCCACTGTTATTTCGCACCCTGTTCAAAACACGCGGAGAGGCCATCGCCTTCGGGGCATTCCTCCTGCTCCTGCTGGTCATCCTTCCGCTGGCTCTGCCGGTGTTCCGCCTCAATCTGGTAGGGAAATACCTGAGCTTCGGCTTCGTCGCCATCGGACTGGTGCTGCTCTGGGGCCGCTGCGGCATCCTCAGCCTCGGCCAGGGCGTGTTCTTCGGCCTCGGCGGTTACTGCATGGCCATGTTTCTGAAGCTGGAGGCATCCGATCCTGTCACCACTGCCATTCAATCCACACCCGGAATCCCGGACTTCATGGACTGGAACCAGATCACGAAACTGCCCATGTATTGGGAGCCGTTCAAGAGCCTGCCCTTCACCATCGGGGCCATCCTCGTCGTTCCGGCGGTGATCGCGTTCATCATCGGCTGGGCGATGTTCCGGCGGCGTGTCGGCGGAGTCTATTTCGCCATCATCACCCAGTCGATCGCACTCATCTTCTCACTCGGGATCGACGGCAACCAGGGATACACCGGCGGCAGAAACGGCATCACCGACCTGCGCACGCTCTGTGGCTGGGACATTCGCAGCGAGCACGCCCAATACATCCTCTACTTCCTCTGCGTGGTCCTGCTTTTTACCGTGGCCATGGGAGCGAAATACATCATCAACACCCGGCTCGGCCGCGTGCTCGTCGCCATTCGCGACCGCGAGGACCGGGTGCGCTTCTCGGGGTATGACGTGGCGATGATACGCGCTTTCATCTTCGCCTTCGCCGCACTGCTCAGCGGTATGGGTGGAGCACTCTTCGTCCTTCAGGTGGGCTTCATGTCGCCGTCGATCGTCGGCATCGTCCCATCCATTGAAATGGTGATTTTCACCGCCGTCGGAGGAAGGCTGTCGGTCCTCGGTGCCATTCTCGGCTGCCTCATCGTCAACTTCGGGAAAACGACATTCTCCGAGGCTTATCCCGACCTATGGCTCTACCTGATGGGCGGCACCTTCATCGCGGTCGTCATGTTCTTCCCGAACGGACTGGCCGGACTGCTGGAGAAAATCCCGACCAGCAGGGAAAAGTATGCCGCCCTTTTCGCCCGCTTCCAGAAGACCACGCCTGTCGTAACCAAAGCCACCCCGATATCCGATGAAAACTGATCACGACAACGTCCTCGAGGTGGAAGACCTCGGAGTCTCATTCGACGGATTCAAAGCGGTCGATGGCTTCAACTTCTACCTCGCCCAAAACCATGTGCACGTCATCATCGGCCCTAACGGCGCCGGCAAGACCACCGTGCTCGACCTGATCTGTGGCAAGACACCCGCCACCTCCGGCAGCATCAAGTTCAAGGGCAAGGAACTCCGCGGCGTCAGGGAATACCGGATCGTCCGCGCCGGCATCGGCCGGAAGTTCCAGAACCCGTCGATTTACGAAAACCTCACCGTTTTCGAAAACCTCGAACTCTCCCACCCCACCGGCCGCGGCGTGATCGGCTGCCTGATGTTCCGCCGCACGGCCGCCATCCAGAAACAATGCGAGGATGTGGCCGCACAGATCGGTCTCTCCGACAAGCTCGACACCGAAGCCGGCATCCTCAGCCACGGTCAGAAGCAGTGGCTGGAAATCGGCATGCTGCTCATGCAGGACCCGGAAATCATCATGCTCGACGAACCCGTCGCCGGCATGAGCGTGCGCGAGCGCACCGAGACCGCCGCCCTCATCCGCAAGATTTCCAAGGACCGCTCGGTCATCGTCATCGAGCACGACATGGAGTTCGTCCGTGAGATCGCCGACCGCGTCACCGTCATGCACCTCGGCAGGATCCTCGCCGAGGGCTCCATGGAGAAAGTCAGCCAGGATCCCAAAGTCATCGAAGTTTACATCGGACACTAACATCATGATCTCAGTCAACAACCTCCAGGTCTGTTATGGACAAAGCGTCGTCATCCCCGACATGAGTTTCACCGCGCCGCAGGGCGAAATCCTCGGCATCATCGGGCGGAATGGCATGGGCAAGAGCACGCTCTTCCGCTCGTTGATCGGCATGATCCCGACTCGCTCCGGCAAGATCACGCTCAACGGCAAGGAAATCACCAACCAGCCGTCCCACCGCCGGGTCGCGCAGGGCGTGGCGTTCGTGCCCCAGGGCCGGATGATCTTCCCCTATCTCACGGTTTATGAAAATCTGATCTCCGGGGTCGCGGGTAAAGTCCGCTACGACTCCGTCGAGGAAATCTACGCGCTTTTCCCGGTGCTTCAGGAAATGCGCAAGCGCAAGGGCGGCAATCTATCCGGCGGCCAGCAGCAACAACTCGCCATCGGCCGCGCGCTGATGACCAACCCGAGCGTGCTCCTGCTCGACGAGCCGACCGAAGGCATCCAGCCGTCCATCATCAAGGACATTTCCCGCAGCCTGCGCGAGATCAGGGACCTGAGGAAACTCACCATCGTCGTCAGCGAGCAGGTGCTCAGCTTCGTGCTCGATACCTGCGACAACATCATGGTCATCGATAAGGGAAGACTCATCCGCGAGGACCGCCGCGCCGACGTGGATTCCGACCAGATCAAAGCCATGCTCGCCGTTTGACCCATCCACATCCTCTCCACCATAAAACCAACAACGACATATGAAAACACTGATCAAAGTTGACCTCGACGCCACCCCGGAATCCCAGGACTACCTTCACAACCGCTGGCACCCGGACATTCCCATGGTGGCGATGGTGAATCCCGGCGATGAATTCCGCGTCGAGTGCATCGACTGGACCGGCGGACAGATCAAAAATGACGACGCGGCCAACGACATCGACGTCGTGGATCTCACCAAGGTCCATTATCTCTCCGGTCCCATCGGCGTCCACGGCGCGGAGCCTGGCGACCTGCTGGTAGTCGACATCCTCGACGTGGGCGTGCTCGACGAATACCAGTGGGGCTTCACCGGGCTCTTCTCCAAACTCAACGGTGGCGGATTCCTCACCGACCACTACCCGGACGCCCGCAAGGCCTGTTGGGATTTCCACGGCATCTACACCTCGTCGCGCCACATTCCCAACGTCGAGTTCGCCGGCATCATGCACCCCGGCCTCATCGGCTGCTTGCCGTCCAAGGAAATGCTAAACACCTGGAACGTGCGGGAAAAGGAACTCTTCGACACCGATCCCGAGCGCGTCCCGCCGCTTTGCGCCCTGCCCTCCGCCCCCACCGCCCACATGGGCCGCATGACCGGCGCCGCCCGCGACGCCGCCGCAGCCGAGGGTGCCCGCACCGTCCCGCCGCGCGAACACGGCGGGAACTGCGATATCAAGAACCTCACCAAGGGTTCCAAGGTCTATTTCCCGGTTTACGTGAAGGACGGCGGTCTCTCCATGGGCGACATCCACTTCAGCCAGGGCGACGGCGAGATCACCTTCTGCGGTGCCATCGAAATGGCCGGCTACCTCGACATCCGCGTCAGCGTGCTCAAGGGCGGCATGGAAAAATACGCCATCCGCAATCCACTCTTCATCCCCAGCCCGCTCACTCCTAACTACAAGCGCCACATCATTTTCGAAGGCATCTCGGTGGATGAGGCCGGCAAGCAGCATTACCTCGACCCGTTCGTCTCCTACAAGATGGCCTGCCTCAATGCCATCGAGTACATGAAGAAATTCGGTTATACCGGCGAACAGGCCTACGCCATCCTCGGCACAGCCCCGGTCGAGGGCCACATCAGCGGAATCGTGGACATTCCCAACGCCTGCGCCACGCTCTGGCTGCCGACGGAGATTTTCGACTTCGACATCATGCCGAATGCGAACGGTCCGACAAAGAGCGTCACCCCCGGCTTCGACCTTGCCAAAGTGTTATAGAAACCAACCGCCATGCCCGTTTACGATTTCTCCTGCCCCGAGTGCGGCGACTTCCGCGCGTTGCTAACCATCGACGAGCGCAACGACCCCACCCCGTGCCCCGAGTGCTCGCGCGTCGGCCAGCGGCTCATCCTCGCGCCCAACCTCGCGTTGATGAGTCCTGTCAAACGCAAGGCCCACGCCGTGAACGAAAAGAGCCGGCACGAGCCGCGAATCAGCAACGCCCACTCCTGTGGCAGCGGTTGCGGATGCGGCACCATGGGCACCAAGATCCGCCCCACCCGCACCAAGGAGACCAAGCTCGGCGTCCTCAATTCCCAGAAGCCCTCCGCCCGGCCGTGGATGCTGGGACACTGAGAAATCGACAGTCGCACGGTTTTTGAAACGTCCTGAATCCACGTCGCAGCCTGCTAAAAACAGGCTGTGCCGGAAATTCCGGGCGGCTCGTGTTCCACTCAGATCCCTACATCCGGATTTTCTGGAAAATCCGCATCCTCTCCCGCACGTTGCCGCGAAGGACAGCGGTGCGACCGGACCACACGATTGCTAGGAATTTGCTTTTTGCGGGAGGCTCCTGAACAGCCGTTGGGCTAGACCGGAGGGCGGGGAAAAGGGGGTTGTTCTCATGGTTCTGAGTTCGGATAGTATGCGGGCGGTACATCGGTTTCTCGGACGTATGGCGGAA
>JBBRYQ010000126.1:0-10010 GCA_038237425.1 Verrucomicrobiales bacterium
ACCCAGTCGGCAGTCAGCCATTCGCTGCGGACTCTTGAAGAGCAGCTTTCTTGTCGCCTGCTAGACCGTAGCGGAAAACGGGTGGCTGTGACGGCAGAAGGTGAGCTTCTTCTCCGCCGCTGTAAGCGCGTCATCTTCGAACTAGAACAAGCGAGCCGCGATCTCGATGGATTGCGCCGCTGGGGGCAAACGCGCATCAGAATCGGTGCACCGCACACCCTTTGTCATTTCCTGATCCCATCGGTTTTGCGCGAGTTCCGCGATTGTTTTCCCAGGTGCGAACCAGTGATCGAAGCGGGGGATACCACTGTTTTGTTAGATCGCCTCGCCGGGGCCGATCTCGATCTCGTCGTCGGACTCAAGCCCCGAGGCAAAGGAGATGAAGGCTACCGGCCCATGTTCAAGGACCGACTCGCTTTTGTCGTTTCACCATTCCATCCGTGGGCGATCGATCAGTCGTTGGTTCTTTCGACAATTAACGACCATCAGTTCATCATCTATGCGAAAGCAACGGAAACTCATCGATTGATAGAAGAATGGCTTGAGCAAAAGGGTGGCCGTGGGAAAAAGCCGCTCGTTCTCGGAGACATGCAGGCGATTAAGGAAATGGCAAAGCTCGGCATCGGCGTGGGAATCGTCGCACCTTGGGTGGCCACTCGCGAGATCGAGGACGGCAGCCTGAAGGTAGTGAACATCGACGAGCCGGGCATTGATCGCGAGTGGGGAGTTTTTCACTCACCCAAGCGCGAGCCGAGCCTTGTTGAGGAGGCATTCATTGGGCTTTGTGAAATGGCGTTCGCTGCGATGCCTGCAAATTTAGCCGAATCCGAGTGACTTGTTTTTTGATACGATTTGAAGGCCGTCCCGATTTCTCGAAACGACCTTCTTCTTAGCAACCGATTTACCAAAAAAGATCAGAAGGTATAGTTGAGTTCCACAGAGAAGCGCGTGGCATCTGGAAGTGGAACAGGTCCGACGTAAGCATCGTCTTCGCTCTCGAAGTGAGCGAACTTCGCAATGGCCGTGAAGTTATCATCGAACTTCTTGGTCAGCACCGAGTCATATTCCCAACCGTAGCCGGCAGAGATCTCGTTATCTCCCATCGCGTGAAGCACGTTCATCCACTTGATGCCGTAAAACAGCGGAGTAGTGTGTGAGAAGTAAATGTCTGTCAGACCGTTATGTGCACCAGAGATACGGGCACCGTCGGTGACGTCGGCAAATCCATTGAAGGCATGGACGGTGGCAAGCGGGGTTTTGAATCCGGCACCGAGGTTTTCGAGACCGAGCGTGAACGCCTGGTTTCCGAAGAACGTTTTCGAAGCGGTGGTATGTGAATAGAACGCAGTGTCTTCCCCCTTGAGGCCGGACTTATCCTGATAGGCGAACTCACCGTAGAGATCCACTCCGCCGAGAGTTCCCTTAGCGCTGACGCCGAAGGTGTTATTATCCCATGCTCCGAGATCCTTGAAATTCATGATGTAGGCGTAGCCACCGAGCGTGAGTCCCTTGATGCCCTTATAGGATGCGTTGAAGAGGTGGACGTCGGACTGGATGTCCTGGACGTTGGTAAAGCCGGGTAGGAAACCGATCGGAGAATCCGCGTCTGATCCGAAGATCCGGTTCACCTGGCCCACGTAGGCATAGTTGAGAGTGAGCCCATCGATCGACTTATTAGTGAATGAGACAGCATCGTAGGTCTGCTCGTTCTGACGCCATCCGACGTTGCCGATGAAAGCCGCGTTGTCATAGATGATGCGTTGGCGTCCGACGCGTGCGGTGGTATCAAAGCCTTCGTATTGGATATACCCTTGGTTGAGTTCGTTAGTCTCAGGATCGAAGATCGGTGAGTTGGCGGGATCGAAAGGCGCTGCGTCCGGCCCGGCACCGCCATTGTAGTCATCGCCGATGGCTTGGCTGAATTCTCCTTCAATCAACGCGCTGAAACCGTTCCATGCCATGGTTTTCAGTCCGAGGCGCTCACGCGTGGTAAAGGCGTTCGATGAATCCAAGGGATCGATATTGGCGAACTCATAGCGCGCGCGGATGTCGATGAGGGGCTTGATCCAAGGCTCCGGCTTGGCTGCGAGGGTGGTCTCAAGGTCAGGACTTCCCGCACGGAGAAGACTGGCGGTTGATAGAAACAACAGTGTTTTCGTTTTCATGATGATTGTGGTCTGGTGTGCTGAGCTGCTTGATGCTCGTGCCACCATAACCAGCGTGAAGCTTGCCACGTTGCCATCGACAGAACGCTTTTCCCGTGAAGTATTTTCCCGCCGGGCATGAGGGCGAGTCATGAGAAATGAAAGCTAACAGATAAAAGCCCAAGCAGGGCGGGGGGGCAGCACCCACTATCAGGGGTTCGCCCCTTGAATGAACTTCACGAGTTCCGCACGGGTCTTGATGAGATCCGGTGGATTCAAATAAAACATGTGCCCGCCGTCGAACGATGCGGTCTGAAAGTTGCCACGCACATTTTCCGGTAGATCCAGCAAATGCCGGACAGAATACGCAACTCCCTCAGGCGGAGTCGCAAGATCGGTGTAGCCACCCATGACGAGGACTTTCAGATGAGGATTATCACGCATCGCATTGGCCAGTCGCTCGCTGAGATTGACGACTTGGTTGTTCGAGTTCCAGCGCCACGGCTGGACTTTGCTTGTTAGGACTTCATACGGCTGGTCCTCCTTGTAGCCGAGATCACGGCCGAGGTAATCCAGCATCGCAGTGGCAAACGCGCCGTAAGCCAGCGAATAGGACGGATCGTAATCCGGCACCGGAGCCGATTTTTCTGTGGCATCCCAAGCCACCCGCGCGTCGAAGCGGCCGATCACCTTGCCCTCTTTGCGCAGCAGCTCAGCGCGGAAAAACGTGGAGTCGATCCGGAGGTCGTGCGCAAGACAGGTCGCGGCGTCGATGCCGGTGAACTTTTCCATTTTCGCAGCGATCGCGGTCCGACCTGCTAGATCAAGCTCGCTACCCTTGAGCAGCGCGGTGGCATACTCACCAAAGGCGAATTCCCGACATTCCTTCACGAGGGCATCCCGATCACCCTGGATCTTCTTGTGAAAATGCGCCGTGCCGGTGAGCGACGGCAAATAGACCTCGTATGCGAGGTCGTTACCCTGCGCTGGCTGCAGCGTGGAGAAATCGAGCAATGACGAAAGCAGAACCACTCCGTTGAGGGTCATGCCGTAGCGGGACTGCAAATGATTCGAAAGCCCGGCCACGCGGACACCGCCGTAGGATTCGCCTAGCAGATATTTCGGTGATGACCAGCGGTCGTGCTCGCTGACCCAGCGGCGGATGAAATCACCCACCGATTCGATGTCCTCGTCCAGCCCGTGGAAATCACCCGGCTTCGTGTCCTTCTCCGCCCGGCTGTAGCCAGTGGAAACCGGGTCCACGAAAACCAGATCGCAAACGTCGAGGATGCTCAGCGGATTGTCAGCGACGCGGGCAGGGGGCATCGGGGCCAGAGTGCCGTCACCCGGCAGTTTTACGATTTTCGGACCGAGCACCCCGATATGCAGCCAGACCGCCGATGATCCCGGGCCGCCGTTGAAAGCGAACATCACGGGCCGCGTTGATGGGTCCTTCACGTCGGTCCGGGTGTAACTGACGTGGAAAATCGACGCACGCGGCTTGCCATCGTCCTGCTTGAGCTGGAGTTTTCCGGTGCTGACGCGATAGGGCACTTTTTGGCCGTTGATCGTGACCGTCGAGTCACGGGTGATCGGCTCGGCGGGTTTTGCCACGGGAGCTTCTTTTTCTGCAGCGTCCGCCGACTTTTCCGGCTCCGGAGCGGCGAACGACGACAAACTCAGACCTAGCAGAACAGGAAAAATAAATCGCATGGCCGGGATGCTAGTTGGAATTCCTCGCTTGTCGATGGCACTTGGCCCAACAAATCCTGATCCTCACTAGCCCTTCATCGCATCGATTTCCTCACGGACCATCTTCACCAATTCCGGCGGGCCGAGCACCTTCGCGTGGCTACCGAAGCTCAGCACCCACCGCAGGACCTCCTCAAGCCTACCGACTTCGAAACGGACCTCCACGCGTGTGCCTTTGCCATTCATCGGGAAAATTTCCTGTGTCGGATGCCAACGGCGCTCATGAGCCAATCTCGCCGCGTAGTTTTTCAATTCAACCCGGACGAGTTGTCGAGAGTAGTCGTTCGCCACGTGCCAAATTCCGAACGATTGTTTCAAATGGTCAGCACCATTGAAATTCTCCGGTCGCTCAAAGGTCTCGCTGGTGGTTTTCAACCGACTCATTCTCGGCAGCGCGAAATTCCGCAAAGCCCCGCGCCCGAGGTCCATGGCGATCAGATACCAGCCACCATCCACTTCGCCTAGATGCAACGGCCGGACCTTCCTTGCCTCGCTGGTTTCCGCGCCCAGTTTGGTATAAAAAAATGTGATGACCGATTGATCTAGAATGGCTTTTGCAATTTGCCCAAAGCGTTTCACGTCGCGTGGATTCTGTTCTACAGTTTTGCGGGAAAATGCGGCATCCAGATCGCTCCAGGCGAACTCGATTTTACCGTTCATGCCCCTTGTAAGGTTCGCAAAAACCTTATCCATGACCTCCGCCAACGGTGTGCCACGGACGGATTCCAGCGCAGTCCGGGCAAGGAATAATCCGGCGAGTTCTTCGGCAGTCGTTTGGAAAACCGGGAAATCTGAAACGTCCGAATCGTAATAATAGCCATGCAGCGAGTCCTCGTATTTGACCGGCAGATTCAGCTCGTCGCGCATGAACGTGATGTCGCGCTGCACGGTTTTGCGCTTCACACAGAATTTTTCTGCGAGCTTTGAACAGTTCGGATAAGAGCCGCTGAGAATCGCAGAATGGATTTCATAAATCCGATACAATGGCCGCCGGGTCACTCCGACCCGGCGATCCGCATCATGCATCAGGTCGGCGACATCGTTCTGCAAGCGGCTCATTCATTGGAAATATCGGCCCAATGCCGTCACCGCCAGCCCAGAACATCACCAGAGCGCAGATTTATTACTTGTTACAATATATGTAATGCGGAGTTAAGAATGGCCTGACTCCGAGCGGTTAAACTCTGATCCATTGACCGACTGCCCCACTTCCGCTGCCCCCTGTTCTGAGTCGCCAAGAACAGCGCATCAACCCGCCTGCTTGGTGGAGAGCTTGGCTACGGTCGTTGCATCCAGGTTAAAAGTTCCGGTGCCGAACGGCTTCGGAGCCTCGCCAGCGCCGATCTGATACTCGAACGCCTTGATCGGCTTCTCGCCCTGGATGCTCGACATCAGATAAACCCGGATCGTCATGACCTCCTTGCCGGTGCTGCCCTCCAGTTTTTTGATCGAATATTGCACTTCGTTCGGCCCATCGAGCGCACCGCCGATGACGATCTCGGCTTCCTTCGCGTTCGCAAACCGGTGGCGGCTGATTTTATTCACCTGCACCTGCACCTCACGGCCCGGGCAGAACACGTAAACTTTGGCGACGTATTTTGCCGGATTTGCTGCCAACGGAGAGATCGGCACCTGGCCGCTCGGCTGAGCTTCGGGAGTCTCTTTCAGATACTTCAAGTCGCCGGCTGCCAGTTCTTTGCGCACCGCCGGAAGGGCGGTTAGATTGACGTAGTCTGCACGGTCGTAAAGCCATCCCCCGCTGCCCTTGACGAAGGAAAGCACGATCAGATTCTCGCTGGGCTCGCCACCGATACCGAAGTCGATCTTTCCAAAATAGGACGCTTTGGCAGTCGCTCCGTTCTGTTTCGCTTCCAGAAACTTCAACCCCTGCAAACTCGGCGGTGGTGCTGGCAGATTGAAAACTGAGGCAGGAAACGGCATTTTTTCAGAAACGATGCGGTTACGCACCTCCACCCGGCGGTGATCGGCGGTGACGCGCTGCCAGGCGGATGGATCGCGGCGTATCATCGCCTCGCGCCACGCGCTGTAGGTGGTCTCGAGCGCGGGACGAAGATTGTCCTGTGCTGCTGCTAGGGAGCAGAGAAGCAGTGAGAACGCAAAAAATAATCGTTTCATGGGCGAAACGATTGGACAAGACGGGCATTTTCACAACAAACAAATTGCAGGCCGATTTGATTGAGTGCGGCGGGTATTGAGCTATGAGCAGTATTTTGCAGAGGGTGGCGCCGATTGGCGAAGCGCGGGATCGGGAAATTCTCAAGGACGCGGCGACCTACGTTTACGAACAACGTCCCCAAGGCGACGTGCTTGCGCATGTCTTTCTCCCTGAAAAGTCGGATGCCGCGCCGAGACCGGTGGTGGTGTTTTTCCATGGAGGCTTTTGGGATTCTCCCACGCCGACACAATTTGTCCCCCATTGCCTCCACTTCGCCAGTCGTGGTGCCGTGGCGGTGGCGGCGGAAACTAGGACTTCGGTGAAACACGGCACTGGCCCGTTAGAGGCGATCGAGGACGCCCGCGACCTCATTCGCTGGTTGCGCCATAATTTCGACACCTTCAATCTAGATCCCGACCGTCTTACCATCGGCGGCGCGGGTGGCGGAGCATTTCTCGCCCTGCTCACGGCGATGCCGAAAGCGAAGGATCTGCCGCCAGTGGACGGTCTAACCTGTACGCCGCAGGCGCTGATTCTCTTCAGTGCCCTGGTCAACACCGCTTCTAAAGGACCGGCCACCGACCGTTTTCCCGACGCGAAGACCGCCAAGCACCTCAGTCCTACGAGCCTGATGCGCCGCAAGCTGCCACCGATGTTGTTTTTCCACGGAAAATCTGACCGCATCACGCCGTTCGACGAGGTGGAGAAATTCCGCCGCCGCATGCGCTGGCGCGGCAATGTCTGCGAGCTCATCGATTTCGAAAGAGCCGAACACAGCTTCTTCAATTTCAACGTCAGTCACAAGAATTTCGAAGTGACCTTGGGGGCTGCCGACCGCTTCCTCGTGGACCGTGGATTGCTGCCGCCAGAGGAAGTTTCCGAGATCGCCTGATCTCCATAGGTGCCTCTGTATCAGGCACAATTCCTGCTTGGCAGTTCCAGTGAGCTGCCGTTTATTGCGCCCCGAGTCAGGCGTTGTAACTGCGGCCTGATTTTCGAATCCTGATGAACGCATTTTACCACTCCAGCACCCCCCTCGTTCCCGGCTCCCTGCACCGGCTTTCCCAAGAACACGACAACTGCGGGATGGGTGCGATCGCCCACCTGAAGGGTAAGGCGAGCTATCAGATTCTCGACTACGCGCTCACCTCCGTCTGCTGCATGACCCACCGCGGAGCCGTGGATGCCGACATGAAAACTGGCGATGGCTCGGGCGTGCTGACCCAGATCCCCCGCCCGCTTTTCCGCAAGGCGGCTGAGAAACTCGGCTTCAAGGTGGAAAACGATGCGGACCTCGCAGTCGGCGTGTTCTTTTTCCCTGCTGAAAATAGCGCCGCGATCACGGAAATCCGCGAGGTCACTTCCGAGGTACTCGCAAAGCGCGGAATTTCCGCCATTGGCTGGCGAGAAGTGCCTGTCGATCCTGATGCTCTTGGGAAAATCGCGCTCGCCAGCCGCCCACAGATCGAGCATTTGCTGATGGTCCGCCCTGCCGCGATGGACGCCGATGATTTCGAGCGGAAACTTTACCTTTGCCGCCGTGAAATCGAGCACCGCACGAAGGCGATCCAGAGTTTCTACGTGCCGACATTTTCGAGCCGTCTGATTTCCTACAAAGCGCTCGCCATGCCAGCCGCGCTGCGGGCGTTTTACCTCGATTTTGCCGATCCGGATTACGAAATCGCCATCGCTCTCTATCACCAGCGGTTCTCGACCAACACCTTCCCTGCTTGGCCGCTCGGGCAGCCGTTCCGCATGATGTGCCACAACGGCGAAATCAATACGGTGGAAGGCAACCGGAACTGGATGACATCGCGCGAGGAGTTTTTCGCCTCGCCAGCCTGGGGCGACGATATCGAGTTGGTGAAAAACCTCATCCGCCACGGCGAATCCGACTCCGCATCGCTCGATCACGCACTCGAGCTGCTCATACTTTCCGGTCGCTCGCCGGAACACGCGATGTGCATGCTGGTCCCGCCTGCTTACCGGAACGACGAGGAGATTTCCGACGAGGTCCGGGCATTCTACCAATACATCCGTTCGTTCTCCGAGCCCTGGGACGGACCGGCCGGCCTGGTCTTCACCGATGGCACGAAACTCTGTGCCTCCCTCGACCGCAATGGCCTTCGTCCGTCGCGTTATAAAATCACGGAAGACGGCGTGCTCTACATCGGCTCCGAAGCGGGCGCGGTGATATTCGATGATGGAACGGTCGTTCGAAAGGGGCGTTTGGGGCCTGGTCAAATGCTCTCGGCAAACACCGTCACCGGCGAGTTCAAGTATGATCGAGAGATCAAAGAGGAGCTTGCCAAGCAGAAGCCATATCGCCGCTGGATCGATGAAAACGCACTCGCGCTCCGCAAGTTCGTCTCACCGCAGGCGCACGTCCCTGAGATTGACTTCTCATCTCTGGAACTCTCTCGTAATCAGGTCGCTCACGGTATTTCTCTCGAAGAACTGGATATGGTATTTCCACCGATGATGAAGAGCGCCCAAGAGGCGGTTTTCTCAATGGGAGACGATATTCCCCTCGCCATTCTCTCGACCCAGCCACGTCTTCTATACACCTACTTCAAACAACTGTTTGCCCAAGTTACTAATCCACCGATCGACCCAATTCGTGAGTGGGCAGTGATGTCTCTCGGCGCCGGACTCGGTGTTGAGCGGAACCTCTTGGACGAGACACCTCTGCATTGCATGACGGTCAGTTTGGACAGCGCCATCCTGTTTGAGCATCAGCTTGAGAGGATCAAGCACTTCGAAGAGCACGGCTTCCCTTCCGTCACCCTCGACTGCACCTGGCCAGCCGCGATCGGCGCTAAGGGTTTGAAAATCCGCCTCGACGAAATTTGTGCCGAAGCGGAAGCCGCAGTCCGGGCGAACCATAACATCCTAATTCTCTCCGACCGCGCCACGTCTGCCGAGCGCATTCCGATCCCGACATTACTGGCAATTGGAACCGTCCATCATCACCTCAACCGCATCCGCATGCGGATGCGGGCATCCATCGTTCTGGAAACCGGAGAGGCCCGCGATGTTCACCAGATCGCCTGCTGTTTCGGTTTCGGAGCCACAGCGATTTGCCCGTATCTCGGCTACGCTACCGTCCGCCAGCTCGTCGCGGCGGACGCCGGAAAGAACAAGCTCGGTGAAATCACCGCCCAGAAGGCGATGACGAATTATCGCAAGGCACTCGAAAAGGGCATTCTCAAAATCATGTCCAAAATGGGCATTTCAGTCCTGAATTCCTATCAAGGCGCACAGACTTTCGAGGCCATCGGCGTGGGCAATGAAGTCGTGGATTTTTCGTTCACCGGAGTGCCCTCGAAAATTGGCGGCGTCGGCTTCTTGGAAATCGCTGAGGAATCCATCATCCGCCACCGCGCCGCATTTGAAACGGTCGTTCCAGAAGGTGAATCGCTCGACCTTGGCGACCCCGGCTACAACCGCTATCGGAAGGCTGGCGAGCGCCACGTTTACACCACGGAAGTTATCAAGAATTTCCACACCTACGTCAAATCAGGCAAGGCCGAGGATTACGAGGAATATGTGCGTGTCTCATTGGAAACCAAGCCGGTAGCCATTAAAGATTTGATCGATTTCGTGCCCGCGGCAAGCGGCCCGATCCCGCTGGAGGAAGTGGAGTCCATGGAGAGCATCCGCCGCCGTTTCACCACGGCTGCAATGTCGCTCGGGGCGCTTTCCCCCGAGGCCCATGAGACCCTCGCCATCGCAATGAATCGGATCGGCGGCAAGTCGGATTCCGGCGAAGGTGGCGAAGATCCGGTGCGTTACAAGCCGTATCCGAATGGCGATTTTGCCCGGTCTTACATCAAGCAGGTTGCGTCCGGACGCTTCGGCGTATCCGCTTACTACCTCGTCAATGCGGACGAACTGGAAATCAAAATGGCCCAAGGCGCGAAGCCCGGCGAAGGTGG
>JBBRYQ010000127.1:0-9621 GCA_038237425.1 Verrucomicrobiales bacterium
ATGAAAAGGAATGAGCAATAAAGCGTTTACAATGTACAGACTGTTAGTTTTTTCGTGCGCTTATTCTATTCGCAACACGTTTACAGTTAATTGATTACAAATAGAAAATATTTTCATTCAATGGGTGCGGAATGCGTGATTGAGGAGAAGGGTAACTATTTAGGTGATTAAGAAATCTTAAACACTTTTCCCGGCTTCCCGCGTTATCATGGAGTTGACCGAACGAGCCAAAGCCCTGCGCCCCTTTATCCAAGCAACTTTGGACAAAGAAGGTGTCGATGCGATCTGCGAACTCGTCGCCGCGCTCGAAGCCCGCGTTGCCGAGTTCGAGGCCCGTATCGTCGAGTTGGAAAAACGTCTCAACAAAAACAGCTCCAACAGCAGCAAGCCTCCCTCCAGCGACGGGCTCAAACGCACGAAATCCCAGCGCCCCAAAAACAGCGGGCGCAAACCCGGAGCTCAACCCGGTGCCCCGGGTCAAACCCTACACCAAACCCAAGCCCCCGACATCACCGTGTCCGTGCCACTCGACACCTGCCCGGAGTGCCGCACCGATCTGCGCGACCAACCCGCTACCGGTGATGAAATCCGTCAAGTCATCCCTTGCGAGCGCACCGCGGAAATCTGCCAGGACCTTTTCGGCCACCGCCCCAGCGCGGGCAGTGTGGTGCAAGCCGTCGTCCGCTGTGCCGAAAGAGTCGCCCCCGCCGTGGCTGAAATCCGTGACAAACAAAGCACCGAGCACAACCTGCTGCGGCGTCTGCGCGACAAACGCGAGGAAGTGCTACGTTTCGTGGATGATTTGAGCGTTCCTTTTGACAACAACCAAGCCGAGCGCGACCTGCGCATGATCAAAGTTGAGCAGAAAGTATCGGGATGTTTCGGCAGCACTCACGGAGCGGAGCGGTTTTGTGTCATCAGCAGTTACATCTCCACGATCCGCAAACAAGGGATGAACCTGCTGGAATCCATCAAAGCAGCCTTCGCCGGGAACTCCGTCAGCTTTCTGTCCTGAATAGTTACCGAAATTTTACCTATCAACTCTTCGGTCCCAGCAGCGAAACGGCTGGCATCCTAATCGAGGACATCAACCAGCTCCCGCAGAAAACCAACGTCACCGAGGAGGAGATCATCGCCGCCGGCGTCACATTGGATCGCATCAAGAGCTGCGTCCGCCAGCAGATCAAAGGCTACGTCAGCGATCTGAACTCTGTCGTCGGCGTCATGCCAGTAGATGCCGAGGAGGAAATCGAAGCGATTTTGAGCCTTCTTGCGGAGCGGGTGGACGGGTGAAATTTGGAGCCGGTGCAACGAACTGGAGCGCGTAATTCATTCTGCCAGTAGCCTCCATCGCCTCACTGGCGGAAAAAATTCTCGGCTACCACCCGATGACGCCGATCCGCGAGGGCATCGTCAAATATGTTGAATGGCAGCGCGGAATGGCGTCAGGGTAGGGGTGAAACACCCCGCGGAGGCATCTGGCAATTTGCCCGACTCGGCATTTTTTGCTTGCCGCACCGGATGAGTGTGGTTTGGCCGCAGGGAATTCGGAAAAACCGAGTTGATAAAAATCCCGGTTTCCGGCACGCAAAACGCTGGTTGCCAAACAACGCATCCCCTTTTCCCGATATGTTTTTCCCAAACGAACCCGCCACGACGACTCCTATTTCAGCTCCGCCGACCGACCGTCGGCGCGTGATCGGCACTCTCGGTTTGGCCGGTCTCGGCCTCATCACTTCCTCAATCTCTGCGAAACCAGACAGTGCGCCACGGGTGAATGTGCAGACGAGCTCCCGGACTGCGCCGCCGCTAGTTCAAGCGGTGGGCAGGATTGACCTGACCGAATTGCCGCCGGAGTGGGCGCACAACCAAGGATCGTTACTTCCTGAATACACCCGTTATCTCTCCACGCTGAAGCTCCAGAATATTTCCGTGGCGCAGATCATTGAGGCGCATGCCAAGTCGAAGGGGTCCGTTTGGAATATTCTACCGCCGAAAGTCTGGTGGGTCCGGATGGGATACACTTTCCGCGTGGCGGACCGGATCGCCATGGAAATGGGCGTGCATCAGGTGGAAATCGTTTCCGCTTACCGTTGCCCGGCCTACAATTCCCACTGCGAAGGCGCGAAGTATGGCTCATGGCATCAGGCAAATGTCGTCGTGGACGTGAAATTTCCCATCTCGGCTTCACAGGTCACCAAGACCGCCCGCGAGCTGCGCGATCTCGGGCTTTTCCGCGGTGGCGTGGGTGGTTACTCGGATTTCACCCACATCGACAGCCGCAGCCAAAATGTGAACTGGCAGGGCTGAGCTAAGGAGGGTCGATCTTCGGTCGCCCCGTGCGGAAATTGGCAGAAACTCACCCTATTTTCACGGTGGACTGCGGATTTCGCGTGAAATCACTGATCCTTCCATCTGTTCGACGTTTCCCGACTGCTGATGGTTACACAGCTGGACGGGTGGACCGGAGATCCACCCTCCTCACGTCTTGAAATCCCGCGTCTAGAACGAGAGCCAGCCGATGGTGAAAAGCGTGATGTACAGCCCGCCGAGGACGGCGTAAGACTCGATGATTTTCGGCCAGAAAATCTGTTGCTCGGCGAGGAAAACCCAGGCGCTCATCTGCCAAGTGACGAACCACGCTTCGTAGGGTTTGAAGAACTGGAATTTTGTAAAATCATGTCCACGAAGAGGATGCTCAGCGTGATGATGGTGGCGGCGGCGGGCTTGATTTTGAAACAGGAAAACATGAAGGCAATGGATGAGAGCGTGATCATGCTCAGCCCGATCCCCGCCGCGCAGAGTCCGAGGCGGAGTGCGCCTTCCGACCATTCTGGAAACGCGGCGAAGACCTTCATTTTCGGCTTCATCACGAGGAAGGCTCCGTATCCCATCCAAGTGCGGGGGCGGGCGAAGAGTTTGCGGAGCTCGCCGCGGAGTTGTTGCAAAAACAACATGGGCTAAGTATGGAGGCAAATCCCGTGCGGACAACACCGGGAATTTTCGTTCACTGGAAGAAATGGCGGGTCGCCGATCTGACGAGTGAGGAGGACTCTGGGACGTCGGTTTGAGGCAGGAGAGGAATGGTGTCTTGAATGAGACGTAGGATTGACACCCAAATGGTAGTGGCTAAGGTGCCCAAGCCTTGTCGTTTTCCTCCAGTTATCCGCAGCTATTTGGTGATGAGTTTCCCGATTTTGAAGACACTGAATGCCGTAGTTTTTTTTCTCGATCCGAGGAGCTATCTTCATGTGTTGCGGCTGGTTTATTTTTACGGTTACAGCCATGTCCGCGAGCGGAGGAAATTGCTGACGGGAAAAGGCACGAGAATATCTCCAAATGTTTCATTCCGTAATGGCGAGCGCATCACCACAGGCACTAATTGCCATTTGGGCGAGCGAAGCTTGATCTGGGCGGGCGATACTTCGGGACGCATTTTCCTGGGGAACAACGTGATGTTAGCCCCCGGCGTGTTTCTCACCGCTTCGAACTATCAGACTCGGACTGGCGGGCTGATCAGCGAGCAACCGAAAATCGAACAGGATATCCGGATTGGAAATGACGTTTGGCTCGGTGCCCATGTGGTCGTGGCCGCAGGCGTGACCATTGGAGATGGGTGCATTGTGGGTGCCGGTGCGGTAGTCACTAAAGATTTACCCGCAGGCTCAATTGCCGGCGGAGTGCCTGCCAAAGTTATCAAATATCGATCATCCCCCTCATGAGTGCAGATGTAGCCATTGTCATCGTATCGTATAATTCTGAAGAACACATAGGGGCATGCCTCGAGAGTGTTTTTTCACAACGGAAAGCGGTGAACCAGCAGGTCATCGTTGTGGACAATCATTCGCGTGATGGGACGGTCGAGTTCATCAGGCGAAATTTTCCAGAAGTGGAACTGCTTGTCCCGGGTGAAAATCTGGGGTTTGCCAAAGGAGTGAACCTCGGTGTGAGGCATTCCAGTGCGGAGTTTGTCTTATTGTTGAATCCCGATACGATTTTATTGGAAAACGCGGTGGATGTGATCGTGGAATTCGCTCGTAAAAACCCAGGACACGGGCTTTACGGTGGGCGCACCCTCACACCGGATGGTGAGTTAGAACCGTCATCCTGCTGGGGTTTGCCGTCGCTTTGGAGTATGGGACTTTTCGCTTTCGGATTTACCACGGTGATGCCAAAAAATTCATTTTTTGATCCAGAATCACTCGGCAATTGGCAAAGGGACAGCGTCCGTGAAGTAGGAGTGATCACCGGTTGTTTTCTTCTCGCGCCGACCCTTGTGTGGAATGAACTCGGTGGACTTGACGAGCGCTATTTCATGTATGGCGAGGATGCGGATCTGGCCATGCGCGCGCACCATGCCGGCTATCGTCCGCTGATTTGCCCGGAGGCGAAGCTCATTCACGAAGTCGGTGCTTGCTCGGACACGCCGGTTCATAAAACGATGTTACTATACAAGGGCAAGGCCAGTCTAGTGCGCTTGCACTGGAGCGGATTGCAGCGGTCGCTCGGCCTATTTTTTCTAGTGACAGGCACCGGGATTCGGGCGTTGGCGAGTAGATTGAAATTTGCGCCGGGCGAGAAGGATAGCGCCGGACGTTGGCAGACTCTGTGGCGTGAACGCAAGGATTGGCTGCAAGGTTATGGCGGCTGAGTCCCTATGGATCCGCCCGCACGCTCGGGTAGGGTCTGATTAAATTTTATCGAACTCCTCATGCCCAACTCACCCGACATCATTATTTTCTGCGGTCAAGACTGGTGGTATCACAATCGTGCCCACAGTGATTTCCAACTGATGACACGCGCTGCGAAATATCGTAAAGTGCTGCTCGTCAATAGTATCGGGATGCGGATGCCGATGCCTGGGAAAAGTCCGATGCCGTTCAAACGGATTTGGCGGAAGCTCAAAAGTATGCTCCAAAGTGTGAAAAAGCCACTGCCGGATCTGCCCGACTACACGGTGATGACGCCGATTCTTTTTCCATTCTATAGCAGTCCAACGGCTAGGGCGTTCAATGCTTGGTTCATTCGTATCCAAGTCCAGCGCCAGGCTCGCAAGCTAGGCATCGAGAACCCCCACCTGATCCTTACCTTGCCCACTGCCTGGGGAGTGGCGCGGAAGATGAAACACAGCTCACTTGTTTATAACCGCAGTGACAAGCATTCCGGCTTCACGGAGGTGGACAACGGGCTGATCATGGCCTTAGAAAAAGAACTCATCCAGAATGCGGATTCGGTCCTATACTGTTGTCGCACGCTGATGCGGAGTGAAGCGGATCTTGCCGGAACTCGTGCCCGATTTCTCGATCACGGGGTGGATATAAAGCATTTTGCCAATCGCTCTCCCAGCGGTGCCGTCACAAGCCTTGGCATCAAACGCCCGATCATCGGTTTCTTCGGCGGGCTGGACGATTATGTAGTCGATTTCGACCTTTTAGAACGCGTGGCTGCGGAGCGCCCTGACTATAATTTGGTTCTCATCGGACTCGCCACGCTCCCGCTGGATCGTCTCAAGAGGTTTCCCAATATTCATCTGCTCGGCTACAGACCTTATGAAAAAATCCCTACGTATGGCTCGGATTTTGACATTTCGATTATGCCATACATCGACAATGATTGGACGCGCTGGATCAACCCGATCAAACTCAAAGAATACCTTCTACTCGGCCATGAAATCGTCGCTGCCCGCTTTGGGGAGGCGGACTATTATGCGGACTACATCCATATTGGGAAAACCCACGAGGAATTCATCGCCCATTTAGATGGCGTTCTCGCTGGGAAAAAAGCGCCGGGAGATCGTGATGCTCTGCTAGCAAAGGCTGATTGGGAAGATCGCACCGTAGAGCTGATAGCTGTTTTAGACGAAATTTCCGCTCAGAAATCCACAGTTCATTAGATCAATTCGGGCTTCCCGCGCCGTCGAGGAGTTCCATATAGAAATCCTCCAGCGAGCGGCGGATGGGTGAAAACGCCCGCCCGCGCACGCCCGCGCTGACAAGGTTTTCCACCGTCGCGGCGGGATCGAAACCGTGGCGCAGGCAGATGCGGTTCGGGCCGAGAATATCGCCGCCAGCGCTGGAAATCAGGCCGCAGGCGATGCCCCACGGTTCGAGATCGACCTCAAAAACCAGCGAGTCGTCATGCAGCCCGCCGACTGGGCACTCGAACACGCGTTTGCCTCCCCGCAGGATGGCTACGCGGTCGCACATGAGCTCGACTTCTGCCAGAAGGTGAGAGTTGAAAAGCACCGTCATGCCTCGCTCGGCACGCAGGCGGAAGACAAAATCGCGGAACCACTTGATGCCTTCGGGATCGAGGCCGTCGGTGGGTTCATCTAGCAGAAAAGCTTCTGGCGCGGGCAGTAACGCCTGGGCGAGGGCGAGCCGCTGGCGCATACCGTGGCTGTAGGTGCGGACTTTCGAATGTACGCGCTTGCTCAGGCCGACTTGTTCGACGACGTCGCGGGCCGCCTTCGCGTCGAAGCCGGACGAGTAGCTCATCAGGATTATTAAATTCTCCCAGCCGATGAGGTAGTCGTAAAATGCGGGCGCTTCGAACACTGCACCCACCTTGTGCAGCGCCTTTGAGCGGTTCTTGAGCACGGAAACTCCGCTGATCGTTACGTCCCCGGCGTCCGGCATGACCATGCCGAGGATGATGCCGAGCGAGGTGGTTTTCCCCGCGCCATTGTGGCCGAGCATACCGTAGATTTCGCCTTTCTTGACGTGGAAGGAGACGTTGTCCAGCGCAGGTTTCCCGCCGAAGGATTTATGGAGGCCGGTGGCTTCTAGCATAGTGATAGGTTGTTAGTTGCCGACAACGAAGCGCTGTTTGTTGGAGTTGGAGAGATCTGCGTAGAGGTAATTCACCTTGCCGAGATGCCAGGCTTCCTTGTCGATGATGAGCGGGATTTTGTCTGGGCGGTCCTTGATGGTGAAGAGGGTGAGTTCGGAAGCGAGCCGTTCGCTCTGGGTATAGTTCCAGAAATAGCTGGAGCCGCTAGCCGCGTAAAGTTTACTATCGGCCGGGCATTTGAAGGCTTCCGGCGTCTCCAAGTAGGGAAGCAGGGTCGTTTCCAGCACGGGGATATCCTCGGTTTTGATTTCCGGCCGGCCTCGAGCGCGGGCATGAGGTCGTTGTGTTCTTGGAGGTAGGTTTGCAAACCCACGCCGAGGGAGCGCAGGTTATTCAAGCAGGACGCCTCGCGGGATTTTGCGATGAAAGAACTGGCGAGCGGCCATGTGATGCCGGCAAGCGCTGCAAAGATGGCGATGACCACCAGCATCTCGATCAGGGTGAAACCGCGTTTTTTCATCATCGCCGTGGGCCGAATTCGTTACCGCTGAGGCCTTGCATGGTCTCGTTCATCGCGTCTATCAGTGGCGCGAGGTCAAGCTTCAGAACACCCTGCTCCTGTGAAGTTGGATTGACATCATCTTTGGGTTCGAGGGGCGCTGGTTTGGTTGTTAGGTCATAGTGCAGGGTGAGCTCGGTTCCGGGGAAGACGATTTCCATTTCGTTGAGTTGACTCAACAGGTTTTCCAAGGCGCGGTCCACTGCCGGGCGTGAGCCTCGATGGACCTCAATGTGGAGGTGCCCGGAGGTAGCGTCCGGGCGGATGTCGGCCTCTGTCATGAAGAGGTCCTGCAATATCCGCCGGGCGGCGGTGGTGTCGATGGCGGGTGAACGCAACAGGCCGCAGAGGGCGGTTTCCGCCCGATAGGCGATCATGCGCACGGCGTCCATGAGCCGTTTGCGTCCTAACATGGGTTGGTTGAATCGCTCTGCTTCGGGGAGGTCCGCCCAGTTGATGTGATGAGTTTGCGCACTTCTTTGACCCATAGGGCATCGGTTCCGGTGCCGACCCATGAGCCGCGCTGGGCTAATAGCAGGCTGGGGATTTCTCCGTTGGATAGATGGACGTCGTGGGGGGCGAATTCTTCCTGCGCCCATGGGTCGGCGGGGTGTTTGTGCCGACCCTATACTTCCGAAGGGCGCGATCCCACACAACTCTTGGAAAGGCCGAAAGCCGTCCTGATTTCCGTGGCGCTGCAAGCGTTGGAATCGATCAACTGGGCGATGGTGACTCTGAAACCGCGCGGGTCTCCGGCGCGGTGACGGTAGATCGGATACATCCCGATCAGATAGGTCCAGTGGCCATCGTTGCGGAAAACCCCTACCTGATGGTTGATCGGAGTTGCCCCTTGCGGGATGATGGGTAAAACTAGTTGTTTGATGGCACCTTCCTCCGCTTCTGGGCATGTTGCCCGGTTGTTTTTTGCAAGGGGAAGGTGTCATCTTTCGCTTCACAGGTAAATATCCACCTCAGGGCCTCCAAGTCCGCCGGAATCCTTTGCCGTTCAATGACCAACCCCCTTTCCCCGCCCTCCGGGTCTCCCCGATGGCTGTCTCAGGCGCCTCCCGCAGAAAGCAATTTCCTAGCAGCCAACCCCCTTTCCCCGCCCTCCGGGTCTCCCCGATGGCTGTTTCAGGCGCCTCCCGCAGAAAGCAATTTCCTAGCAGCCGGCAGTTTCACCTACACCCCTGCAAACAACTATTTCGGAAACGACTCTTTCACCTATCATGCCTATAACGGATTTTTGAACTCAGCCATCGTAACGGTGTCTATTACCATCAATGAAGTCGTCCCGCCACCCGTTGCGGTTGCCGACTCCTATTCTACCAGTGAAAGCACGGCGCTCGTGATTGCGCTAGGCGGATTACTCGCCAACGACAGGGACCCACGATCACGTCCACTCGCCGCCGTCCTCGATGCCGGACCAAGCCGTGGGACACTTGCTCTGAACGCTAACGGCAATTTCACCTACACACCCAACATGGGATATTTCGGAAGCGACGCCTTCACCTACCATGCCAACAACGGCATTTTGAATTCCGGGATTGTGACAGTTGTTATCACAATCAATGAAGTCGTGCCGCCACCCGTTGCAGATGGCGACTCATTTTCCACCAACGAAAGCATGACGCTCGTGATCTCGGCAACCGGAGTTCTAGCCAACGACAGTGATCCCCGATCACGCCCGCTCACCGCCGTTCTGAATGCCGGGCCAAGCCATGGAACACTCGCTCTGAACGCCAGCGGCAGTTTCACCTACACCCCTGCAAACAACTATTTCGGAAACGACTCTTTCACCTACCACGCCTATAACGGATTTTTGAACTCAGCCGTCGTAACGGTCGTCATCACCATCACCGAAGTCATTCCGCCACCGGTAGCGGTTGGCGACTCGTATTCCACCAACGAAAGCACGGCGCTCGTGATCCCGGCTGGTGGAGTGCTCGCCAACGACAGCGATCCCCGATCACGCCCGCTCACCGCCATTCTCGATGCAGGACCCAACCACGGAACAATCACGCTGAACACCAACGGCGGTTTCATCTACACTCCCGACGCTGGATATTTCGGAGACGATTCATTTATCTATCACTCCCGCAATGGATATTTGAATTCCGGGATCGTGACAGTTGCAGTCACTGTCAACGAAGTCGTGCCGCCACCCGTCGCGGTTGGCGACTCATATTCAACCAACGAGAGCGCGGCGCTCGTAATCCCGGGAGTCGGAGTTCTAGCAAACGACAGCGATCCACGCACGCGTCCGATCA
>JBBRYQ010000128.1:0-9514 GCA_038237425.1 Verrucomicrobiales bacterium
GCCCGGGTTCACGGCAAGGGGGCGAACGCTGTGAAGCCGGATATCGCCTCGAATGGGACCCAGCGGCGCAAGATTTCCCTAAAATTTCCGTAATAGATGGGCTGTTGAGCCCGGGCTTGCGTTGGCTCCGTAGATCGCTAGTCTTCCCCAACTTCATGAAGTGCTTACCATTGACCTTCGCAGGTTTTTTCCTCAGCGCGCTTTCCGCATTCGCCGCCACGACTGCCCAGACGCCCGCTCCACCTAAGGAAATGAACTTTCTGGAACTCCTGCACAAGGGCGGGATCATGATGTTCCCGCTGGGAATCATGTCAGTGATCACGCTTTTGCTGATCATGCTGTTTCTCCTGACGATCCGCCGCAACGCCATCGTCAGCGACCGTTTCATGAACACCGCCGAGTCGATGATTCGCAAGCGCGACTACCTCGGGCTCGCTTCCATCGCCCAGCGCCGGAACGAATGCATGGCGCGGATCGTCCAGAAAACGCTCGATTTCATGACTACGAACCCGACGTCATCTTTTGAAAACGTGCGGGAAGTGGCGCAGGCGGAAGGCTCACGGCAGGCAGGCATGCTGACCTCGCGGATCACCTATCTGGCGGACATCGGATCGATCGCGCCGATGGTCGGGCTGCTGGGTACGGTGTTCGGGATGATCGAGGCGTTCCTGGAAATTTCCGCAGGGGATGTGGCAGGCGTGCGCCAAATGGGGCTTGCCGAGGGAGTTTCCAAGGCGCTCATCGCAACGGCCGGCGGTCTGGCGATCAGCATTCCGGCGCTGACGTTTTACTCGATTTTCCGCGGCCGGGTGCAGAAATATGTTTCTGAAATGGAAGCTGCCGCCACCCACCTGATCGCGCTGCTGCAATCGCAGACCGAGCGCCAGCCAGCCGTCCAGCCTTACGTGCATCCCGTCCAGCGCGCACCGCGCGAGGATTACGCGATGCCGGTGGCCTCCCCGCTCGCCGGTGAGCGGCCCGATTTACATGGAATTTAAGCGCCTGCACGGATGAAATTCACCAGCCGCCAACCGCCGCCGATTGCCCTGCAATTGGCTCCGATGATCGACATCCTGCTTCTCCTGCTGAGCTTTTTCATCATCAGCTACCAGTTCACCCGTTCTGAAACGGAGCTGAACGTCGCCGTACCCACCGCCCAGGAAGGCGCAGATCCGGAACGCCAGCGCGGCGAAATCATCATCAACATCCTCGCCGACGGATCGATCAAAGTGGAAGGCATCAGCGTGGATCTGGTGAAACTCAGCCAGAAGCTCGCACCCATCGCCAGCCAGTTCAAAAACCAGCCCGTGCGGATCCGCGGTGATGGCGAGGTGCCCTACCAGCGCATCGTCGAAGTGATCGATACCTGCCAGAAATCCGGCATCTGGAACATTTCCTTCGCGACTCAACGGCCGCAGCCGTCGAAGTGATTCACTTGGCAAGCCGCCCGCAACGCACCAACCTCACCGCATCTTGAAACGCGCGCTCGCACTCCTCATCCTGGCATCCAGCCCGGTCATCGCCCAAGCGCCCCGGGCGGAACCGGTCGATCCGCGGCTCAATCAGGACGCCTCCACCGATTTTTTCCTCCGTGGGAAAAATCTCTACGACTCCGCCCAGGCGAGCACCAATCCGGACAGCCGGATCGATTACTACCAGCGTGCCGCGCAGATTTTCAACGACTACCTGAACTCGTTCCCGAACCACCCGAACGCCGAAATGGCCTGGTGGTATCTGGGTAACAGTTACTATCAGTCCGGCGCGCTGGAAGAGGGGAAGCGCTGTTTCAGCACCCTGCTCAACCGCTACGGCCAGGGAAAATGGGCCGCCGCTGCCGCCTACACGCTGGCCGCCGATTATTATAACAAGACCGACTACGCGTTCGCCGCGCCGATGTTCGAGCGCTACGCCGCGAACGCCGCCAAGGCCGAGGACCGCCCGCGCGGGAACTATTTTGCTGGAAACTGTTATCGCCTGCTCGGTCGCGACCGTGAGGCGATTAGCGCTTTTAAGAAAGTCATCGACGATCCCGCCGGCAGCTTGTTCGCCGGCCAGGCGAAGGTCGCGCTCGGTCATCTCTCGCTGAAATCCGGCAAGCTGATGGAAGCGCTCGCGTTTTTCGAGGATGTCATCGGCGGCCCATATGTACCGAAAGTCCGTGGCGAGGCCGCGCTCAACGCCGCTCTAACTGCCACCAAGCTCGATCAGACCGAGCTTTCCGGAAAATACCTCAAGCTCATCCTCACCACCGCTGGCATGGATGATTTCCGCCCCGATGCGCAGACCGCTTTGATGGGGAATCATTTCGCCAAAAAGGAATACAAGGACGTCATCGACATTTTCCGCCGCAGCCAGATCAAGAGCGACGGCGAAAAGGAGGCCGACCGCCTGATGATCGCTGGGCGCGCTTACATGCGGCTCAAGCAGCCGAGCGAAGCGCTGTTGCTTTTCCGCGAGGTAGAGAAGCTCGTGAAGCCGGAGAAAGACACCGCGTTTTACGCATCCTACTATCGGCTTTTGTGTTTTTTCCAAATCGAGGGTCACCACGTGCCGGATCAAGTGGATGCTTTCCTTCAGCTCTATCGGAAATCTCGCCCCGAGGACGTCCGCATTCACACCGCGCTCATGATGAAGGCGGAAACTCTCTTCGCCGACAAGAATGTCGCCGAGGCTGCCAAGGTTTACAGCGAGATCAATGCGGGCATCATCAGCGAGAACAACCGCCCCGGCCTGCTCTATCAGCGCGGCTGGTGCCTCTCCGAAGCGGGCGATCCCCAGGGCGCGATCCGTTCGCTCGGCGAGTTCATCACCAAGTATCCCAAGGACACCCGTATTCCATCCGCCTATGCGAAACGTGCCAAGGCCTACTCGGAAAGCTCGGAACCTGAAAAGGCCATCGCCGATTTCGATCACATCATCGCCTCCGACGCGCCCGAAGACCTCAGCTCTTACGCCTGGTTAGAGTCCGCCCGCCTGCGCCGCAGCGGCAGCAACATCCCGGACATGATCGTCCGCTATCAGGGACTGTTGAAAAACGCCAAGAGCCTCAGCGACAACGTCACCGCCGAGGCAAATTACTGGATCGGCTGGGGCATGGTGAAAACCAATGCCGCGAAGGATGGCGTTCCCTATCTGGAAAAGGCCCGCACACTCTATCCGGAAACCTACAAGAAGCACGCTGGCATCCTGCTCGCGCTCGGCTACTTCGCCTCTCAGGATCCCACGAAACTCGCCGAGGAAATCCACCTCGCCATTCAGGGCGGCTACGATTCCGACATCCCGGACCAAGCCATCCAATGGTCCGGCATGCAGTCCTACAATGCTGGCGACTACAAGGCCGCCGCCAATTCGCTCGCTCTCGTATCCAATCCCAAGGAACCCCGCGAAACTGCCAAAGAAATCTGGCGCTACCTCGCCAAAGCCCGCCTTGAAATCGGCGATGGTGAAGGTGCTCTAACTGCGGTGAACAACGTGCTCACCGTGGAGGATAACCCCGGCTGGAAGGCCGATGGCCTGCTCGATCGCGGCCGCGCCCTGCTCATGCTAAAACGCCCCACCGAGGCCCGCCAAGCTGCTGATGAAGCGCTCGCCCTGCGCCCGCAAGGCCGCACCAGCGCAGGCCTTCGCATCCTCCTCGGCGATCTCGAAGCCGAGGCCAAGGACTCTGGAAAAGCCGCCGCCGCCTACCTCTACGTCGTCCAGTTCCACGAGGACAAGGACCTCAAGCCGCTCGCGCTCTGGAAGCTCATCCAGATCTACGAACAACAGGCGAACTCGGCCGAAGCCGCGAAATACAAGCTCCAGCTCAAGAACGAGTTTCCGGAGTGGAAAGCGCCGTGAGGTGGGTGGGATTTTGAGTGGGTTGGAACGCACGGACCGAACTTTGGACTGCGGTGAGAATCACTGCTTTGGGTGGCGGGACAGCCTTCCTGAAAATCTTTCAAGCCATCAAAAAACTCCCGCATTCTCGCCCTTTTTCAAACGAGCGGATAATCGGAAAACGTCCACGCACACCCTCAAAGCGGGGATTCTCACCGCACAGGGGACTGGGCGGACCACTTAGGAAGAACAGGCAGGAATGCCTGTGTTACCTTCACTCGTCGTTGATCTGGAGGCGCTTCGGACGGCGGAGGGGGATACCTTCTTCGACGCTGCCGAGGTCGAGGCTGTCGAGCACGTTGGTGCGACGGCGGACGATGCCGGGCTCCGAGGAAATGGCGGCGAAGCTGGGGACCTCGGTGTGATAGGGATCGTCACCTAGCAGAACGGGATCCTTGGGGCGGACGGGCACGGCGTCCATGGCAGGGAGATTAAGGAGGGCATTTTCTGGAGAGAGCCCGTCGGCGGTGGTGCCGGAGTGGATGGTGCAGAAGGGTAGGTTTTCGGTGCCTCTTCGGAAATATTCGTTCACGGCGGTGGAGTGGGAGCGGACGACGCCGGAGGTGATGTCCTCGGAGTGCTCCTGACAGAATTGGGTGGCGCGCTGGCCGGAAACCGAACAAACCGGCACCTCCACCACGGTGGGCGGCGCGGTCAGCTTATCGCGGCCGAAGGACGGCGCAGCAGCGTTCATCGTGGCCTGCCAGACAGGCATCGAAAGATCGCGGCTGAAGGCGCCCGGATAGATCGGCTCGCCATTGTTGAGAAGGAATCCGGTCCAGACGCCGCAGGTGACGCGCCGGTTATAACCGAGGAACCAGGTGTCCGCGAAATCATGAGTGGAGCCGCCCTTGCCGGCGCCGTAGAAGGGCTTTTCCACGAGAGTGTCGAGCGCGCCCTTCGAGCTGCCACGGTAGAGCGAGCCGGCCATCATGCTGTGGACCTGCCAGGCGGAAGCCTCGTCGATGACTTGCACGCGGGTGAGCGGCTGGCGCTGGCGGCGGTAAACAATGCGGCCTTCCGAGTTCACGACCCGGTCCAGATAGGAAAACTGCGAGGGCCCGGATTTCCCTAACGACGGAAACACGGACATCGCCCTAACCGCCTGCTTCATGGAAACCTCCTCGAAGCCGACCGCAAGCCGCGGCAGCAGTTCCGCCTTCTGCAACGGCAGACCAAAGGCGACGCTGGTATCGACCACGCGCTGCAACCCGGTCTGACCGGCGAAGCGCACAGTCGCGGCGATTTTCGAATGTTCCAGCGCCTCGCGCACCGGGATGTTTCCCTTGTAGGTGGGTGAGGAAATTTCCATGCCCCACTCTCCCAGAATGCCTTCCCGCCCGCCGACCATCACTGCGCGGTTATCCATCGGCTCGTCTTCGATGATCGAGGCCGGTGTCTGTCCGGTGCCCAGTCCGGCAGCGTAGATGAAGGGGAAAAACGCGGTGCCTAACGGGCGCTTGCCGTTTTCGATGAAATCATAGGGGACCTGCGCGTAATCGCGGCCACCGACGTGGGCCAGCACATCCCCGGTGTCGTTATCGATCATGAGCACCGCGCCTTGCAGGTATTCTGCCGGTTTTCCGCTGCTTTTTTTATAGTCCTCATACTTCGGATGGCTGTAGCCGGGGCGGGACTCTGCCTGCTTCAGGCTTTCCAACAGGCCCTTCTGCGCTGCGGCCTGGGCTTCCGCTAGAATCGTGGTGTGGATCTTGAATCCGCCGGAAGCGAGCGCGTCCTCACCGAGCGCGCTGCCGACGGCATCGGCGATGCGTTCGTAAAGGTGGGTGGTGCCCCGGCGGAGAGGCTGCGGATTGAGCGTGAGCGGCAGGGCTTTCAGGCGCGAGGCTTCAGACGACGAAAGGAAGCCTTCCTCTTTCATCCGGCCGAGCACGTAGTTCCGGCCGTCCTTGTTCACATTCGGATTGTTGAGGGGCGAGCGGTAGTTAGGATTCTTGATCAGCGTCACGATCGATGCGCACTCGTCGGCGGTCAGGTCCTTCGGCTGCTTGCCGAAATAACCAAGCGAGGCCGAGCGGATGCCGTAGAAGCCGCTGCCGAAGTAAATGCGGTTCAGATAGAAATCGAGGATCTCGCGTTTCGTGTAGCGTTTCTCGATGCGCATCGCGAGGAAGGCCTCGACGAGTTTCCGCTGGATCCGCGATTCGTCACGTTTCACGGCTTCCTCTTTCAGGTTATAAGCATTCCGGGCGAGCTGCTGGGTGATGGTACTGCCTCCTTGGGCACTGCCTTCCGCCGTGAACTTCAGCGCCCGAAGGGTGCCGATGTAATCGACGCCTGAGTGGTCCATGAAACGCGAGTCCTCCCCAGCGCGGAGCGCCTTGATGAAAATATCGGGCACTTCATCGATCGGGATGACGCTGCGGTTCTGCACGAAAATGCGGCCGATTTCCTTACCATTGCGGTCGAGGATGATGCTCGGGATTTCCAGATCGTTGATGCGGTTCAGATCGTAGCTCGCCGCTCGCTCGCGGTAGGGGCGGGTGTAAACTTCGACAAAAATCCAGCCCGTGCCGGCCGCCACCGCACATAGTAACAGAAAGCTCGCCCACACGCCTTTGCGCTTGTAGAACGGGGTTTTACTGCTCTTCTTGCGATTCGTTTTTTGAATGGTTGCCATGCCTGATCCGGATTCATCACCACCTCTGGGAGCGGTAAAGCGACGCCATGACTACCTCATCGAAGGCTCGCCCGCAACTGCTTCGTTGCGGGGCCTGCTGGTGGAAAAAATCGTGAGGCGCGGGCCGCTGCGTTTCCCGGATTTCATGGCAGCGGCGCTGTATGAACCGGAGCTCGGCTACTATGCTCGCGGCACCCGGCAGGTCGGCCGCAGCGGGGATTTTTTCACCAGCGTGAGCGTAGGTCCGCTGTTCGGAAACCTGCTGGCCCGCCGCTTTTTGAGTGAGTGGCGAGAACTCGGATCTCCGGGAAAATGGCGGATTATCGAATGCGGCGCGCACGATGGCACACTCGCGGCGGACGTGCTCGGTGCGATGCAACGACTCGATACCGGCGCATTTACCGCGCTGGAGTATGCGATTTGCGAGCCGCTGCCGCGATTGCAGGCCGCTCAGCGGGAAACGCTGGGTAAATTCGGCACGATGGTGGTGATAGCGGACGGGCCAGAATCGCTCGCGCAAAACCCGCTGCCGGGAGTGGTTTTCGGAAATGAACTGCTCGACGCGCTGCCTTTCCATCTCGTCGAGTGGCGGTCCGGCGGCTGGGGCGAGTGCCTTGTGGGCCTTGATTCCAATGGAAATTTCACCTGGCAAATAAACGCCGCGATCAGCGATCCATCGCTACTCGAAGCGCTCGCGCCGTTGGGCGGAAATTTCCCGGAAGGCTACCGCACGGAGGTCCGCACGAATTTCCGCAGCTTCCTGGAACCGCTCACCCGCTGCCTTTCCTCGGGCCTGCTGCTGTGGCCGGACTACGGATTCGCCCGGCCGGAATATTACCTCCCGGAGCGCCATCAAGGCACACTGCGGACATTTTCCAATCACAGCGCCGGCGAGGATCCGCTGCTTACCCCCGGGGAAATCGATATCACCGCCCATGTCGATTTCACCGCCGTCGCCGAGGCCGCGCGCGCCCTCGGCTGCCACATCCGCGCCTTCCGCAACCAAGGCACATGGCTCACCGAGACCGGCCGCGAGTGGTTGCTTTCCCTCGAGGGTGCACCGCCTACCGACCTGCTACGGCAGTTCCAAACGCTCACCCACCCATCCCACCTCGGCGGGAGTTTTCACCTGATCGAGCTGGCATGGAAAACTCCCTCTCCGGCGCCCCTGAGCGAAATTGATTCCCATCGTCTCGCATTGTGCGCTTGCCCCCTGCCCGGTGGCCGATAATGTCGCCCCCGAAAGCCGGGATGGCGGAATTGGTAGACGCGCCAGATTTAGGTTCTGGTATCGCAAGGTGTGCAGGTTCGAGTCCTGTTCCCGGCACTTTCATGAAAAATTCAATTTGGATCGCAACCGATTGATTTTGAATAAGATGCGAGGCAAAAATGAGCTTCGGTGATCTATTTCAGAAACGTCAAAATGCACTGAATTGCCGGTTCTGTTGCACGGCAAAAAACTTTCAGAGGTTGTCTTAGGTGAATTTTGGCGAAGACTGCCCTTACGCCGACTTCGTCAGCATTTCGAGGATGAGCTTTCCGAAGCCCAATTGGACCGCCTTGTTGGATAGAAACTGTGTCATTAGCTCATTGTGAGCATCACCGCTGGCAAGCACGGCTTCTTCGACGGCTTTCGGGAAATCCCCAAGCATTGTTTGGTCCGGCGTGTTGTTGTTCACCTGGGACATCACGGATTCATTCTCCTGAATCTTTTCGGCGATGGTGCGGGCGTAGGGTAGTGATAGCAGCCAAGCCAATCGTGGCATCCCGAGTGAAGATTACAGCTCGTTCTGGAAGCAAGTGAGCCGATGAATTCTTCATTCCTAGTTCACTAATTTGAAGCGCCGTTTCAGCAATGTAATCCACTTCCTTGAGTTGCTTAGTATCATTCAGCGATACCCACGGAACGGTGCAATTTTCCCAGTATCCGGGCATCGTTTTGCTTGGTGTGTGTCCACTTTCGAGCTTCGCCACATGCTTCACCCTGCACACCCGCCACCTCACCGGCACTTCCCCGAGCCATTCGATGCCGGAGGGTTTGAGTTTGGCGGTGGGGTCGAGGCCCGTCTTCGCTGAAGCTACGCCGGGTAAACCTTTGGTGACGGCGTGGCTGATGAGGGCCTGGCGCTTTTCCTTGAGCAACTCGATCAACCGCTCCTGCTTCGCCTGCAAGGCATCCAGCTTGCCACACTCCCGGTCTAGGAAGGACGCGATCTGGATTTGCTCGGGGAGGGGCGGGAGCGGGAGTTTGAATGCACCTAACTCATCACTGGATAGTTCCAAGAAGGTTGTGCCCTTTCCTCGAATGTTCAACTCTGTTGAGCTGATGCTGAGGAGGTAAGCGTAAAACGTGGAGTTGGCTATTTTCGATGGCACCAAAGATTTACATCCTTGATTTGTGCACATCGGAACTTCGGCGATTGCCAAAGAACCAATAGGAGCACGTGTTGAAAGAATGATGGATGATGCCGGAACTTGGGTAGTTCCACACGATGCCAATTCTTCATTCGTGATCTTCCGTTGGGTATTACTGAAATGAAGTGAAGCCAGTTTGCTAAGGTCAGCTGGTGTCGCCCATGGGATATCGCCTTCCCAATATGCTTCGGTTTCCGATTTAGGGGTTGATCCACCGACAATTTGAAATCTGTGTTTTAGTGCAATCACCATCCACCCCTCCGGCACCTCCCCCAGCCACTCCACGCCGGAGTCCTTGTATTTCGGATAGGGTTTGTAGTTCATGGGGTAATGGGATTCGTTTTGATTCCAACAATTTCCCCAACGGGGATCTGTCCCAAAGCCCAGGGTTGGACGGCGGAACGCCGGCCTACCCTGGGAATGCGGCGGTGATGTATCCAACCCCAACGGGGTTGTGCCCCGGTGGATCGGCACGGAATTCGGCCACAACCCCGTTGGGGTTGGATTAATTTCCGGGCAGCTCCCCAGGGTAGCTCGTGCCTCGCAACCCTGGGCTGTGAGGCAGATCCCCGTTGGGGA
>JBBRYQ010000129.1:0-9279 GCA_038237425.1 Verrucomicrobiales bacterium
GAGGGCCACGGGCTGAGCCGCCGAAATCTCGCCTCGCACGACGGGCGCATTGGCATCGACCCACAAAGCGAGTTTCGCACCACCACCACTCACCGTGACCACGCCGGTGCGCGGATCGAGACTATGGCGATAATCGGCGGCGCCCGCGAAAGGGTTCGGCGTGAGCGAGACACGCACGCGACCGAGTTTCACCAGCTTGCTGTTCTGCGCCTCGGCCCATGCGTCCGTCTTGCTAAGGTAGAACACGACGTCACCGCTGGCTTCGGTCCATACGTTAAGCCCGATGTCGCCGTTGCCGAGCGGCATGGAGTCTTGAGAATCTTTTCCGGGCGTGTCCCAAACCACTTCGGCGGTGTCAGGGGTGTTGACGGCGGCAGTGAGCGGAGCCAGCGCGGCGATGCCCAACATGACGACCGGGCGAATAAGGCGGATAAACGACATGGTTTTTATGAATTTTAAGGTGAACTCAGGAGCTTACTGCCGGCACGTTCGATCGTGAAACTCGTGCGAGCCGAATCGGTTGCCGCCTTGAATTGAAGCGTATCGGTTTGTCCGCCCGACCATGCGATGGTGGCGGATTGCGCGGCGGCATCGTAGGTGACCGCGGGGCGAGACTCGCCGGCGCGGAGCGGAAGCAGCAGCACGCGGAAACGCCCCTCGGTGTCGCGCAATGCAATCCGGCCACGGTCGAAATAGGTCGGTGCGCCTTTGCGATCCTCGGGGCCGACAACCTGTGTATCAAACGAGGCGACCGCCCAGCCGTCGATGTCGAGCGCGCGGATAAGCAAGAGTGGCACGCCGGGACGCGGAGCACCGTTTTCCACATCGCTGGAGCGCACAAACACCACTTCGTCGGAGCGCAAGCCGGGGAGCTTTACCGAGGTCACGCCGGGGCCGGGCATGGCAGTCCACTCGTAGAGGCGCGTGGCGTCGTCTTTTTTCACGTCGTCCACCACGAGCCCGTAAGGATGCGAGCCGCGCACCAGACCGGCGGTGCGAAACGCATGTTGCACGGGGTTGTAGGGTGCGCGCAGGACCGGCATCCAGTTGGAGAAATTAAAGGTCGGCCACCAAGGGCGGGACTTCCAGTGCTGCGTGCCGCGATAGACCGCGAGCGTGAGCGGATCATCGGTTTCAAGCTCCCAGTTTTTGGCCGAGGAACTGCGCTCCCAGACCGAGTTGCCTCGCGCATCCCACGTGGTGATCTGGTTGGTCCAGCGGTAGGAGTAGGAGCGGGTCTGATCCACGGCGGCAAAGGCGGCGGAGGGCGCGAGGCTGGCGCCGAGCCAGGTGCCCCGGGCGGGCACGCCGTCGGGCTGGGCCAAGCCGTCGATCAATACTTCACTGTGGTAGCGTCCGTCGTAGCTGTTGGCATACGTGATATCGGTGCGCTCGGTGATCCAATTCACGCCCAAGGCGGAGAAATAAATCATGCCCACATCGGCGTGGTGATGGCCTGAACCGATGTATTGATTGGTGCGACCATGGAGCGCCAGCCAGGCGGCTTGCGGCGTGTTGTCGCTGCGCGTGGCCAGCAGTCCGTAATCAGCAGTATGAAAATCCAGCGGCAGCTTGGCTTCGTCGCGCGTGGTGGTGCTCCAGTCACTGTCGAACAAGCCGGTGAAAACAAAAGCCGGGTAGGTCGGCGTCGGCATACGCAGGCGTCCGAGGGATTTTTCCAATTGCGCACGATAGTCCGCGATCGGCTGATCGAGCAATTTCGGGAACGCTTGATCGAGCAGGTAATCCGCCGCGCGATTCGCCGGGTAGAACCCGCGGAACAGCACCAGCGGGTTGCTGGCAAAACGGCTGCCGCCCCAGGTGCCGCTGCTCATCGTCGCCTGGCCGTCGGGCGCGGTGACTTGCGACTGGGCCTCGGGCAAACGACGCCAATGCGGATGGCCCCAGAGATTCAACCCACGGCGCGCGAGCACGTTCATGGCAAGGAGCTGAAACTGGATGCCGCCACCGCTTTTCCCGTTGCTCTCATACATCTGACCGGAGGCGTCGATGCCCCACTCGCAGAATGCGCGGGCCGATTCGCGGCCGACGGCGAGCACCTCGGGATCGGCGCCCTCCAGCCCTTCGATCGCGGAGACGGCGAGGAAGTTGGTGAGATGCCACGTCATGTGGTTGATGTCGCGCATGCGGACAGGAGTGGCCTGCATGTTGTCGCGGCGGCCGTAAGTCGCTTTGGCGATGAAACGGCGCATGAAATCTTTATCCGCCGCGCTCATCCACTTGCCGCCAAAATCGAGGGCGAAGGCGAGGTCCATATGGGCAACCACCCCGTGCATGCCGCGCCAGGACGTGGAGCCCTGGTTGGCATTGTCCAGACTTGTGCCGAACTCGCTATCGGAGGTGGCGAGATGGTCATCGACGAGCGGCTCAAGTAAACGGAAGTAATTTGCCAGCGCAGCAGCGGCCTTGGCCCCGTGCACCTCGTCGCCCGTGAGCAGGCAATAAAGCGCCATGCCGGTGAGGCAGTTGGTGTTGTAGTTGACGTGGGAGCTGGTGATGCCGGGCTTCTGGCCAGCAAAGAGGCTGCGACTCACACCCGCACCGGGGGATGCTTGGGTGGCGGGCCATTCGAGGGTTTTGTAGGCGACCGGGTCGGCGAGTTTATCGAAAATTTCGCCATCGCTGGTCTTCGGATCCCACCAAGTTTTTTTGAAAAGGACCTCCCACTCGACCAACGCGCGCTGGCCGATTTTCTGGGACTGGAGCCGACGATAAAGCGCCGGCACATCGGCTGGGCTGAAGAGCAAGCGCGGATAAACTCCCGGTGCAGGCACGGCAGAACCAAGGAGCGTCGGATCGAAGCCGGTGAAATCAAACGCCTCGACCGGGGTGAACGTCCACTCGGTCTCCGGGCCGGCGATCTTGGCGAGTTTCTCCGGCGTAAGATTGATGACGTGATCGGACCACAATCCTTGGCGTGCGAGCGTCGGTATGGAGCGGGTAGCGATGGCGGGATCGGCAAGTTTTTCCGGCGTGTCGAAGAGCGTGACGACTGTGTCGATCTGCGGAATCTCCAACCCGGCGGGGATGACCGCATCAGAGACCAGAATCAAGCCGCGCGGGTGCGACCACGTGTGCAATCCCGCAGCGGCAGCCACATCGACCACCGCCACATACGATTGCCCGCGCACCTCGAGGCGGCGCACGGCGGCCGACGGCGCGTAGTCCGCACGAGGAACGCTATAAAACCATCGTTCCTTCAGATAGTCAGGCGCGGGCTTAAAGGACGGTTTACCCCCGGCGAGCACAGACGCAAAAGCGACCGGCACATAGACCACTCCATCCCGCAGGACCGGCTCGCCACCCAGCGGCTGCGCATCGTCGAGACGGACGGGTTTGCCATAAACATACACGTAACGGCTCCCGTAATTCGTATCAGCAAACACCGCCGCTCGGTAGAGCTCTAACACGGCCCGACCGCTGGCAAGCGCCGAGCGTGTGTAAGGCAGACCCTGATCCTGCGGTGGCGCGGGCAGCGGATCAGGTTGGGCATTCACCGAGAACGTTGACACCCATCCAAGCGAGGAGACGAGAAGGATGGCAGTGAGCTTTTTGGCGGGCATCATGGACAAACTGATGGATTTTTTGGTGTCGACCGGGAGTTTGGTGGGACAGGTTGGCTCCTCACACCAGAGTGGGTATTGAACGCCCCAAACAAGGCATGCAACAGGGGCGAATTGCATCGCGGACGGGCGATTTTGCGTAGCATCACCCTGCGCTAACGGACGATGCGGAACGTCTGCCGGACGATGTCCGCGGTCTTGATTTTCGGATCGCGGTGGCGGCCCCACTGCCAGGCGGCGACGGTGACTTCGACCGGAAATCGGCTGCGCGGTGGAATGGTGGTGAATTCAAGCCTGTCGCCCCGCACGGTGGCAGGGCCGGAAACGATGAAAAAATCCACCGGCAGTCCCGCATCCGAGCTGGCGGTTAGCTTGATCGATTCCGTTCCGGCCTTCACCTCCGGGATCGGATCAAAAGTGAGAGTCTGCACCGCGCCCTCGTTGTTTGGCAGAAGCTTGACGGCAGCAGGCTGGATGCCGAAACGCACCCCCGCAGCGGCTGGATGTTGCACCGCGAGGTAGGACGCGGCTCCAGTTTTCCAGGTGCGGTCCAGCGCGATGCGGAAACGCCCGCCACCGAGCGGGGCGAAGGGGCCACACAACCACTCGGCGACGGGTGCGATTGGCGGTTTGGTGAGTGGCGCGCCGGCTCCCACGAACGCCCCGGGAATGGACTCCAAATAACTTGGGCTAACAGCGAATTCCGAATCCGTGGTGACCATGATTTCGGTAACGGAATTAAAGGAAAATGGATTAACCACGCAGTTCTCTAACGCAGTGACCGTGGGCATGGCAGTGGCCGCGTTCCAATCCACGGCGGCAAACGCCTGGGCACTGCGGGCGGTGGCCTCGTCGAAAAACCATGGCCGTGCGCGCTCCCCTGCCGCGGCATTCGCATAGGGCGTGATGGGTGCGGATTCGTGGCCGGGCAGCGGTAGGTCGGCGAGCACGCCGCGTTCGAGGGAAACCGGCTTCAGCGCCGGGCCACCATCATCGGCGAGGCGGGCGCGGCAGGCGGAGTTGATATAAAGTGCGAAATACTTCGTCATCGCATCGGTGCAGTAGAAATGCCCACTGCCCGGCTCGACCAGGATGCTCAGCGGCCAATCCGCTTTCGCGCGGTCATCCACCCATCCCTGATAGTTGAAGGTGGCGGGCTTCCAGTTCTCGCGCGGGTCCTTCGCCGTCTGCCCCCATTCCTGCGCGGTGCCGAGCGTCCACAGCATCGGCACGGTTTTGTTTTCAGGCGGATGGGGATTCTTCACGCAGATGCTGGCGATGCAGCGCTCCGGCTTCTGGTTGACCATCCCGCAAACCATCAACAGGTGGCCGGACTCGCCGACGGGCAACCACGCCGCGGTGGCGATTTCCGCATAACCGGAAGTCTTTGCTAGATCATCCAACAGGCTCTGGAAAAACGCCACTTGGAGTGCATCGCCGCCGGGCAGTTTCTTGATATCCATCGCTTCACCACCCGGTAGTGCCGCGACCTTGCCGAAGCGCCAGAACGAGGGCACGCTCCAGACGAGGGCAAGGTCGTTTTCCGCACAAGCACGCCGGATGACAGAGTCGCCGACGAGGCGGTGCTCCGGCACATTCGTGGCCATGACGAGCAACCCGCGCACCTTGCGACACGCCTCCGGCACCCAAAGGTAAAGAGTGCCACGCGCCTTCGATCCATCCGGCCACGCAGCGCTCTCGCCACTGACGGACCACTGGAAAACCTGGTTCTCTGGAGAAGGTCCGGCCGCATAGCACGGGAGCAGCCACCCGAGACAAAGGACGATTAAAATGCAGAACATTTTCACATTCGCGAGATTGCGGGCAACGGCTCCCGATAACAGGTTTTTGGTGCGATTTTTCATGATGAATCCAAGACAACTGCCAGCGCGGTATCCATGGCAATTTAAAATCATGATGGTTTCAAGGTTTACGGGGCAGCCAGGCAGGAGGCTCGGAAACCGTTAGTGTGGAGGGCCCCTTCAGCCAGCCGAGTGATCCAAGGAACTCGTCCACCCGACGCATCGCGGCGACCACATCCGCTTCGGAAGCGCGATATCCAGTGATAATAAACGCATGACTCGCCTCGGGAAGTAACACGAGTTCACAGTGGTTGCCTGCTTTTTGGTAGTCGGCAGCGAACCGTTTCGCCTGTTCCGGTGTGACAACTCCATCCTTCAAGCCATGCATGAGCAAGGCAGGCGGCTGACCACCTTTTATCTGATAGATCGGTGAAAGCCGTCGCCCGAGATCCACCTGCTCCGCCGACGGAACCAGGTCGGCGGGCGCGGGTTTCCGATCCAAGGCACGCCCGCGGATGATGTAGTTCAGCCAGGGGGCGGCGGTCAGGTCCACGATCGGATTGCACAGAGTCATGCTGTTGGGAATCGCGCTCACCGCTGGATCGTCGGCCGGATCATCGAAACCCGGGACGGTGCCGAGCGCGGCCGCCAGGTGGCCGCCCGCGGAATCGCCCATCACGCCGATGCGCTGCGGATCCACCCCGAGATCCGCGGCATGGGCGCGGATGTGGCGGATGGCGGATTTGCAATCCATCAGGCAGTCCGCCATGGTCACGCCGTCCGGCGCGGCTAGCAGCAGGCGGTAGTCGATGCTGATGCCCACGAGTCCCCGGCTGGCAAAATAGGCGGCATGGGGAAAGAAAACATCCGCTCCCCCAGCCCGCCATGCACCGCCGTGGATGAAGACGAGCGCGGGCCGGCGTTCGCCCGCAGGCACCCCCGGTGGGCGGAAAATGTGGAGTTTCAAATCCTGATCTCCACTGCGTTTGAAAACGAGGCTCTCAGGCGGCGGTTGGGCCGGACCCATGAAGTGGGAGAGCGGCTGCCCAACCGCGAGGTTTAATATGAGCATGTAAATCTCCAATGATTTCATAAAGGTTTATTCGATGGGTTTTCCCTGCGCATCCAACAGATCGCCCAGCACGATGATCTGACCGACGGAGAAGGTGTTGTTTTTGTATTTCTCCGGGTGATCGCGGAAGTCCTGATCGGTCTTCTTGACGGCTAACATTTTTTCCTTGGCCGGGACTTCATCGAGCAGAGTCCAAGTGACAGTGTGGTCGCCCATCGGCACGGCAGGCAGCGGTGCGCCGACATAGACCCAGGCGTTGGCATAGACGGTGAAGAGAGTTTGTTTGAACGGCGGCTTATCATCCATCTTGATGCTCACCACACCCGAGTCCGGGCCTTCCATGCCCTTGATGCCGATGTGAGTGCCGCGAAACTTAACGGTAACGGACGATCCCGGAACACCGGTGCGGAAAAGATGCGGGAACCAGCTATAGAAATTCTTGCCGAAGCGGCGACAGGCGGGGCCGTTGGCGGCGGTGAGTTGTTCCCAATCTCCCTTGAATGCGGCATGGCCTTCCGCAGCGATGGTCTTGGCCTTTTCCCATGGGATTGCTGATAGAGCGGCGGGAAGTGCATGAGGAACCGCGCTGGTGTTCGTCCGAAGTTTTTCCAATCCACGGATGGCGGCGGCACCGTTCAGCGCGTGGCCGGTCTCGGACGGATGGGTGCCGTCGTTAGAGAAAGTGATCCGCCCCTGCGCATCCTTGTCGCCAGGGCTCTTGGCTGCGGTGAAGACGAGTTTGCCCTCACTGGCCATTTTCGACGCCTCGACTCCGAGGTGGATTGCGGGGATTTTGTAGTGTTCCGCGATGGTTTCATGCAGCGAGACCGAGGCGCTGAATTTCCCCTGATTGAGCAAGTCCACCGCACTAGAATGCAGGGTGTAGGCAAAGCAGATATCGGTGCCGGGCTTGCTTTTCCAGAGTTTGCGGACGATGCCTTCTACAGCTCCCGCAACTTCCGCCGGGCGGTCTCTGACATCGCCCACATCATTGAGCGAAAACTCGATGAACACGGCGTCCGGCTTTTTATCGACCAGATCGTGATCCGCGCGGAACACGCCCACCAGCGAACCGGAACCGCCGACGCATGCATTCACTTCGGTGATGTTGGATTTGGGAAATTGCTTTTTAAACCAATCCATCGTGACCGTCCGCCAGCCGGGTCCTGCCGTGATACTTCCGCCGTAGTAGGCAATGGTGACCGGTTCGCCTTTTTCGAGCTTGGAGAACAAGTTCGGCATGCCATCGCGCAGGCTGATCTCCGCGGCGGGCCGCAGCGGGATCTTGGATGCCTTCTCGGCATCTGCATTGATCTTCGCATAGTCGTTCTCGATGCCGAGGCGCTCTGTGGAAGGCTCTGCAGCGTGAAGAACCGCGCCAAGGAATATGGGGATGATAGGTAGGATGAATTTCATGGAATGATGAGGATTGAATGGGTTGGGTTAATTGATTTTCCAGTTGCTAAAGTCATAGGTGCGCGAGCTTTTTCCATCGTGAATTTCGAGCGGGCCATCCACATGCTTCTGGTTGGTCCACGGGCTTTCGGAAATAGGCCATGCCTTGTAGTCCAGCACTTGCCCGTTGACTTTGTCAGTCCCGTCAAAGGAGCATTCCAGAGTTTCACCGAAGCGATTCCGGTAAGCGCCTGACACCGATTTCCCCCCGCTGGATTTGATAGAACTCTTTTCCGTGATCGCCGTGCGAAATTTTGCCAGTTGTTCCGCCGGGTTTTGTCCTGCGAATTCGGATGTTAGAGCAGTCTCGATCGCAACGGCGCAGGAGCGGGAATTGACGCGGAATTCCGAATCGCCAGCACGAGGTTTCGACGCCGGAGCACGGATGCCGCCCGCCGGGTCCCACTCGAATGGCTGGGTGGCGGAAACCGCAATCAGCACGCTGCCATAATGCAGGAAGATCCGCCCGGTGGCGGCGGCATCATTGATGAACGCCTGGTGGCCACCGGGCACATAACCAAGGGCGTAGGGAAACGTGACATCATCCGGCATTTGAAATACAAATAGCAAACTGTCACGACCGAGAACCTCCTGCTCGTAGGCACGCACGCCGTGGGTGTGAATCCCCATTTTGTCGGGCTCGTCGGACGAGGGATTGGTGATCCAGAGATGGCTGCCCTTGCTGGCCGCATCCGGCTCCTCCCACATTACGCCGCAGGGGTAGCTCTGTCCCTGCCACGGTTTACCGCCGACTTTCGCTGAACGTGAGAAAAGCGCATAGCTTCGGTTGACATAGTGATTCAGCGCAAATCCGTTGATCAGAGCACGATAGAAGTAGGGTTTGGAGCGGTCGGTGGCTGCTCTAACGATCACCGATGGAACCTGATAGGAACTAACCGCCGCTGCTGCCGCGGCTTTGGCTTTGGTGAGTTCTGGAGCTACGCCGCCGAAGTAGAGCCACGGCAGGGTGGCGAAGCCCCAGGGTTGCTGGGACTCGGTATCTGGATAGGAACGCGGCGCGAAGGTCGCAAGATGTCCGCGCAGCCATGCCGGTGCGACCTGGGCGAGGCAGACTTCATAGGCGATGCGGGCCTGGGCCGCCATTTCTGGATCCTTCGCGCAATCGGCCAGCGAAAGCAGCGGCAGGACGTTCTGCGCGCCATAGGGACGCGATGCGAATTCGCCCGGTCCGCCCCGCACGGTGGACTTGATGATTTCCCGCAAGTATATCTCACCGGTGGTATCTCCTTTGTTGAAACTGGTTCCCCAGACATATCCCGGCGCAGGGTTTTTCGCCTTACCGGTCATCTCGATGATATAGGGGTCTTTTTCCATGAAGTAAGGATCCGCACGGAACGAATCCGCC
>JBBRYQ010000130.1:0-9250 GCA_038237425.1 Verrucomicrobiales bacterium
AACGGACTTGGCGAAGGGCTTCGCGGATGAAATCGGGACTCATATACGAGCGGATTGTTACCCAATCGGGCTTGGGCGCAACGCGTTTGTGAGAAATCATGCTCACGGTCTTGGGTTTCCAACAAATTGCCGTCCCGGTAGTTGACGGATTCGGAAATCCGCCGAAATACTAGCTTGCCTCGAACGCCCACAGAATCATGGAAAACGTCATCATCATCGGCACCGGCTGCGCCGGATACACCGCCGCCATCTACACCGCCCGCGCCAATCTCACTCCGCTTCTCCTCTCCGGTACCCAGCCCGGAGGACAGCTCACAACGACCACCGAGGTGGAAAATTTCCCCGGCCATCCGGAGGGAATCATGGGCCCCGAGCTGATGATGAAAATGCAGGCACAAGCTGAGAAATTCGGCGCGCGCATCGCTTGGGCGAGCGTGGAGTCCGTCGAGCGCCGCGAAGACGGCACTTTTCTGGTCAAAGCCGGCTCCGAATCGTTCGAGGCGAAAACCGTTATCATCGCCACCGGTGCCGCACCGCGCCATCTGGGCTTGGAGGGGGAAAAAACGCTCATTGGCCACGGCCTGACTTCCTGCGCGACTTGCGACGGCGCTTTCTACCGCGATGTCCCGGTCTGCGTGATCGGTGGCGGAGACAGTGCCGCTGAAGAAGCGGGTTTCCTGACCCGTTTCGCCAGCAAGGTTTACCTCATTCACCGCCGCGACGTACTGCGCGCCTCGAAAATCATGGCCGACCGCGCGCTCGCCAATCCGAAGATCGAGCCGGTCTGGAACTCGACCGTTTGTGAATATCTCACCGACGAAAAAGGCGAAATGCGCGCCGTGATGCTTGAAAACCTCATCACCGGCGAGAAAAAGGAGCTCGAAGTCGCCTGCGTCTTCGTCGCCATCGGCCATGTGCCGAACAGCGGCTTCCTCGGCGATCTCGTGGACAAGGACGAAAACGGTTACATCCTCCAGAATCCCGGCCGCACTGCGACCAAAACTCCCGGCCTTTTCGCCGCTGGCGACGTGGCGGATCACTACTACCGCCAAGCAATCACCGCTGCCGGCCAAGGTTGCGCCGCCGCACTCGAAGCGGAGCGCTACCTCACCGATCTGGAGTGAGGCACTCGTTTTAAACGTCTGCGCACTGCCACTCATAAACCGTTTTCTTCGCCCGATGATGTCCTTGATTTGCGCAACTCTCGCGATGAGCGGTTCCGGCGCGGCAGTTGAAAAAGTCGTCCCGCGTTGTTTTGAACTGCGGATCTACTACGCGAATGAGGGGAAATTAGAGGCTTTAAAGGCGCGTTTCAGGGAGCATACCACCAAGTTATTCACAAGCCATGGCATGAAGCGCTGCGCCTACTTCACGCCGCTCGAAGGTTAGCCCGGCGCGGACAACACGCTCATCTATTTTCTCATTCACAATTCAGCGGAAGTCTGCAAAGTTTCCCTCGATGTTTTTTGCGCCGATCCCGATCGGACCAAGGTGAAGGCGGCCTCGGAAACCGCTGGGGGAGGCTTTCTCACGGTGCCTGATGGGGTGAAATCCGAGATGCTTAGGGCGACCGAGTTTTCTCCGCTGAAGTAAATTTTCAAGCGTGTGATGGGACTTTTTTTGGCGAACTGTCAAAAAAATCAACTTTTTTAAAAATTTTACCTGACAATTAGGAAAAGTTAAGTAATACCGGGCCTGTTGATTGCGAAAAATAATCCCTGCCCACTATGAAACTTCGTTCCTTCCCAATCTTTCTGTGCAGTCTGGCCCCGACTGGCTTAATGGCCGCCGGTTACTATCTGCCTAACCAAGACGCCTTCGCCACCGCTCGCGGAAACGCATTCGTGGCTACCGCCGACAGTCCGGCTGCGGTTTTCTACAACCCGGCCGGCATGACGCAGTTGGAGCGACCAGAAGCACAGGTCGGCGTGTATTCGATCATCCTTGGAACCAAGGCCGACGTCGCCGGTCAATCGACCGAAGCGGAAACCAAGCTGCAAAACGCGCCGCACCTATATTACGTCCAGCCGTTCAACGACCGGCTGAGTTTTGGCTTCGGCCTCAACAGCCCGTTCGGCCTCGGAACCGAGTGGGGCAGGTATAACAATTTCAGCTCCGTCGTCTCAGAGGCCAGCCTGCTCTATTCCAGCGCGACCTCGGCCGTGGCTTACAAGGTCACTGACGAGGTTTCGGTGGGAGCGTCATTTTCGGTCAACTATGCCAACCTCACCCTGGAACAAAGTCCGGCAGGGCCTGGCACCTACTTCCGTTACGCTGGGGATGATATCGGATTTTCCGGCTCGCTCAGCACCCGCTGGCAGCCATCCGAGAAGCATGCGTTTGGTTTGATCTATTCCACTGAGTCGTCATTCGATCTGAGCGGAAAAACCACCACGAACATCCCCGGCCTGAAGGATGACAATTCCGCACACATGGATTTCATGACGCCCGCCCGGCTTGCCGGTGGCTATTCCTTCCGCCCGGCGCGTGGTTGGAACCTTGAGGCGAACATCGAGTGGCTCAACTGGGATGAACTCAACACCCTGACCGTTGACAACTCCACCATCGGGAGCACTCCAGTGAAATTCGATTGGCAATCTTCCTTCATCTATGAGGTCGGCGCATCCTACACCACTGAGCAAGGCTATATCTTTGCCGCAGGTTACGATTTCAACCAGAACTCCCAGCCCGATACGAATTTCACCGCCGGCGTTTCCGATGCCGACCGCCATTGGTTCAACATCGGCTTCGGTCGCAAGCAGGAAGCCTATTCGTGGATGTTGGCCTATCAGTTCGGTTATTCGAACCGGACGGTGGATGGTGCCACCAACCCGCTTTCTAACGGGAAATACGAATCCCGCCTCAACGCATTGGTCCTGTCTTGGCAGCAGAACTTCTGATGCAACTGCCCGTCTCACAGACAATTGTGGTCACGGGCGCGAGTTCGGGAATCGGGCGTGAAATCGCTCTTCAGCTTGCCGGACCGCAGCGGGTGATCTGGTTGGTGGGGCGGAATCAAGCCCGCCTAGATGAGGTTGCCGGACTGGTGACCGCAAAGGGTGCCGTGGCGAAGGTGGCGAGACTCGATCTAGCAGATCTCGATGGTGCGGAAATTTTTCTCAACGGGACGTTTCCCGCCTCCGAACAGGTCGATACTGTCTATCTCGGCGCGGCGGTCACGCAGTTCGGTGAGATCAAGGATACACTGCCGGAGGATTGGGACAGAATCTATCGGACGAATTTGTTGAGCTCGATTCAGTGGACTCTTCATTTCTACGGACACATGGTCGAGCGAAAAGCAGGCAGTATCGTGCTGATTTCCTCGCTTGCCGGATACGCCGGTTATCCGACGGCGACAGCCTATGCGACAATGAAAGCCGGACTACTGGGCCTTTTCCGCAGCTTGTGGCATGAGGCTAGGTCACACGGAGTTGCCATCCACATAGCCTCTCCGGGCTACGTGGACACCCCGATCTATAAAACTGCGGTGTTCCGTAAGACGAGCTACGAGGAAATCATGAGCCAGATCAAGAGCCTCGGATTTGGTAGTCTAACGGCGGAAAACGCCGCCAGTCGCATCCTCAAATCGGTGGCGGACGGGAAAAGCGAGTTCGCATTTCCCCGCTATGCATCCGCGATGAAATGGATCTCGCCCCGCTTGCCGTTCCTGATCGACATGATTCACTCGAAACTCATCAAAAGCTTCCGCCACGAATCATGAAACCCACTCCGGCAATGACCCGCACCTTCAAAGGGCGGACCGTGATTCTGACCGGAGCCGCATCCGGGATTGGCCGGGCTCTGGCCGGACTGCTTTCCCATTGCGGTGCCACCGTCCATGCCATCGACATAAATGGTGAGGCTCTCGCGTCGCTTTCCACTGAATGCACTGGTCATGGTGCGGTTCATCCGGTCCAACTGGATGTCCGCGACATCGCTGCCTACACACTGGTGGTTTCTCGAATCCAATCGAAGGCTGAGTCGATCGACTATCTTTTCAACAACGCCGGGGTGACTCTGCTGGGGGAAGCGCAGAAACTTCCTTTTGACCGCTGGAAATGGCTGCTCGATATCAATCTGATGGGCGTGGTCAACGGTGTGCACCTTATCTATCCGATCATGATCGCCCAAGGTTCCGGGCATATCATCAATACCGCATCCATCGCCGGGGCCACCGGCTATGCGACAGCAGCGGCCTACACCGCCTCCAAAGCGGCAATTCTGGAATTTTCCCGCTCGATGCGTGCGGAGGCGAAAGGTTACGGGGTGAAGGTTTCCGTGGCCTGCCCGGGTTATGTGGACAGCGGTATTTTCCTGCAAAACCGGATTGTGGGAGCGGATCGCGAGGCGATGATCCGCGACCTGCCGGTGAAGATGATGACACCGGACCAAGCGGCTTTCGGCTTTCTATCCGGAGTGGTGAAGAAGAAGAGCACGATCATTTTCCCGTTTTCGGCGCAGTTTCTTTGGTATCTGTCCCGTTGGACTCCGATACTGACCCACCCGTTTCACAAGCGATTCCTCAGGGTTTTCCAAAAGGCCTGAAATCATGCGAATCCGGCAGCGGCCGTCCTTGATCCCGGCGGCGGAGGCGTCGGCCGGTCGGCGGGGAGCTGGCTGACGATTTCCCGGCTCATGCTGAATTCCTCCAACAGGATTCGCTTCCGCTCGTCGTCGTCCACGCGCACGGATTCCACGCTGCCGTTGCTTTTAAAGGTGATGAAATGGCCGAATGCCAGGCCGATGACTTCGTCTCCCCGGCCACGGCGGGTGCAGACCTGATAGTTGAACGGGCTCCAACCGCAGGTCTGTTCGTAGCGTTCGAGGTATTCCTCGCCGTGGATACCGAAGCCCTCGAAGCGGCATTCGAAGCCGTCCGGCTTGTGCAGCGGCCGCCATCGCACGTGCCAGCGGCCATCGCGTTTCATACAGTTCACGCCCCACGCCGGGTGGTCGATCCGCGTTTCCTCATTCTCTAGCAGTAGCAGCGGCTCGTGGTGCAGGATCGACGTGTCCAACAGGAAATTTCGGCTGCCCAACCGCACGCGGACCGACCCGTGGTTCGGCAACAGGTCCGGCGCGACGAGCATGGTGCCCAGTGCGCGCTCCGCTTCGAATCCCATCGCGGAAAGCAATGTGTATAGCGCTTCTGCTCCCGCCCAGCAGGTGCCGCCGGTGCCGTGGTCCAGCCACGCCTGGAAATAATCGTCGGCGGTGCTGCCCGGCAATGGCGTGTCGCTTGGCGCGTTGACGTGGATCATTTTGCGCACGTTGTCGAAAGGCACGCGGAGGCACCATGAGGCATAGAGTTTCCGCAGGGTTTCCTCCGTTGGCTCCGCGTCCCGCAGGATTTCCATTCGATCCAACACACGCCCGGCCAGCGAGCGATCCAAGGGAAGTGCAATTCCTGCGGACATGTTTCCTTTCTAATCAATTTTTCCCGGTGGCCAAGCGCAAATCCTTGCGGAAGAAATGGACGAATCGCCGGCGACTCTTATGATCGCGGCATGCGATTTGAAATGAAGCAGGAGTTCTGGTGTCTCGGCGATGACTTCGTGATCCGCGACGGCGATGGCAACGATTGCTACATCGTGGACGGTCGCGCCTTCAGCATTGGAAACCAGCTCAGCATCCGGGACATGGAGGGAATCGAGGTCGCCTCCGTCCGTGAGAGGCTGTTGTCGTGGGGGCCGGCGTATGAAATCCGTCAGCCGGGGCAGGCGGTGACCGTCGTGAAAAAGGAGCATTTCACTTTTTTCTACTGCAAGTTCGAGATCGATGGACCCGGCAGCCAGAACTACGAGGCCAGCGGTGATTTCCTCGATCATGAATACGAGATCCAAGGCAGTTACGGCACCGCTGCGGTGATCACGAAACGCTGGTTCACCCTCACGGACAGCTATGGCATCGAGATCGCCGATACCGAAGATTCGGTTCTTTTGTTAGCCACCGTCGTCGTCATCGACCTCGTCTGCCACGATCAGAAAAAGCACTAGATGCAGCAGCAATCACCGCCGCCGCTTCCCGCGCTTAAAGCACCCGGTCTGGTGGCGGCCGTGATGGTGGGCAGCGCATCGTGGTCGCGCTCTATGTATTTTCGATCATCGTCTGGTATGCAAGATGCAACCCGCTGCGTCCCGCCCGATGTCTTACCTCACCCGCAATCTCGTTTACGGCCTGTGCTTTATGGCAATGGTAATTTGGCATCGTCGCAGTCAGTCGCAGTGCGAATCTGATGAAGCTGCTGGCCTGATAGGATAGCTCACACCAGTCCCGCCAGAAAATCATCCGCCGCCGTGCGGTGCGCCTGCTGTTTCTCCGCGCTCATCTTTTCCCAGGTTCTCGCCATCATCGAGAGCCGTGGGTTTTTTAGGAAAAACGGCTGATAGTCCGCGATGAAAGTCCAGAACAGCCCGTCCCAGACTCCGCACCATGCGCCCTTAGGCTCGTCCGACATTTTCAGGACGTAGTTCGATCCTGATAGATAAGGCTTGGTGGTGAAGGTCCCGCCGTCGGCGAACTGGGACATGCCATACACGTTCGGCACCATCACCCAGTCGTATGAATCCACGAACAGTTCCATGAACCAACGGTAAACGTCGTCCGGCCGGATCCGGCAGAGAAGCATGAAATTTCCCAAGATCATCAGCCGCTCGATGTGGTGGCACCAGCCATCGTCGAGAAGCTGGCGGATCACGCGGTCCACCGGGGGAATGCCGGTGGTGCCGTCGTAAAACGAGTGGGGCAGGGGACGATCAAAGTGCCAGAAATTCCGGTTGCGGATTTCTACCCCACGGTGCCGATAAATCCCGTGCATGAACTCCCGCCAGCCGATTACCTGCCGGACGAATCCCTCCAGCGAGTTCATCGGCACCGCGTCTGAGCGTGTCATCACCCGGTCGATCACGTCCTGTGGATCGAGCAAGCCGATGTTCAGTGCCGGGGTGATCGCGGAGTGATAGAGCGTGGCATGTCCAGTGGCGATCGCATCCTCGTAAAGGCCGAAGTTTTCGAAACGTTCGTCGAGAAACTGTTCCAGCCAGCGCTCCGCATCCGGGCGGGTGACTGGCCAGCGGAAATGTTTCAGTGAGCCCGGACGATCTGGGAATCTAGCAGTCACATAAACGGCGGCCTCTTTGGTGAAATCGTTGCCGCGGGCGATCGGCTCGCGCGGCGGGACGTGGGCTTTCGGCAGCTTCGCGCGGTTCTCCGTATCGAACGACCATTTGCCGCCCATTGGGCCCTCGTCTTCATCTAGCAGTAGCTTCATCCGTTTACGCTGGGCCTCGTAAAACTTCGCCATGAAGGGCTTCTTCGGAGATCCCACGCGGGCTGCGAGAAAGTCCGGAGGACTGAGGAAATTCGGCGATGGATGCACCACCAGACGCATACCCCGGTTCTGTGAGAACCGCGTCACTCGCTTCGTCAGGACATCATCTGCAGGATCGGCGAGGTGGATTTCCCGGATGGACTGTGGTAGATTTTTCTCCAACAGACCCGTGCTGTCCATGGAGGAACCTGCCGGGGCGTCGATGTAATGGACGACATGCCCGGCCGCCTCCAGCTCCACCGAGTATGCCTTCATCGAGGCCCGGTGCAGCATCAGCTTCTGAGCGTGCATCGCCGCCGGCCAGCGCGGGTCGTTGCCGAAAAACAGCGGATCCTCGAGCAGCCAGATTTCCTGTCCGGCAGCGATGGCCGGATGGCTTTTGAAAAGCTGATGGGGATAGATCAGGGTGGCCGTCATGGTGGTTTCGTCAGATCCGGTCCGGCTCGACACCTTCCTTCGCATGGGCGAGACGGGCGAGGGGATTGAGGGTGAAATAGGTGTCGAGCGAGGTGGAGGCGAGGCAGTCGATGCCGACGAGATCGATACCGCCGTGATCGAGGAGATGATTTTCAGCAACCTGCACGAGCACCACGCGGCCGACGATGAGCTTGGTGCCGTTGGCTGGAATTGCGATGATGTCCTCCAGTTCGAGGCCGATCCTGAAGCGGGACTCGCTCACGAAAGGAGCCGTGAAGCCGGTTTCAAAATGCGGCGTCAGTCCGGTGGCGTCGAATTCGGAGATGGATTTCGGATAGCGGGCGGAGCACTGGTGCGCGGCATCGAGGATTTCCGGGTGGAGGTGGTTGATGGTCCAGCAGCGCGTTTCCATCAGATTGGCCAGCGTGTGGCGGTCCACCAGATCCGGCCGACTGACCATTCCTAACAAGCAGGGATCGGAGCCGAGGTGGAGGATGCTGGAAAACGGCGCGAGGTTGGTTTGTCCGGAGCAGTCGGCGGTGCCGATCAGGCTGATCGGCTTAGCGCCGGGAAGTGAGGTGGCGAATTGGACACGTGCGAGCTTGTCCATGCACCCGATGTCGGCGGCGGTGATGGTTTTCATCTCAAAAAGTTCTGATGGATGAAAGCCCGCCATCGGGGTGGAGGATTTGGCCGGTCATGAATTTCGATTCGTCACCTAGCAGGAAGGCGACGAGTTTCGCCACGTCCTCGGGATCGCCAGTCTGTTGGAGCGGGTGGCGTTTCGCTGCGGCTTCCTTTTTTGCGTCAGAGTTCAACAGGTTTCCAGCGAGTGGAGTATCAGTTAGTGATGGGGCGATGACGTTCACCCGGATCTTTGGGGCGAGTTCTGCGGCGAGGGAGAGTGCCAGTCCTTCGACCGCTCCTTTCGCGGCGGCGATGGACGCGTGGAAGGGCATTCCTTGGGCGACGGCCACGGTGGAAAACAGGATGATTGATGCGGACGATGCGGCTTTCAATGCCGGGAGCGCGGCCTGAATCGCGGCGGCGGCACCGAGGCAGTTGATCCGGTAGTCATTGAGAAAATCCTCGGAAGTGAGCCTGTGGAAAGGTTTTAGCGTGATGCTGCCGGGGAAATAGACGAGTCCATCGAGCATGGGCGGCAGTTCCAGAGGGCCGGGCGAAAGCGCGTCGAACGGTTGCACGGAAATACCCAGTTCCGCCAGCGGCTGCGGGCTGCGCGCGGCGGCGACGAGGGAGTCCCCGCGGGATTTCAGGAGTCGGGCGGTAGCGAGGCCGATTCCCGAATTTCCGCCGATCAACAGATAGGTGCGTGACATGCCGCAAGTTGGGCGGCGATGCGGGGCGGTCAAGGGGCGGAATGAAGAACGGACTCTGTTAGTTTTTCGCGCGGAGACGGTTGAGTGTTTGCTCGGCGAGTTGGATGACGGTGGCGTCATTCTTGCTGTTTTTCGCGAAGCCGGTGATAAGCTGATAGGCCCA
>JBBRYQ010000131.1:0-9120 GCA_038237425.1 Verrucomicrobiales bacterium
CCATCCTTGACCTGCGTCCAAGCCGGGAAGTGTGAGGCGACTTCCTCCCAGAACTCGCGGGCCAGTTTGGCGTCGTCGTTGAGGTCCCCCTTGGCGAGGCCCTCAACGAGGTCGGCACAGGAATTGTAGAAGGCGGAAAGGGTAAAGAGCTTGCGCGAGCGGGGAGCGAGAGAGCTTTTCTCCATGTCCACGATTTCCTTGAAGAAACGGGACTTGAGAATGACCAGCTTGGCGAGCTTCGCCTTGTCGTTGCGATGATCGTAAAGCAGTCCTATCGAGCGACTGGGGCGGATGGCGTGGCGGTTGAGATCGGCGAACATCTGCTGGCAGCGGTCCAAACCAATATCGAGAAAGAAGACGACGGCGATGGTTTCGTGAGCGAGTTCTGGGCGCTGCTCCAGTGCGGAAATGATAGCGGCGCGGCGGTGCTGGCCATCATTGATAATGAACTTGGCGTCCATCGGCACTTTAAGAATCCCGAGCTTGTCCTGAGCACCTAAGGGCTCGAAATCGACCTTGGAATCGATGGAGACAGTGAGCGCGGAAAAAACGTAGTCGTCCGGGTTGTTGAGAACATACCCGGCGATTTCCGGGATGCGGCCCTTGTTGAGGATGCGCTGGGCGCGGAGTTCCGGCGGAAGCTCGTCCTCATTGAAGATGGAGATCTGACGCATCATGCGGAGACTCCACATGGCGACGTAGTATTCCCGGCGGGCTTGGACGCCGCGGATGACGGGGAAACTGAGAGTGGGTTCGGTGTCCATGATAAATTGGGGGATCAGGTGAGGCCGTGGAAGGCAGCAAGGCGTGGAATGGCTTCGCGAGCGGTGCGGGCGGATTCACGGGCGAGCTGCACCCGGGTTGCGAGATCGGTGATTTTCCGGGTGTCACCGGAGTCCCGCGCTTTGCGGAGGCTACTTTCGAGTTTGGCGAGGCGAAACTCCGCCCGCTGGAGGATCAAGAGACCGTCGTAGTAAGCGGGGGCGGAGCGATAAAGATCATGAGCTCGCCTTGCTCCTTCGGCCAGTTCCTCGGAGCTTTGCCAATCGAGGGTGCTGTGAAAAATTTCGTCCCGCATCAGATTCTCAAGTAGCGCGAGCCTGCTCTCCGGCGCACCGGTGGCGGCGGCGATGAGGGATGCGTAGGGAGATGCTTTTTGACGTTGCACGGGGAATGGCTTTGGTATTTCTTTCGCGCTAGATCATGCCGCTAAGGATGCGTGTTTGTTAAATCCGACACATCAGTTTAGCAAACACTTTTCACAAAAATCTGCTTTTGACTTGAAAATGCCGCCAGTTTACCTCGATTGCAATGCCACCACTCCGCTCGATCCAGAGGTCAAGGAAGTGCTGTTCCGCTATCTGACCGAAGAGTTCGGAAACGAGGGAAGCCGGACCCACGAATACGGTTCGCGTGCCAAGCAAGCGGTCCAGAAAGCGCGCGACCAAGTCGCCGCCGTGGTGGGTGCGAAACGCGATGAAGTGATTTTCACCAGTGGCGCGACGGAATCCAATAACTTGGCCATCCTGGGGCTGGCGGATTACGGCAAGGAGCATGGCAAGCTGCACCTGATCGGGACACGGTTGGAACACAAGGCGGTGATCGAGCCGCTGGAAGCCATGGAAAAGCAGGGATTTGAGGTGACTTGGTTGGATTCGGATGATCAAGGACGGGTGCGCGAGGAACAGCTCAAGCAAGCGTTGCGGCCGGATACCTTGTTGATTTCGATCATGGCCTCCAACAATGAAACCGGCGTGCGGCAGCCGTTGGCAGCCATCTGTGGGATTTTGGAAGGACACGACGCCTTCCTTCACACCGATGCGGCGCAAGCGTTCGGAAAGGACATCGAGCCATTACGCAATGGTCGGATCGATTTGATTTCAGTCAGCGGCCACAAGATTTATGCCCCCAAAGGAATCGGCGCGTTGATACTTCGCCGGAGAGGCTACGACCGCCCGCCACTCAAGCCGCTCTTCTACGGCGGCGGCCAGGAACGTGGCCTGCGACCCGGCACACTTCCGGTCGCTCATGTGGCCGCTCTTGGCATGGCTGCGGAAACGGCCATGAAAAATCATGAGAATCGCCGCAAGCATTGCCGAAAGATCAAGGACGCCGCGCTCGCCGCATTTTTATCGCTCTCCCCACGCATCCACGGGCGACCGGACGAGACCATGGATCATGTGTTGAATCTCGCGTTTCCCGGGATCGACTCCGAGGCGCTAATCGTCGCAATCAAAGACTTGGTTGCCATTTCCAACGGCTCCGCCTGCACTTCTAGCAGCTACACACCGAGTCATGTGATCAAGGCGATGGGATATGGGGATGACGAGGCGAATGAGGCAATCCGGCTGAGTTGGTGTCATCTGACGCCTGAGGTGGATTGGGAAGGGGTGGCGAAGAGGGTGAAGGGGCTGCGGTGATTTCGGCGGCAATTTTTTAGATTTCCCTTCGATTATTTCGGATATTGCGTATATTGCATTGACGTTTGGAGGCTGCCCCAGTCTGATTTCTGGCGTCTCATTCAACCACGTAACACCATGAAACTCACCCAAAACCGACTCGATCCGAGCGAACTCAGTCCAGAGGACTTCAAGGAGGTGGATCGCCTACTAGCGGAGGTTTTCGGGCAGCGCAGACCCGCATTGGTCAGTGCGAGTGGAGAACAGTTGGAACTGCCGCAGCCTGTGTTTGACATGCTGATCCATGTGCTCCGATCCATCAGGGAGCGCCGGGCCATTGTGATGCTGCCAGAGGACGAGGCTTTTACCACGCAGGCCGCCGCCGATTATCTTGGGATGTCGCGGCCTTTTCTGATCGGGCTCCTCGATAAGGGTGAGATTCCCTTCCACTACGTAGGTAGCCATCGGCGCATCCTGTTTCGCGAACTGATGAACTACGAAAACAAAAGGGATGTCGCCCGCCGCGAGGGCATGAGCAATCTGTTCCGGAAAGTGCAGGAAGCGGGCTTAGACGAAGCAGGTTATACCGGCGAATGAGGCGAGCGAATTACAGAGTCGTTCTCGATGCGTGTGTCTTGGCAAACCATGGAGTGTGTGACCTGTTTCTTCGTCTTGCCGAGCGACCTCGGCTATTCACCCCCATCTGGTCTCCAAGCATTCTAGAGGAAACCATGCGCACCCACGTCACCAAGCTGAACTGGTCGCAAGATCTCGCGGATCACTGGCAGGGTGAGGTAAGGAAGTATTTCCCGGAAGCCTTGGTGGAGGATGCGTCCTGCTTGGAACCGGTATTGGCGAACGACGCCAAGGACCGCCATGTGTTGGCCACGGCCATTCGAGCAGGTGCATCCACCGTGGTTACCTTCAATCTCCGGGATTTCAGTCCTGCATCCCTCACCCCTTGGGGAATTCAGGCGGTCCATCCAGCGGACTATCTCATCACCTTGCATACCATCGCGCCCGATGTGGTGGTGGCGAAATTGGCCGATATGGTGCGGGATCGGCAATCCAAAGATCCCGAACTGACGCCGCAGGACTATTTAGCCAAGTTGGCTCGCAGCGTTCCCGCTTTCGCCGCACACGTCGCCGAATCGCTTGGATGGTCGCTGGATTGCTAGAACGGCATCACTGGCTCAAAGCACTCCGACTAAAGAACTCTAGATTTTTCCCGTTACCGCCTCCCACTTCTCTTTCGTCGGCCCGTAGCCGATGGTTTCCTCGCGCAGCCCGAGCTTGCGGAGCTTGGCGCTGAAGCGGTCCAGCTTCGGGCGGTCCGGATGATCCTTGGCGAGGAAGCGTTCCTTGAAAAACAGGAGCTGGTGCTCCGGGCCGGTGGTGTGGTCGATGACAGAAACGAAGAGGCGTTTTAGGTCGATCTTGATGCGAGTGAGTAACTCAGGGAGCGCAGTGGTGTCGAAGTCCTTGTAGTAGTGGAACGTAAGCTTGCGCGAATGCAGGTGGATCTTGATGAGGTCAGCCTCGCGGGGATTTCCATAGAGGCGTGCAGCACACTCGACATAGATGCGGAGGATGACCGGGAGTTCGTCGAGCAGGCTACGGTGAATGGTGAAGTGGCCTTCTCTTTCATCGAGATGACCGAAACCTAACTGGGCGACGGCGATTTCGAGTTCGTCGGAGTCGCCGGCGGCGAACATGATTTCACGGGCGTTTTCCTCGGCATTGGCATAACTGCCGAAGAACGAGCGGAGATCGCGCTGAAGGCGGAGCGAGAGTTGGTTGAAGGGGATCTTCCGGCGGAGCTGGGCGGCGGCGATGAAGACGAGCATGTCTTCTTTGCGGCGCTGGCGGGCGGCAGCAAAGGTCGGCTCACCGAAGCGGTCGATGAAGAGCTGGAGAGCACGCGGCAGCGAGCCGCAGGCTTGGCGGACTTCAGCGAGCCGGTCGAATTCTTCGTCGCGTGGGATCCGGCCCAGTTCGAGCACCGATTCCCAGAAGGCATCTAGCAGCTCTCGGTGCGTGTCGTAGGGATCGCGCTTTGCCCTGAGTGCGCGGAGCAGACCGAGTTTCCGTGAGAGCGATTCCCAGTCGATGAAACGCCGGGCGCGTGAGGCGAGGAAGTCGTGGAGATCGGCGGTTTCCCGGAAGACCAGATAAATGCCAAGGCCAATCGGGACTGCTTCCGTGTGCAGCGTATCTTCTAGCAGGGATTGGATTTCGGCGGGCTCGAAGAATTTCTGGAAGGTATTGCGACTGGTTAGAACGCCGTCGCCGTATGTCTGAACATCATCGTATGCTTCCTGACCGGCGATGAGCGTGGACACCAAGAGAACACGGCGGGTGAGCTTCCACGCGCCCAGCAGGGTATCGACTCGTTCCGCTGGGTGTTCGATGACGTTGAGGACGAAACCGAGATTCACTACGTCGGACGTTTGCTTCTCAAGGTCCGGAGCATGAACCGGATCCCAGCCGCTGGACGCGTGGCCAAGTTTTTCGATGGCGTCCACATCACCACCGTGGCCGCAGCCGTAATCGAAGAACGATTCGCCTCGTCGGAGCTGGCCGAGTTCCAGCAGGGTCTTGACGGGTTTGGAAATTTCCCGGCGGACGAGAGCTGTTTTGTGGCGCTGAATCTTCTTTTTGGGCGTGGCAGGGGATGGCGCGGCGGTCTGGCCGGTTTCAACCAGACGGTGACCTTTGAAGTTGAGGCCCTTTTCCGCAAGGGCAGCTTCCCAATTCAGTCGGAAGCCAATGCGGGCCGTGTCATCAAGCAAACCCACCGCTTCTTCCTCGCGGGTGAGCTTGGCGAATTTTCCGTGGAGAGGATGATCCGGAGGGAGGAAGGTTTCCTTGCGATGGAGGATGGGAGGATTCGCGCGTTTTCCATAATCGTCACGCCGGACCTTGCCGGTGATGAGATCGACGAGCACCGTCTCGTGGAGTGACGGGTGCGGATGCTTTTCGAAATCCGGGTAGGCGAGAAACGAGATTTTGGGTGAAGTCGTGTGGAATTTCAGCAGGTTGAATTCCGGGCCAATCTCCAAGCGCTTCCGTAATTCGGCGACCGTAATGCGGAGCAGCGAAGGGATGCTTGGCTCGTCTCCCGGATCGACCAGATACACCGCGCCGGGCAAACGCTTGCCGTAGGGCAATGCATCAAGGGCCTGGCGGTATTCAGCGGCGGTCACCGGGGTTAGAGATTACCAATTCGCACCTCGCCCTTGGCGGTGAGGCCGTATTTCTGAAGACGGCTGTTGGGTTTATCGGGGATGGTGTAGCTGATAAAATCAGCAACCATCAAATCCTGTATTGCCTGGCGCAATGCTCCAGTCACCGATTTGTGGCCAATGGCCGATGCAATAGAAGAACGGGACAGCGAAGCTTCCTTGATTGAAGAAATCACTCGATAATGAACGGAATCTTTATGCCACAAGGGGTTCCAGCCATCTGACTCTGACCTCGACTCTGACCTCGACTCTGACCTCGACTCTAGCCGTGTCTTTTCCTTCGGGTGAACTGGTAGGCGGACGAGAAAGTAGGAGTGGTCCTCATCGAAGTCGAATTCTGGCGCAGGCGAGCCGTTTTTCTTCATCGCCCGAAGAATCTTGGGAATGCCGGTAGAGCGGCCTTCGGTGATTTCCAGTTCCTTGAGGAAATCGCCGATGCGGCGGTTGCGGTAGCGCCTCGGGATGGCCTTGCCCTGGCGGAGTTGATCGAGACGGACCGAGCGGTCGGGACCGGGGTAGTTGACGATGACGATTTCCTCGGGACTGATGCGAACTTCGATGGGTTCGCGTTCGTCGTAGCCACGATGATAGACGGCATTGGCGAGGGCTTCTTCGAGGGCCTCGTAGGGGAAATTATAGAAGCGCTCGGCCTCCGCCCGATCAGGGTGCTTGATCACGCGTTCGCCGAGGAAGCGGGATTGGATGAAGGCCAGAGACTCGCGCAGCATGCGGTCGAGCGGACCGTGGAAGATTTTTTCCTCGAAGCGGTCGCCGCCCGCGCCATCCGGGAAATAGACAACATCGATCTGGGCTTGGGGGAAGAACTTGTGCGGCTCCTCATTGAAGAACAGTAGGCCGACATTGCGGGGAAACACGGCTTCGGGTGGTCCGTCCACGATCTGCATTTGCCGGCAAAGCGCCTCGAAATCCATCTTCGCGGAAGTCTTGTAGAGTTCGCTGCCGATGGCGCGGAGAAACGTGCGAATCAGGCCGAGGTCGAGGTCGGCAAGCGTGGCGCGGTGGTTCACCCGGTCGTCGAAGGGGATATGGTTCGCGAAGCCGAGGAGTTCGCGCTCGTCGGTTCCCTTCGCACGGATGGTGCTGGAACCCTTTCGGATGTAATACGCCCACTCAGTGTTGTTTTTCCCGAGTGTGACCCAGGACTTGTAGGGGCGTGCGGTGCCGCCGGGTGCCCAGAGAATCAGGATGTGTTTGCCATCGATCACGGCGGGCTCCATCACCGGATGATAGAATGGCTGGATCGCGGAATGGCCGAGGTTGAGGATTTCCTTTTGGATGGCATCAATGCGCTTCGGGTCGAGTCCAACCGGCGGTAATTGCGCCAGGCCATCCTTTTCGGCAACGCCGATGATGATATACCCGCCACCAAGGTTGTGGAAGTCGTTGGCGAACGCACACAGGGTGTGCAGCACCGATTCCGGATTCCAGCCTTCCTTCAGCTCCATGCGTTCGGATTCCACGAGGGAACCGGCAAGCAGGGCGGAGATGTCGATGGGAAGTGGCATGGCGAGGATGACGGGATGATGATGGGAAACGCTGCTCCGACCGCCAATCGAAATCGACAGGTCGAGTGGAGCGTGTGCTTCATGCAATCGGATCCGGACAGAACGCCCGTTGCTGGCACGTCTGCCAAACGGGATTATTGACGTCCAGACAGCCTAGGGGGGCGATGGCAGATTAAACCTCCGGTATTTTCCGCTCATCCTTTGGAAGTTGGAAGCGCCACAGGAGCTATCCACCCGGCACCAAGCAAAATGCCCATAAGGCAGGATCACTGTCGCCCCGCACGCATGGCACACGATCGCTTTCTCGACCTTGTGTGGACACTCTTTCTCGCAGGGCACATGGCAATCAGGTCGGCAAAAAAGTTCGCAGTCCGGGTCAGGGCACAGGAAGTAGGTGCATTCCGTATCTGAAAGGTTCCGGACCGCATTGTGAAGACCCAGCCTGTCAAATGGCGTTTCCAGCATCCTGGCGGCAATGTCACAAACGGCTGGGGTCATTTTTTACCGTCACTTTCGGTGGAATGGTGTATCACTCGATCCGCAGTTGTCACTCATCCTCCGGCGGCGGCGCGTCGAACGGCAGATTGAAATAGCGGAACAACTCCCCGGTGCGGTTGTAGATTTCCATCTCCGACATGCCGGCGCGGTCCATCATGGCGTTGAGGGGGCCGAAGTTCCGCTGGATGAATCCGACGAGGTCCATCGGGTCGTATTCGACGGCGGCCTTGGGCTGCCCCAGTCGTTTGAAGCCCTGGAGATTCGGCAGCATGCAGAGCACCATCATCTGGAGGGTTTCGGTGTGGAGATCGCAGAAGAAAAACCAGTAAGGCCACGCGGAGTAAAAGTGCTGATAGAATTTCCGGATCTCTGGGATGGCGTAGAGTTCCTGTGGATCATCGTTCCAACCATCGACCAGGAATTGGAAGGTCCCCATCATCGCTGCGAGTTCAGGTCCATCCGGCAATGCGGACGAGCCGAAGCGCTTGAGAAAGTGGTTGAGTTTGCGCTGGCGCACCTGCTCCTTGCTGAAAATCACCACCACGGCGTCGTTTTCGTCAATCATGGTCAGTTCATGGTGGGATCGAAGCCCCGGTTGATGATGGTCATCCCGAGGGAGAGCAGCGTGGCGCTGGCTTGTGCCGCCTCACGCCTGTGGGGTTTGTTGCGTGGCATGAGCTTAGAAAAACGACCCTCCGATTCGCCGAACTGCAAGGGGCCGGGGTCGCCGAACTCGGTGACGCCGCGCAAACTGCCGCCGCCCCCCGACACACGTGGCTTTGAGAACGCGGTCGTGGTGTCGGATTACCACGACGCGCTCATCCCACTGGACATCTCGGACCCGCGGGAGCCACGGGTCAACGCGCGGGATTTGCACGCATTTCTGGAGATCGGGAAGCACTTCGGAAGCTGGATCACAGATCGCATCGCAGACATAGAACTCGTTGATAATCACGATTTTGGAGTTAATCCCAATTCTGGGAAAAACCACCAAGGCGGGCGTCCGAGTAAAGAATACTGGCTGACCATGGACACCGCCAAGGAACTCTCAATGCTGGAGCGCAATGCGAAGGGTAAGGAGGCGCGTCGATACTTCATCGAGTGCGAGAAGCGTCTGCGCAACCTGCCGACAGTCCCCGCGATCGACCTGGTTGCTAGGGATTTGCTTATGGCGGGAGGCTCCTGAAACAGCTGTTGAACCGGACCGGAGGGCGGGGAAATGGGGGTTGATGAGATTTGGCGGGCCTATTTGAAAGTCACCGGGAAGCCTGTGCCGACCAGCACGACGGTTGGAGAATTTCTTAAAACCCATCAGTCCGACCGCCTGCATCTCGGCGGAATCAAGCCGGCGTGGTTGATGATGATCGTAACGATGATCGGAGCCTTCTTCATCTGGCGCAAAAGCGCATCGAGCGCAAATCGCTGGCGGGGCATCCATGCCATCGCGTTCGG
>JBBRYQ010000132.1:0-8989 GCA_038237425.1 Verrucomicrobiales bacterium
GCCTGATCTGCCGACCGCGCCGGATGACGGGCTGCGGATGCCGGATATGTTAAATCTGCCCAGTGATGGCGAATTCCGGACAGTTCCCGGCCCAGTGAAAACGGGCGGCGAGGCGGGTGCGGTGATCGCACGGCCGCCGACTGAGCCGCCATCGCGGCCTAAGCCGAAGGATGATTCCAGCGGTGGTCAGCGCTGATTGAAGCGTGACATCTCGCGCGCGGCTTCGCGGAGCTCGACTTTTTCCTTGAGGTCTTGGCGTTGGTCCGAGTGGGTTTTACCCTTGCCGACGCCGATTTCCACCTTCACGCGGCGGTCTTTCCAATACATCCGCAGCAGGGGCAGGGTGCAGCCTTTGACGTGGGTGGCGTTGGCGAGCTTGAGAATTTCGCTCTTGTGGAGCAGCAACCGGCGTGGGCGCTTTTCGGCGTGGTTATACCACTCGCCGGCGGTTTGCCACGGCTGGATGTTGCAGCCGTAGAGGAAAACCTGGTTGTTGCTTTCGACGCGGGCGAAGGCGTCGGCAATGTTGACTTTCCCGGCACGGATCGATTTGACCTCGGTGCCTTTCAGCTCAAGCCCGGCTTCGTATTTTTCCAGAATATGGAAATCGCGCCCGGCCTTCCGGTTGGTGGCGATTTCCGCACTCATGGAGATGCTCGGTGGCTTGGGCTAGGACTCTTTCTCAGGGAGCTTCCTTGAAAACGAGCTTGATCTTGCCTTCGATGATTTCGGTGAGGGCAATGTCAGCCACGCCCATGCTCGGGCGGGTAGCGATGAGCGGAGAACGTCCGCTGTTGAGCTGTCTCACGCGTTGCGAGACTAGGTTGACCAGAACAAGTGGGTCTTTGACAATTTCTGAGGCCTTATCGAGAAGATCGCTTTTCATAGGAGAACCGGGAAATCGCGAAATCGGCTGTGCCTGCTCAAACGGGATGACGTTTTTGGGTAGCAGGGACGGGTCTTTTTCGCTCAAAACAAATTGGTTGGGAAAGTTCCGGAGAGTAGCCGGGCAGGTCGTCAAACCAGAGATCTGGGTTGCTGACAAGTCTTATCTGGTTCGTGAGCGGATTTTTCAGAAAATTTATCGGCTCACTTCGGCATCAGGTCGATCCCGAAGCGGCGCAGGACGATGACCGTGAGCCAGAAAAGGATGACGGTGATCACGCAGTTCGCAGTGAAGCTGGCCCAAAATCCCCAGCCGTTGCGCATCATCCAAGGGAAAATCAGGAACATCGGCAGCGTGGGGAGGACGAACCAGAAGGTGCCCTCGGCGTGGTTCGCGAGGCGCTCGGATGATTGGCCACCGTGGTGCATCCAGATCATCGCCATCAGCGAAGTGAGCGGCAGCGCGATGAGCAGGGCGGAGAGCCGATCGTTCACGAGCTGGATCTTGTTCACGAAAAGGATGATCGCGGCGGTGATCAGCAGTTTGACGAGGTCGAACGGAGTGACATTGAGGATCTTGTCCCAGGGAATGCGGTTCATGAGCTTGCGGTTGGTGAAATGATAGGTGTAGCGTTTTCCCATGCAAGCCGCCCGTATCGTTTGTTTGTTCGCCATCCTTTTCACCGCTTGTGCTCCGGCGGCCCCGCCTGCTGGCAATCTCAGCGCCGGGCAGAAGGCGGCCATCGGCCAGAAAATCTGGCAGAATGAATGCGCAGGCAGCGTGGCCGGGCTGACGACATGGAACGCGGGGGAGGAATTTCCCTCACTCGGCATCGGGCATTTTATCTGGTATCCGGAAGGTTTCAAAGGCCGCTTCGAGGAAAGCTGGCCGCATTTCATCGCGTTTGCAAAACAGCGTGGAGCGGACATCCCGGCGGTGGCTGCGCAGCGCTTCAGCCCATGGCGGACGAAGGCGGAGTTTCAAAAGGACTTCAACGGACCACGCCTGAGCAGCCTGCGAAAATGGCTGGCGGCGACGGTGAGCTTGCAGACGGATTACATCATCGCTCGCTCGCACGAAGCGCTGCCGAAGATTCTGGCAGCGGCACCCGGCAGCGAAAAGGCGCGCATCGAAGCGAATTACCGGAAAGTTTCCACCACCTCGCAGGGGACTTACGCACTGATCGACTACGTCAATTTCAAGGGCGACGGCACCCAAGTTTCCGAGCGCTATAACGGCCGCGGCTGGGGATTGCTCCAAGTGCTGGGCGAAATGAAGGACGTCTCCTCCGGCGCACCGGCGGCGACGGAATTCGCCGCCTCTGCAAAACGCGTGCTGTCCCGCCGCATCGCCAACTCGCCACCCGAGCGCGGTGAAAAACGCTGGGAGGAAGGCTGGCACAACCGCTGCGGGACCTACGCGCGGCCACTGTAAAAGCGGAGCATTCGAGGACGGTGCGGACCACGACCGCCCCTTTGGAGTGCGGTGAGCATCACCGCTTTGATGGGCGGGCCGGCCATTCCAAGGATTTCCTGAACCTCCAAAAAAGCTCCCGCGTTCACTCCATTTTCCCAATGAGCGAATACTCGGGGAACGTCCACGCGCCCTCCCAAAGCGGTGATGCTCACCGCACTCCAAAGTTTCCACCTGCGGCGGGAGCAGTCCGGCAATTTGAAATTCACGAAACACGAGCAGCGTGTTTCAACTTGTGACTGAAGGCTGGTTCTGCGCTGTATCGTGCGTTGAAAAATCTCCTCTGCCTGATTTTCCTCCTGCTGATGAAATTGGTGTGTCCGGCCGCGGAGATCGTGAGTTGGAAGGCGCCGTTGTCTAATTTTGTCGATAAAGGGCTGGAGGCTGATGGAGTCGTCCGCTGCAAATCCGCGCCGGAAGCTTCGCCGTTTTTTAAGGAGGGGGATGAGTTGTGGGATTTGAAGGGCTTCGCCCCCAGTGTGGCAGCTCCACCTAAACTGAATCTGGACTGGCTGGTATGGAATGCGACCTCCGAGCGTCTTGTGGCAAAGGGCGATTGGGCGGATATTTGCGCGATCCATGATTTAGCTCAGATGGACCGGTTACCAAAATTCGTTCGTATTTCATTGAGTGCCTATCAAACGACAGGCCTCGCACACCGTGCGCTGGATTCGAAGCCGGTGGGAAATATTTCTTTATTGGTTAGGTCTGGTCGGCGGGCATCAGCGGAATGGAGCGAGGCCGGAACTTCCATGTCGCTGGAAACAGAGGCGAATTCGGACGAGTCAGGATTGATTGTCGACGTAAGAATCCTTAGCTCCATTCAATTACCTAACCAGCCCCGGCTTGATGTGAATACGGCAGCGACCGTTCGATCCGGGATACCACTTTCCATCGCCCTCGATTCTGACGGGCGAAAAGGCCTCGAACTGGAGTTGACAAGCTCGATCGAAACATCGGGTGGAGTTCCCTTCCATGAGCAAGTGAAGATCCAGCAAGATGGTAAATCCATGAGCATCATGCCGGTCTGGAAGTCGCCAGATTCGTTTCGTGTTGGTGACGGCTGGCTAATGACTGCGTCTCTATCTCCTCAAGAAATCCTGTCGATTATATCGCCGGGAAACGCCGATCCAAACGTGGATCCATTTGCCGATACAAATCCAATTTTGAATCGCGAACCATTACCTCCCGCCCCTTGTGTGAAAACTCCGGAATTCCTTCGGAGATGGATAAAGCACGACGTCCTTGAATCAAGAGGTTGGCTGGAAAAAGTGCTGCCAGGTATTAAGAAAAGTGGAGGCTTCGCGGGTTATGATCCCATTGAGCACCGCTTGTATTTTTATTCTACCGACGAGGTTCAGGTAGACAGTGTGGTAAGCTTGGTTATGCCAGGTTGTATGCTGCGGCCCGGCCTTATTACGGGAACTCTTGAAGGTCGCGGCAAAATTTGCCTGGTTGCCAGATCCGGGCAGAAGGCAAGTCTGAAGAGATGTGTGGCGGATAAAACGGTTCAACGGAGTTTGGAAATAGAACCAACCATCGGTGATAATGATAATATGATAGATATGAGGTTGCATTTCGAGGATATGGTGGATCCGCAAAGTGTCACCCGGCTTGATACTTCCACCACCATCATGGCTGGAAAATCGCAGGAGCTACTCTCTGGAGGCGAAGACGCGGCAACGAAATCCTCGTTTATATTGCAGGCGGAGGTCCTCAGAATTTCTTCGGACTGATAGTTGGAATTACCCGATGAGCCCCAGCTTTGGATAACTCGCGCCGAGAATCGGTTTCATGTTCGGGGCCTTGAGCCAATCTGCGAGGACGGTGCCATAGACGCTGCGGAAATCGACGGTGTGCTTGATGTCGCCTTCGGATAGATCAGTGAGACTCGGGTGGGTGCCGTGGAGACCACCATTGACGGACGGACCGGCGACGAACAGGCACGAAGCTTTACCATGGTCGGTGCCTGCGCTGGCGTTTTCAGAAACGCGGCGGCCGAACTCGGAAAAGGTCATGAGCACGACGCGCTTGTCATTTCCCTGCTGCTTGAGGTCCGCGAAGAAGGATTTCAGCGCGCTGTCCATCTGGCCTAGCAGGCGGTCGTGAGAATTGACCTGCTGGTTGTGCGTGTCGAAGCCGCCGTGGCTGACGTAGTAAACTCGTGTGGGCATGCCACCGGCGATCATGCGGGCGACGAGGTTCAAGTTCCTCGCGAGCGGGCTGCCGTCATACTGCACGGTTGTTTTATGCTTCGCGGCGAGTTCGAGGATTTTTTTCGAACTCACCTGCGCATCGAGGGCGACGCGCTCGAGGAAGGCGAGATTGCCCTCGCCGGTGATGCCGCCGACCTTGCCGCCGGCGGGCATGGCGATGGAACCGCCGTTGTTAGGTTCGTCGTGATCGGCATCGGGCTTGTTGAGATCGGCGAAGAATTCCTCGGCCTGGTCCTTTTCCCCACCGCCGTAGATCCAGCGGTAGAGTTCAGGGGAGCTGAGGCAGACGCCGGGGTTTTTATCAGCGCCGAAGGCTTCGGGCTGGGTCTTGTTAAAACTGATGCCGACGGTGGGATCGGCACCGGGGCAGGCATTGTCGAAGTAACGGCCGAGCCAGCCGGTGGAGCTGTGGTTGCTGGTGTCCGCGGTTTCCCAGATGGAGGTGGAGACAAAGTGGGAGCGGTTAGGATTCGGATAGCCCACGCCTTGGACGATGCCGAGGTTGCCTTCCTTGAACATCGAGCCGAGGTAGGGCATCGCAGAGTTCAGGCCGACGTGGTCACTGAGTTTGATAATTTCCTTCTCCTTCTTCCCCAGCCGTGGGCGGGCGGAGTGATAGGCGTCGTCGGCGTAAGGCACGAGGGTATTGAGCCCGTCGTTACCACCGGCGAGCTGGAGCACGACGAGAATGGTATTGTCCTTGCCGGTGACGGGCTGGATGGCGAGGTCGCGGGCACCTTCGTGGAGCTGGCCGAAGGTGCGCTCGATGAACATTGGCACGGTCCACGTGGCGGACGCGCCGAGCACGGTGGAGCGGAGGAAATCGCGGCGGGTTTTCATGGTGGTGTTAGGTGAGTTGATAGTAAGGGGTGCTGAGCATGAGGTGGCAGAGCTCGCCGACCTCCTTGTTAGTGAAAACGACGCCCTTTTTCGAGATGGCATATTCAACGAAGGAATTACGGGCCTTTTCCGGCACGGGATTCTGGAAGAAACGGAAGATCAGGGAATCGACGAGGTCACTGGGATTCTCGCGCAGCGGCCGGGGGGCGATTTTTTCGTAGTCCGGTCCTTTCCAGCCATAGCCCATGTTTCTCGGAGCCATCGCCATGCCTGGAGTTTTCATCCGCTCGTCGGACATCGGCATGGGGGCGTCGCCCGCGCCTTTGGTGAGGAAACCGGCGAGGTTGTAGCGGGTGAGAAGCGTGTTGGTGTTGATCCACGCCTGGCCCCAGTCCCAGCCGGCGACGTTGGGCGGCATGAAAAGCACCTGGCCGAGCTGTTGTTCGGCGGTGATGGGGAATCCGATGGGTGGATTGACGATCTCAAGCTGCTTGAGCAGCGCGACGAGGTATTGCACCGGGCACTTGATCTGCGAGCGCATCGCGGACTCCGAGTAGAATTCCTTTGATAGGAAAATTTCGCGCAGCAGCGGGCTGGTTTTGAAATCCGCCTTTTGAAAACTATCCGCGAGCGCCTCGACGGCGGAGGGGGCGGGCTTTTCATAAACGAAGAATTCCCAAAGTTTTTTCGCCATGAAACGGGCGGCTTCCTTCTTTTCGAAAATGAGGTTGATCACATCGCTGCCAGTGAAGTGGCCGGTTTTCCCGAAGATGGTTTTGTCCGTCTCATCCCACTGGCGCTTGTTGTGGGTGACCTCGCCGTTTTTGCGATTGAGCTGATAGCCGGTAAAGGCACGGGCCGCCTCATGGATATCCTGCTCCGTGTAGTTGCCCTCGCCGAGGGTGAAGAGTTCCATCACCTCGCGGGCGAAATTTTCGTTAGGATGACCCTTTTGTGAACTTTCCGTATCGAGGTAGAGCATCATCGCCGGGTCCATCAGAATGGACTGGGTGAGCTCCTTGAAACTACCGAACGCCTGCTTGCGGAAGAGTTCGTTCTGACGGATGAGCAGGGCGGGCTGCTTCACTTTCTGGATGGAGGTGGCGAAGTGGTCGTGCCAGAAAAGCGTCATTTTTTCGCGAAGCGGCGCGTCAGTATTCAGCATTCTGCGGAACCACCACGACTGGCCCTCCAACGCGTGCTCCCGATTGATCCGCTGGATTTCCTTGAATGCCTCGCGGCGTTTGTTTTCCGCGGCTTCGGGTGAAAGGCCTTCGGTCGCCATTCGGGTGGCGCGGAATTGCTCGAAGCGAGATTTCATTTCCGCCAGAATTTCCTCGGGAGATGCCCACGAAGGCAGAGGGAACTCATCGATCGCCTCGATGGGGGTGAGCAGGGAATCGACGGCCTTTTCCCGACCGAGGGCGTAGAAATTCTTGATGGCGTCGGGATCACCGCCGAAGCCCGCGCGGTTGAGCAGGTGGGCGGCTTCGAAAATGGTCCATGAGTTTTCGGCTTTTGGGAGCATGGCGGTAGGGTTGGCACTCGTGGAAACCCCCATAAGTGGGGATGGTTTCGGAAGGGGCAAAAATATCCGCGTCGCCAAGGGCAAGGGACTTCCAGATTTTCTCCGCTGTTTCTTCGTGAAATCCCGTGCTTCACTCCGCCCATGTCCGCGTTTGCCACTGATCCGACTCCAGAACTCCTCTCTCCAGCCGGAAACTGGGACTGCGCCCGTGCTGCGGTGGCGGCAGGGGCGGATGCGATCTACTTCGGTCTGCCGAAATTCAACGCCCGCCTCCGCGCGGATAATTTCATCGAGGCGGATCTGGATGAGCTGATGGAATTTCTCCACCGCCACGGGGTGAAGGGATTCGTGACGATGAACACGCTCATTTTCACCAGTGAAATGAAGGCCGCCGAGGAGCAGCTTCGCAGAATCGCCGCCGCTGGGGTGGACGCGCTGATCATCCAGGATCTCGGGTTGGCGAAACTCGCGCGAACCATCGCTCCGAACGTCGAGTTGCACGCATCCACCCAGATGACGATCACCTCCCCGGAAGGGCTGGCATTCGTGGAAACGCTTTTTCCGCTAGAGCGCGCCGTCCTCGCCCGTGAGCTCTCCATCAAGGAAATCGAACGCTTCCAGGCTCAGAACACCAAGCACCTCCATCTCAAAACTCCGCTCGAAGTCTTCTGTCACGGAGCCCTCTGCGTCGCCTACTCCGGCCAATGCCTCACCAGCGAATCCCTCGGCCAACGCAGCGCTAACAGAGGTGAATGCGCGCAAGCCTGCCGCATGCCGTATGAAATCGTCGTCGATGGTGAAACTCGCGACCTCGGCGCGGTGCGCTATTTGCTCAGTCCGCAGGATCTAGCAGCCGTCGATCTTGTTCCCGATCTCGTCCGCGCCGGAGTGAAATCCTTCAAGATCGAAGGCCGCCTGAAATCGCCCGAATACGTCTCCGCCGTTACCCGCGTCTATCGGAAAGCGCTCGACGCCGCGATCGCGAATGCAGAATCCCCGATTACTCCGTCCGACCGCTACGAGTTAGAAATGACCTTCTCACGCGGCCTCAGCACGGGCTGGTTCGCGGGCACGAATCACCCGTATCTCACCCACGGAAAATTCGGTAAAAAGCGCGGCCCGCTGCTTGGTGAAATCACTGATTGCGGCCCCGGCTGGATCCGCCTCGGAAAACTAACCGGTGTCCCGTTCACCGCCGGCGATGGCGTCGTCTTCGATGCCGGCGAAAACCGCGATCTCGAACAAGGCGCACGCATCTGGGTGATCGAGGGCGACCGCCTGATTTTTCACCTCACCTACAGCGGCATCAATTTCGACCGCATCCAACCCGGCCAGACTCTCTACAAAACCTCTGATCCCAAGCTCGACTCCGAGCTTCGCCGCTTCTGGCAGAACACGCGTCCCGCTGAGAAAAAAACCGCACTGCATTTCACCGTCACCGGGAAACCCGGCGAGCCCATCGAGATCCGCAGCGGCGAGTTCATCGTGCGCAGCGAGGTCGCACTCCAGGAAGCGGACAAGCACCCGCTCGGCGCGGAAAAACTCGCCGAGCAACTCGGACGTCTTGGCGATTCCTCCTTCGAACTCGGCTCTCTCGAAAACAAACTTGAAGGCAACTGCCACATCGCCGTCTCCGTCCTCAACCAGCTCCGTCGCGCCCTCGTCAAGCAGCTGGAAGACGCCGCCGCCATCAAGCCGGAGCGTCCGCAAATCACGACCACCTATCAGGATCTTCTGCCGTCCAGGAATCCAGAAACCAGAGACCAGAAACCAGATTTGTCGGTCCTTTGCCGCACCATGGGCCAGCTCACCGCCGCCATCGAATGCGGTGTGAAAACCATCTACTGCGACTTCGAAGACCCACGCCGCTACAAAGAAGCCGTCGCACTCTTCCGATCTCAAATTTCAAATCTGAAATCTCAAATTTTCCTAGCCACTCCGTGCATCCTCAAGCCCGGCGAAATGGGCTATCTCAAACTCATCGAAAAAGCAGCACCCGACGGACTGCTCCTCCGCAACCTTGCCGCGCTTCATTTCTACAAAGAC
>JBBRYQ010000133.1:0-8987 GCA_038237425.1 Verrucomicrobiales bacterium
CCGGCTTATCAGGCCCGCTAAGGCGGGATAAAGTGGGTCGGCCGAGGCCGTCCGACCCTACCCGGTAGGGCGTGATCCGCTGGGCGCGCCGACTTTACCATCTTCCGCCGGGGGCTATTCTTCCTCTTCAATTGAGCCGGCTTATCAGCCGGTCCCGCTAAGGCGGGATAAAGTGGGTCGGCCGAGGCCGTCCGACCCTACCCGGTAGGGCGTGACCGCTGGGCGCGCCGACACTACCATCTTCCGCCGGGGGCTATTCTTCCTCTTCATCTCCGCGTTCCTTTGTGGCTTTGATCCCGCCCTCCGGCGGTCCCCTTGCGGGCACGTCCCGTTCGGTCCTGTTCATGTCGTTCCTCTCCATTGCGGTTAGTTCTTTCTCCACGTGCACCTCGTTTTCCTCAACCAATACTATCCGCCGGATGCAGCTCCGACTGGGGTGATGCTGCAAGCAGTGGTGGAGCGACTGGCAGAGCAGGGGCATGAGGTCACGGTGATCTGCGCGGATGGAGGATATGCGGGAGGCGTGGCGAACATCGAACATCGAACGCCGGACATTGAACGTCGAAGTAAAGAGCTCTATAGCGGCGCGTCTGTGACCGTCAATTCTTCCTCTGCCTCTCAACTCTCCCCCAATCACTCTTCCCCAGGCACCTCAGCCCACGAGGGACAAGTGGGCGGTCCCGGCGGTCCAGCCCTACCGGGTATCCACATCATCCGCCTTAGTGCCTCGCGGTTCGGGCGGGGATCATTTGTCGGGAAGCTGCTGGACTATGCTTCTTACTATTTTGGAGCTGCGTGGAAGCTTTTGTTGCTACATCCCCGGCCTGGCCGGATCATTGCGCTGACCACGCCGCCGTATTTGTCGGTGCTGGCCCGGTTAGTTTCAAAAATCCGCGGGGTGGATCATGCGCACTGGGTGATGGATCTCTATCCGGATGTGATGGTGGCCCACGGGATGCTGGCAGAAGGAAGTTGGAAACACCGTCTGCTTGCGGCATTCGCGCGGTGGGGATTCGGCGGCAGCCGCTGTGCCGCCATTCTTACCTTGGGACCCGACATGGCGGAAAGGGTGGGGCGGTTGAACATCGAACATCGAACATCGAACATGGAACGTCGAAGTGAAGAGCTCTGTAGCGGCGCGTCTGCGACCGTCGCTTCTTCCTCTGACTTTCATCCCTCAAGCCTCAACCCTCAACTCACTCCCATCCAATGGGTGCCGTTATGGGGAGGAGGCAGTGATCAGTCATCAGTGATCAGAGAAGAGACGACCGAGTCCGGAATTCATTCCGCCTCTCAACTCTCCCCCAATCACTCTTCCCCACGCACTTCAGCCCACGAGGGACAAGTCGGCGGGCCCGGCGGTCCAGCCCTACCTTCTTCTGACTCTCAACCCTCAACCCTCAACCCTCAACTCTCTCCCACCCTGCGGGCGAAGCGCGGCTGGGAGGACGACGAGCTTATCGTCATGTATTCCGGAAACATGGGGCTAGGACATCGATTCGGAGAGTTTCTTAAAGTGGCGGGAGCGCGTGTCTCCCGTCCCGCAGTGCCGATAAATGGTGGAAGTGTGAACCAAGACGAGACGATACCGACATCCCCAGACGTCCTTTCCGCAGCCCATCGACTGGGCGAGTCTGGAGACTCAAGGCCCGGCGGAGCGTCGGCTTCGATTTCCCAAGACCAAAAATCAAAATCCTACCCTCAGCTTTCTCTTCGCCAGCGTTTCGTTTTTTACGGCGGCGGCAAGCGGCGGGTGGAAATTGAGAATTTCATCCGTGAACATCCGGAAGCTCCAGTGGAACTGCATGATTACGCGCCAGCGGCAGAATTGGTGGAACATCTGGCAAGTGCGGATGTGCATCTCGCTTCGCTGGATGGTTCATGGACTGGCACGATGGTTCCTAGTAAACTGCAAGGCATCTTCGCGGTGGGTAGGCCAGTGATTTTCGTGGGTTCGGGGGAGTCCAGTATTGGCCGCTGGATTTTGGAAAGTGGCGGTGGCTGGGTGGTGCCACCCGAGGATACGATTGCGCTTTCCACCGCACTGGCCGAGGCACGTGATCCTGACATCAGGCAAATGCGTGGCAGAGCCGCCAGCGCTTATGGGCGCAAGCATTTCAGCAAAGCGCTGAATGCCGCCCGTGTGGCCGAGATTTTCGCCCGGTAGAGTAAAATGATCTAATTGCACCGGTCGGTCGAAGATTCCCGCGGATGCGGGATTGAGTGGGTCTGCTGATGCGGTCCGGCCCTAACCTTTTTTATCGGGTCCGCCCTTATCTTGTTTGAACCGTTTCATTCTTGCTCCGGGGTGGCGCTGCCCCTATCTCGTCTTGAACGCTTCTGTTTCCGAAGTCATTGCCACTTATGCATTATGAAATCCTAACATCATTCCTGCTGGCGCTCGCGCTTTCGCTGGTGTTGACCCGTGTGATGTTGGCAATTGCACCCCGCTTGGGTCTGATGGACCAGCCGGGGGAGCGCCGCATCCATGCGACAGCCATCCCGCGGGCGGGCGGACTGGCGATCTGGCTGACCTTCATGGTAATCATGCTCATCGGGCTCTCGACCGGCCTGTTGACCAACGGAGGTAACCTTTCGTGGCAATGGTTGGGCGCCTTCTCCGCTGGCTCGCTGGTGCTGGTAGTCACAGGCATCCTTGATGATCGGAAAGGGCTTCCGCCGCTGGTGAAACTGGGCGCGCACATCCTCGCACCGGTGGTCTTCTTTTTGATCCGGCCCATGAGCAGCGGTTTTTTCCCGGAACACTGGCCGGCTGTTTGTGATTTCGCGCTGTTTGTGATCTGGGTGGTGGTGCTGATCAACGCGTTCAACCTAATCGATGGGCTCGACGGCCTGTGCGGCGGGCTGGCGGCGCTGGCGACCGGTGCGCTTGGTCTGTTGTGTTTGGTAAATGACCGTCTCGATTCGGCCGTCCTCCTGTTCGTAATGGGCGGCGCGATCCTTGGTTTTTTGAAATACAATTTAAATCCGGCGCGGATCTTCCTCGGCGATGCCGGATCGATGCTGATAGGGTTTTTCATTGCGACAGCGGCCACGGATGCGGTGGGTCGCAAAGCAGTGGTAGGAATCATTCTGCTGCCAATCGCAGTGGCGGGTGTGCCGTTGCTGGACGTCCTGCTGGCGATCTGGCGGCGGAGTGCGCGGAGGATGGTTTCCAAGCTTCGCGGTGAAGACGTAGCAGGTGGGATTTTTTCTGCCGACAGCGATCACCTGCATCATCGCTTGCTTCGAGCAGGTGGATCCCAGCGCAAGGCCGCATTCACCTTACAGATGATTTCCATCGTGCTGGCCGCGCTGGCGTTCCTGCCAATGTTTCTTGGCGATCGGTTGATCGGGATCTCACTGGTGGGATTTCTGATTGTGGCCCTGGTGGGTGTTAGGAACCTGATGCGGGTAGAAATGGAGCACACGGGCAATGTAATCCATCTTGCGATCAAGCTTCCGGGGCACCGCCGACGAGTGGCTGCTGCGTTGTTTGCCTATGACCTGTTCATCCTGTGCCTTGCCGGGGTGGCGGCGGTGGCGATTGAAACCAATCTGCTAGTGCGTGGGGCCGCTCCCTCAGAACTGGTGAAATTTATCCTGATATTCGTCATCCTAGGCAGCGTGGTGCTACTGGTGGCGCGGGTGCATCAGCGGCTGTGGGTGCGTGCGACAATGCGTGACATTCTCTCGCTCCAGTTTTGGTTGATGCTCGCATCTCTTGCCTCATTCACCTTGTTCAGCTTGGTCTATTCGAAGTTGGAATGGAGCGCGCTGCGGCTGGCGATGATCGCATTTATTTTTGCTTGTAGCGGGGTTTGTCTTCCACGGGTGCTCTTGGAACTGCTGCGGGAACTGGCGTTGGAGGCGAGGCACAGAAGTCCGTTAGGAAAGCTGGTAGAGGGTGACTACGGACCGGTGGTGATCATCGGAGCAGGTGATAAAGGCACGCTTTTTCTCGATCACCTGAAGGCAAGTTCCCACGATCTCTATCCACAAATGCGGGTGCTCGGGTTTCTTGATGAATCGCGGGTATTGCACGGGAGGCAGTTGAGGTCCTTCCGCATTCTAGGTGGGCTATCCGTGATTCCCAGGCTGGTCGAAGAGGAAGGCCTGCGGGGGATCGTTCTTGCGATCAGGAAGCCCAGTGAGGAGCTGCTGAAGCAGATCGAGAAATTGTCCGATGAGCATAATTTGAAGGTCTATCGATGGAATGCGGATCTATCAGAGTCGTGAATTTAACCGGTAGGGCGTGATCCGCCGGGCGCGCCGACTTTACCCTCTTCCGCCGGGGGCTAAATCTTACTCTTCAACAGATCCGGTCTATCAGACGTTTCCGTGCCTGCCTTTTCCTTTCATGAAATCTAATTCTCCCGATCGTTGGTTCCCACTCGCGGTTGTGATGGCCGTGTGGGTTCCTCCGATGATTGCGGCCTCCTACGAGTGGGGGCACGGCGAGTATTATAGCTACGGCTGGTTCGTGCCGCCTGCCGCCTTGTGGCTGATGCTCCGGCGGTGGAAAGATACACCCGGAGCGGTGGCGAACCCGCCGCGTGGAATCTGGTGGTCACTTCTGCTGCTGATCCCCTGGTTCACCGCACTGCGGATTCTCGGATATGCCGATCCTTCGTGGCGGCTGCCGATGGGACTGGCGGGTGCCACAGCGGCAGTGGTGGGCCACCTCTGGATCGCAAGGGCGCGCGGGTGGCAAGTATCGGCGGACTTCCTTTGGATCACGCTGCTTTTTCTATCCGCCATGCCGTGGCCCAGTGTGATGGAATCCGGGATCGTCCACACGCTGACGAACAACGTGGTGACGGTGGTTTCAGAAATTTTCCAACTCAATGGAAAGCCCGTGGAAGTGATGGGTGACCGGCTGCAACTCCGCAGTCTAACGGTGGAGGTCACCGATGGCTGCAGCGGTGTACGTTCTTTCCAGAGTTTCGTGATGGCCACTTGGTTCTTTGCAGAACTCCAGCGCCTGCGGGCGGCGCGGACGATGATCTTGCTGGTCTGTGCCTGCGGAGTAGCCTTCCTGATCAACATTGCGAGGACCTATGCCTTGGCAGAAATTCGTTTCGTCAGGGGAGAGGAAGCATTTCATCGTGCGCATGACCTGCTCGGCCTGCTGGCATTCCTGGTGAGCGGCCTGCTCTTTTATTGGATTTCTGGCAGACTTTCGGAAACGCCCCGTAGAAAGCTGGTCAAATCCGTGCAGAGCCGCTAGGCCTGATACCCAATCGCAATGTTTCGAAATTTCATCAATGCCGTCTGGGACCGCTGGGCCAACCTTCATCCGTTCGTTAGGTTCCTGATTGCCGCAGCCGTGGTGGCTTTGTGCGGATTTCTATTTCTCAAACCGAGCTACCGAGTGTTCAAGCGATGGCGGTTGGAAAAGAACCTCGTCGCTGCCGAAAAGGCGGTGAAGGACGTGCGCATGGACGAGGCGCGCGATCTCTCTCTCACTGTCCTGCGGGCGGGTGACCCACGCATCGAAGCGTTCCGGATTCTGGAAAAATCCACCGCTTCCTTGCGTGATCCGATGCACGGCGACATCGCGCGCGCGCTGATGAGTCATCCGGAGAGTTCGGAAGAGGATCGTCTGAACGGCTTCCGCGGCATGGCACCGGATGCGCCGCTCGGTGTGCTGGGCCAAGCGTGGGCAAGCCTACCGGAACCACTGCGCAAAAATCCTGGATTTGCCACAGTGTTCGCCGCCCGTCTGATGGCCGGGAAGCGCTTCAGTGAAGCCGCTTCCGTCCTGCTGGCGGTGCCCGAGCCGGTGAGGACAGCCGAGGTGAATCAAACTCTTATTCGTGTCCTGCTAGGGAGCGGGAAAAAGGAAGGTTTCGACGAGGCGCAGCGGTGGATCGCTACCAAGTGGCCGGCGGGTGACCAAGATATTTCCGGCTGGCTCGACGTATTCGAGGACGTCCCGGTGGCCAGCCTCAGGCCGGATTTATTGGAGCCCGTGCGCAAACTGTTGTCGTTCCCCGGCCAGTCCGATGCCGCTCGCAAAGCACTAGCAGTGCTGAGGCTCGACTACGCGGCGAATTTCACCGGCCGTGCAATCGTGCTCGAGCGGGCGATCATTCGCTGGAAAGACGAGGCCCCGGAGGCTCTAGCAAAATTCTTGCGTGACATCGGCACCCACCGTCTGCTGATGGAAACCTTCCCCATCGAACGCATCTCAGCCCACCCAGGGATCATGCCCTATTTGCTCGAATCGCTTGAAAATTCCGGAGCCTGGGATCAGGTGAAGCTTCTGTTGGATGCGCATGGTGACAGGCTATCGAAAACCGAACTGCTCGCCCGTCGCGCAGTGATGGCCGCGAAGACCGGAAATTCCCCAGCGCTCGTCCAAGAATGGAACGAAGCCATGGGAGAGGCGAAGTCTGGCACCACTCCGAACGCCTTTCTGACGCTCTATCGGATCGCTACGGACGCCAGCTTGGAAGCCGAGGCTGGGCAGGCCATGCTAGAGGCCATCCGCCAGGGCAGGGGACCACTGCCGCTTTATGCAGACCTGAAGTTCCTGCTCAATATCCTCGCCGGCCAAGGGCGCGAAAACGAACTGCTGCAGATTTGCGCGATCTACCTACCCTTCGAACCCGGCAATCCGGTGCTGCTCACTCAATACGCCTATCTCGCCTGCCTGAACGGTCTGGCCGATGCGAAGACGATCCTTAAAGCCGTGAAACCGATGGCCGACGCCTTCCCCGACGCCCTGCCGATCCAATGCGTGCTCGCCACCGCATACTTCAGCGATGGCGATGTGACCGCCGCCGTCGCGACGCTGGATCGCCTCAAGCTAGAGCCTGAGAAACTTGCGCCCAGCTACCGGGCGGTCTTTCTAACGGGCCAGGTGCTCGCAAAGCGCATCCCGAAGGACGATTCCCGGATCACCGGCTTCCCATGGAAATCCCTACTTCCTTCCGAGCGCCGAAAATTCGGCGAATGGATCCGATCGGCGAAGCAGTAGAAGAAATGTGGAGTTTTTTTCCCAAGTGCGAAAAGCCTTGCTATCCCGCCGGAGCTGTCTAAGGAGTGCGGCCCACTGTGCTCACGCCGGTGAGGGGTCGACGAAACGGCTCCGCCCTTTTCCGGTCTTCATCGATGAGAGATTGTTTGAGGCTTAACCAAACTGCTCATCGACACCGCCTGCCGCCCTTTCCGGGATGAGGCAGGTAAAATTAGACACATGACCCCGACCTCATTCGAGGCGTTGCCACTGGCTGCGCCCCTCCTACGCGTTTTGCGCGAACTCAACTACTCCACCCCTTCGCCCGTTCAGGCGCAGGCCATTCCACTTCTGCTCGAAGGCCGCGACCTGCTCGGTTGCGCCCAGACCGGCACCGGGAAAACCGCCAGTTTCGCCCTGCCTATCCTTCATGCGATCCACGAGCGGCCCCAACAAATCAAGCCGCGCCAATGCCGCACGCTTGTGCTGGCCCCGACCCGTGAACTGGCCGGCCAAGTTGGCAAAAGCTTCACCACTTACGGTGCCCACGTCCGCTTCAAGCAGACGCTGATCTACGGTGGCGTCGGTCAGAATCCCCAAGTTTCCGCAATGCGCGGTGGCGTGGACGTGCTGGTGGCGACTCCCGGACGATTGCTCGACCTAATCGAACAACGCGCCGTGGATCTATCCGGCGTCGAGTTCTTCGTTCTCGATGAAGTGGACCGCATGCTCGACATGGGCTTTGCCCGTGATGTGAAAAAAATCGTGGCACTGCTGCCTTCGAACCGCCAATCGCTGTTCTTCTCGGCTACGCTTGCCCCAAGCATCGTCGAGCTTGCGCAAACCATCCTGCGCAACCCGGCCCGTGTTAGCATCGACCCCGGCACGACCACTGCCGAGCGCATCGAGCATCAGGTTTGTTTCGTTGACCGCGAGAACAAGCGCCCGCTGTTGGAACAACTCCTTCGCGGCCAGGCCTCCGCCACCAGCGCCAAGCTCACCATCGTTTTCAGCCGTACCAAGCACGGTGCTAACAAGCTGGCGAAAAGCCTCTGCGAAGCCGGTTTTCCGGCCGATGCCATCCACGGCAACAAGTCTCAAGCGCAGCGCGAGAAAGCTCTCGAAAAATTCAAGAAAGGCCTCACCCCCGTGCTCGTCGCCACCGACGTCGCGGCTCGTGGAGTCGATGTGAAAGACGTGGGACTCGTCGTCAACTTCGACCTGCCTAACGAACCGGAAGCCTACGTGCACCGCATCGGCCGGACCGGTCGTGCCGGAGCGGAAGGCCGTGCCGTTTCGTTCTGCGCGGAAGACGAGCGCGAGTTCCTGCGGGAAATCGAAAAAGTCATTAAAATGGCTGTCCCACGCTGGGATGACCACGCTTGGCACGACGAAAGTCTGGCCGACCGCCATCTCCGCATGCGGACCGGCGGCGGCATGGTCCAAGGTGGTGGAAATCGCGGTCGCCAAGGCGGCGGTGGTGGCCGGCAGGGTGGCGGCGGTGGTGGTGGTGGTGGTGGTGGTGGAAGCCGTTACAGCGGTGGTGGTGGTGAAGGCCGCGATTACAGCAACGCCTCGCGCGGCAATAACCGCCGGCGTCCCGCGTCCCGCTAACCGATAGTATTTAGATCAGGCGTGGAAATTTTCCGTAAGGAAGGTTTCCACGCCTTTTTCGTTTCGATAAATCGGCATACTGCCACGCATGATGATTTGGGGAAATGTGGGAGCTGGCGTCCTAACGGAGCGCTGGCTTTAGCCGGCCCACTTCCCATTCTGAGCGCACGATTCACTGCCTAGGCCGACTGAAGTCAGCGCTCCATTTCGCTCCGCGAAATCCATAAATAATGATGCTCGCCAGTATAAATGCATAGCCTCGTAGCTTTGATGCCCATGGAACACACATTCCGCACCTAGCAGCAGTTGTTTTTTGCCTAATTCGGGAGCGGTGTGTCTGCTAGGGGCGTCTTTGGGTTTTGCTGGGTGAGGGAGGGGTGGTGTAGATGCTTTGGTCAAATCCCAGTGC
>JBBRYQ010000134.1:0-8636 GCA_038237425.1 Verrucomicrobiales bacterium
CTTCGTGAGTGAGGATGAACGCGTATGCCAGCAGCTTGTCGTTGATGATCGGACTGTCGCGGACCACGTCGTGATTCTCGACGAAAGTCACGGCGGCCTCGGGGCGACCCCACATCAAAACTCCGCGTTCGGCGAGAGTTCGCAGATTGAATCCATAGCCGTCGCACAGGTCGCGTAACCGCCAGCGTAGCGGAAAATCAAATGCGCCGACCGGATTGTCCGACCATGCGTTGGCTTCGTCGAGCCAATCGTCGATTGTGCGTTCGCTGTCCCAGCATTCACCGACCGCATACGGCTTGAAACTGGTGCCGCCACGCAGCGCGCGCAGTTCTTGAATCGAGCGAACCATCCAGCCGCCGTACCCCTTGACCATGTCGTAGCGGAATCCGTCAAAACCGATTTCTTCAAGCAGCCAGCGCGAATAATTGATGAGCTCGGTGTAAACGAACGGCGCACGATGACAGAGGTCGGGCATGTCGCCGAAGGTCACTCCGTCCCAGGTCTCGTACTGGCTTGGGTGAAAATATTTCCAATCACGCGGAAACTTGCCGCTCTTCGGCGTGAATCTTGTCCAGCGCGACTGTGCGTCGATCGGATTTAGTTCCTGTGAATCTGCGCCGCTGTTGTGATTGAATACGAGGTCCGCATAGGCTTCCATTCCCAGCGCGTGCGCAGACTCGATGAGGTCGAGCAGGTCGGCCTTGGAACCAAACCACGTCGGCACGCCACCTTTCTGATGAAACTCGCCGAGATCGTAGTAGTCGTATGGGTCGTACCCCATCGATTTCCAGCTGGCTGCCTTGTTTGCAGGCGGAAGCCATAGCGCCGTGAAACCTGCCTGCGCGATGACCGGCAGTTTCGATTTGATGAAGGTCCACCATTGGTGTTCGCGATTTTCCGCTTGGGGACAATCCCAATAAAATGCTTGCAACATCACACCCATAATTCACCCTCCTTTTCGGTGTACGAGAGCATTTCCATGCTACGTGCCAAATTCGGACTAACAAGAAGCAATCAAGTCACGGAAATGTTACGAACGAGCGTACCACCGTGTGTCGTTGCAGTGTTTTTGATAGTCGCCGTCACCGGTTGCGAGAAGAAGCATGGCGAAGCAGTGGTGCTTTCAAAGGAGCATATCGATGCCGCTCCGCCAATTAAAGAAACACCGAACGCTCAATCCGCGACTACTCCGGACTCGGAGCTTCGTCCAATGGCGGACGATGAGATCGCAGTCGATGAATACGTGATGAAACCAGAGGTGCGCGGCACGAGTCGCGATCCCCGTGCGTTAAGCCACGAACAGTGGATCGTGAAAGTGCGAATGCTCGACGACGGCCGCACATTCCAAGTCCCGGCCGATCAAGCAAGATGGGAGAAATTGCGCGAGAACGACCGGGTCAAAGTCAGGTATCGCACAGGCAAATACACCGGAACCGTTTGGGCCGCGGAGATTGAGTGAGAACTGCGATCCGTGCTCGCTGTTGATCCAAGCAACTACAATGAAAGAATGGAAGGCTACTTATTGATTACGCCGGACGACTTCCATTGGCGACCTTCTAACCTGATGAAAATCCCAAACGCGGATTTTCTCGAGCGACCCAAGAGCGAAAATCTCGGAGCGAGGCTTTGGCGCTTTCCACCCAAGGGCGCGAACACGCTACACAAACACATCCGCGCGGAAGAGTTTTATTTCGTTCTGGACGGCGTGGGTCGAATGCGCGTAGGCGACGAGCCGTTGACCGTGCCGAAATACGGCGGCGTGCTGGTCGGGCCGGACCAATTGCGCCAGGTGTTCAATGACAACGATGCCGAGGCGCGCTGGCTCATCATCGGTGCCCCGGAAAACGGAATTCCTGCCCGGCGCAAAGACCAAGCCTGATATGTCGCTCATCTACCCGACCGATCCAACGCAACTGCCGAAGGAACTCGCCGGCGTGCAGTGGTCGCCGAAGAGTTGAGCTTGGAGACGGATCCGGCGACACGCGGCACTAACCATCGAAATAAAAAAAGAATTGACAAGGCCAGGCGAGTAGTGCATATACACACCATGCCCAAAGAACTGGATATGTCGGCGGTCGAAAACTGCGTGTGCTTCAACTTGCGTTGGGTGACGCGGGCGGTGACGCAGTCTTACGACGCGGAAATGCGGCGGCACGGAATCCGCCCCACGCAGTGCTCGATCTTGGCGTCATTGAAAGCCAAGGACAGTTGGACCATGGCGGAATTGAGTGATTGGCTGGGAATGGAGCGCACGACACTCGTGCGGAATCTCTGGCCATTGCAGCGGGACGGTTTGGTGCGGGTCAGCGGCGGCGGGCGCGGCCGGCTTGTGGAATTGGCAATTACTGCCAAAGGCCGGAAACAGATTGAGAAACTCACGCCAGCTTGGAAGTCCGCCCAAAGTGCCGCGGTCAAAACTCTTGGTGAAAAGCGTTGGTCCGCCATCCTCTCCGATCTCGAAACTGCGGCGTTGGCTCTGAACAAATAAACCCTCAATACTCGCAAAGGCGATAAACTGATAAACAAACTGTGTATATGCACACTTCCTTAGCAAACAAAACGTGGGTTCTCATCACGGGTGCATCGAGTGGCTTCGGCGAGGAGTTCGCCCGCCAATATGCCGAGCAAGGCCATTCGCTGGTCCTAGTGGCGCGCCGGTTGGACCGGCTTCAACGACTCGCCGAGGCGCTACGCCAGCAATTCCGCGTTGATGTCATCGTGGAGCAAGTTGACGTATCAGATGTTGCGGCAGTCAGCCAACTGCATCAGCGACTCCGCGAGCGAGGCATTGCGATTGACATCCTGATCAACAACGCCGGCCACGGACTGCAAGGCCCATTTCTGGATGGCCAGTTGGACGCAGCACTCGCGATGGTGCAGTTGGATGTCGCGAGCCTGACCGCCGTCACGCACGTTTTCGGGCAGGACATGCGGACACGAGGACGCGGGAAAATCCTGCTAGTCGCCAGCCTTTTGGCCTACCAAGGCGTGCAGAACTTCGCCGTCTATTCAGCAGCCAAAGCTTACGTATTGCGCCTGGGTGAAGCCCTGCATCGCGAACTCAAGCGCGATGGCATCACGGTCACGGCGCTTTGCCCGGGCATGTCGGACACCGGATTCGCCACCGCGGCACAACAGAAGATTACGCCCGCGTTGAAGCTGTTGATGATGCAGCCGGCACCCGTGGTGCGGGCCGGGATCCGCGCATTGGACGCTGGGCGCATCAGTGTCGTGCCGGGTTTGGCCAATAAGGCCATGGTGATCTTTACCTGGGCAACGCCACGCTGGTTGCACCAGACCATTTTCTCTCATGCCATGAATACATAAACCGCAAGGACCTATCATGAACACACCGCTCAAGAACCATCCAATTGTCAAAGCGCATCAGCAATGGCCGATGCCACAGAAAGCATCCGAACGTCCAGACGCAGTAGGGTCACGCCAATCATGTGTTGAAGCGAGCGCGGATGAAGTCAGTTGTGGGAAAATAGATCGTCGGTCGTTGATGACCATTGGTCTGCTTGCGGGATGGCTGACGGTGGCCTTGATGGCGGGCGGATGTTCCAAGCCGGCCGTGAAAGACCCGCGCCTTCAGTCTCCGAGAGTGGAGGTTTTCAAGGCGGAATCGGCTGGCGCGAATAGCAGAACCTTTACCGGGATCGTGGAAGCCCGAGTGCAAAGCGACCTGGGCTTCCGAGTCGGGGGCAAAATCCTGGAGCGATCCGTCGATGTGGGACAGCGGGTTCAGAAAGGCCAGATCCTCATGCGGCTTGATCCCGAGGACCTCAAACTCTCCGCTGCCGCGCAACTAGCAAACGTCGAGGCGGCTCGGGCGAAACACACACAAGCCAAGGCGGATGAAACGCGGTCAGCCATGCTGGTCAAATCGGGTGTGATTTCGCCGCGGGAATATGATCAAGATCGAGCCGCGCTGGACAGCGCCAAAGCACAGTTGGAAGCGGTGGAGGCTCAGGCAAGAGTCAGTAGTAACTCCAGCGAGTATGCCGTCTTATTAGCTGATGCCGACGGGGTGATTGTTCGGACGTTGAGCGAACCAGGTCAGGTCGTGGCAGCAGGGCAAACCGTGATCCAGTTGGCGCATGATGGTCCCCGAGAAGCCTTGATCAATCTGCCCGAGGGCGTTCGACCTGATCTAGGAACGATCGCCTCGGCCCGACTTTATGGGCAGGATCAAATGTATCAGGCCAGGCTGCGCCAGATCTCCGATGCGGCGGACCCGGCGAGCCGAACCTTTGAAGCCCGCTATGTGCTCGAAGGTGAAGCCGCCTCGGCGCCGCTAGGCTCGACCGTCACGATCGCATTGGTCACCAAGCAAACGTCCGGTAACAAGTCCGTCCGGGTGCCCGTCGGGGCCGTCTATGATCGCGGTAGCGGACCGGGCGTCTGGATCGTGGACGACAAGTGGGAAGTGAAGTTCCGCTTCGTCCAAATTGCCTCAATCGGTCAGGAGGAAGTCGTCGTGTCCCGCGGAGTCGATGCCGGTGAAAAAGTGGTGGCGCTCGGAGCGCATCTCCTCCACGAGGGACAAGTCGTTAACGCGGCAAACGAGGAGAAGCTGTCCTATGCGAAGTTTTAATCTCTCCGCTCTGGCGGTGCGGGAACGCGCTATCACACTGTTCTTCATCTTTGCTTCGGCATGTGCGGGCATCTATGCCTATTTTCATCTGGGACGAGGGGAAGATCCCTCCTTTACGATCAAAGTGCTCACGGTGACTGCGGTGTGGCCCGGAGCAACCGCTCAGGAAATGCAGGATCTCGTAGCTGAGCCGCTGGAGAAGAGACTCCAGGAGTTGCGCTGGTATGATCGGGTGGAAACCATCACGCGACCGGGGCTGGCGCTGATGACACTGCAACTCGTTGACAAAACTCCCCCCAAAGAAGTTCCCGACCAGTTTTATCAGGCGCGAAAGAAACTAGGGGATGAGGCGCGCAAATTGCCGCAAGGCGCGATAGGCCCTTTCGTTAACGACGAGTATTCGGACGTTTCATTCGCACTCTACTCGGTGGAGGCTCCTGGTTTTCCTCTCCGCCGACTAACCCGCGTCGCCGAAGAACTCCGGCAGAGATTTCTCCACGTGCCGGGAGTCAAGAAGGTGGATATCGTGGGGGAACAACAGGAGAGAATATTTGTCGAGTTTTCCTATCCGCGGTTGACGACGCTGGGCATCTCGCCAACGGAAATCTTTTCCGCTCTCTCGCGACAGAATGCGGTGACTCCCGCAGGGTCGGTTGATACGGATGGCGCACAGGTGTTTGTCCGCCTGGACGGGGCATACACCGACATTGATAAGATCCGCGATACCCCGATCGTGGCCGGCAAGCAAAGCTTCAAGCTATCGGATATCGCGGATGTCACGAGAGGCTACGAAGATCCGGCAACCTTTGTCATTCGGCACAATGGAGAGTCCTCCCTGTTGCTGAGTATCGTTATGAAAGAGGGCTGGAACGGGCTGGACCTAGGCGATGCCCTGCGGGCGGAAAGCGACAAAATCTCCTCCAGCCTGCCATTGGGAGTCAGCCTGAAAAAAATCACCGATCAGGCCGTCAACATCAGCGCGGCGGTAAACGAATTCATGGTCAAGTTCGCGATGGCGGTCGGCGTGGTGATGCTGGTTAGCCTGCTAAGCTTGGGATGGAGGGTGGGAATCGTCGTTGTGGCGGCAATCCCGCTGACCTTGGGCGCGGTATTTGTAATCATGATGATCACGAATCGGGTTTTCGATCGAATCACATTGGGAGCGCTCATCATCTCGCTGGGGCTCTTGGTAGACGATGCCATCATCGCCATCGAATCCATGGTGGTGAAAATGGAGGAGGGAATGGATCGCATCCAGGCTGCGGCTTATGCTTGGAGCCACACCGCAGCGCCAATGCTTGCCGGGACTCTGGTGACCGTAATCGGATTTTTACCAGTGGGCTTTGCTCGTTCGACCGCGGGAGAATATGCCGGAAACATCTTCTGGATTGTCGGATTCTCTTTAATCGCTTCGTGGATCGTGGCGGTAGTTTTCACACCATATCTTGGGGTAAAACTTCTACCCGAGATCAAAGCCGTAACAGGAGGCCATGCGGGGATCTATTCCACCCCGCGATACCAGCGGCTTCGCCATTTTGTCACCTGGTTCGTCAGGAAAAAATTTACGGTAGCGGGAATCGTAGTGGGGGCGTTTCTCATGGCGGGCGGAGGGATGGCAGTCCTTAAGAAACAGTTTTTTCCAAACTCTGACCGGCCTGAATTGTTGGTTGAGGTCCAGCTTCCATCGGGCACCAGCATCGAGACGACCAGCGTAGCGGCAAAAAAGATCGAACACTGGCTGTCGGAACAACCCGAATCGAAAATCGTGACTTCCTATATCGGAGCGGGAGCACCGCGGTTTTTCTTTTCCTACAACCCGGAGCTGCCTGATCCGACGTTTGCGAAGATTGTAGTTTTGACGCCGAATGCGACTGCAAGGGATCATCTCAAATTGCGCCTGCGCCAAGCGGCCGGCGATGGCCTGGCCTCGGAAGCGAGGATTCGCGCGACGCAGTTGGTATTTGGACCCTACTCTCCCTTCCCCGTTGCTTTTCGGGTGATGGGGCCTGATCCGGAAAAACTTCGGGAAATCGCCCGCAGTGTCGAAGAAATCATGCGCAACGACCCGAATATGCGCACGGTGAATGTGGATTGGGGAGAACGCGTTCCCAAGTTGCACTTCGTTTTGGATCAAGAGCGATTGCAGCTCATCGGGCTTTCACCCGAAGAGGCAGCGCAGCAGTTGCAGTTTCTCCTAAACGGTCAACCTATCACCCAGGTTCGTGAGAACATTCGCGCGGTAAATGTTGTCGCGAGAAGTGCAGGTCCCGAGCGATTAGATCCAACCAAGCTGGAAAATTTCACCCTTACGACCCGTAATGGAAAGCCGATCCCTTTAAGCCAGATCGGACGGGTCGAGATCCAATCAGAAGATCCACTCATCAAACGGCGGGACCGCGTTCCCACCATCACCGTGCGGGGTGACAATATTGAGACGACCCAACCGCCGGATGTCTCTTCCCGGATTTGGACCAACCTTGCTCCGCTTCGAAAGGCGCTACCGGAAAACTATCGTATCGAGATGGCGGGCTCGATCGAGGAAGCAAAGAAAGCCAACTCAGCACTGGCTCCACTTTTCCCGATAATGCTCCTGCTCATGCTGGCCGTGATCATCATTCAGGTGCGTTCTTTTTCAGCCATGTGGATGGTGATGCTGACCGGCCCGCTCGGATTGATCGGCGCAGTGCCGGCGCTGCTCATTTTTCAGCAGCCTTTTGGATTTAATGCCATTCTCGGTCTGATCGGTCTGTCGGGTATCTTGATGCGGAACACACTCATTTTGATCGGTCAGATTCATTCCAATCAAGCAGATGGTCTTGATCCATATCATGCGATTATCGAGGCCACCGTCCAACGGTCGCGACCAGTCATCCTGACCGCACTGGCCGCAGTGCTGGCATTTATTCCGCTCACACATTCAGTGTTCTGGGGATCCATGGCTTATGTGCTTATCGGAGGCACTGCCGTTGGCACGGTGTTGACGCTTGCGTTCCTACCCGCGCTCTACGCCATCTGGTTTCGCGTGAGCTATCTGGATGCCCACATCGGTAAAGGAGCATCCCACCGTCAGGGGCACCAGCTAGGGCCAGTTCTACCGAAAATATCCGAGCCTCTGGATGCCGGTTGGCTGCGGCAATTATGTCTCACGCCGGTGCGGATGACGTCGGCTGTCGTTGTGCAGATCAGGTGAACTGGTCACTCATGCATAGTTGACATGAAGCAGTTGCCAAAGGAATTGGCAGGCGTGGACTGGCCGCCGGAAGGTTGACCTTCGGTGAGCGGCTCTGCCTTGCTTATTGTTTCGCAGCGACCTGCGAATTCGCGGTCGCGGTCGGCTGATAAAATCGCAGCGCCTCGATGTCGCTGCCGAGTTCTCGCAACGGATAAAGCCCTTTTGCAGAGCCCGCGCCGGGATCGCGCACGAGGTAATCGAAGCCGGCTTTTCCTGCGATAACGACAAAATGCGTGATGCCGCTCGCCAACCGCACGCGCACGATCACGGGATTTCCGTGCGCGATATTCGAATCGATCAGTTGATAGGACGGCAGGTCTTCGTAAACGTGCCGCACCCGATCGGGCGCGATCCACGCCGCGCGATCCCAGTAAAGCCAGCCCTGCTCCGTGAATCCGCCCGTCGCAGTTAGAAACCAGTTCAACTGCTGCGGATCGACGTCGATCCCATAAAAGTTGAACACCATCGCCGCTGCTGCCACGGCGCAACCTTCGCCGCCCAGCGTCCCATTCTCGGGAACGCCGCCTAACGAATCCTCGCGCCACTTATCATCGCCTTGCTGGAATGACGGCACTGCCAACTCGACGCGAGTTAGAAACGGACGCCCGCCGCGCGGTGATAGTTTTCGTTTCCAAGTCCAATCAACGTAGACCGCGGCGCCCGCGACGACCAAAACGAGAACGATAACGACAATCGGCCACCAACGTTTCACAGCTTAAGATTGTAGAGGCGGCTGTTTGCCACGCCATAGCTTTTTGTGAAGGCGGGTGTCAGCCGCAAATCTGCCGAACTGTAGTGTCCGTTGTC
>JBBRYQ010000135.1:0-8569 GCA_038237425.1 Verrucomicrobiales bacterium
ATGGCGTGTTTAGGTAATTTATTGATTTTGGATAGGCTGCGGAATCCTCGTGTTTTCGCGGTAGCCCACGGAAACCCTAGGCACGCCACCTCTCTTTTCCAAGGCCGCGCCCGCCACGAGCTTCAGCCATAAAATCTCGGCTTTCCAATGGTTGCCGTTGAAGGTGGGAGCATTGACGCGCTGGCGCGATTCAGTGGCAATTCCCTCAACCACGGAAGTGCCGACGTGGTAGGCACCGACTCCGATGTCCGAAGTGGTTGGAATGGTGGTTTCGAGTTCGACGCCGAAGGTGATGGATTCGGCTTTGGGATCTTGTGCTTTCATTGGTGGATCTGGTTGGAATCTGAGGCCGGTGAGGGCAGAGGTGCCCGCGTTCCGACATCCTCCTTCCTGCCAGCCATCCGCGTCGTTTGTCGCGCACCATCCGCACCATTTTTCGTGCTTCATTTGTGTCACTAACAACGTTGATTTCACATATCCCAAGCCTCGCGGAAGCCGATGAACTTTGGGAACCGGGGTGCCTCCTTCGCACCGCTTGGCTGGTGGCTGAACTTCACCACCTTTCCCACTAACACCTCGCGTTTCATCCAGAGACTCACCCGGTCAATGCCGCCGACGACGTGGTTGTATCCCAAGCGGAATTCCACGCCGGTTGTGAGGTGTCTGACGATGAAGCCACCGAGTTCGCCGCGCCCGATCATACCGGTTTGGCTCATGCTGCGTTTCGTGCGTCCGAAGGCATCCAGTTCGGCGGCGTTCTGGTTGGTCATGCCCTCGTAAGGTTCAAGCACCACGGCTTCGGCGTCCTCAAAGCGTTTGATCTTGAGCAACCACGCTTCGCGCTCGGTCGAACGTCCGCACTTGTAGGGTGAATGTGGCGTGCGGACCATCACCCCCTCGTATCCGGCGGCGATGCACTCTTCCTCGAATAGAATCAGCTCACCAAGATTGCAGATCATCTGCGGCAGCACTTTCACGATGCGCACGGAATCCGGCAGAGCGGTAAGCTGGTTCATTCGCTCGACATACGGCGTGTTGATAGAATCCGTGACATAGTCGAAGATGTGGAAGACGAAGTCCGGCTGGCCGTCGCGCCCACCAATAGCGCTGGTGGTTTCGTTGAACGTGCCACCGCGCAGCATGAGTTCGCCGTCCACGCCGTCGGGCAAGTTAGCTTCGATCCACTCACGGGCGAAGCGATTGGAGATCGGCTTGAACGAACGACTGAGTGCTTTGCCGCCGATCTTGAGACAGCGGATGCCGTCGAGTTTCGGCGTGGCAAGCACGGGGAATGGGAGTAAGTGTGGGCTCTCGCACTTGGAAGCGAGCATCGGCTTTGATATGGCATTCATTGTTCTGTGGGTCGGAGGGTTGAGCGTTCCGACATCCTCCTTCCTACCAGTCAATTTCGTCGTTTGTCGCGTGCCATCCGCACGCCGGTTCGCACCATTTTTGTCGGCCATTTCCCGTAGGTTCGTGCCGTTGGCATACGAATTTAACAGGAATTGAACAGGTATTGACAAATCACCCGTAGAACCGTATCTACGGGCCATGAAAACCACGATCGAACTGCCCGATTCCATTGTTAAAAAGGCGAAGGTGATCGCGGCCGAGCGCCGGACCACCCTGCGAGCCCTTGTTGTTCAGGGCTTGGAGCACGTAATCTCGGAGAAGCATGTGGCGGCAAAAGACCGGGCCAAGAAGCTCTTTGCCGCCATGGACAAGGTGCCGGGGATCACCGCCGGTAAACGTCTTAACCGTGCCGAAGCGAATGCACGCTGAATTTTTCCTTGATACCAACATCCTGCTTTACGCCGCATCCAGCGCCAAGTCGGAACAGCGTAAGCGGGCCAAAGCAAGAGAACTGCTGGCGATGGAAGGAGGTGGCCTTTCCGTGCAGGTGCAGGCGGAGTTTTACGTCAACGCCACGGCAAAATTCAAACTCCCCCATGATCAGGTGGTAGGAATTCTTGAGTCGCTCGAAGCCTACCCGGTTCTGGCAGTCACCGAGGCTGTGTTCTGGGCTGCACTCCAAATCAAGAACCGCTACAAACTTTCCTATTGGGACTCCGCGATCATCGCAGCCGCTGTGGAACTTGGATGTCAGACCGTCTATTCGGAAGACTTGAATCACGGCCAGAGTTATGCGGGAGTGCGTGTCATCAACCCATTTGTCGAGTAACCTCGTTGAATGCAGCCGCCATGGTGCCGCGTTATCAGCCGTAGGAACACACGACCCCCGCACAAGGGATGGCAATATGGTCAGCCCTCACATCCACCATCCGCGTGTGTTAGTCTGCCGTTAGGCTTGAAAATTTGCCGTTGGCATACGGATTGGACAGCCGCAATTCACCGGTCAACACGCACCTCGGCATCCGGGAATTTTTCGCATGCAGCGAGGTAGCGCTCGACCCACGGCAAGAAGTGCTCGTAGAGCCTCCAACCGTTCGAAGCGTTGAGCGCCTCGAATTTGGCGGGGTCTTGTTGCATCAGCGCGAGTCCGAGTTTCAAAGGCTGGATCAGCTCTTCAGCTTTTGTGACGCCGATCTCTTCCGGTCGCCACAGGTGATGATAGATTCCTGCGACATCGGCCATTAGCCCGAGGTTGTGAGTGATATTCGCGTCAAAGTCGACTTCTTCGGATTGGGTCAGGGTAACGTCCAAGCTCATGATTTTTCGGCGGGTGGGTTCAGTATTCGGACGGCAGCAAAATTGTCGTCATGCTCCGGTCGTGTTCGGTGATGATGTAAAGCCGGTCGCCGCCATCAGTGCGGTAACAACTCAGCAGGCGAGTGCCGTCATTGAGCGAGTGCTCGTTCGCCTGCTTGTCCTCAGAGCAGAGTTCCTCGCCCCAATCACCGCAATGGTGACGGCGGAGGAATTTTGAAAGGTCCACGTTCAGCGCAAGTGCGCCGGGGGTGGCGTAGATTTTCCCAAGCGGGAAGCGGGGTTGCATCAGTTGGTATGGCATCGGATCTAAGAGTTGGTGGTTTATCAGGAATCGATCAGGTTGTCGAACAGGCCGGGGATGAAGGGATTGAGCGCCTCCTGTTCAGCTTTGAAGAACTCAGCCTTGGTCCTGCCCGCAGCACGACCTTGCGGCGTGTGGCAGTCGTAGGCGTAATCGGGAATGGGGATGTATTCGCCCGCCGCTTCGAGTTCGTCGGTGAGGGTTTCCGCATCCAATCCTGCCTGCTGGTCATAGACGAAGTTTTGCAGGTGGTCGGGATCGCGGCTCTTCTTGGCGAGACTCAGCAGGATCACCGCCTTAGAAATGAAGATGCGACCTTTCGGGGTCTTGGCTGGAGTGTTGCGATTGATCTCGGTGTAGCTGTAGTGCAGTGCCTTGACTTCCGCCGTCAGGATTCCCCAGCAGTCCTCCGCGCTAACAGTGAGCAGACGCCGCCAGACATACTGGCCAAATCCGCTCGCCCAAAGTTCGAGCGCCCAATATCCGGCCAGCTTTGCGTCACCGCGCCGGATTGCCTTCTGCATCGCGCTGGACACCCCAGGGAAGGAGTATCCGCGCTTGGTGTGTAAGTGATAACTCATCGTCTGTTAGCTTGCCGGTTTGGCACACGACGTGAAAGCTGTATTGGACACCATTTATTTGTTAGTCCGTGGTTAAGCCTGAATTCGGGCGATTACCGCGCTGATTGAACGGGCGGTTAGGCCTCCTCCGAATCCGGAAGGGTGACGATTCTGGCTCGACGATCCCACTGGAAGGTATTTTCCCACTGGCCATCTTTTGGCAGGATGCCGAACCACGTGTCCGCTTCATCCTCGGTGGTCAGTTCCCGGTAATTCTTGAAGATGATCGACGGGGAGTTGCCCGCTTCGAGGGCGACTTGATCCGCGCTCTTCACGGTGGCAATGCGGTAGCTGATGAATGAGTGGCGGAGCACGTTTCGTGGCCATTCCATTTTCAAGGCACGGGCGAGTGCGGTGACCTCGCGGTGAAGTGCCGCGTGTCTGACCACCTTTCCCTTGCGTGGCAGCGGCTCGATCCATGCCCGCAGATTATCGGTGATCGGCACCAAGCGGCGGGATGCGGTTTTCGCCTGATCGGCCCGAAGCTCGATGATGCCTCGTTCCAGATCGAATGCGGACCAATCCAGTCGGTCGAGCTCGGCCATGCGGATGCCGGCAAACGCCCCGACGGCGAGGATCGGAATCAGGTGGGGCGGAGCGGCGTGCAGGATTTTCTCCATCTGCTTTGGAGTGAACACCGACACGTCGTCGTGCTTGATCTTCACTTTCTTGAGTTGCTCCGGAGCTGTCATTTGTTCGGCAGGCAGGCAGTTGTGGGAGCGGGCGTAGGAAAAGAGCACTTTAACGCAGACCAGCATCGAATTGCGCGAACTGGCCGACACCTTGATTCCACGCAACCAGGTATCGATTTCCGATGAGCTGAGGCCGAGAATCTCGCCGGGAAATGCCTCCGCGAAGCGATTCAGGATTGTCTTGAGTTGTGACACGTAGGTCTTGCTGGCCCCGTCCTGCGCACGGGCAATGAGGAGTTCCGCCACCAACTCAGGCACCGTGACGCGCCGGGTGAGCGGTTTGAAGAACTTCCGGTAGTCGGTCGCCATGGACGTGAGCGATTCGCTGTCCGCTAGTTTGCGGGCCTGCACGTAATCCTCCACGGCGGCGACCAGCGGGATTTTCAAATCCCCGAGCAGTTCCACGGCTCTCGCGTAGTTGTCGCGTTCGTGCGGCTTCAAGTCAGTGACGTGCTGCATGCCGCTCTGAATTCGTTGCGCCACGAACATCGCTTCCTTTTTGGCGGCGGCGAAGTCGGAGAAGGCTTTGCAGAGCCGTTTGCCGTCGCGGTAGTGGGTGATGAAATAGCGCTTCCGGCCTCCGGATTCCGACAGGTAGATGGGCACCGATGCCGATCCAAACTTCACCGTGGTGTGGGGACCGCGTTTCCGGTTGCGGAGGTTTGAGGAGCCCTTGCCATTTGTCACCATTTTGTCACCAACCGCGTTCATGACGCTGGAAATGGTGTCAACTTGGACCATCTTAGCCCTCATAACCCGTTTGGGTTGAGGCTTTTAGAAAGAAGTACCCCGGCTTGGATTCGAACCAAGGACCAATTGATTAAGAGTCAACTGCTCTACCAACTGAGCTACCGAGGCGTTGGTTACTTTCTTTGATTTGTGGCCTTCATAAGTCGTTGATTTCTCGCGTACTTGCGTGGGACGGCATCGTTTTAGCAGCGAGGGAATGGATGGCAATTCTAAATTTGAAATGGGAACGAAAAACCCATAAAACCGGTGCTAATAAGCTGGTATTTCTAACAAAATGGCCCCACCTGTCAACCCACAAGCCGTCCGAGTTTTTGGCCGGACTAGCACGAAGCAGGCTTGCCGTGATGCGTTTCTGCAGATAACCCAACTCCATGGTTATCCTTAAAACGATCATCCTCCTCTCACTCTCCAATAGCTTTAGGAAATAGGCTGTCATGGTCATCGCTTTCCACAAGCCATATGGCGTTCTCTGCCAGTTCACTCCCGATCAGCCGGGCCAGCGCACGCTCGCGGAGTTTTCCTTTCCCGCCGGGGTCTATCCGGTGGGCCGGCTGGATCTTGATTCGGAAGGACTGCTGCTGCTCAGCGACGAGGCGGGCTTTAATAACCGACTGCTAGATCCGAAGACGGCGCACCCCCGGACCTATCTGGTGCAGGTCGAAGGAATTCCGACGCACGAGGCGGTGAGCTGTCTCGCAAAAGGCGGAATTTCCATCCAGGGCCATCGCACGCTGCCTTGCCGCGCGCGTTTGTTGGAGATCGAGCCAGAGGTGCTTCCACGCGATCCGCCGGTGCGGTTCCGCCAGTCGATATCGACGTCGTGGTTGGAAATGCAGCTCACGGAAGGGAAAAACCGCCAGGTGAGGAGGATGACTGCGGCAGTGGGATTTCCCACACTGCGGCTGATCCGGCGGGCGATCGGCAAACTGGATGGCGCGGAAATCGGTCGGGGCGAGTGGCGAGAACTGACGCCAAGCGAGATCAAGCAGATCTGGGAGCGATAGGATGCGGGGGAGATCCCCTTCCCACTGCCCCGACTACCGGGGGGGCAATCGGGGCAGCTACACACACTATGCTGGGGGGGCCCCACGGTCCGAGGCCTCAGAGCAACGGAAGGGGGCAGGAAAGCGATGTGAGTAGAAAAGCACAAAAACCGGACATAAACAACCCACGTGATCGCGGTATTTCTGAATAATTCGGGAGATGTCCCGGGTTCTTTCGATCTAACAAAATTACTGGATCAGTGTTTCGGCTTCTCTATCTCTTTCTGGAATTCAGCGAAAACCGAGCGTAAATCGGCAGCCGCAGCAGGAGTGCCTAACTTCTTCAAACGCTCCAAAGCAGTTTTATTAAGGAACTCGCGACCGCGTGAAGCGAAGAGATCGATCTCGATCAAAATCCGCAATCCGTCCGGAGTGCGGACGACGGGGTAGAGCGGATAGATGGTTTTTCCGCCCTGTGAGATTGCCACGCCGACTCCGGTCCATGCGTCGCCCTGATAGATTCCGGAAATCTGTGACGAGGAGTTCGCGCGCCGGGCGCTGATGATCTCATGGCCGAGATTCCGGAGCAGGGTGGCACCACCATTCGGGTCGCTGAGACGGGTGGTGAGAAGCAGGGCTCCTTTCACATCGCCGGCACGGGTGGCCTGAATCCAAGACTCGACGATCTTGCGGGCTTCGTCCGCCGTGGGCGCGGGATTTCCAGGCATGTCTTTGAGCTCTACGCTGTTAGCCAACAGACTTTGCTGCCAATTGCCGGACCAGCGCTTGATGTCCGGAGCGATCCGGTCCTTGAGACTTTCCCTCGCCGCGGCGTCCGGATCCGGTGTCCACAGCCAGCCGCTAGCGGATTTGATGAAATAGAGCGCTTTGAGATCCGTCTTGTCCGGGTCGCGGGCGGAGAAAAATTGATAGAGGCCGACTGCTGAGCCTTCGTTTTCGTGGAAGGCAAGGGGCATCGCATACTGGACGACGGCGGGATCGTGCAAAGTCCACCATACTTGAGCTGCCAGCATGCAGGCCTTGCGGGCGGCGGATGCGGCACATTCTAACTGGGTGAACTTGAGCAGCGACGGCAGATCGCCTTCGCGCAGTGCGGTGTTGATTTCCTGATGGAGCCGGTTGGCATCGCCTTGGGGCGCGGCTGGATTGCTTTCCCTCCATATTACTGGGAAGGCGTCCAGCAGCTCGATGTCCGCATCCTCGTCCGTTTGTTCTTCGGAGGCGTTAGATTCTTGGAGAAAATTTGAGGAAGGATCGATCTGCCAGAAGTTTCCATGGGTTTTTGAAAGCTCGAAATGGACGATCTCAATTCGCGGCATTTCCGAACGAGTGTCCGTGGTCGAAGGATCGAGGCAGGCGACGGAAAAAAGTCCGCTGGTTTCCTCCTCTTCCTGGTGGACGACGACTCGCAACACGTCCGGCGAGGTGAGGAGCCGCCACGGATGCTTCGCTGGAGAGCCTGAGGAAAGCGCGGCATCGGCCGATTTCAGGCGGGCTGGCCAGTCATCGGGTAGTGTGTTAGAGAGCCCACCCAGCAAGCCGAGCACGGACGGCAGATCGCGCGATGCGCAGGCGGTGAGAAAACGCTGCGCGATTTTCCCGGCGTCGAGACTGCGGAGCTCGTCAGTGGTAAGGTGCGCTTGGATTTTCTGCCGCATGCGGGCGGCTGATTGCTCGCGGAGTTTTTCTAAATCCACCACCTGTTCGCGCAGCATCCAGTTTTCGAGAAGATCGAGGCGCTTCCGTAGGGCGACGGCGTATCCGGTTCCCGCATTTTCAAACGATGCGGGTAAGGGGGCGGCGGACCATTCTGTGCCACGTTTCACCATGGCCACGGGAAAAACCTGGAGACGGCCGGGATCGAACCCGCCCACCTTACGGACCAGCACGGCGGCGTAATCGTCGTCTGTTTTCACTGCGCCGAGTTCTAGCGGATCGCTGCCAAGATCGCGAGCGACGCGTTCGAGCCGGCGGGCGATCTCGCGCTTTTTCTCATCCGCCGTCTGCGGGGAAAGCGCAGTATCGCCGCCGGGGGTGAGGTCGAGTTTCCCGAGCCGGACTTTTTCCAGGAAGTTGATGGCTTCCTTGCCTGGATCATTCGAGGCGCCGCGCGCAAACAAGGTGGTGGCCAGCAGGACGGGAATGAGTTTCACTGGTAGGAACCATAACTCATCCGCGCGTTGACGAAAGTGCGGATTTTCCAAGCAGGTTTGGTGAAAATAGTTTCATTGCGATGTCACAAACAGGCATGCTCGAGTCAATAGATGGTGAAAGACCATGAAACCGCTCGCCATCGCCTATCCTTCAACCGACATGGACCGCTCCCGATTTTCTGAACTGATCCACGATCACCACCAGCCGCTGCTCGCTTACGCTCGGGTGTTGGCAGGCCATCCTGAGCGGGCGCGCGAGCTGGTGCAGGACGCATTCGTCGCCGCCTGGCAGACGATCGGGCGCTTCGACGTCACTCGCGATTTTGGCTCATGGCTGCGCGGCATCGTAAGGAACAAATGGCGTGAGGACTGCCGGAAA
>JBBRYQ010000136.1:0-8424 GCA_038237425.1 Verrucomicrobiales bacterium
GCTGCGAGCAGCAGACCGGCCAAGGCACTAGTCGGCTCAGGCACGGCGGTGAAGGTGAGACTGTTGCTATTGAGGGTGAAACCTGTGCCGGGCTGCCCATCAAAGGCGCCACCCAGATTGGTCCAACTGAATTCACTGGCGGTCAGGAAGTTCGTCGTGCCAGTCCAAGTCAACAGTGTGTAAACATTGCCCCACACCGTGGGAGCCGAATTCATGAAGTCGAATTTGTAAACCGAGCCGGCCGTTGAATCGTTTTTGAAATCGCCGGTGATTGCGAGGGTGTCGGAAGCGTTTGAGGTGGCACTGAGGTCGAATTGCCAGATGGTGGCGGCGGTGTTATCGCCGCCGTTCCAAGTGGTGGTGCCGGCAGCCAAGGTCCCGATGCCGCCACTGACGCCTGTAATTCCAGGAGCGAGGATGCCGGTGACACCGACCGTGCCGGAAATCGTGCCTGAGCCAGCGAGGGTCGCGCCGGAGGCCACGGTGACGCCGGAGGTAGCGAAGGTGTCGGCAGCGGCGTCTCCCATTACGAGCTTACCGCCGCTGATCGTGGTGGCACCGGTGTAGCTGCTGGCACCGGAGAGCGTTTGGATGCGCCCGGCGCTGTTCATTTCGAGCGCGACCTTGTTGGTGGAGCCGTCGGTGATGGCACCTGCGAAGGTGAGGTCGGCGGCCATGGCTGCGAGGGTGAGGGTGGAGTCGCTGGCGCCGTTGTTGGTCACTCCGTGGGTTGCGTTAAGGGTTGAGAGACTGGTGTTAAGTCCCGCGACACTCTGGTTGAAGCCATTCATGTCCACCTTGCCGGTGGCGGTATTGGTCCAATACACTTGAGCATTGGTCGCCAAGCCATTGGTAGCTCCGAGGATGAAGTTTCCGCTGTTAATGAATCGCGTGCCATTATAGCTACTGCCGACGGCGTTGACTGTCCAGTCGGTAGTGCCGTTGTTCTGGAGATCCGAGGCAAGGGTGACGACGCCGTTCAAAAAACCCTTGGCCCCTGCCAAGGAGCCGCGAAGGGAGACCGAGCCGGTATAAGAAGCTCCACTAATCCCGCCGGATACCGTCAGGTTGCCGGAGGTCTGGGTGTTGCTGATGACAAGTGCGTTGCCGCCCGCGCCGGTGATGGTCATGCCGCCGGTGAGGCTGTTGTTGCCGGTGCCGGTGCTGATGATGTTTTCACGACCGGTGGTGGAATCCATTTCGATGGCTGTGGCGACCGTGATGCCGCCGCTGATGCCCAAGGTGGTGGTGGTGCCCGTTATTGTCGATTTGAGGACGATCTTGCCGGTTCCTCCGGCGTCCGAGTTGGTGAGTTCCAAGGGGTTGGCGGACTGCTGGATAATTTCTCCTGCAAATGAGGAATTGTTACCTGAAAGGCGGGCACCTCCCGTGGTCAGGACCACCTTGCTGGTGGATGTGCCGCTGAGACTACCGCTGATGTTGAGCTTCGATGCTGTGCCTTGCGCATTGTTCAGTGTCATGGTCTTGCCAGCGGCGATGCTGATGGACGAGCCACTGAGAACAAGGCCGGTGGGGTTGCCGTTGGCTAAAACTGTCACATCGTCGTTGGCGGTGATGTTGCCCGACCAAGTCATCGTCGTGCCTGTGCCTCCAGCGGCGTAAACCGAACCGATGGTCTTCACCCCGCTGCTACCTGTGCGGACAGTGATGGGGGTCGCATTGGTGGCACCGCTGCCCATGAAAATGGAGGCTGCCTCCGTGCCACTCTCCGCGCCGAGGAGGATGCTTCCGGTGGCTCCACCAGACGCACCGCTATTGGCGATGTTTGCCGTGCCCGCATTGACGGTGACGCCACCGGTGAAGGCATTGGCGCCGAAAATCGTCAGAGCTGAGGTGGAGCTGTTTTGGGTGATGCCCGTGACACTTGATGTGATGAGGGCAATTCCCGTGCTCGACCCACCGATATTCACGCCGCCGGCACCGGTGCCGGAGTTGGTGATGGATCCGGTGAAATTGAACGCGCTGGCCGTGGTAGAGGAGAAGCTGATGGCACCGATGTTGTTGTTTTTAATATCGAGATTGCCCGTTCCTAACAGTGTGCTGGTAGCGCTAAGTGTGAGTGTTCCGGTTCCGTCTTTCTGGATGGTATTGTTGCCATTCAGGGTGACGGTACCACCAGATACGATGTTGTTGGCGTTGTTACCCGTGGCGACGAAGATGCCGTCTTTGGCTCCCGTCCCGCCGATAGTGACTGCCCCGGCCAGCGTCAATGCGACGTTGTCCTCGAAAGTGATGCTGCTCGCGGCGCGGGTGCTGGAGGCGGTGATGGTGCCTGTGGTGTAGCTGGTGCCGGAGAACAGGACTAGGTCATCGGCATTGCCGACGGTCGCGGTGGTTGTCCCACCCGCACCACCGGTGGAATCCGTGTTCCAGAAAACGTTGCTGCCATCCCATGCACCCGTGGCGGCGACGACGGTGTTAGCGGCACTACCGTTGAGATCCCAGTAGTAGGTGTCCGCATGGGCTGCGGTATTGAGCGAGATGGCTGCGACGATCGCAAAGGCCGGGAATCGATGTGAGTTTTTGATTTTCATATGGTTTGGTTTAATGCGTGAGTTTCTAGAGTTCGTTTTGGTTGGTATGGCGTCCTCCTTCCGTATAGGGCGGACGTTGGGTTCTGGAAGGAGGCGGTTTCCGTAGGATTGCTAGGAATTTGCTTTTTGCGGGTGGCTCCTGAAAAAGCCGCTGGGCTAGACTGGAGGGCGGGGAAAAGGGGGTTGCGGGGGAAAAGGGGGCGGAAGAGGTGTTTCAGTGAGGCAGTGGACGGTGTTTCGGCAAGAAAAATCCCCATTCGACGCCTGGTCTTGGCGGGAGTCAGAGGTTTCACGGCAAAATTCATTTGTAGCGAACATAGCTTTCCGAACCGCTTTGCCAAGATTTTTTTTGGCAGCGGTTGTTTTTTGAGGCCGATGGGCGGTGTCAGGTGTATTCGAGAACCAGAGTGCGTCCGTCGTCCAATTGGATTTCAGGTGCATGCCATGTCGGTCTTTGATCCATGCCGTCCGGGTCGGGGTTTGATGGATTCCGAGGACGGTTGAACCAATCGAGGTCTGGTTCGTCGTCGGGGATCCACTCTTTAATCGCCTGCCAGGGTGGCTCGATGGGCTCCATGGTTTCGATATCGAAGGGGGGCGGTGGTGGGCGGGCGAGTTGGATGATGCCCTCCCAAAACCCGTGGAGGCGGAGGAAGAACTCGATTTCCTCGCGTCGGATGACTTTGCGCACCGGTTTCATGGTGCTCTTGCAGCACGGACATTCGAGTGGATCGCCACCCCAGACTTTCAATATGAGGTCACGCCACAAGGGGCGCATGTCGCGGGCGGATTGTTTGGGCGGGGCGGGGATGAGGAGGATTTGGGAAGGGGGATTTGAAATTGGAGATTCGAGATTGGGGGAAGACGGTTCCGGCGGGCACTGCTAGGAATTTGACTGCTAGGAATTTGCTTTTTGCGGGAGGCTCCTGAACAGCCGTTGGGCTAGACCGGAGGGCGGGGAAAAGGGGGTTGCTCGCGCGGATGAAGACGGTGCCGCTCACCGGATACTCGCCGCGCCGCAGCAGCAGTGCGTCGCGAAAGCCGCCCGGCCCCGGCGGTAGCTTCGCCAGCGTATCGAGCGCAGCTTGGATGCGCGCGGTCTGATCGCCCGCCGCCGGTTCCAGCGTCATCTTCACCGGCAAATCCGGCAGCGGCACGATCCCGGTCCCATAACCCACCATGTTGAAGTCGGGAATGCGGTTGCCTTGCGCATCGGCGCGATACTTCAGCCGGCCATCGGGGCCCAGGCTCACCCACGGCGCCGGTGCGGGCATCGGCGATTGCGCCGTCGCATTGAGGTCGCCATGCGATGCGGCCAGGGCGCAGAGCACGAGGATCCTCCAAAAGCGATACCGCTTTCGCGCCAGACATTCAGGTGAGCAAGGAAGCGGCGCACTCACGGCTTGGAGACCCGGAGGTGGACAAAGCGCCGCCCGCCCGCGCCCACCGCGACGCTGGCCTTCACGGTCTGCACGGTGCCGTTGTCGGTGAGGAGTTGCTCGGTCACGCCCGCGCTGCTCCATGCCCCGGCGGTGAGCGTGTCGCTCCACTCGACGGTGAAGGTCACGCCGTCCGCGAGAGCGGCGTTGGCGCGGGTGTAGGTGAATTCGAGCTTCGCACCGGCGCGGGCGAGCGTCGGCGCGGCGTGCGTGGCGGCGTGCGGATTTTGTCCGGTGGCGAATTCCATCTGGTTGAGTTCACCGTCGTGGTTGGCGTCGAAGGTGTCGGCGGCGGCGCCCGAATTGTCAGTGGTGCCGAAGTTGGCGTAGCGCCAGTTTTCCTGCCGGGTGGCCAGGGTGAGGGCTACGTCGTTGCCGCTGCCGCCGGTGTAGCTGATGGACCATAGGGATCCGCTTGCCGTGAAGGTGCTGCCCTGCGGCTTGCCGGAAAAAGTGCCGTTCACCGCGGCGGTGCCGTTGTTGTTCACAATCGTGAAGGTGGTGCCCGGCGTGAGGCCGGGGACGACGGAGATATCGAGAGCGCCGGAGAGGGTGACGGTGCCCGCGACGTTCAGTGCGGCAGGCGCGGACTGCGCGATCTTTGCGCGGAAGACCCCGCCGGCATTCACGGCGAGAGAGCCGGTGCTGGAGATCGTGCCCTGGTTTTCGAGAGTCGCGCCACTTTGCACGGTGAGAGTGCCGGGCTGGGTGAGGGTGCCGCTGACGATGAGGGTCCCGCCGCTCAACGTGGTGGCGCCGGTGAATGGGTTGGTGTTGGTGAGGGTGAGCGAACCGGAGCCGGTGAGGTTGAGATTGGTGGCTCCGGTGATCTTGCCCCCGAAGGTGGTGCCTTGCGCACCGGTGATGGTGAGGCTCGCGGCGTAGAGGGAGCTGTCGCCATTGCCACCGGCCAGGGCTTCGATGCTGTGCGGCTGGGTTGATTGAATGACCGCAAGGGTGCCGGAGGGGTTGGTGAAATTGATGACGCCGGAGGTGGGCAGGCAGGTGGTGTGCGAGCCCGCGTCCCAGATGCCTGCGGCCATGTCGAGTCCGCCGGTGAACGTGGTTTTCGGACTGCCGGAGCCGCTGAAGTTCACCGTGCCTCCGCCCGTCTTGGTCAGCTTGAGGCCCGCGCTGTTTTCCGTGATGGAGGAATTTCCGAGGGTGAACGTCTTCTCCGAGTCGATCTGAAGTTGGCCGCTGACACGCGGTTTAAAGTTTACCTTATTGACCGAAACGCTCGAGCTGGCGTTGCCGGTGATGGTGATCAACGGCTCGGAGCCGAGCCCGTAGATAGACATGACCTGGGGCGTCGAGCCGCCATAATTCAGCACGTTCGCAGTGGTCGGGCTGTCGATCATCAGAGTGCCGGCCGAGGTGGCGCCCACCGTGATCTGCGGCACGGTGGTGAAGGACCGGCCCGTGGTCGTCAGCAGCACGGGATCGCTCGGACCCGGCGCCCGGCCGAGACTCCAGTTGGTGCCCGTGCTCCAGGTGCCGGCGGCGGTGTTGCTCCAGATTTCGCTCACTAAAACAGTGACGGTAAAGGAGGCGCTGGTGGTCTGGCCAAGCGAGTTGGTGACCGAGCAGTTGACGGTGGTGGTCCCGGTGGGGAAGAGCGATCCCGCGGGCGGCGTGCAGATGGGAGTCAGCGGGCCGTCGGTGTTGTCGAGAGCCTCCGCAGTGAATTTGACGACGGTGGCGCCTGTTCCGGGGGCATAGGCGGTGATATTGGCTGGAACCGTGAGCACCGGCTTCACCGAACCGAAGCGCGCTTGCCGGGTCCCCGCGGAGAGGAGTGTCGTGCCGCCATAGATCAACGATGAACCCTGCGTGCCGGCGAAGTAGGAGGCTGTGGTGCCGCTGGTTTCCAGGTAGAGCGATTGCGCGTTGGTCTGGAGTCCGCCGACGTTGAGCGAGGTCCCGCCCGGGTTGAGGATCAGGAAATGGTTGCCCATCTTGAGGACCGTGGCGCTCTCGTCGCATTGCAGGGTTTGCACGGTGGCGGCCAGATCGTCCGGGCTCGTGCCGGCGTCGTGGCCCATCAGCAGGCTGTTGAACGTCCGCGTGCTGTTGGCGGGCGCGTTGCCGGCCCATTTCTGGTAGGCGATCCTGGCCGTCGAGGCCGGATCCGTCGCCGTTCCCGTGGTGAAGGAGATGCCGCTGTCGGTGCGCGGCGGGAAGAGTGCCAGCAACTGGCGCTGCGGCAGGGAGTGAGCCTTCGCCTGGCGCAGATCATACCAGTTCGATCCGGAGGAGAGCACTTGCGCGGCGTTCCACACCGGCCCCATTTGCACGTTGCTCTGCGCTGCGGGAAAGGTAACGCGGTCGCGCACCAGCAGAATGCCGCCGGGCGCGAGCATCAGGTCGCGCCGCTGGAGGTTGTCCCCGCCCATCGTGTCCTTGAGCTGCATCTCGGTGGAAGCAAACTGCATTTTGGCGAAGGCCTGGGCATCGTTGCTCTTGCCCAGCGAACAGGTGTCCAGAACCGGTTTGAAATGATAGCCGCCGCTCGTGCCGGTCTGGAGCAGGGTGATCACGTCCGTCATCGCGCCCGGCACGAGCACCTCGATCCGCATTCCAAACTCGACCGTGTCGTAGGCGGACAGGTTCCGCGGGCTGCCGAAGCTGACGTCGGTCCAGTTGCCCGGATTGAGAAAACTGCCGCCGTTGCTAAGGGCCAGAGTTCCCGAGGGACCGACGGCTTTCACGTCGTCGATGTGGATGCGGACGGTCGGACTACCGCTGCTCGAGGTGGCACCGCCGAGATAGATCGTCAGCTTGCTGAGCATCGCCGGGTCGGGCACGCCGCCATTGGTCGCCTGGGGACCCTTGATGTTGAGGACGAAGCGGCGTCGGACGTTATCCAGCAAGTATTGCTGGCCGAACTCTCCCGCCGACGCCGGGACGAACGGGAAAGCCTCGGAGGTGCTCCGCACCATCATCAGGTTGTGATAGACGCGGTCATCATCGCCGTCGCGGTTGATGAGCAGCGGCGAACCCTTGTCGATGAAAGAAACCAAGGCGGAGCCGCCGGCGTGGCCGTGGTTTTGGCCCTGTGACAAATTCATTAGCAGAGATGAGTCCCACGCGTGGTTACCGCTTTCCATCACCAGCTTGTCCGGAAAACTGCGGTTGATGAACCAGCGGTCGTACACGGCCACCGCGGGTCGCGTTAGAGGGATTGCCGCCACCGAGTCGTCCACATTTTCAAAGACCGGCGTGATGCAGACGTCGGCGGTGAACACCCAGTTGGGATCCACCACGGTGCGCATGTAGTTGAACTGCCGCTGGGCCACCGCCTTGTATCGGCCGTCGTCATAAATCCTTGCTAGCGTTTCGAAGAGTCCGGGCATCTGACCTTGTTTGGAATAGGCTCCGCCGCGTCCATAGCTGGGGACAAAGCCCGTGCAGGCCGCAGCCTGAAGGTTGCGCTCGCAGAAATTCCGGACGGACGGCTGGTTGAAATACGCGGCGACATCGGCACCGGTGATGAGCAGGTATTCGTAAAGTCCGGCGAACCACATCGGCGAGTAATTGGAAGCGTCCTCCGCGGAATCGCCGATGCGTGCCATGCCGAGGTTCCATTTCGCCTGATGCCAGGCGCGCCAGGTGGCGGCATGGGGATCGCTAGGCAAGATTAGCCGCTCGGCATAGGCCAGCGCGGTGCAGTTGATCATCCCCCGCACAAACGTCGTGTCCTCGTCCTGGGTCATCAGCCAGTCCATGCGCTGGGAGATGAAGTTTTCGATGAGGGTGCGATCCGCGGCGCTGACACTCGGCGAATTGCGGATCTGGAGGTAGCAGTAGTTAAAGTCCATCTCCGCCACATACTCCATGGTGTTGTTGTTGATGGTGCCCACGAGCATGGCGCGCATGGCGTCGGAGTATTTCGTGTCGCCCGTCTCGCGGTAAAGAGCGGCACAGCACTTGACCTCGCCGAGCACGAAGCGGTTGCCGGCAGTGGCCAGCAGCGAGGCCACGTACGCGTTCCAGTCGGGATGTTTTGCCGCGTAATAGTCCTTCGCCCCCTGGATGTATTGCGCCTTCGTCCAAGTCATGCCGAAGGACGATTGGATTTGGTCCGCCGTCACATCCGCCGCCCGCACGCCCAGCGCGGAAAGGAAGAACGTGACGAGCAGTAATAACACGCGGGGGCAGTTCATAGTTTCGCTCATGGTGTGTCGGACGGGGATCGCCTCAGCGCTTCAGTGCATCGAGCAGCGAGCCGCCACTGCTAGGAATTTGACTGCTAGGAATTTGCTTTACTGCTAGGAATTTGCTTTTTACTGCTAGGAAATTGCTTTCTGCGGGAGGCGCCTGAAACAGCCATCGGGGAGACCCGGAGGGCGGGGAAATGGGGGTTGCGGGGGAAAAGGGGACGGAAGAGGTGTTTCGGTTCGTCGGTGGGCGGTGTTTCGGTAACAAAA
>JBBRYQ010000137.1:0-8296 GCA_038237425.1 Verrucomicrobiales bacterium
CCTCCTCCGCCTCCATCATACAAGCCGTAAGGCCCTGCAATCCAGGGATTACGGCTTTTTCTTGTCCGGGATTCAATGACGCCATGCCAGCAACACGGGTGCTGTCCGAGGAAATCTGATTTTCATCCGCCCAAATGACCCCCATCATCTTCCTCGACGTTGACGGCGTGCTCATCGCCTATCCCGAGGGCGAGCACACCCCGCCACAGTTCACGCCGCGATGTGTGCAGGCGTTCAAAACGATCCTCGAAGCGGTGCCGGGTGTCCGTGTCGTCCTCTCCTCGACCTGGCGATTGCCGCAACACGTCAACCAGCTGCACGCCCAATGGCTCGCACACGGGTTTTCCGAGGCGCTCGCTTGGGATGGCACTCCGGATCTTCGCGGCGACCTGGATGTATCCCGGCTTCATCGGCGAGGGCTGGAAATCAAGGCCTGGTTGGAAGCGCATCCGAATTCCCAACGCTGGGTCGTCCTCGATGACGAGCGAATGGCCATCGAGCCAGTCCTTGGCAACGAGCGCTGCGTGTTCACCAACCCGGCCCGTGGTTTGACAGCGGAAGATGCGGAGCGGGCTATCAACCTTCTCAGCTGAATGACGATCCTACGAACGATGAAGCGTGAGACGCCTATCAGCTACAGGCTTCGCAAGGCTCTACCAGATAATCATCTGGCACACCCGCAAGCGCGTGGGTCTTGAAAGCTTCCATCACTGCCTCGATGGCTGCCGCTTTCGTCGCTCCGATCACGGAGATCCCAAATAGCGAAAGCGAGGCGACCCAGACCTTGCCCATTTGGGCAACTTCAAAGGAAAATTGGCTACGATTGCTCATTGAGTTGTGGGATTGTGCTCGGCGCTGAACTAGGATTCATACGCGTTACGGTCAATAGTCTTCGTCAAAAAAGGCAGCGATGCAAGCGGAGAAGCTGTGCTTGGTAGGGTAAGCACCGATCAGGTGCCGATGCGGACGTGCCAGAAGAGGCTCCAGATCATGAGGCTGGCCGGTGTTCTCAAACTGGAGGAAACACGGCATTTCCTCGGAAAATTCACCCTTCAAGCTGGTGAATTTCAGCGGGAACCGCGCTGCCGCAAACTCGGAAATGGCCTGCTTGTAGCATTCCTCGGTCGGACAGGTGAGACATACCAGCAACTGTTCTTGGCTCCGATAAACCTCCGCTTTTGACACGACGAGAAACAACGTGGTGTTCCGTGGATTCTCGATTCGCGGGAAAAGCACCCTCCCGCCATAAAGCTGGTGAGCCAGAGTGTTACAAATCGCCCCGGAGATCCGCTGTTCCTCAATGGGCGCTCCCAGCAGATTTCGCAGTGCGGCCGAGGTGCTCGCGGCATTCTCGTGGACAAGGTGCTGCCATTGCTGGAGCCAGCCAGTGCATTGCGGGAAAACCTGCTCCTTGGAAATCACCTTCTTCAATTCCCTGAAATGAGGCGTCACGATCACATTATGCGATACCAAATGAGGGAAACAGCCATCCACCCGGACCCAATCACGGTTTTGTCCCAAGGCGATTTGAGCCGGTCTGACATCGACCCCATTGGAGTTCAGAAAAGGAACCACCGCGTGCGAGCAGGTGCCATCGCCCACCTTGCCGATGACTTCCGCGAAATCCCCATCGACGCATTGGAACTGGCAATCCTTGCCGAAATGACTCAACGCGAATTCATGACTGAAGCTGCCTTCCGGTCCTAAACACGCGATCCTTTGAAGTGAGTCCGACATGGGGTGGTTCGGGTCGCATCCTATCTTCTGAGTCACAACGGACAAGAGAGACTTTTCGGCACAGGGCGGAGGAACGCGGCGAGGAATTCACACGCAAGGTTCGCTTCAAGGGCTGCTCGCCCTTGGTGCGCTCTATTGTTTCCATCGTCGTTTCCGAAGGCTTGAAAAAGCATCGCGAGCTTCACGCCGGTCGATGAACCCAGATTCCCCGTCGCCAGAGGGTGTGAACATCGGTGATGAAGGCTAAAGCTTCCCCGCCTCCAGAAAGCTGAAATACCCGGTGCGGTTGAAAATGATGTGGTCGAGCAATTCGATCCCGACAATCGCGCCGGCCGCCTTGAGTTGGGCGGTGATTTCGATGTCGCTGGGCGATGGTTCGAGACCGCCGCTGGGGTGAGCGAGTTCCCCAGGTGAACGGTCGCCTGCTTGTCGTTCTTGATGAGCAGATCCGCCCGGCAAACCGCGTAGTTCGTCGGGGAAAGTTCCTGCGCGTGGACGGTCAGCAATTTCTCCACCCGGTCCCGCTCGTCCGCCGTGTTGGCGCGTTCGAGAAGGTGCTCCTTGGCGACGGAAACCATGCCGCCCGTTCCGCCCGCCGGATCGTAAACCGAGAAATGTCGGGTGGGGATGGGAAAGCCCAACAGCTCGACCATCAGAACGATGACCTCGCGGGGGGTGAAGTGCTCCCCGGCCTCGTCGCCGCTTTGTTCCGAGAAGCGCCGGAGCAATTCCTCGTAGATATAGCCCATTTCCAGCCCGGATAGCTGGTCGGGGCCGAAGGGCTGTTCCTTGTATTGGTTCAGAATCGGAGCCAGCCGGTTGTTTTTACCATCAGGCCGATGGTGGCGCGATAATTGAAGTGCTCGATGATCTCATCCACGTTTTTCGAGAACCCGTTGATGTAGGCGCGGAAGTTCACCTCTAACAGCGCGTGATCCTCCTCATAGACCTTGCGCAGCGTCCAATCGGTCTTGTTCGAGAACGGGCACTGCTTGGGGTTCAGTTCCAGATCCTTTACGAGCTTCGCGAGTTCCTCCTCCTTGAGATTCGGGCGTTTCTTGAGCAACTCCGCCGTCTTCTTTTCCCGCCAGTCGATCAGCACACATTCCAGGCGGCGGATGACGATGATGGGCAGGATGACGCTTTGGTATTCGTAGGACTTGAACTTTCCGCGAAGGCGCTCGGCGGATTTTCAAATGTCGGTGGCGAGGTTGTCGAGCTTGACATGGCGCACAAGATCCCGCGCTTCGTCACGGGAGACGCTGACGGCCGGCACGCCATTGAGGGTTTGGCGGAACTTCTCGCAAAGCGCGTCCATGCCCTTGAACGGACTGGCGATCTTGATGGCATGAATACCCTGCCGCGTGTGGGGAACAGATACCGTTGCGGCTTCCTCCTCGAAGATGACGCCGTTCTCGCAGTGCGTCCGCATGAAGCCCACGGCGATCCGCAGGGCGCGGCTGCCGTTGTAGCTGTTGGTGATCCGGGCAAAGGGCGTGTAGGTGTCCGATGGCCCGCCTTGGATGATCGAGCAAGCCATTCACAGAATCCACCGCAGCCATTCTGGCAAAGGTTTTTCCAAATGGATTTGTTTGCCATCCTCAAATACGGCGACTTTGCGGAAGGGGCTGCGGAGGTCCTCGTTATCGAAGACCATGACGTGCGGCAAATCCCGGATCGCGGACTTGAGATTGGCAAGCGTGCGCGGGTAGCGAGAGATCAGTTTTTCCGGGGGCACATCGTGGCCGCCCTGTGAGACCCGCATTGCCACGCGTTCATCGGAAACCTCAGGACCGGAAATGCCGATGAAGCACAAGACAACCGTGTAGCCCTGCACGACCGCGTCTTTCAAAAACGCCAGCTTGTCGCCCGCCGGATCGGAAAAGACGGTCTCGAACACAAAGCTTTCCCTCTGTTTCACCAACTCCTGCCGCAGAGCCCCCGCCACGCGGGCTGCGGCATAGGGGGCCATATCGAGTTCGCCAGCAATCACGTCCGCGTTGACGAAGCGCAGCCCGGCGGGTTTCAGGTGGGCTTGGTAGAAGGTGGACTTGCCAGCCCCGTTCGGTCCCGTAATGGCGACGATCAAGGGTCGCTTGCCGAGCGGAGAGCTCATCGCTTGGCGCTTTCGACCGACTGGAACTGGCGATTGACGAAACGACCTACCGTGCGGACGCCATCTTCGGAAATGCGAACCAGCAAGCCGGGAGTATCGGCCGCTTCGTAGTGGGGGAACGGCAGGGATTCGAGGTGCTCGGCAACCCGCCGGCGCCCCTTGGGGGAATCAACGGAATCCAAACACTCCGAGAGAGGTTTAGCGGCACCGGCGCGCGATAAGGCCATCACCTGAACGCCTTGAAGCAGCGGTTCCACGGCGCGGCCCAGCTTCGCCCAGAATTCAATCTGCCCGGCGATGGAGCGCTCGGCCACTTCGCCCGTGAGCCGGGCATCCAAAACCAAGTTGTCGGAGAGTTTCACAGGCTGACTCATGAAAGCAAGGTGGCAAAAAGCTACCGAATGTCAAGAGGCATGGTTTGACGTGATCGCATCGGCTACTTGAGCGGACGATCACTCGCAGCCATTCCAACCTCGGATGTAGTCCTTCTGTTTCTGGGTTTGAGGCGACTCCGGGTATCGAATGTCTTTCGACTTCGGCATGTGGGTTGAATAGAGATATTGGACCTGCTCCAGCGCCTCGTCCGGTCCCAAGCCACACTCGCGCAGCCAGCATCCGACAACAGTGCCGGTTCGCCCGATGCCACCCCAGCAGTGGACATACACGGCGGGACCGGATTTGATCGAATCGCGGACCGCATCCATGATCGAACGCATGACATCCTGAGAATCGGGCACGCCCATATCACGAACGGGGATCGAGATCCGCCGGAGTGCTCTGCCGGCCGCCATGCGCGGAGTTCACAAGCACGCTGCTTGCCGGATTCTTTTTTTCGCGGCAGAGTTACCTCATGCGCTTGAGACTCCAGCCGCTGTGGTTGAATGGAAAATCGAACGGCCAGATCCCTGGCATCACCCCACTTGGCGAGGCCGATGGCTACGCACGCTTTACCATTGATCCCGGCACCTGGATGCTTGAAGCTCGCTAATGGAATCCGCACCCTATCAATTCCTATCATGAAATACTACCTTCTCTGCTTCACCAGTCTCCTCGTCATTCATCGTCCGCAAATCGCTGCCGCCGCGCCGCTCGAACTCACCAGCCCGAATGGACGTCTGCACGTCGGCCTCACCAACGAAAATTCTGGACGCTTCGGCTACACGCTGGAAGGGCAAGGCACTCCGCTCATTTCAAGCTCCGCCCTCGGCCTCGATTTCGGCACAGCCGGCAAAGCCCCTGCAAGCGGTTGGCAGATCGTGAAATCCACGCCCCGCAGCGTTGATTCCACCTGGAAACCGCTCTGGGGAAAGCGCGCCGTCGTCCCGGACCGCTACCGTGAAACCACCATCGAACTCACCGGCCCCGGTGCGCCCTTCGACCGGATTTCTATCACCTTCCGCGCCTATGACGATGGCATCGCCTTCCGCTACGCAATCCCGGCGGATGCCAAGGGAAAACCTGCCAAAGCCACCGGCGACCTAACGGAATACAACTTCGCTGGCGACTTCACCGCGTGGTTCTACAATCACGAACAACACAACCTCGGCCCGGACAAACTCAGCACGCTCAGCGGCAACCGCGAGCCGGTCATGACCGTGCAGGCCGGTGAAAATGCCTTCCTCGCCCTGCACGAAGCGGATCTCCGTTCCGGCGAACCACTCCAGCTCACCAAATCCGGTGCGACGTCCTTCCGCGCCCTAACCGCTCCCGGCGAAATCGCCCCCGGATATGTCGGCCCATGGCGCGTGATCTTCTACGGCACCACACCGGGCGCGATGGTGGATTCCCACCTGATCGAACTCCTCAACCCCGATCCCACCGGCGATTTCTCTTGGGTGAAACCCGGCGTCTGCGTCTGGGACTGGCGCATCAACGGTGCGGAAGTGCCCGGTTTCAAATACGGCATGAATCTGCCGTCGTGGCTCCGCATGGTGGACTTCGCTGCGCCTAACGGCATCAAACACCTCGTGCTCGACGCCGATTGGTATGGTCCGGAATTCGGCCACGATTCCGATCCGGTAAAGGGCGACAAAGCTGGCGACGTGCGCAAACTCATCGCCTACGGCAAATCCAAGAACGTCGGCATCTGGCTCTATCTGAACGACGTCGGCGGACGGAAATTCCCTCTCGAAGAAACCCTCGCGCACTACGGCGAGTGGGGCGCGGCCGGCGTGAAATACGGCTTCATGAACGGCTCGCCGGAAGTGAAAAACGCCCGCACCCGCATGATCACCGAACTCTGCGCCAAGAACAAACTGCTCTGCGATTTCCACGACGGCCCGGTCCACCCTTACGGCCAGATGCGCACCTGGCCGAACGCCGTCACTCGCGAGTTCTGCTTCGCCCAGCTCGACTCGAAGCGCGTTTTCCAGCCAAAGACCTTCGTCACCACCGTCTTTGTGAACATGCTCTCCGGCCCGCTCGACATGAACAACGGTTTCTTCGACCTCCGCCAAGGGCCGACCACCCGCGTGGACAACCCGATGGAATGCCCGTCCACCGTCGTCGCCGAAGCCGCCCGCACGCTGATCGTTTTTTCCGGAGCCACCATCATTCCGGACATCCCCGAGTTCTATCAAAAGTATCCCGAGCTACTGAAATTCATCGCCAGCGAGCAAATGCCGTGGAAGGAAAGCAAAACTCTATCAGGCGTGATCGGTGAGCACATCGTCATGGCCCGCGAGTCCGCCAAGGGCGTCTGGCTCGTCGGCGCGGCGACCAACGAGGAATCCCGCGAACTCGCGGTGAAACTCGATTTCCTCCCACCCGGCAGCTATCAGGCCACCATCGTCCAGGACGGCGAAGACGGCCACTATCAGAAGAACCGCGAGACCCATCGCGTCGAAAAACGCCAAGCCAGCCCTAACAAAACCCTCCACCTCAAGCTCGCCCCCGGCGGCGGGGCCTGCGTGCTCCTCGAAAAATCCACCGCTCGCTGAGCGACGCGTCTATCACTGCTGCTTTTACCGATAAGGAGGCATGGGGAAGACCGCCGGATCGACCATCGTCAACGCCAACCGCAGAATATCCTCCACGGAGTGTATCGTGGCTTCGGTCGGCAGCCAGGGCAGTTCCCGCAAGCCAAGACGCATCAGCGATTCGTAGATTCGGATTCGTTGCCAATCCAGTTGCCAAAAATGCACCATTCATCCGGATTTCGGGGGGCCGGGGCGGATTCCGGTGGCGGCGGGGTTTTCTATCCAGATACGAAAAAAGCCCTAGAAACTAGGGCTTTTGGCGGTATCAAAGATGGTCGGGCTGGCGGGATTCGAACCCACGATTTGATGTTCTTATCCCTTGGCATCAGCATAAATCTCATAACCTGCTGTTTTTATAATGGTTAAGTTTACGCATGTTACTCTTGTAATTCATGAAAATGTTGCCAAATTGTTGCCAAAAATATGCCGAGCCTTCGAAAGCGTGGGAAATACTTTGGCGTCCAGTTCCGCATCCCGGAACATGACGGCACGTCCAAGCAGGTGAGTGTGAAAACCAAGATGTCGGATGTCAACGAGGCACGACGCTACGCCCACAACGCAGAACAAATGGCCCTGAAGGCCATCGCTGCCGATAGGACCCACGGCATGGAGTATTGCGAAATTCTTCTCCATGCGATCCGTGATGCGGGAGGAGGACGTCTGACCGAGAGCAAGGCCCGGGAGCACCTGAGTCGGATCTGCGAAATCGCGCGCGGCAAGCCTCTCAAGTCCTACACCGTTCGCGAGTGGTTTGCTGAATACCTGCGCCAAAAGAAGCCTAATGTCGCGTCGTCGACGTTCACCGCCTATGAGTGGAGCTACAAGACTTTCCTTGAATTCCTCGGTCCGAGGGCCGACAGCGGAATTGAGATGATCGAGCATGGAGACGTCCGCGCCTGGCGTGACGCACAAAAGGAGGCCGGCCTTTCCGACAAGCGGGTGAACAATCTCCTCAAATACGTCTCCGGTCCCTTCACTAAAGCCGCCAAAACCGGCATGATTCCGATCAACCCGGTTGCCGCCACGGAGTCACTCCGGGTTTCCGACTCAATACAGCGGAAGCCATTCACCGTGGACGAGATCAATATGATCTTGAAAAAATGCCCTTCCCACGAATGGAAGGTGGTCCTGCTTCTGGGGGTTTACTGCGGGATGCGTCTCGGCGACGCCAGTAAACGCAAGGTCGCTGATTTCGACCTTGAGCAGGGCACTGTTGCTTTCATTCCGGAAAAGAAAAGCAAGCAGGGTCGTGAAGTGATTTTACCCATCCACCCGAGTCTGCTCCGTGAGATCAAAATCACCATGATGGGCAAAAAGAAAAGTCCCGAGGCCTGGTTGACACCGAATCTTGCGCGAAACCCTATTGGCGGAAAAACCGGTCTTTCCAACGTGTTCGTCGGAATCATGACGGATGCGAAAATTGATCGCGGCGAGAGCCTTCAAGGACAAGGGCGGGGGCGCACTC
>JBBRYQ010000138.1:0-8266 GCA_038237425.1 Verrucomicrobiales bacterium
AACGTGAGCGTCATGATTCCCAAGCCACCGACCTGGATGAGCAGCAGGATCACCACCTGCCCCGTGGTGGTGAAAAACAGCGACGTATTTTGCACGCTCAGCCCCGTCACGCAGACGGCGCTGGTGCTGGTGAAAAACGCATCCAACCATGTGCACGTTTGCCCCGGCACGGTGCAGCGCGGCATTTTCAATAAAAGCGCACCCACGATAATGATCAGTAAAAAGGAAACCAACAGCACCAGCCCGGGATGAAACGCCCGCGCAGTGAAGCGTGTCTGATGATAGATCATCGAGGCCAGCCCGCTGATCAAGACCGTGAGCTGGATGAATACGTGCCCCCCCAGCGACCACGCGCCCAGTGATGAAAACGGCAGCACCAACAGAACCACCGAGCCAAAAAAAACCACGAGTGCGGCAGCGGCATGGAAGCCGAGCCTGCGCCGTTCGCCGCGCTCCGCCTGGTGCTTGAAGAAAACCCAACCGCGCTGCAACCCAAAGGCCATGCCGGTCAGGATGGTGAGCCAATGTTGCCAAACGGTGACTTCCCCGCTCCATCCGACGATCGAGAGCAAACAAGCAGCTGCGACCAAAGCAAGCAAAGGATGCAAGGCCTGGCGGCAGATCTTCACCCCGGCAGTGGATTCATTTGTACCTTTGAACTGGACCATCTATTCTGAAGCTAACATTAGTGAAGGTGTCCGCTGACGGCGTAGCAGCCTGATCCCAAAACGCGCGTTTGGCAATCCACTTTGCAAGACGATCGGATTCGAGTGGGTTAAACGCCCACTACTTCACCACCAAATGGTATGGAAGCCATCCCTTTTCATTTTATCTGGTGAAGGGTCTTGCCTCGCAACCGATGGCCTAGCGATCACGGGACGACGGATCACCATTCAAGACCAGATACAGATCTTCAAGTGGTGGTGAGCGCAAAACCGGATTAATGCTTGGGCCTGATCCATCAAGCAGAGCCGATGTAACGGCGGCGCGTGGAAAACCTGAAAATTCACTGGAAAATCAAACGCTCGGACGTGGACTATGAGGCATTGATGCGCCATTTCAGCGGTTGGGGCATGCAACGTCTGCCAGGCACCTGCTATATGATGGCCGTCACTGAAATCCGGTAGCGGATTAACATGTTAGTCCGGCTTTTCTCCGACTTATCTTCGGCAAGAATCACCCATCTCTCCACCGCTTCACAATCTATGTGTTCTTCACTCCGACTCGCTTTCGGAATAGGCGGAATGAATTCTGCGGTCCAGTTCAAGAGGCTTCAGGGTCTTCAGCTCTTGCGCCAGCTTTCGCGCGATGGGGCACTCATTCGTTCGTTGAGGGGTTCCGGCGAAACGATGTGATAGGCCTTGGGATCCCAGAGGATCTCGCCGCCGGATTGAATGGCGAGCACCGAGAGGTGGCTCAACGCATCGGACCGCACGGCGTCGCTGATCGGGCCGATGGATGGTGTGTGGTCGCGCACGGCATCGACGAAGGCCTTGTAGTAGCTGTTCTGATAGGGAACCTGCTTCGCGTTCGGGGCTTGTTTTTCGCGGAACCATTCAGGATTGCTGGCGGCGTAGCCACCGCGGCTGAGACTCACCCATCCTTTTGGGCCGAAGAAGGTGGTGCCGTCGCCGGTCCAGTTTTTTCGATAGGTTTCAACGATGGGTTTGGCGATGTCTTCGCTCATGAAATGCGATTTGATGCCGTTGGCGAACTCCATCTGGACGTCCCAAGAGGTGATCGCGTTGAAAAGCGCGTCGGGGGTGGCGACGGTGCCTTTGCCGCGGATCTTGAAAGGGCCTTGCTGGTCGTAGTCGAGACCCCAGATGGATATATCCAGCGGGTGTGCCCCCCAGCCGGCGATGAAACCGAGCGCGTAGTCCGTGCAATACCACGATCCCTGGCTGGTGATGCGGTCTTTGGAGCAGGGCTTCATCGGCGCGGGGCCGATGTAGAGATCGTAGTCGAGGCCGTCCGGCACGGGGATTTCCTCCAGCGATCCGCCACCCTTGCCTGCGGGTGCCCAGATGTCGATTCGTTCGATTTCACCGATAGTGCCGTTGAGCACCAGCTCGATGCCCCGGCGGAGGATTTCCTGGCTGCGTTGTTGGGTGCCGTATTGGAAAATCCGGTCATGCTTCACGCAGGCATCGAGCATTGCCTTGTTTTGTGCGAGCGTATGGCCGAGCGGTTTCTCCACATAAACATCCTTGCCTGCCTCCACTGCGGCAATCGCGATGGGCACATGCCAGTGATCCGGCGTGGCGATGACCACAGCGTCGATGTTAGGGTCGGCGAGCAGCTCGCGGAAATCGTTGTGGAGCTTGGGCTCGTGGCCCTGTGTTTCCTTGACCTTCTGTCCGGCTACTTCGCGTCGTTGACGAAAGGGATCCGCGATGGCGACTGACTTGGCTCCGGGCACGGAAAGGAAATTCCGCAAAAGGCCGGAGCCTTGGCCGCCCACACCGATGTGGCCAAGGCGGATGGTGCGGCTCGGCGCGGTCTCTCCAGCGAGCACGCGGTTGGAGATGAATTGCGGTGCGGCACCAGCGGCAATTACGCCAGCAAGGAACTTGCGGCGAGTGGTCATCGGGATGTGTTTCATGGTCGGTGGATAGTTTGGAAGCTGCGGAGTAGTGGATGAAAAAACGGGTGATCGGATTACGGCGTGTCAGGTTTGCGGGACGCGAAGGTTCGAGCCTCATTGTCACAATCGCCCGGCTTGCGAGCGCCGTCATGCACGGTCGCCTGATAGAGATGGGTGAAGGACTCGCCTTTTTTGAGGATGATCGGTTTGGGTTGGATCAGGGCGGGACTGAGATACCAGAATGTCCCGCGCTTGGGTCCTAACGGGCTGGCAGCGGCATACCAACTCGAAGGATATCCCGGGTTGAGCGGATGATCGATGAGGGTGATTCCTGCGGGCTTGCCACCGAGCATGCCGGTAGCGATCCAGGATCTCGGAGCGGCCTTGCTGAAGACCGGTGGTAGGGTCGATCTCCCAGAAATTGACGCTGTTGATGAATTTCCAGGAAAACCACATCCCGTAATGCCAGACATGATCGGGCGGTGCCACCCACACCGTGTTGCGACCGTCAGTCGTGGCGAGGATTTCGAAATGGGGATCGCGTGGCGCGCAATCGAGCACGAAGCGCACCAGCGGACCGTCCGCACCACGCAATTCGAGAGAACGGTTTCCATCGGCCTGCCACAGATGGGAGGAATCCGCACAAAGCCACGAGGGCGCGAGGCAAAGTATTGCGCCCAAGCCTTTCACGGCCTGAAATGTGTGAATGACAATCGAAGGTTTCATGATCGTTTCTGCTGGGAGCGGAATGGTCCTTTGTGTTAAACCGCCGCCCATTCACGCAGGCGCTGGGCAGAGACTTTCACCGCTTCCTCGCCGGCGATTTCCAATGTGGTGGGGCCGTCGAAGCCGGTGGCCAGCAACTCCTTCACGATGGCCTCGATGCCGACGATGCCATCGCCTAACGGGATGAGCCCCATGCCGCAACCGAACTGGGTGCCGCGCTTCGAGAGCATGTCCGCCGGCATGTCCTTCCAGTGGACGTGTTTGATACGCGGGCCGAAGGTTTTCACGAACTCGAGAGGGTCACCGCCGCCGAGCCATGAGTTACCGGTGTCCAGATTGATGCCGACAGTTTCTTCGTGGCCAAGCGCGTCGAGGATGTGGGTCATGCCCTCCACGGTGTCGGTGAGGATACCGTGGGGTTCCAACAGAAGTTCAATGCCGAAGGTCTCCGCCCAACGGATCGGCTCGTGGAGCTTTTCACGGATGCTGAAGAGCCGTTGATCTTCCGTTAGATCGTGGCCGAAGTTTGTCTTGGGATCGCCCTCAGTGGTGATGACTTGTTTCACGCCGAGAAAATGCGCGAGTTTAATCGCCTTGATGATTTCCGCCGTGCCGTAGCGGTCGGGCGAGGTGGGGTCCAACAGGTTCGCGTGGGCGCAAACGCTGGTGAGCGTGAGGTTGAACTCGTGGACCATGTCGAGGATCGTGGCCGGGTGCGAATCCAGGCTGAAGGACGCGGAGAACCCGTATTCGGTGCCGAGGGTGGCGCCGTCGTGATTGTCCGTTAGGTCCGCGTAGTCGAAGCCGAGTTCGCGGATGAGTTCGAATTGCCGCCGCATGGGCGAGAACGGTTGGATGAGGGCGAAGCAGCCGATTTTCATGGGATGGGTTGTGGTTTGTTAGGGAAAAATTTCAGCGAGCCATGCGTTCGGCATCCTCGCGGGTGGCTGGCCAGTCAGTTGCGGGCGGGATGGTGACCTTGCCGGTGGCGGCCCACTCGGTGCCGCGCTGGAGCAGAGTTTTCCAGGCGCTGTTTTTCATCGCGACTCCATCGTGGCCGAGGAAGATCGAGAAGCCGCGCCCGCCGCCTGTCTCAGTGGTGAAAAGAATGTTCTCTAGTTTTCCGCTGCCCTTGAAAACGGGATCGGGCGTGGCGCTGGCGAGTGGCACCGCGCCGGGGGCAACGTGGATTTTTTGCCAAAATTCGTCGCGAATCCAGAAAGGCGCAAGTCCCTCGGTGACGGGTGAATGCGCGTCAGTGAAGGTCACCCGGTCCACATGAATCGGGCCGTGGTTGGTGCCGTCCTTCCAGGTGGCACAGGCGAGTTTCTGAAACTCCGGCCACTCGTAAAACACCGAGCTACCCGCATGTACGATCACCAATCCGTGGCCTTTGGCGATTTGTTCAAGGAATGCCTTGCGCGTTTCCGCTGGCCATTCCTTGGTCTCCGGCGCGTCCTTGCCGAAGGTGTTGAAATTGCTCAGGACCACCGCATAGGGTGCGAAGGCGGCGGGTTCCATGGCGATGACATTTTCCTCGATATCCACCTCGAATCGCCCGGTCTCCTCCAGCGCGGCCTTGATCTCGGGCGTGGTCTGTTTCCAATCGTGGTTGTTCGCGCCGCTCAGGATGAGCACGCGTGGTTTCTCGCCCGCAGATGCAACACAGCACATGGCGGCAATCGCGAGGCAGAGCTGCATCAGGTTCATACAGAAGGAACCTATCCTGCGGGACCGGGGAATGCTTGCAAAGTGTGCCACTGGTAAATAATACAACTGTATATCCATGCGGAACCAGCAAGCATGGCGAATCACAAACCCGATGGACAAACGCCGCAGCTTCCGCACCGAGAAGGAATTATTTCATGCCGACACCTGTGAGCCGCTCAAACAGGCAGCGGCCACCGACGGGCTGCGGCTTGAAGCACTGGGCCGTGGCAGCTATCCGGGCACGCGCCTGCCGCGCAACGAGCTGAAGGAACTCTGCATGGCGGGTTACTGGAACGCGCGCAGCCAGCAGGACTGGGGACTCGACTGGCATTGCAACGAGGGCATCGAAATCGGCTACGTTTCCGCGGGGCGGCTGCCCTTTGGTATCGGCTCGAAGTCGTTGGTGGTGGGGCCGGGTGAGCTGACCATCACGCGGCCGTGGCAACGGCACCGGGTGGGTGATCCGAAGGTGCCGGCCTGTCATTATTCGTGGATCATCCTCGATGTGGGCGTACGGCGGCCCAACCAGCCGTGGCAGTGGCCGAAGTGGCTGTTTTTCCCGAAGTCCGGACTGGAGCGACTCACGGAAATGCTCCGCCAGAACGAGGATCCTGTCTGGCACGGCGACCGCAGGATCGGCGAATGTTTCTCACGGCTCGACGAGACAGTGGCGCGGGGTGCGGAGGAGACCAATCTGGCGCGGCTCAAGATCGGAATCAACGAGTTGATCCTGCTGTTAGCGGAGATGTTGGAGAGCCGTAAGCCGCAGCTCGACGCATCACTCTCCGGCAGTGAGCGGACGGTGATGTTGTTTCTGGAAACCCTCACCCGGCGGCTGGACGAGCCGTGGACGCTCGAATCGATGGCGGACGCGTGCGGGATCGGCCGCTCGCAGTTCGCCACGCTCTGCCACAAGGCCGCTAATCTAACACCCATGACTTATCTCGGGAACCTGCGGACGGAGAGTGCCGCCGCACTGCTCGCGGCTGCACCGTCCATGAGCGTCACCGAGATCGCCTTCCGCTGCGGCTTCCAGTCCAGCCAGTATTTCGCCCGGGTCTTTCGCTCCAAATACGGCCTCGCACCCAGTGTGTGGCGTCGCACGACGAGGCGGGAATGAGGTGCTTGTAGCAGCCTTGAAAAACCTGCCAGCGCCGTTGCCTCGCCATGCTGGAATCCGGCCATCAGACGCTTTGGTGGGAAGTATTCTGTGAATCCGTGGACGCTTACGCATCCGTGGTTGGCGATATTAGGTAAATGGGTCGTCGCAAATGGGTTCATTGCACGGATTCAGCCCGGCAACGAGCGGCCATGCGCGGAGATTCGCCGAGTCGCGGTGGGTTTTGAAACGGGTGGATTCCAAGTCCGACGGGCTGCTGGCAAACCAGACGTGACAACCCCCATTTTCCCGCCCTCCGGTCCGATCCATCGGCCGTTTCAGGAGCCTCCCGCCAAAAGCAAATTCCTAGCAGCATACTATCAAGGCGTGTCGGCAGATAAACGCGATGTAAATTTATCGGTTTCGATGCGTTTATAGGAGACCATTCGAAATCATGAAACCTGCATCTATCACCTCGATCACTCGTCGTCGTTTTCTCAAGCACACTGCCGCTGCTGTCGCGGTTCCGTTGCTGAATCAAGCGGGTGTAGCGAATACTTCTGCGCCGCAGCAGGCAACTGGAACGCGCGTGGGCGAGGTCACGGATTCCACGGCAGTCGTGTGGGCGCGGTTGACGCGCGAGGCTGAACGCAACAACAAGGGCGTCGAGTTTCCCAAGCGAGCCAAGGAAAAGTCTGTGGTCACGATCCCAGTCGAGCAGATCGAGGGCGCATGCCCAGGTGCACCGGGACAGGTGCGGGTGCGCTACGGTTTGAAAGCGGATTTCAGCGATGCTGTCGAGACGAAGTGGACGGCGGTATCGGCGGACACAGACTTCATTCATCAAATCAAACTCGCCGGTCTTAAGGCGGGCAGCACTTATCACTATTTCACCCAGGCCAGTCCGGTGGGTGGAGAAAAGGTTGGACATGAGTTTCGCGGGAAATTCCACACTGCGCCCGATGCCGGCGCGCACAGCAATTTTCGCTTCTGCGTCATGACCTGCCAAGGTTATCAGGATCGTGACCATCAGGACGGTCATCCGATCTACCCCTCAATGCAGATGCTCGATCCGAAGTTCATCGCCATGACGGGCGACGTGGTCTATTACGACAGCAATGAACCGAAGGCGGTTAATCCTACGCTGGCGCGTTTGCATTGGGAGCGCATGTTCAGCCTGCCTCGACTTATCGCCGCCATGCGTAGCACATCAACTTACTGGCTCAAGGACGATCACGACACCCTGAGCAACGATTGCTGGCCGGGCATGTCCGATGGCGAATTGACCTTTGCCGAGGGCATGAAGATATTCCGCGAGCAAGCGCCGCTCGGAGAAAAAGATTATCGCACGATCCGCTGGGGACGCGACTTGCAAGTGTGGTTCACTGAGGGGCGTGATTTCCGCTCGCCTAACAATTTACCAGACAGTCCCGAAAAGACCATCTGGGGCGCGGAACAGAAGGAATGGTTCAAGCGCACGGTCAAGGAAAGCGATGCGACTTGGAAGTTGCTCATCAGTCCCACGCCAATCGTTGGGCCGGATCGCAAGGGCAAAAACGACAACCACAGCAACGAAGGATTTACGCATGAGGGCAATGAGATTCGCGAATGGATCAAAGCCAACGTGCCGGACAATTTCTTCGTCATCACGGGAGATCGTCATTGGCAATATCACTCTGTGCATCCTACGACCGGCGTGCAGGAGTTCAGTGCCGGACCCGCGAGCAACTCCCATGCGAGCGGCTCCCCCGGTGAAAATAAGGAGTATCACAAATTCCACCGCGTGAAGGGCGGCTTTCTCAGCGTCGAATTAAAATCAGACGCCAAGGAAAGCGTCATCACCTTCCAGCTTAGAGGCGTTGACGGTGCCGTTGGTCACGAAGCCGCGTTCCGGCGGGTGACTGCTTGATGGGAGAGCATCAGGATTGCTCGATGTCAAAGCGGTCGAGGTTCATCACCTTGCTCCAGGCGGCGACGAAATCTTGAACGAACTTCTTTCCGCCATCAACCCCCATTTTCCCGCCCTCCGGTCCGATCCATCGGCCGTTTCAGGAGCCTCCCGCCAAAAGCAAATTCCTAGCAGCAGGTTCACTACCGTCACACCGACAACGTCAGGAGCGGATAATATAGACCGACCAACAGAA
>JBBRYQ010000139.1:0-8158 GCA_038237425.1 Verrucomicrobiales bacterium
CACCCTTATCGGTCTTGATGCTTCCCCGGATTTCGGCATTCCAGAGATCCATGCGCATCTCGCCGCCAAGGATGGTTCCTTGCGGTTTCAAGATCAAATCTCCAATAGGAATCCTCGATGTCTTAAACGCCACATCGGACCGCCCCATCTGCCACTTCAGCGATTGGCCCTTGTCCGCAGCGAAGATCATCGCGCCCAGATGGCCGTTGCCGGCGAATGCGGCGTCTTCAAAGCGCTCCGGCAGGCGTTTCCAGACCATGTCGTGACGGGCGAGGAAAGATTTCCAGTCCACTTGATCGACCACCTGGCCATGGAGCGGCGCGAGTAGTGTGGCTAACAGGACGATTGCCAGGGCGGAAATCTTGGCGAATGCAAAATGGGTTTTGAATGACATGATTTCGTTAGGGATTCTGGGGCCGCTTGGCGACAGCGAACATGCTGACACGGAACGCGGTGGTGGCGAAGGGTTGCAGCGTGATTTCCACCGGAGTCTTATCGGTGGAATCGGAAAGTTCTTTCGGCAGGGAATCATCCGCGCCGAATTGCGCTGGGTAGGCGGAAATCACCACCTGCACGGGAGCGGAGGCCCACGTCCACGGATCGGGCATGGGCTGGGTTTTCGCCACGGCGGTCGCGTGCGGATCGAGGGCATACTGCCATTCGGTTCCCGGTTTTGGCTGGTTGAGATTTCCATCCGCGTGCGGGATCGGCAGGGCGTAGAGCAGCGGGCCATAACAGACGCTGGCGAAGGGCGCGCCGTCCGCGCATTTGCCAGTGATGACCCGCGGCGTGTTAGGGAATGCAATCCGGATGATCTCACCAGATGACCAAGTGCGCCGGAGGGTGGCGAAGCCGTCTCGCACCGTCGGCTGGAAGGGCTTGCCGTTGACGGTGAAGACCGGGGCTTGGCACCAAGCGGGGACGCGGAAATGCAGCGGAAATTCGAGCGGTTTCTCCAGATCGATGCGCATGCTAACCGAGTCGCGGAACGGATAGTCGCTGCGGGTGGCGAGAGCGACCTTCACCCCGCTCACGGTGGTGATCACGTTGCACGGACCGTAGAGGGTGGCGGCGAGACCGCCGTCCGCGCTGCGCATCCACAGATTCATGACGTAGTCTGGAACCAGGCGTGATAGATTTCCGGTGCAGCAGAGCGGGAAATGTTTCGGCTGATAGTCCGGGCCGCCGCCGACTGGGTATTTGCCAGGGTGATCCGCGTCGATGCGGTTGCTGGCGAGGAAATACTGATGAGTCTTGAAATCCGGGGAAATGCCGCTGGCCCCGGCGTTGAGCACGGCACGCTCGATGCGGTCGCCGTAGAAGGATTTTCCAGTCACGCGGAGCATCCAGATGGACGACCACGCGTAGTCCACTGCGTTGCAAAGTTCGCTGGCAGAAAACGGACCGACGCCGCCGACATGTTCGTGCGCGCTTGTTAGTCCGTAGGGCATCATCTCGTTTTTCTCGAAGTCCTCGAAACCCGCTTCGGAAAACCGCAGCCACTGCGGGTTTCCGGAATACTGATAGGCGATGGCCGGGATCTTCATCGACTCGTTGACCGTGACGGCGTGGCCGTAGGGGACGGAGTTGAAATGCTCGTCCACCTTGCCGGCTGCGATGCCTTGCTCGTGCCAGGTGAGACGTTGTTGGATTTCCGCGGACTGCCCGGCGAGCACGGCCAGCGCGTCATCGCGTAGGCTCACCGGGCCGCCGAGGCGATAGGCTTCGAGCATGACTTCGAGGTTCGCGAGTTGGCGGCCTTGATGATGGATGAGTGAGAATTTCCCACCAGCATTGTGTTTCGGATAGTTGGCGTAGATTTTTGAAATCGCGTCCAGGTAGCGCTTGTCGCCGCTGAAGGAATACTCGGCGAGCATGGCACGGCCCATGATGGCCATCGGCCAGTGGCCCCACTTCTCGCCAGCATCCCACAGCGCCTCGCTGGTGACGGGGGTTTTCCCGGCTTCGACGCGCTCCAGAACGGTCTCAAAACGCGTATGACACTTGGCTAACAATTTCTCATCATCGATCAAGCGGGCGAGGCGCACCGCCCCATCGATCCAGTATCCGGCCTGCTCCATGGCGTAGCCGATCACCTTGTCACCGCCCTGGGCACCGGTGGAGGTGGCCTTGAAATCGCGATCCATCCAGCCTTTGGCGAAGAGCGGATCGAGTTCGTCGCTGTGGCCGGTGATGCCGGCGGCGGCCTGCTTGCACCAGTCCTTGAGCCAGCCAGTGGGCCTCACCTCCCCGAGGGGCAGCGGGGTGAAGGCGGGCGGCACAGGCTCCTGAGCCAGCAAGGGGGCAGCGAGGAAAACGGCGATGGATGCGTAACGGAAGATCATGATGGGCTTTTCAGATGGGATGTCCTATGGCTTGGAAACAAAAGAGACGGCAGGATCCCCCTTCCGGCCGACGGCGACCAGTGCAGCCGAGGCGGCGGGCACTTGAATCTGGAATTTCCCGCCCGTCGTGCGGATGCTTTCCTGATGGGCGGGACTCCAGGTGCCGTCTCCAGCCACTGCCGAGCCGCCGAGAACGACTCCCTCTCGGGCGCCGACCGATGGCGCGGTGAGCCGCAGGATGCGTGCCTCGTCCGCCCGCCCGGCGAGTGAGAGCACCACAGAGGCGGGTTTTTCGAGGTCCTTGTTGATGAGGGCCACGCGGAGGACTCCGTCAGCACCTAGGACGGCGTGGCTGGTAAGATTCACGCCACCGCTGTGAATATCGACCGGCAGCACGCGTCCCTGGGCGGCTTGGCGGAAGAACAACATGCCATAGTAACCGGGATGGGCATGGTAGCCGCCCCCTTTCAAAGCGCAGAAAGGCGTGTAACCGCGGCAGTTGAAGCTGCTGTGGAAGTTCACGCCTGCCACGCCGAGTTCTGCCAGATCGAACAAATAATCAGCCGTCCACAAGGCGGAGGCGAAGACGTCGCTCACGCCGGGTTTTCCTCCGCTGGATGCGGACCCCCCCTCGCCCATCCGGAACGGCAGCCCGGCGGCTTTGGATGCTTGTTGATGCTGGCCGATGAGCTTGCGCCAACCCTCTGCGGTGGCGGGACTCAACAAGTTTTCGATGGTGGCGTAGCGCGGATTCGCCGGATCGGTGGTGGCAGCTGCGAGCGGATAGTTGTGGCGGGTGGTCATCACCAGATCACTGCGGAAATCGCGGATGAACCCTTCGAACCACGGGAAAGTGCTGGTGGTGGCTGGGCCAGCTAACGGAATCCTTGGCACCGTGAGACGCATGGCTTTCAAATAGGCGGAAATTTCGTCGTGGAAAGCGGCATAGTCGTAATTCGCGCTGCGCCAGGTTTTCCCGTAGTGCTCCGGTTCGTTGCCGATTTCAAACGCGATCAGGCTCGCTCCGCCGATGCGCAGGGCGGCGGCGGCTTCCCGGGCGGCCATCTGTGGATCGTTGGCACCGAGGTTGAGGCCATGGATCACCGACCAGCCGCTGGCGCTGGCGAAGTGATAAGCGTTCTCCAGTTCGCGGGTGCCGATCACGGATTTTTCCCGAGAGAAGGATTTGGGGCCGTCCGGATTCCAGCGCGTGGTTTCCACATCATTTGCGCCGAAGCGGAGCACGCCCGTCCCGAGATTGCGCATCAGGTTGAGCATCGCGGCGTTGTCCGGGCGGAAATGATCGAGCGCTAACACATTCTTCTCATAGCTCAGGCCGAGGAAATCCGCCGGGATCACGGCACCCGGGCTGGATTCGTTCGCAGTCACCACGACCTCAGCGGGTGCCGCATGGATCGTGGAAATCATCAGGGCCGGAATGGCCACGCAGGTGAGCAGGAAATGAAAGGTCATGAACGAATAACTCTGAAAGCTGAAGGACACGTTATCCAAGTTCACTGGATTTACCAATCCCTCGAACGAGCGATTCTGTATTGAAATTTCGAGAGAGGGATGCCAGCCGGCCAGCCCCATTTCACATCGGAAACCCGGCCGTTCCGTCGGGCGTCTGCAGCGCGCGCACGACTGCGCCGCATGCGTCATCGATTTCCGACATCAGATAGGTCCAGAATTCCGGTCTCGACACACTGGAATCAATTAAGTCCAGGGGCAGGAATCTTTTCATCTCATTCTGGAACTCTTTTTCCATTCCAGCCCCCGATGCCAACTGAGCGCGCCGTTCGCCGAGGCGCAGGAGGAAAGAATCCGGCGTCTGTTGGTGATCGGCGATTTTGGAGGGAAGCAGTGTGTGAGGCAACCGGACTCCCTGCTGGCGCAGCCAGGCGATGTCCCAAAGGTCGCGGTTTTTGATGCGCCCGGGCCTTAGTACAAATGCCAGCAACTTATCGACGAGGATTTCCTCCCGGCTCTCGGCCCGGATGATCAATCCCGAAGTGCCCATTTCCACACCGTATGGATTCCGAAGCAACATCGGCCGGGCGTCATGGCTTGGAATGGCGCAGATATCCAAGTGAATCCGCTGGGCCGGTAAATCGCGCCGCTCAGGCCGGGTTTGAATCCGGATCTTCCAAGTATCTACATTTCCTTGCTCGCGGGTGGGTTCGCTGACTGCGACCGGCAAACCGTATTTTGCAGCCAGGCACTCCGTCAATACCTCGCCGAAACCAGCCAGCGACTCCTTCGAAAAATCCGCGCCGCCGGCGAAGTCAAGATCTTCGCTGAGACGGCGCGAACCGTAACAGGCCCGCAAGCAGGTGCCGCCGATGAATACCAGGCTGGAAAGCAATCCGAAACGCCCCATTTCCCGCAGGATGTCGTGGTGGAGCAATTCCTTTTCCACCACAGGCCTCAAGACGGAAAGCCCCTGCTGGTTTCTCAGTGCCTCCGCCACCGTCTGGTCAAACAAGTTCATTCAAGACCTCCAGATCGATCAGTTCCATACTGCGGCGCGCATTGCGCATGTCGATCAACGCCTGCGCGACCGTGGCCCGCCACAAGCGGCAGCGCGAATCATAAACCAAGGCTCCGGCCAGCACTTCCGGAGACTTGCGGGTGTGGATGAACTCGATCATTCCGAACCGGCCACAGGCGATCTCTCCCGATCTGCCAGAGGTCATCAACGTGATCCAATTCATCGGAATTTGAGAAATCACACCGGCATCGCTGAGCGTGGATTCGAGACTGAGGTAACACAGTTCATCGGCGCGCAGACGAGCGGCGGAGTGATACAAAACGAGATCCGATGGATAATGAACCCCGGCATAAAGGTAAAGTCCGCGGCAGAGGCGCTCCAGGACTCCATCCGCAGTCAGGCGGCCCACCAATGCTTTCTGCGCAGCCTCCGACCGCCCGGGCATAAGACCCGCCAAATCCCTCAGCGTGAACAGGTAATGTTCCGAATCGACCAATTTGGATAAATCGCGCTCAATGGAACGAGTGAGGGTCATCGTAGTTTCCTGAATCCACAAAAGGTTGCCTATTGAGCAACCTATTGTCAACTTACTTCCGAGGCACCCGTGTCGCGGAAAATTGAAAGTGACGGATGAGGAGGCACGACTTTACGGTCGTGCTACCAATGACTCGGGCAAGAGAAGTGCTTCGCGCGGGTTCTTGCTCACCGCACTGGCCAGGCGGACAGAAATGTCCACCCTCCTTATCCTGTCCGTCCATTTGAATTTTACGCGACACTGAGTTCGTTCTTTTTTCCCGAGTCTGAGAGTGGTCGCGTGAATCATCAACCCAAGCTCCCGGCCGCACTGCGAAGCGCTTTGTGGCCTTCTGCAGACGCCGCCGGAGCGCCCTCCAGCGCCCCGGCGACTCCCAAATGCCGTTGAGAAACCCATTAAACAACGGCAAATCTTTTTATCCCTCAGGCTACCCGGCGGCGGCGCAGCAGACCGGCGGCGATGAGCAGCCCGGCCAGAGCGCTGGTGGGTTCGGGAACGGCGGTGAAGCTGCCTCCGTGGTTGACGACGGCCCAGACTGAATTGGTGCCTGGGTCAAAACCGTAGTTGCCGACCGTTAGCACATTGTTATATGCAGTGTTGAAGAACGTGGCAGTTCCTGCGTTGACCCAAGCGTTCGAGTTATCCAGCCAACCTAGCACGCTGTCGGAGGCGAGGCCACCGCTGGTGAGGAGCTGGATCACGTAGGTGTCGGTTCCAGTGCCGCTGGTCGTGAAGACGTCCGAGCGGCGGATCGCGTCGTTGGAGGCGACGGAGATATCGCTGAAGCTCATGCTAAAGATTCCTCCAGCAGAGCTGGTTCCGTCGAGCAGTTGTGCGGTGGTGTCCGGTGTGCCACCGGCGAAGGAGCTCTTCAGCGCTCCACTGGTGCCGGTGCTGAAGGCTTCCGTGGCAGCCAGCACGCGATTCACTTTGGCGCCTGCGTTCGAGAGAGTGATGTTGTTGGTCGCCGAAATGGCGCTTGCACTCTCCAAGACGGAGGTCGCTCCGGTGAGCTTGATCGCTCCCACGGTTCCCGCCGCATTGTTGTTGCCGAGCACCAGCTTGCCAGCGGAGACCGTGGTGTCGCCGGTATAGGTGTTTGCGACGGAGAGGGTCAGCGTGCCGCTGCCGCTCTTCGTCAGCACGTCGTTGGTGCCGATGCCTGCATGAAGGAGCGACTGGGCGATGGTGATATCAAACACTCCAGTGTCGATATTTGCGCCGCCTTGCTGGACGTTGGCGGTGGTCTGGGCGTTGTTCACCCAGAAGGTCGTGCTGCTGGCAGTGGGTTTGAGGGTGCCGCCGTTGAAGTTGAAGGTGGCGACGGCGTCGGCTGCGGCAGTGGAGGTGCTGGTGATCGTGTTGACGTTGAGCGTGCCGCCGTTGAGATCGTATTGGCCGCGGCGGGTTGCCGTGTTGGTGGACCTCCCCTGCACGAGCAACAGCCCGTTCGTGCCCGCCACGTTAACCGTGCCGCTGGTCTGGACAAACTGGCCATCCGCATAGCGTCCGACTGCGTCGTTGCCAGTAAGGCGCAAATCGCCGTTGGCGTTCAGGGTGGTCGATGCGCCACTGATCGTGAAGGTGCTGAGGGCGAGGTCTGCGGCGGTTGTGTTGGAAATGGTCGTCGCGCCGGAGATGGTCATCGTGCCGCCGCTCAAGTTCACGGTGCCGGCACCTGTGCCGGAATAGCCGCTGTTCAAAGTGAGAGAAGTGGCGTTGATGGTGCCGGCCGTTTGGTTGAGCGTGCCTGGGGCCGTCGTGCCGGTCCCAACATTGATCGCTCCGAACTTGCTGGTGCCGCTGCTGTCATATTGAAGGGTGCCAGCGCTGGTGCTGGCACCAAGATTCAACCCCGCCCCGGTCGTCGGATTGATGACGCCGCTGCCGGTGAGTTGCAGCGTGCCGCCGCCTTGGACCGTGGTCGCGCCGGAGTAGGTGTTCGCGCCGGAGAGGCTCAACGTGCCGGCGCTGGCTTTGGTGAGGGTTCTCCCAGCGGCATTTTCCGCAACGTTGCCAGAGACGGACAGCGTCTTGCCGCTGGCGACGTTCCACGTCTGATTGGCACCCAGCACGAGGTTGGCGCTGATGGTGGGATTCGCTGCGTTTGAGGTCACGGAAATGGCGCTTCCCGGTGCGGCTGCCGTGCCTGCGGTGGCCGAGGTGCTCAGGAGCGTGAGGGCGTTGCTCCCGCCGATGGTGACGGCCACGCTGTCGTCAATGGTCAAGCTAAGGAGCGACATGTCCGCACCCAGCACGGTGCTTTGTTGGGTTTTACCGACCTGGCCATTGGCAAAGATGACGTTGGCGGTCGAGCCGGGCGTCAGTCCGGTCTGGGTGTAGGCGGTGGTCGTGGAGGACCAGTTGGTCTTCGTGCCATCGGACAAGGCGAGGGCATTGTCCACGCCAGCGGTGATTGATCCGGCCAGTTTGTTCCCCGTCCAGTAGAAGGAGGTCAGCGCGGTGGCGCTGGCATAGCTGCCGATGCTGACGGTGGTGGCGGCGGTGGTCAGCGTGGCAGTGTAGTTGGTATTGTTTGCCAGGTAGAACTTAGAACTGCTGAGCGTGCTGCTGCCTCCGCCGGTGAGCAGCGCGACACTTCCCGAGGGCGTACCAGAGGGCGTGATGGAGATACCAAAGACGCTACCCGCTGTGGGCGTGATGCTGGCGGTGGAGGTGAGCTGATCGCCAGTGCTGGCTCCCGTCCAGTCAAACGAAAGACCGGCACCATTGGCCAAGGTCAGAGCGGGAGTGGTCGAGGACCGCGCCGCGCCATCGGCGAGGCTG
>JBBRYQ010000140.1:0-7832 GCA_038237425.1 Verrucomicrobiales bacterium
ATGGGCCGAAAGGTAACCAGCTTGCATGCCATGTCCATGGCGTGTTTCTCCAACGCAATCCGGCTTACATCAAAAACGCCAGACATCCAGCGTCACGCCTTTCCGGCACGCTTCCGGGCATTCATCGATCATCCCACGGCTTAGCCAGCCGTCGTTCCACTCCACCCAATGCGCGCGGCCGGGGCTGGTGAATGAGCCGGTGTTGATGATGCGGCGGCCGTTATTTTTCCAACAACCCTCGCGGTGGAAATGGCCGATGACGAGGACTTCCGCATTCGGGAAATACGCTTCGCAAAATTTTGCCCCCGCCGTGCCTTGGGTGAACCAGGCCTCTAACATTTTCACCGCGCGCTTCGGCGGCAGGATGGCATCCCACGCGCGTTGGATGAAATGACGGCCGTTAGGATATTCCACGCTGCACAATTCCCGGGCGATTTCCCGGGCGACACGCAGCCGGGATTCTGCGTCGTGGTCCGCGAGCGGGTGCTGTTTCCAGAGCTCCAGCACGCGCTCGCCGTTGACGAGGATCTCTCGTTTCCAAGGCGAGCCCTCGAAGAGCAGCGCATCGCCATGCATGATGATGATTTTCCCGTCTGCCAGCTCCACCCAGCCGCGGCCGGACCAGCCGGGATCGTGGTTTCCGGAGAGAAAGACAGCCTCCACGCCTTCCTCGGCGCAGAGCGATTTTAGCTCGTCTAGCAGCACGGTCGAGCGGGCGAGAAAGGGCTTGGCAAGCTCCTGCCACGTGTCGCCATTGAAAACCACGGTGCCAGCTCCTGAAATCAACGGCCTCAGCGCGGAAATGCTGCCGATCCGCGAAATCTTATGCCCGAGGTGAAGATCGGACAAAACCCTGACAGGTTCATTCATGGGCTGCCTGGCGTTGGCGCACCGCCTCAAACAAACAGACTCCGGTGGCCACCGAAACGTTCAAGCACTCGACTCTCCCCGCCATCGGGATGGAGGCGAGGAAATCGCAGTTTTCCGATGTCAGGCGGCGCATCCCTTTTTCCTCAGCACCCAGCACCAGCGCCAGCGGGCCTTTCAAATCCAGCTCGTAGATCGATTTCGAGTTCGCATGGTCCGATGTGCCGACGATCCACAAGCCGGCTTCCTTCAGCTTGTCCATCGTCCGCGCGAGGTTGGTCACCTGGGCGAATGGCACATGGTCCGCCGCCCCCACCGAAATGCGGCGCACGGTCTCGGTGATGCCCACCGCCTTGTCCTTGGGCGCGATGACCACATCCACTCCAGCTCCGTCCGCAGTGCGCAGGATGGCTCCGAGGTTGTGAGGGTCTTGCACGCAATCGAGGATCAGCACGAAGGGCCTTTTCTTTTGGGAGACGATGGCCATCACGTCATCCTCATCGAGCGAAGGCACGGCATGCTCCACCGTCTGGACGTGGCGGTTTTCACGCGCCTGTTTTTTCTGCGCACCGTGCGGCGGGGAGAAGCGAGGTTTCATGGGGGAAATTTGACCCAGCAGAATGCACGAGTCGAGCGCGACGTGGGAAAGCATGGCTAGATTGCAAAAAACCCCGGACTCCGCAGGTCGCGAGGTCCGGGGCTTTCGGAAAGGAATGTCAAATCATTGAACCACTTTCAGGCGGGCGAAGCTTTTCACCGGTGTGCTTGGGGTGAAGGTGTAGCTGATCGTCGGGTTGGAAATGAGCAGGCTAGGACCGTGGGTCACCACTTCCGTCCATGAGCCAGGAGCAAGAGTCTCGGAGGTCTCAATGATGTAGGATATATCGCTACCGTAGGGTGTCCCACGTTTGGTGAAGGTGATCGTGTTGCCGCTGAACACTCCGCGTTCACCACCATTGACGAGCGCGTATTCGACGAGGTTTTGCACGCCGTCGTTGTCGGAGTCTCCGTTGGTGCCGCCGGTCACGCTGTTCGCGGTGGCCCAGGATAGGTAGTTGTCGGTAACGGTGAGCACGAATGTCTCGGCTGGAGTGTTACTGAGAGCCGGACTACCAGTATCCGTGACGGTGACGGTGATGGTGGCGGTGCCGGACAGGCCTGAAACCGGAGTGACAACGACGGTTCGGCTGGCCCCGCTGCCGCCGAAGACGATGTTGGCGTTTGGCACCAAGGTGGTGTTGGAGCTGGAACCGGTGACCGTGAGTAAGCTTACGTCTGTTTCCGTGTCACCCAAAGTGAAAGTGAGGGCACCAGTATTGCTGCCGGAGGGCACCGACAGATTGGCGATGTCAGTGATGGTGGGTGGCGTGTTGTTTCCTGCGCCGATGGTGAAAGCCGTCATGACGAAAGTGAGAGCTGGATCACCCGTGGATGGGCTTGTGGTCCAGTTTGTCGCAGTATCCGAAACCAACGCCAGGTAGGACGAAAACGAAGGCTGACCGCTTCTTGTTCCGGTATATTGATAGTGGTTTGTCGTAGAGGTAAGACTAACGATATTGGAGGCGGTAAGTCCGGTATTGGCCACGGAGTCGGTGGTCCCGTTGTTTGTCATGAAGGCAAGGAATTGGGCGGGAGTCGTGGCTCCCCCTTGGAAGGCATACACCGAATCTGTGCTACTTAAATTAAACGATCCCGTGGTGGTTACGGTTCCTAGAGATGCCGACCTAGTTGATGCGTCAAGCTTGTCAAGCCGGACCACCGTGCCTTGAGGGACGCCTCCGACGGGGGAGTTCCATATGATGTAGCCTTCATTCGGGTCAACGAAGGCACCTCCGGAGCCGATTGCAGAGCCGTTCCATTCGTTGTCGGTGAACCGGATCACCTCACCCGCAGGGATTGCTTTGAGTGCTACAAACGAAAGGTAGTCATTGCTGGCGCTGGCGTTGGCAAGACCGACGAAGGCAATATCACCTGCCAACAAGGTTCCGGCGGGAGCTGGAATGCTGAAATTCCAAGCAGCTGTAGTGGAAATCCCTACGTAGAAATTGTTCGCAGCGTCCTTGAATGCGGTGTTTGGAATGTTGATGTAGTAGCCCGTGTTCGCGAGCAGATCGCTCACCGGATCAATAGTAACCGTGGTCCCCGATACGGTTACAGAGGCGCTAGTCACGTCGATGGTCTCAACGGTACTGTTACCGGTGGTAAGCTTGATCGTGATGTTGCCAGTGCCTATGACAATCGGCTCACTGAAGGTAATTACCAAATTCTGCGTAGTGGTGGCGGTGGTCGAACCATCAGCTGGAATCAGCGTCACGACGGTAGGGGCCAAATTGTCAATACCGGTGCCCACCGGCGACGGCGGACCTGCTGTAAAATCTGCTGCATTGTTATTACTGTCTGTCCCGGATGCATCGCGGGCGATCGAGGTGGTGTTTGAGCCAGCCGGTGCTGGTGCCCCTCCTTCAGATGCGGAAGCTGTCGAACCATATCCCACAAAATCAACAACGCTCACCGCCGCGATCCCTGTCCCGGTGAGTGCGACTGTCGTGTTGGTAAGAGCGACCTTTCCACCTGTGGCGGAAATATTTAATGAACCTATAACATCTGGAGAGGGCAAGGACACGCCAACCGCACCCCCAGAGTCCAACTGGACGAGATAGCGGCCATTCGCCGGAATCGATCCTGAGAGATTAATCACGGTCCAACTGGTGCCCGTGGCAGCCGCATACTGCACCGCATACCCCGCGAGGCTTACTGAAACCGCAGTAGGATTATGGAGCTCAATAAAGTCATTGGTGTAGGTAGCTCCGGAATTGCCACCGCCGCCATATATCTCACTGATCACTTGGGCATGGCATATCCCGCTGACTGCGAGCGAAATCGCGAGCAAAGCTCGCGACCAGTGAGCGGACCGTGACGGCCCGCCGGAGGGCGGTGATTGTGGGAGAAGTCTCATTTTGGGGATATGGTTTGTGTGTGTATGTGGACGCAAAGGACCAGTGCTGCTCTTCTGAGAAGAACGGGCATTGTTCCAAGTGTGTGTGGCTACATGGACTCAGTGTGGCGCTTCTGGGGAAACCTGCACTTTTCCAAATGTGTCTTAATCGACACCGGTTAAGCAAAATATGGTCCAAGATGATTTATGTTATGAATTTGGAATTTCTCTTGTGTTTTCGAGTTTTCAGTATTTACTGAAAACGTGAGCGAGGAAGTGGACAAACTCAAGAAGGCGCGGGACGAATTCGTCGCCCAGTGGGGAGCTCTCGGCACGCAGTGGGGGATCAACCGGACGATGGCCCAGATCCATGCCTTGTTGATGACCGCACCTGATCCGCTGACCACCGACGAGGTGATGGCGGAGCTGCAAATCAGCCGGGGCAACGCCCATACGAACCTTAAAGAACTGGTGGCCTGGGGCTTGCTGCGGGTGGTCGTGAAAAAAGGTGAGCGACGCGAGTTTTTCGAGGCAGAGAAGGATGTTTGGCTGATTTTTACCATCGTCGCGCGTGAAAGAAAACGCCGCGAGATCGAGCCGGCGCTGGCGATTCTCAACAAGTGTGCGGACGAAAGCCGTGACATCACCACACCTGAGGGCCGCGCGTTCCATGACCAGATGCGGCAGCTTGAAGATTTTGTCGGATTCGCTTCGAAAATGTCCGACCGCGTTTCATCGATGAAGCACGGTCTGGCCGTACAATTGGCCACGAAGCTTCTCAGCTAGTCTATTTTTTTGAGGTGATTTTTCAGAAATTCCTGAAAGATCGAAACAAACGAAAACAAAAAACAGAAAGAGGACCCAAATGAATGCAACCGTCATCAGCTATGGAATCTATCTCGCAATCGCCCTTCCGCTCACCATGTGGGTGGCTCGGAACCTGTTCCGGAACGGCCGGATTTTCCTCGTGGACTGCTTCCACGGCAACGAGTCCCTAGCAGACAGTGTTAATCAACTGTTAGTCATGGGCTTTTATCTCATCAACTTCGGATTCGTTGCCCTTTACCTGAAATTGGCAGACGAGGTAATCGACGTGCGCGGGATCTTCGAGGCGCTCAGTGGCAAACTCGGCGTGGTGTTGTTAGTCCTCGGCGGCATGCACTTCTTCAATCTCTTCGTCTTCACAAAAATGCGCAAGCGCGCGACTTGGGATCAAGCTCCGCCTCCGCTGCCTGCCAGCGGTGTTCTGCACGCAAAACACTGACCGCCCGATAGAAAAACAATCAAGGCCATGAAAACACTCACCATTTTCTACGATGCCCGCTGCGGCCTCTGCGTGAGGTTTCGCAAATGGCTGGAAGCCCAGCCGAAGCGTGTGGCGGTGGAGTTTCTACCCTACGATTCCCCAGAGGCGGCGCTGCTGTTTCCGGATCTGCTAGCCATCGGCGCAGATAAGGACGTGGTGGTGCTGGCCGACGATGGACGCTGGTGGCAGGGCACCGCGGCGTGGCTGACTTGCCTGTGGACGACTCACGAGTACCGCGCGTGGTCATTCCGGCTGGCGGCTCCCGTTTTCCAACCGCTGGTGAAAAAGGCGGTGCATCTTCTATCGGAGAACCGGCTCGCCATTTCCCGGCTGTTCAGCGTGCGTGACGATTGGCAGCTCGCCGCCGCTCTCGATTCTGTGCCTTCGCCAATGTGCGAGGGCGATGTTTGTAAACTTTGAGAAATTCCAACTAACCAATTGTATGAATCCTGTGATCGTCATTTTCGGAGCCAATGGGTTCCTCGGCCGTTATCTCTGCCGCCACTTTGCCCGTCGTGGCAAGGAGGTGGTGGCCATCGCCCGCAGCCGCGAGGGCTGGAGCGGTGATGGCATGTTTCTGGAATGGGACGGCAAATCCCTCGGCCCATGGGCGCTCGCGCTGGAAGGGGCGGAGGCCGTCATCAATCTAGCAGGGCGCAGCGTGAATTGCCGCTACACGGAGAAGAACCGCCGTGAGATCATCGACTCACGAGTGGATTCCACGCGGGTGATCGGCAGAGCGATCGCCGGTTGTAAAACGCCGCCGAAGAGCTGGCTGAACGCGAGCACCGCGACGTGGTATCGCCACGCCGAGGACAAGCCGCAGAATGACTGGCTCGGTGAGCCGGGCGAGGGATTTTCCTGCGAGGTGGCGCAGGCTTGGGAGGATGCGTTTTTCAATGCGAACGTGCCTGCGGAAACCCGCAAGCTCGCCCTACGGATCGGCATGGTGTTGGCAAACGAGGAGGCGACGGTTTACGACGTGCTGAGAAAACTAACTGCCCGCGGTTTCGGCGGACCGATGGGTTCCGGCAACCAGCGGATCAGTTGGATCCACATGGAGGATTTTCTGAGAGCTGTGGAATTTGCGATCAACGATCCGTTTCTCGACGGCACCATCAACGTCACCGCGCCGGAGTTTCCGACGAACCGTGAGTGGATGCGCACGTTCCGCGAGGCGGTGGGCATGCCGATCGGATTGCCGGCGACCGAGTGGATGTTGAAGATCGGTGCGTGCTTCATGGGAACGGAAACCGAGCTGGTCACAAAAAGCCGCTGGGCGGATTCCGTCCGGCTGCGCGACGCCGGATTCCGCTGGCGCTGGGGCCGCACGGTGGACGCGGTGGCGGACCTGCACGGGCGGCGCGGCTTGGAAGGGTTTTTCAAAGCGGCCTCAGAGCGCAGCACCGGTGCGCGCGCTTGGCTGCCGGCGGCTACCCGTTAGGCGAGGAGTTCTTTCACCACGTTTCCGTGCACATCGGTCAGGCGGAAGCGCCGGCCTTGGTGGGTGGAGGTGAGCGAGGTGTGGTCGATGCCTAACAAATGAAGCATGGTCGCTTGCAGGTCATGGACGTCGACGGCACCGGGTTCATATTTGTGCTTGTCCGGGGAGATCGGATTTCCGTTCGCATCGGTGATGTTGTAGCCATAGGCGTCCGTCTGGCCGTAGGTGATGCCGGGTTTCACGCCGCCGCCGGATCATCTCGGACGCGGACGGGTCACCCGGGACGATGGCCCGAGCTTTGGAATCCTTGATCACTGCCGTCGCGCCTTCGAAGGAATCGAGCCGCAGCCCCGCCTCCCGCTTTGAAGAATCACGGCCGTGGCAGTAATAACACTTGTTTGAGAGAATCGGCCGGATCTCGCGGGAAAAGGAAATTTCACCTGCCTGCAAGCCTGCTGTGAGCAGTGAGAGTGCGGTGAGGGTGGCGATTTTCATGGGGAAAATGGAAAAACGGGAGCGTGCTTTGCGATCACGCTCGGGTGGACCCTGCCAATTTCCGGCGAACGCTGTAAATTTGCGGGTAAATCAACCGAAATGGGGGGGGTGCAATTTGCAACCTGCTTATTTTCAAAGACTTTTAATTTTAATTTGTCTAACGAGTCAACTTTTGGGTTGCCGGGGTATTGACTGTCGCCTATGACAGCGGCGCGTTTGATACCGTGCGCATCAATTTTCTCTTTCCCATAAGCATGACTTTCCGACTCGTTTCCCTCACCGCCCTTTCGCTTGCGGCCGCCCTTTTCACCTCTTGTGGAGGAGGCTCTGGCCTCAGTGTGATCCCCAAGAATTCAATCGGCTCCGGCAGTTACGCCAAGCGTGAAAGCTTCGCCCTGCCACCCGTTTCATCCACCGCAGTCGCCGCTGCCGCCGGCAAACCACGCGATAAGCACTCGATGCCGGTTTACGCATTCAGCGACCGCAACCGCATCGTCCGCACCACGGCCTACACCTCCACCGAGTCGGATCACCTGATCTATGGCGACAAAAACGCCACCGGCACCCAGCTCCGCTACAATGACCGCGTCCGCAGCGCCGCAGCCGATTGGTCGTTCTATCCGGTCGGCACCACCTTCCGCATCAAGGGCCTGCCTTATCTCTATGTCGTTGACGATTACGGCTCCGCGCTTCTCGGCACCGGCACAGTCGATATTTATACCCCGACCAAGGACATCATGGGCCTTTGGGCCACCCGGAATGTCGAGATGACCGTCGTTCAGTGG
>JBBRYQ010000141.1:0-7755 GCA_038237425.1 Verrucomicrobiales bacterium
CTCCGACCTCCGACCTCCGACCTCTGACCTCTGACCTCTGACCTCTGACCTCTGACCTCTGACCTCTGACCTCTGACCTCCGACCTCCGACCTCCGACCTCCGCCTTGACCCCGCCCCTCATCATCTGGCTCCTCTGCGACGGCAAACCGGGCCATGAAAACCAGTCGCTCGGATTGGCCGACGCGCTTGCCCGCCGGATGCCGTGCGAAGTCCACCGGATTTCCCTCGCCGGGAAACGCGGGCTCATCTGCCGGGTAAAATCCGCGCTCGCCGCCAGCGGAAATTACCCGAAACCGGACCTCATCATCGCCGCCGGCCACGCCACCCACCCCGCGCTCATCTGGCTCGCGCGCAAGCACCGCGCCCGCAGCATCGTCATCATGAAACCAAGCCTGCCAATGAGTTCGTTCGACCTCTGCATCGCCCCGACCCACGATTTCCCTAATCCGCCGCAGCGCAAAAATCTCCTCATCAGCCGCGGCGCACTCAACCGCGTGGCCCCCGCCTCCGGCGAAAAGTCCGGTAAGCTCATCCTCATCGGCGGCCCGTCATCTAACCACGGCTGGGACAGCGAAAAGCTCCTCACCGCCCTCACGAAAATCACCGCCAGCGGGCATTGGCAGCTCACCGATTCTCGCCGCACGCCCGCTGGCTTTCTCGATGCAATCCGCAAATCTCTGCCCGCCATCGAAATTTCCCCCCATCAAGAAACCACGCCGGAATGGCTGCCCGGAAAACTCGCCGCCGCCGCCGAGGCTTGGGTCACGGAAGACTCCGTTTCCATGATCTACGAAGCCCTCAGCTCCGGCGCAAAAGTCGGCCTTCTGCCCGTCCCCGAGCTCGGCACCTCTCGCGTCCTTCGCGGCATCGGAGAACTCGTCACCGCCGGATTCATGACCACCTTCATTGATTGGGAAAAATCCCGTACCCTCACCGCCCCGCCCGAAACCCTCCGCGAGGCGGACCGATGCGCCGCAGAAGTTCTGAAAATGCTTTCAATTTGACGCCACCGCTCACGCCCACCACGCTTGCCACCTCGTAACTCATGTCCGCCGCAGACCCGTCCACAGCCCCGCGCCAAACCCTGCTCTGCCTCAAATGGGGCGATCGCTATAGCTCCGAATACGTCAACCGGACCTACGCCATGGCCATGCGGAACACCTCGCGCCCGCTGCGAGTCGTCTGCTTCACCGATGATCCGACCGGCATCCGCGAGGAAGTCGAAGTGATCCCAATGCCAGAGTTCGATCTGCCGGAGCGCATGCGCTTCCACCCTTTCCGCCGCATGTTCATCTTCATGCCCGAGCTTGCCGACCTCACGGGAAACGTACTCCACCTCGATCTCGACTTGCTCATCACCGGCTCCATCGACGCCTTTTTCGACTACAAGCCGGAGCTCGATTTCTGCGTCTGTGAGAACTGGACACAGATCGGCCAAGGCATCGGTAACATGTCCGTCTTCCGCTTCCGTGTCGGCGCGCTGACGAAAGTCTGGGACCGCTTCCGCCCGGACCCGATGGCGATGATGGATCTCTATCGGAACAGCCAGACCTTCGTTTGTCGCACCCTCGGCAAGGTTGAATTTTTTCCCTCCGAATGGTGCCTCAGCTTCAAGCACTCGCTCATCCCACGTTGGCCGCTTAACTTCTTCAAAACCCCTGAACTGCCGAAGGAAACCAAAGTCATCGCCTTCACCGGAAAGCCCGACATCGACGAAGCCACTCGCGGCGAATGGCCGGTGAACAAGCCTTGGAAAAAGCTCTACAAGCACGTCCGCCCCACCCCGTGGATCGCCGATCACTGGCGCTGAGCGCCGGCAAAGGAGCGCGTTCATTCTGAACGCTAGGTGCCGCGGACATTCTGTCCGCCGTTTCGTTCACGGCCGACAAAATGTCGGCCTGACTCAGTCGATAAAATATCGACGCCCCGTATTTTCCAAACTGCCGCTCACGGCCGTCCAAACTGATAGCGCCCGTCCGCCACACTCACCTCCGGCGGCACGTGGGTCTTTTCAAACAGATCGTAGCCTTCCCGCAGGTTTTTCCAAAACTCCTCCCACGGTCCGCCCGACATCTCACGCATCTTTTCCTCGCTCATGCGGAACGGAAAAATATGCACCCGAAAAAATGCCTGCCCGCCATGGTGAGCGGCATCGCAGAGTGTATAAATTTCCTCGATCTTCTCGTCCGTCATCGCCGCGCAGCCGATAGAAACACTGTTGCCGTGCACCATGATCGCGCTGCCCGTCCGGCCGAGCGACTGATCGAATGCATTCGGAAAGCCGATGTTGAACGAAAGGTGAAACTGGCTGTTAGGATTCATCGCGTCGGGCGGGACGAAGTAGAAACCCTCGGGCACCTGCCAATCGCCCTCCGCCAGCTTCGGCCCCAGTTTCCCCGATGCGGCGGCGATGGGATAAGTCCGAAAGAGATCGAATTTTCCCGTCGCCTTGTTTTGCACGAAAAACTCCAGCACCCGCTCATCCTTGAAAATGCGGATGAAAACAGGGTCGCCAAATTTCAATCCGACCGCAGACAAATCCTGTTCGAGGGCTGGACGCACCGTCGCCGCAGCGGCGGCCGCGCGTTCCTTGCCGGGGAGTAGGCTCTTTTCACTCATGGGCAGCGCATCGGTTTTTTTCTCCTCGCAGGACGCCAGCGGAGCCATGCAAAGCACACAGATGGCGGGGAAGAGATTCATGGCACAGCTTCCATCTTGCCGCCCTCCGCTGGATTGGCAAGTCTGCGGCATGACATTGAAGCCGCTCGGTGATTCCGCATGGCTCGTGGAGTTTCCTGACGGCACTCCGCCAGCACATGTGATGCGGCTGGTGGCGGCTTTGGGAAAAAACCGCCCGGCGGAAGTGCTGGATGTGGTGTCTTCGTTCGCCTCGGTGGCCGTGCATTTTGAGGGAATGGACGTCAGGCATTGGATCGAATCCAAGATGGCGGAAGAGGCGGATGCGGAAACAAATGCGGGTGGTGATTTTGAAATTCCCGTCTGTTATGACGGACCGGATCTGGAGGAGGTTGCGGCGCAAGTCGGCCTTTCCACGGATGAAGTGATCGCCCTCCACAGCGGCGCGGATTACACAGTGGCGGCGGTCGGATTTTCTCCGGGGTTTCCCTATCTATCCGGTCTGCCGCAACGCTTGAATGTCCCGCGCCGGAAAACCCCGAGGCTGGCCGTGCCGGCGGGATCGGTCGCCATCGCCGGAGGGCAGGCGGGCATCTATCCGTTCACGTCCCCAGGCGGCTGGCATGTGCTCGGGCGCACGGTGACAACTCTGTTTGATTTGTCCCACTCGCCGCCCGCCCTGCTGCGTCCCGGCGACCGCGTGCGCTTTCTGCCCGTGGCGGCCGCTGAACGTGCTTGCAGCGTCTCGCCGCAATGTTTGCCGCCTGATTCTTCCGTCGCAAAAACTTCTGCGCCGGAATCATCGGCGTCGTCATTCCTAACTTCTGCCACCGAAAGCGAGGCGTTGCGGCGAGACGCCACAACCACCTCGGCAAGCACTGTTCTTGATCTTGAAGCTGATGGAAAACTAGCAGATCAAGTGATCGAAGTCATCCGCCCCGGCGGGCTGACCACCGTGCAGGACCTCGGCCGCCCGGGCCATGAAAGCTCTGGCGTTTCTCCCGGCGGCGCGGCGGATCGCTCCGCACTGCGCATGGCAAACCTGCTAGTAGGAAACCATGAAGGTGCGGCGTGTTTGGAAATCTGCCTCAGTGGGCCCATACTGAAATTTCATGCCGCCGCCGTAGTCGCCTTCTTCGACGGCACCGGACGCCCGCAACGGGTGACTGTGGGCGAAGTCGTGGATTTCTCCAAACTGAAATGCGGCGTCCGCGCCTATCTCGCGGTGTCCGGTGGATTCGTGGTGCCAAGCGTGTTAGGTAGCTCGTCCACCGACCTGCGCTCTAGATTTGGCGGGTTTTCCGGCCGCGCCCTGCATGCCGGCGACCGCCTCTATTTCGGCGCAGCAAAGTCAGCGCCGCGCGGCGACGGCTGGCATGTGGGACGGGCAGGTCGCCGCTCACAGATCGAGCTACGCTTTATTTCCGGGGTGCAAGAGGGATGGTTTTCCGCGGAAGCACTTCGGAGATTGCGCGACACAACCTATCAGCTCACGCCAAAATCCGACCGCATGGGCGCACGCCTATCAGGCAAAAAGCTCGTGCTCACTACCCCGCGCGAAATGGTCTCCCAACCCGTCGTCTGCGGCTCAGTGCAAGTGCCGCCGGATGGTCAGCCGATCGTCCTGATGGCCGAGCGCCAGACCATCGGCGGCTACCCTCAAATCGCACACGTCATTTCTATGGACTTGGCGAAACTCGCCAATGCATGGCCGGGGACGTGGGTGAGCTTCCGCGAGGTCACCTTGGAGCAGGCTCGCGAGCTGAAACTCCGCGAAGAGCGCGACTTTACCCTGTTGCGGACCGGGCTGGAGCTTCTAAAATAACAGCCATGAGAAGCATCGATCTAAACGTCGATCTCGGCGAAGGCGGCAGCGAAGACACCACGCTTCTCACCCTTGTCACCTCGTGCAACATCGCCTGCGGAGGCCACGCAGGAAGCAATGAAATCATGCGCAGCAGCATCGATCTCGCGCTCGCCTCCGGCGTGGCTATCGGCGCGCATCCGGGCTATGAGGACCGGGAAAATTTCGGCCGCCGTGAGATAAATCTTCCATTGGACGCAGTCACAGATCTCGTTGCACGGCAGGTCGGAAAACTCGCCGGTTTTGCGGGTGGCCAACTCCATCACGTGAAACCCCACGGCGCTCTCTACAACCAAGCGGATAGAAATTCCGAACTCGCCGCCGCAGTCGTCGCCGGCGTGAAAAAAATCTCACCACACCTCATTCTCTACGCACCGCCAGCCGGAAAACTCGCCGCCGCCAGCAGGGCAGCGGGCCTCACCGTGATGGCCGAAGGTTTCGCCGACCGCCGCTACCGTGCCGACGGATCACTCGTTCCGCGAAGCGAGCCCGGTGCGGTGATCACCGACATCGGCGAAGCCGTAGAGCAGGCACTGGAACATGCCCGCAGCGGCCTGATAGAAACGATCTGCGTCCACGGCGATGGGGCGCACGCTGTGGAAATGTTGCGCGCCATCCGCGAGGCGTTGGCCATGGGATGATCCCGCACAATATCAGCGGCGGCGCAGACGGCGGAAGATCGATTGGGAAAATGCCTGCGCCTGCGGCACTCCGGCCAGCAGGGTGCCGCCGAGGTAGATCACCCCGAAGACGCCGAAGACAAAAACCGCGACGATGGCTGGATGGAGATGGTGGGCCAGACGGAAATTTTCTGCCAGAAGCTTCATGCCCCAGCCGCCTGCCGATGCCGCCAGAGCAGGAATCCACAGCCGGGCGATGAATGAGGTAGCGATGCCGGTCGTTCCGATCTTCCGGTTCAAAGCCCGCCGCAGCAAGGCGAACTCGATCCAGCCAGCAACACCCGCAGTAGCAGTTAGTCCGACGGTCCCCCACATGCGATCAAGGCCGAGCCAGCCGGGCAGATAGATCCCGCCGATGCAGCCAAGCACGGTGGTAAGCGCCACCCGCACGATCGCGAAACGCAGCGGAGTTTTCGTATCCTGCATGGCGTAAAAGGTGGACGAGTAAAGCCGCCCGAGCGTGGAGGCGAGCATTCCGATGCCACTGCCCGCGAGCGTGATCCAGACGTAGTAGGCAGCGGAGGCGTCGAATTTCCCGGTTTGGAAAATGGCGGACGCAGCGATGTCTCCCAGAAACACCAGCGCGGCGCAGGACGGCACGATAAAAAACGCGACTTGCTTCAGCCCGGAGTTCAGCTTCGCACGGACCTTTTCGTTAGCCGCCGCAGGATCGTCCACCGTAGCGCGTTCCCGCGACATTTCCGCCAGACTGGCAGCGGAGACCGACATGCCAAATAGACTGACGGGTAGCAGATAGAGTGTTTGGGCGTAGCTGAGGGTGGAGACAGCTCCGTCCGGCAGCCAGCTTGCGAGGAAGCTATCGATGTAAGCACTGATCTGGACGACACCGCGCGCGACAACGACCGAGCTGAAACTGATGAGCACCGCACGCACGTTGGCGGATTGCCACTCGACGGCAAATTTCAGGTTCGGCGCGAGTTTCAACACCGTCGGCACCTGCACCGCGAATTGGAGAAAACTGCCGAGCACAAGGCCCCACGACGTTGTGCGCGCGAGTTGTTCGAGGGACTGGTGACCGCCAAATGCCAGCAGTGCGGCGATGATGGTGAGATTCCAGACGACCGGCGCGACGTAGGAAAGGAAGAACCGGCGGTGGCTGTTCAACACGCCGAGGCACCAAGCAGACATCACTAACAGCGCCACGCCGGGGAACAGGATCTGCACGCACTGGATGGTGAGTTCGCGTTTGGCGCCGGTGAACCCGTAGGCGATCACGTCGATCATTTGCGGCGCGAGCATCACGCCGGCCAGCGCCAGCAACGAAGTGACAAGCGCCAACAGCGTGGCGATCACTCCGGCCACGCGGTCCGCTTCGACTGAATTTTTCTCTCCCAGCAGCTTCGCGTAAACCGGAATGAACGAAGCCGAAAGCACCCCCTCGCCGAAGAGATTTTGCAGGAGATTCGGAATCTTCAGCGCCGCGTTGAAAGCATCTGCCGCGTAGGAAGTCCCGAAATAATGCGCAAACACCCGAACCCGGACGAGCCCGGCGATGCGGCTGAGGAAAATCCCCGCCGCGACAAACGCCGCACCGCCACACACGGCCTTCGCGGGTGCCGCGGCGGCCTCGTTTCCGGAGGGAGTGGGGTTGGCTGCCATTTGAGGATGTCGCAGCGGAGCATTGCCATCCTCAACGAAGTGCCAAGCGTGGATTTGGCCTGAAACCCCACCTGCGCCAGAAGGCGGAATTTAGAGCTCAATGGCGATGGCGGGCAATTGGTGTTCGAGGTGGATAAGGCCAAGTGGGTCTCGGGCGGAAGCGCGGAGCGCATGAAGGCGATTTGAAGAGCTCCAACCCCATGCCCTGCAAACCTCTCCACCTTCCAGCCACCTTTATCTGCCTCGGCGAGGCATTAGGAAACTCTAATCTGCAAAGCCCGGGTTTCTAATAAAGCGGGGTGTAGGGTGATGCCGTTATGAAAACACACATCCACTCGTTTATCACGTTGGCCGCCGTCGCTTGCTCGCTCATGTTTGCAGGAAACACCCATGCGGCAGTCTCACAGCAAACCATCAAAAACCTCAATGCTGCATTTCAAGGCGAGTCAAACGCCTCGAATCGCTACGCAAAATTCGCCGCAAAAGCAGAAGCCGAGGGTTTCTCTCAGGTTGCCAGGCTCTACCGGGCCACCTCGGCATCCGAAGCGATCCATCGGGACACCCACAAGGCGGCAATTCTCGAATTGGGAGGAACGGTCGCGAACTTTGAATTGGAGACGGTGACCCCAGGAACCACGGCGGAGAATTTGGCGGCATCGGTCAAGGGCGAGACCTACGAACGCGATACCATGTATCCCGAGTTCATCGCAAAGGCGAAGGCGGACGACGCACGGCCTGCCATGAGAACCTTCGGTTTCGCCATCGCTGCGGAAAAGGAACACACGAAGCTCTATCAGGATGCTCTGGTGAATTTGGGCAAGAACGACCCGACCGGTTACTACGTATGCAATGTCTGCGGAATGACGTTGAAATTGCTTCCAGACAAGAAGTGCCCGAGCTGCCGCAAGGGTCGGGAAGAATTCAAACTTATTAACTAACAAAACCATGATCCC
>JBBRYQ010000142.1:0-7750 GCA_038237425.1 Verrucomicrobiales bacterium
CCGTCGGCGGTCTTGTTCAGGTGGGTCGGCTCCATGACTTCGAGTCCTGCGAACTCCGCCCATTGGCGGAATGTCATTTCGTCCTTCACGGCGAAGTAGTTGCTGCGTGCGGTGGCGTAGTAGTTGGCCATTTGATGGTTGGTGTTGGTGTTAGTGTTGGGAAAGGAATGGGCCGCCATCGGGAACCGGGGGGATTCTCGATGACGGCCCGTGTAAGGTCCCGGTGGCGCTTGGGCATGTCGTGCCGCAGAGATGGCCCGCGCTGAAGAGCGGGGGCGGTTTGGGGAAAGGGTTGGAAAATGAAATGGCCGCCATGGAAACCGGGGGAGCGGGTCACCATGGCGGCCGTGTCATGTGCCCGGCCTGCGCTTGGGCGTGTCGGGCGGCAGAGGACTTGGGGGAATGCGTGGATGTTCAGGTATTCTGGACGTTTATGCGCAAGGTGGCTCAGATTTTTTCTTGCAAAACGTCGGCATTTGCATGCAACTACCTACGTTCTGTGAAACGTAATTGGCATGAAGTTCTGAATGAACTTTTCGATGGAGCCACGGTGCTGAGGTCCAAGGATCTGGAGCAGCGCGGTCTGGCGCGCTCACGAATCCTCGAGGCGATGGATGCGGGGGAACTCGCGCGGATCGGCAGAGGCCTGTATGCCCTGTCCGGGGCGGAACCGTCGGAGCACCATTCACTGGTCCAGGTGGCGAAGCGCGTGCCTCACTCGGCGATCTGTCTGCTAAGTGCGCTGCGTTTTCATGACCTGACCTCTCAAAATCCGCACGAAGTCTGGATCGCGATTGGCCCAAAGGACCGAAAGCCTACGCTGGAGTATCCTTCAATCAAAGTGGTTCGTTATGGTGACGAGCGCTTCGAGATCGGGCTGGAAGAGCATCAGGTGGAAGGAACCCGTGTCCGGGTCTACTCGGTTGCAAGAACCGTGGTCGATCTTTTCAGTTACAGGAACAAGGTCGGACTGGATGTGGCGCTTGAGGCACTCAGGGAAGGCTGGAAGTCGCGCAGATTCACGCTTGCCGAAATCAACCGGATCGCAGGACTTTGCCGAATGCGTGCGGTGATGAAACCTTATCTGGAATCCCTAACGACATGAAACCCGAAGGCCTGATCGAATCCATCCGCCAAAGACTGATGAACCTCTCACGCGAGAATGGCGAGGCCTTCGATTTCGTCCTCGCCCGCTATGGAGTCGAACGTTTTCTCTACCGTTTGAGCGTCTCGGGGCATGCCGATGAGTTTGTGCTCAAGGGGTCCATGCTTTTCCATGTGTGGAATCGGAGAATGCACCGGCCAACACGGGACCTCGATCTGTTGGGCTCGGGGCCGGCCGATCAGGAGTCCGTTCGCCAATCGATCCTCGACGTGCTGCGGACCGATGTCACCGATGACGGGCTTTGGTTCGATGAATCATCGCTCGCCGTTGAACCCATTCGTGAAGACGTGGCTTATGGCGGTGTGCGGGCGAAGTTCCGGGCCAAGCTCGGCAACGTCAGGATTCCGGTTCAGGTGGATGTCGGATTCGGAGACGCGGTGGTGCCCGGTCCCGAAACCCGGGAATTCCCGGCATTGCTCACCGGACTGCCGGGTTCATCCATGCGGACCTATCCGGCATGCACCGTGGTCGCGGAGAAATTTGAAGCGCTGGTCCGGCTGGACGCGCAAAACACGCGGATGAAGGACTTCTTCGATCTGGAGCTTTTACTGAAATCCGATCCGCCTGACAGGGAACTACTGTCGAATGCGATCCGCGCCACGTTCAAACGACGTGGTTCCGATCTTCCTGCCGGGGTGCCGACAGGACTGACCGAGGAATTCGCACGGGAAAAGCAGGTGATGTGGAATGCGTTTCTGCGGAAAAACAGTCTTGTTGGCGATGACCTATCAAAAGTGGTGGAGCAGATCCGGAGCGCTCTGGAATGGATTTGGAAAGGATAGGCCGCCATGGAAACCGGGGGAGTGGGTCACCATGGCGGCCTTGTCATGATCCCGGCCTGCGCTTGGGCGTGTCGGGCGGCCGGGAGTTTGTTGGGGGAAGATTCGCAACGCGTGGGTGGGCGGTTACGGGAGAATCAGAAATCTCCGGACTTGTCGGAATGGAAGCTGCCTTGCTAGGATCCAACATAATGGCGGCGCAATGTCGCTTCAGTCGAAACATGCACGACATCGCAAACCACGACCTGACGCTCACAAGTATTCCAAGGCCGGACGCCGATTGGGAAACGATCGGAGCATTTGCCCTGATGTTTGATGGCTACCACGCCTGGGGATCATTTGAGAAGTGCGCCGAGATCGCAAACGCCCAGCGAGACGGCACGCTGACAGAACTACGGACTTGTCTCTTTTTCGAGCAGAGGCGTTGGCGACATTTCGGAGATTTGCCGGACGAGGCGGCGATGGCATACATCTGCAGTATGATCGAGAAGATCAGGGTTAAGATTGCCGCCGGGGAGTTCGAGTAACGGCACCACATGTCGGGCACCGTCTCGGTAGGAATGTTTCTTAGGCGGCGGATTGGAACGTGCCTCTGGTGGGTGAAAAACGCAGCGAATGAAATCACGACCGCACAATTCCGGAGGCCCGGGGATGTGCGGCCGCGATGTTTCAATTCGCCTCAGCGATCCGCCGGCTATTGCGGGCGGGTGTGATGCGGCTGGCGGCTTCGCGGGCACGCCCCTTGGCCCAATGACGCAGCGCGCTGATCTGGCCGTCCATCAGGTTGGCCAGTGGGACCGTGCGGGTCATCGCTTCGAGGATCTCTTTCGGTCCCGGTTCCTTGCCTTCGGCGTATGCCTCGTGCATGGCGTCGATGAACACAGCTTCGATCTCGGCACCGGTGAACTGCTCGCAGGCGCGGGCCAGGACGACAGTGTCGTAATCCGTGGGCCGGCGACCGTGGCGCTTGATGACGATGTCCCAAATCTGTGCGCGCTCCAAGGCATCGGGTAAATCGACGAAGAATAACTCGTCGAATCTCCCTTTGCGTAGGAACTCGGGTGGGAGTTTTGAAACATCGTTTGCCGTCGCCACCACGAAAACCGGTTTTTCCTTCTCCTGCATCCAGCTCAGGAACGAGCCGAACACCCGGGAGGACGTGCCGCCATCGGTGGAGCCACTGCTTTGACTGCCGGAGAAGCCTTTTTCAATTTCATCAATCCACAACACACAGGGCGCGATGGCCTCGGCGGTTTGGATGACGGACCGCAGGTTGGCTTCCGACTGGCCGACGATGCCGCCGAAGACGCGTCCCATGTCGAGACGCAGCAACGGCAGTCCGAACGCTCCGGCGGTGGCTTTGGCTGTGAGGGATTTGCCAGTGCCGGGGATGCCTACGATGAGCAGGCCTTTGGGCGCAGGTAGACCGTAGGCTTTGGCGGAGGCGCTGAAGGCACCGCCACGGCGCACGAGCCAATCCTTCAAGAGGCCGAGTCCGCCGATGTCGTCGAGGGAGGTGGTGGCTTCCACGACTTCGACCAAGCCATTCTTCTTCAAGGTGCGGGCCTTCTCGCGGGCTACGACTTTGTGGTCGATGCCTTTGGTTTCGATGATCGACAAGGCAAACGCGTTTTCCGCCTCGGTGGTCGTGAGACCGAGAGCACTCTGCAACGCGGCTTCCCGAACGACTTCATGGACATTCTTGAGCTTGGCGGATTTGAGGATGCCGTCCAACACCACGCCGAGCTGACCGTTGTCAGGAAGGCTGAAATCTACGTGAGTGATTTCGTGTTCGAGTTCTGGCGGGAGTTTGAGACGGCAGCCTAGCAGAATGATGGAGTGGCCGTTGGATTTGGCGACACGCAGCGTGTCCTTCAAGCGGCGGACCAGCATGGGATCGGTTTGATCCATGTGAAGCTGGAGGTCGCGGAACAGGACGACATGGCGCGGGCTGTCGGTGGCGAACATACCGTCGAGAAGTTGGAGGGCGTCCAACGGATCGGGGCAGGCGGTGACGCGTCCTTCCTTGGTATCGACCAAGCCCTCGCTAGAGGACCAGGCGTGAAGGCGGCGTTTGAGGGATGTGCAGACGGTGGCGATTTCCGCTTCGGCGCGGGCTTCTTCGGAACTGATGACGGCGAGGCCGGGGTAACCGGCGAGTAGATAGGTCTGGAGTTGGTTTTGCATGATATGATAAATGTGGGTTGATGATTTGTTAGTTTGGGTCGATGACCGGGTTGAGGTTGGGTAATGTGATGGCGGGTCTCTGTGCTTCCGCGCTGGGCGGGCCGAGGTTGGCGCGTTCCCAGGCGAGGCAAGCCTCGCGTGAGGGATCGCAGTGGAGGAGCGTGCCGGTGGAGGCGCAGCGGACTTTCCAGAGTTGGGTGCGTTCGCAGAAGCGGATGTCCGTGGCCCGGAAGACGGTGAGTCTCCCGAGCGCACGAAGATCAATCGCTTCGGTGTACAGGCAGTCGATGTGACCGCCGGGGTTGAAGCGAAGGGTTTGGCTCATGGTAATTTATGAACCTCCTTCGCCGAGTTGTTGTTGATTCTGATGACGGTTAGACTGCCGCCAGAAGTCAGGTTTGCGAGTGCGCTCCCGGGGCTTTCCGAGTGCGTCCTCAATGGCCTTGGTCGCGGCTTCGCAGCCTTTGCCTTGGAAGCCTTCGGCCTCGACGGTGATTTCCCCAAATGGGGAAACACGGACATGGATTTTGCGGCTCATAGTGAACCTCCTTCCAATGTCAGCAGGATCGAGCCGTCGGCTTCCTGTCTGCGGTGAGTGCGGAGTCCGCGTGAACGGGCCTCGCGGATGGTTTTGTGGATGCCGTAGGATTGCAGCAGGCGGCCGTAACCGATGCCGACTTCCTTGGCCGCGTGTCCGTCCCACCAGTCGGTGGTCAGGCCGTAGGTGCCGTCGTTTTCCGGATGGGGATCGACGGCAATATCGTAAGGGCCTTTGAGCTTGATGACGTGCGGTGCCTGGCGGGTGATTCCCGCGTAGCCCCGGCAGTTGGCATTGGCGACGAGCTTGAGGTCCATTTCGGCGCAGGCGTCGTGAAGGGCCTCCAAGTCGCGGATTTGGGTCTGGATGGTGGTGAAGTGAGACATGAGATGTTGTTAATGGTTATTAGTTAGATGTTATTGATGAAGATGCACGAAGGGCGGCTCCTGGTGTGGAGCCGCCCTTCGTGCGGATTCGAGTAGTGGTTGTTGTTGGCTTCAGGTGTGGGAGTATTGGCTTCGGAGGTGGTGGTAGGAGTGGTGGTTAAAAGTGCGCTTGTTGAGTAGGATTTGGCTTGTTGTGTGAGGGTAGTGGCTTGTTGGGAGAAAGGGGTGGTGCCCGCTAGGTGGACACGAAAAAGCCCGCCGGGTGCGAGACCGGGCGGGCTGGGTGAATGGGGTGCTCGATGTCGCGGTTAACTCCTATTGCTCGCCAGCGGCAGCAAGGCAGGCGGCCATCAGATTGGGGCCGATGAAATAGCCTCCTTGAATCATGCCATCGAGATACGGGCGGACGGTTTTGATGAGTCCGCGCGCCTTGGCATCAACCAGCAGGCCGGACGATCCCTTTACTTGAAGACCGTAAACATGGGTGGCGACGCGGCGGGCTTTCCTCTCGTCGAGAATGACTGAGGGAAGACCAAGTTGAACCGCGGCGGCAATCACGGCCGCTTCCCCGGAGTCCAACTCCGCGAGTAGCAAGCGGTCTGGTTTTTGCTGGCGTGGATGGATACGAGCTTCTTTTAGAACTTCGGTCAGGTGTGCCTGATCCGGCGATTCCCGAACGAATAATTCCTCCCGGACTTCCTCCGGAATAATGACTTCAGGAAACAAGCGGAATGGCAGCCAGGCGATTTCAACTCGTGCCAAGGCAATCAATGGGCCGGTATTGCACACGACCGGAGAAGCGAACATGGAGTTCATGCGAATTCCCCAGAGAGATCTTCTTCCGACAGCTCGGAAACGGGAACACCATTTTTGCCGGCCTCGAACAAGAATCCGACACGCGACATGCCACACATTTCAGCCGCCTGACCGGAGCTCAGTTCTCCGAGTTCGAAAAACTTCAGTGCCAGCAGAAGCCGGCTCCGCATTTCCAACGAAGAAAGATCCTTCGAGTGGAGCAGAAGGGAATCGGGCACGGGTATGGCGACCATCGCAGGCATGGCATCATGATGCACGGGATGTTGTGGGAAACAAGCTGCGATTGAAATGCTTCCGCCGGAGTATTATTCTCGGCGGAAGCAGCGGTTATCAATTCAGCCGACGGCAGCGAGGCGACGCGTGCCCATCTGCCCAAAGCGGGAGATGACTTCGCGGGCATCGGTGCGGGCGAGGTTCACGGCGTTTTCGCGCAGGCGGGACAGGCCTTCGGTGAGGTTAGTCATGGCTCCGCTGTCGTTGCGGTAGTCCTCGGCACTGCGGGTGAGCAGGTCGCGGCGGAAGCGTTCGAGCGTGGCTTCGAGTTGCTGGTCGCCGGCGAAGTTCAGCGTGCGGAAGCTGTCGATGAACGTCGTGAGACGGTTGAGGGTGCGCTGGTGGACGCCGTTTTCGCTGCCGTCGATGGTGGCGAGCACTTCGCTGGCGAGCCGCGCGGTTTCATCACGCAGGGACGCCACGCTCTCGCGGATGAATCCGTCGAGGTCGGTTTGGAGGCGGCGTGAGGCATCCTCCGCGATCCGGCGACGGTCGTCTGCCACTTCGAGTTGCGCCATGCCATCGGCAACCTCCAGGCGAATGCTGTCGGGCGCGGCGATCTGGAACAAGCGCGTTTCAAATCCAAAACGCTTGGCGATGTCACCGGCGGGTGGGAACGATTGCTCGATGGTGGCGATCAAGCGTTCCGCGCTGCCGTTCATGTGGCGGGCGGCCTCGCGCCATTCGACCATCGCGTTTTCACGCAGTGGTGTGTAGCCCGCAACGAACTCCAACGTGGCTTCACGAAATTCATCGCGGAGTCTATCGAGCTTGTCGGTGAGATCGCCGAGACGGGGGTTAGGGACGAAGCGGCCGATGCCTCCCAGGAACGGGAAGCTGGAGCTTTCGACCGTCGCCTGCACCCGGGATTCGATCAGGGCGAATGCCGAGAGCGCGTCGCGGGGGATCAGGCGTTTGTGGCCAAGTTGGATAAGCCGGTCGGAAACGTGTGCGGGATCGAGCCCGAGGTCTTCAGGATTGAGCCGCTTGCAGCCGCGCCAGTAACGCACGGAGGTGGCGACGAGGACTCCCCGGCGGCAGATGCCATCGAGGAGAGTGGAGTTATGGGAACTGTTGTTTGGATTCATGATGTTAGAATTGGGGTTGGTTTGTTATTTTTAGGTGAAAATGAAAACGCCCGCCGCGATCAGATGGACCGGGCGGGCGTGGATTGGTTTGGGGTTATCGCCGCAGAATCACCGCGACGGCGAACATCGCGGCAGCTCCGATCGCGATGGGCAGCCAGAAATCCGAGAAGATCTGGAGGCACAAAGCGGTGATGGAAATGCCGGCGAAGATATGGATGTAGGGAATCGTTTTCATCGAGATAGAGATATACTAACGAATGGTCCGGCCGACGGTGATGACCACCGCAACGCCGATGAGGGCGAAGCCGATGACCTTGAGTCCGTCGCCGATCGGTCCCATGTCGGGAGCCGCTGGACCGGTGGCGGACGGATTGCATGCCGCCAGCAGGACGACCGCGCCGAGTGAGAGTAGGGACTTCAAGCGGCCCTCCTTTCCTGATAGGCTTCGGGTAGCCACGCCATGCATTCGTTTTTGAACTGGCACCACGAGCATTGCATCCCGGGTTGCGGGTGGTAGC
>JBBRYQ010000143.1:0-7216 GCA_038237425.1 Verrucomicrobiales bacterium
CCACGATCACCCCGGATGCGGCATCGGTGCCACCCGCCGCACCAATCGTGAGGTTGCTCCAGTTGCCCAGAGTCTCACCATACTGGAATGTCAGCGTGGTGTCCGTTTCCGAAGTATCGTTGCGGCGGAACGCGAAGGAGAAATAGGAGGCATCCATGGTCGCGGTGGGAAGAACCGAAGTATTGGATAGACCCGGGTTTCCGGTGAGCACATACTCCAGCAGATTGGCGATGCCGTCTTTGTCCGGATCGCCGCCGGGAGTGGTATCGGACAGGCTGGGGAAACCGGCGAGCCATGCCGTGTAGCCGCTGTTTGCCACCAGCGCGATGCGGGTGCCGGACTGATAGGTATAGTTGATCGTGTATCCCGGCGGCGGAGTGACTGACTGGAACGCGCTGCCATTTAGGGACGTATATTCGGCGAGGATGTAAACCGGATCGTCGAGCGGTGCCACGATGTCGAGGATGATGACTCCGCCGCTGACATTGAGGCCAGCGGCTTTGAGACGTCCCGCACTCCCGGCGCCGGTGCCATCGACGCGGAGGGTGATGGGTTGGCTGCTGGCGGGAGCGAAGGTGGATTTCAGGGAAACATCCAGCAACGCGCTCGGTGCGAGGGTGATGGATGGGCTGGCGGTGATGGAACCCGTCGATGTTAGCACGAGCGTTCCTGATAGGATATGGGTGAAACCATTGTAGGTATTGACCCCACCGAGAGTGAGGATTCCGGCACCGCTCTTGATAAGCGAGGCGGTGGTGGCTCCGGCGAAGGGCACGAGGGGTTGCTCGATGGCGATGCTTTTGCCGTTGGTATCGATGTTCGCGCCGCCGTTCTTGATCGTGGCGGTGGTGGTAATCTTGGCGACCCAGAATGAAGAATTGTCGGAAGTGGGCTTCAAGGTGCCGCCGTTGAAATTAAAGGTGCTGTTGATCGTCCCAGTGGTGATGACGCTGCCGTTGGTGATGGCTCCGACGCTGAGTGTGCCGCCGTTGAGATCGTAAACGCTGGTATGAGTGCGAGCCGATGTGTCACTCACATTGCCTGCTAGGGCGAGCGATGCCGCGCTAACAGAACCACCATTTTGGATGATCCTGCCATTGGCATCGCGCGTGGCGGAAGTGCAGAGACTGAGAGTGCCGGTGCTCGAAAGAGTTCCCGTGTTCCCAATGGTGAGGGTGCTGGTCGCTCCGGCACTGGCAACGCTAACGGCGACGTTTCCGGCGACGTTCATGATGGCAGGATCTCCGGACGCGCTGCCGATCGTGACGTTGCCAGTGCCGCTGGAAAAAGCCGTGCTCAGGGAGAGCGCCGATGCCTGAATCGTGCCGCCGGTGAGAAGGAGTGTGCCGGCGTTATTGGTCCCATTTCCGACGATGATCGCTCCGAATGAACTGGTCGCGCTGCTGGCATGGTTCAACGTGGCAGACCCGTTGCTGCCAAGAATGAGCGACGCCACCGACTGGATGCTGCCGCTGCCTGAAATGGTAAGGCTGGAGGATTTACCCACGGTGATGGCCTTGGCTCGGACCGTCTCGCTCACGGTCGGCGCGCCGCTGAGCGTGACGTTGATGAGCGCATCGTTGATCGGCCCGTTGAGGGCATTCCAGGGAAGACCGGTGACGCCGTCCCAGTTGGTGCGGTCGGGGCTCCAGATGCCACTGGTAGTATTCCATGTGGCGATGCCGCTCGACTCCGTGACCACGAGCTGGCCGGTGCCGGTGATTTGAGAAATTTCGATGCCAGATCCCGGATTGCCGACCGCTTCGTAGGTGCCGATCGGCTGCACGGTGGAGCCGATGAAAAGTTTTGCCACCGTGTGGGTCACGCTGTTCGTTAGATCCAACGTCGCGCCGGGTGCGATGATGAAAGCTGCCGCAACATTGTTAGGATTGGCTTGGGCCAGGCTCAGAGTCCCTTCGCTGACGGTCGTGTCGCCGGTGTAGGCATTGCTTCCGGACAAAATCAATTTCCCGGAACCCGATTTCGTCAGGCCGCCATCGAGTGCAAGATCCCCCGCGATATCCGAATGAACGAGCGCTTGGGCGATGGTGATGTCGCGGCCATTGCTATCGATGAACGCGCCGCCGTTGCGGATGTTCGCCCGGGTGAGTCCCTGAAGAAAGCTGGTGGACTGAGCCGATGGCTTCAGGACGCCGCCGTTGAAGTTGAACGTGCCGAACGTATCGGTGCCGCCGTCCTGGGTGATCTGGCTGGCGGTTAGGACTCCGCCGTCGAGATGGTATTCGCCGCGGCGTGGGGCCGAGTTTCCGGTGGTGGTGCGGGCGAGATTGATGGGGCCCGTGACGCTAACAGTGCCGCCGCTTTGCACGACACGGCCGGCCGCGTTTCGTCCGGAGGAAGGCGCGCCGGTGTGGAAGAGCGAGCCCGCGATGGTGAGGGCCGCATCGCCGCTGACGGTCAAATTGCTCCAAACATTGTCGCCGGACACCTGGCTGGAGAGCGTGGCGTTTCCGGAAATGCTGAACAGGCCGCCGCTGAGGTCCACGTCTCCGGCACCTCCGCCGGTGTAGGCGCTGTTGAGAACCAACGAGGAGCCGATGATGGTTCCGTTGCTTTGCACTAGGCGGGATCGGTTGCCGAGTCCGTTGCCGACGATGATCGAGCCGAAGCGGGATTGCGCGGACGAGTCATATTGGAAAGTGCCGCCGGTGTAGGCTTGCAGCGTTCCGCCACTGGCCCGGTTGAATCCTCCGCTGGCCGGGATGCCCAAAGTTCCGCCCGTGATGTTCGTGGCCCCCGTGTAGGTTTGGGTCGCGGAGAGGACGACCGTTCCCGCGCCCGATTTTGTCAGGCTGCCGCTACCGGTTAGAAGGCGGCTGAACGTTTCAGATCCGCTTGAGTTGTTGAGAACGAGAGTGCCGGTGGAGGAAATGTTTCCGCCCCAGTTCTCGATCACGCGGCGGAATCCGACTGCACCCGGGTCCGATGCCAGCGAGAGCGATCCGCCGCTGATAGTGGTGGGTCCGGAAAAATCCGTGGGCGCGGTGCCCAGCGCGTTGCGCAAGGTGAGGGTGCCGCTCCCCTGCTTGGTCAGCGCGAACGTGCCGCCGCTGCCGTTTCGAATGATCCCGTCGTATTCAAAATTGGATGCATTGTTGACGACCAATGTCGCCGTTCCAATGCCGATGCCTTCGATGACCGGTGACTGCCCGGCGACGAGTGTTTCCAATCCGCCGACGGTTTCGGTTTTCCCACCGGCGAGCCGCAGGGTGGAAATGTTCGGAGCTTGGCCGGAGTTGAATCTGAGGATGGAAGCGTTCGGGATTTGCTCGCTTTGACTGATCCATAAAAGCGCGGCTCCGGAAGCATCGCCAATCGTGAGGTTCCCGCCGATCGCATTGATGCCAGAGGATTTTCCGAGAGTGAGGGATGTGGTGCCGAACAGGGTGCTCTCACCGGAGAATGTGTTCGCAGTGGAGCCAGTGATCGAGGTGACTCCCGCGCCGTCCATCGCGAGTCCGCCCGCGCCGCTGATAGAACCGCTCAACGTCAGGGCCGAGGCATCGTTGGAAACGGCGGTGAGTTCGCCGAGGCTGATCGCGCTGCCTACGGTCCAGGTCGAACCGGCTGGCGAGGTGGCGTGGATGACGGGCGGGGTGATGCCATTGGAAACGAAGGAGAGCAACCCTCCGGAAATATTGACGACGGAGGACGATCCGTTGCCGGCCAGCGCCAGCGAGTTGAGCGCGAGGGTGCCGGGGAGATTGTTGGTGGCGGTGATCGGGGTCGATCCGGGCGTGATGCCCGTGAGGAATTCGATTTGCGCCGCCGGGTTGCTCGCTGGCACGCTGCCCCCGGTCCATTTGACGAGATCGCTCCAGTTTCCGCTGGAGAGGCCGGTCCAGACATGATGGACGGGAGTGACGCCTATCTGAATCGTGCCGCTGTTGCTGATGAGGCCGCCTTCATCGGTCGCGGTAAAAGTGAAACTGAGAGCACCCGAGGCACCTTGCGGCTGGGTGAAACGCGCGGTGTGACCGTCCGGAAGAAGCGTGACCGTGCCGCCCTGTGCGTTGCCGACGGCGAAGGTCATCGAGCGCGGGTAGGTCCAGTCGTCGCTGACGTAAGTGCGAAGCTCCACGTCCGTGGTCAGTGCTTCGGAACTCACAATACCGGTGGTGGCTTCTGGCGCGCGGTTCGCATTGGACAAGGTCCACGTGCTCAAGGCCGTGACGGTCGGCATCACGGTGGGCAACGGATCGCCGGGGGCGAGCGGGACGAACCAAACCGCCAGCGTGGTGTTAGTCACGCCAGTCAGGTTGATCGCAAGTTTCCGATTTCCGGTGTTAGGATCATTGTAAGGATTGACCGGCGAGGTGGGAAGCGGTGTCGCCGCCATGTCGGTGAAATTTCCTCCGGAGAGGATTTTGAGCCAAAGCCGCTCGGTTCCTTGCGTCATCAGCGCGCTGGTGCCATCGGGTGAAATGCTGACCGTGGTGGCACCGATGCTGTAATGGGCGAACCACCAGACGGTGCTGGCGGAGGGCATCACGATCTCGTCCTGGACGAGCACTTGCTCGCGCTTGTTGAACAGCTTGATGCCGCGATTCACCCGGGTCGCGCCGGAAATCGTTGGGGTCATGTTCAACACCGAAAAGCTTTCATCGCCGTAAGCGGAAGCCTGATAGTTCAGGACGATCGGGACACCACTGACAACCCGGTCCGGCCCCGAGCCCGGATTGATCACCAGCGTGTTGTGCCCCTCCGCGCGGCAGCGGTAGTAGTCCCATCGGTAGGGCGTGCTGGCATTGGCGGTTCCATCAAAGTAACCGGGAGCGAGGTAATCGTCGCTGGAGAGATTGGAAAACCAACGCAGGCCGCGGGCATTGATCTGGAAGGTCCCGTCTTCTAACATTCCGTGGGCGAATGCGCCCGCGCCACCGACGGTTCCGACGAAGGTGGCGTTCGGGTCGTCCCAATTTCCGCGAAGCGTGACGATTTCCTTGAAGGCGGTGCTCGAGCTATCAACGGGTCCGCGGAAATACATGTCCGGCGGCGGTTGGGTGGTGCGGTGGTCCGGCGAAGTCTCGTCGGTGAGCGTCAGGACGTTTTCTGCAAAGGTTCCACGGGAGCGGCTGATCGCCCATGACTCGCCTTTTTCAAAGCGGCGTGCCCACCAGTTGAGCCAGCCCCAGCCGAGCTTACTGGAAGTGCCGATGTCGGAAAAGGTGAACCAGTCGCTGTTATTGCTCTTGCTGTAATACTGCTCACGGGCCGGGAGTCCGAAGCCCGGCGAATTTCCATATTCCCATGTGGTTCCCAGGGCGGTTTCCATGCCGGCCATCGAAGCGGCCAGGTGGCCCTTGGCGAGGACTGCATACATCGTCCCCTCGACCCAGCTACCCCCGTTGGTGGTCCAATTGCCGATGTATGGCAGCCCTTCAGAATGGGCCTTGTTCAGCAGGGCCTCGGCTCCGGCTTCGTTGGCCTCACCAACTGCGAGCGCGCCAACGATCGAACAACTGATGTGATCGCAGCCAATGTTGTTGGTATAGATCGGCCAGTTGGATCCCTTGGTGATGATCGCATTCGCCATCGTCGCGCGGCGTGGGGCGCTCCAATACGGGTGCAGCCAATCCAGTGCGATGCCGATATAGAAAGATTTGGCCGGGCCGAATTTTACATACCAGCTCGTGGGATCCAGGCAGACCGCTTCTACATCGACCCAGACCCGCTCGGCGTAGGCATCATTTCCCGTGACCCACCACGCGACCGCCAGGGCTTGGATCGCGCGGTCATCAATCGTAGCCGCACCCAACGCGCCGTTAGCTGAGTTGATGACGGACTGGACGCGTGCCTTTACCGGGTTGCTCCCCGGGGCTTCGTATTGCTGTTTCAGCCACAGAAAACGCTCCTTGGTGGCGAGGATTCGCGGCTGTGCGGTGGAGAGCGTGTTGAACAGCGCGGACTGCGCCGGGCGCGTGAGCTTGGTCCCGTTCATCACGAGGGGCGTGCCGGAAATGACGGAGTAACTCGTATCGCCCGGTTTCTTCCAGCCGACGCTGAAATGATCGCTGCCGGTTGATTCCTTATGCCAGACCTCGAAGTAATACTCGCGTCCGGCGATCAGATTACGCGGCGCTGACTGCTGGGAAGCCTGCACATCCCACTGCCGGAATGCCGTGGGCGCGGTGGCTTGGGCGATGATGGATTTGTTCGCGGTCGTTTGATCCGTGCTGAGATGGAACTGGACGGTATCATCGCCACTGACCGCGAACTGATAGCTTCCGGACGCGGGCGCGCGCAGCCAGCCGGTGATTCGCGTGCCGTAGTTGTCCTCCCAATTCTGGGCGAGGCATTCCAGTGATGTTAGCGTTTCACGGCTGGCCGGACGGTTGGGAAATCCGGGTGCGCTGCTGATCGTGGCGATGTCCGAGCCCGGCAGATTCGTCCAAGTTTCCCGAATCACACTCCCGCCGTTCGGCACTTCCGTCGTGGGATAAAGGCGCAACGCGGGCACCACCTGTCTGGGTTGCGACGCGGACGCCCATTCGAGCTTCGCCTTGGCATTTCCGGTGCTTTCGATATACTCGATCCGGATATTCACCCGGTGCCCGGCCTTCAACCGGATCTGCGCCCGCAGCTCCTCCTGCGCTTGATAGGACGTCCTCGAAACGAGGCATTGGTCATCCACCCAGAGGCGCGCACCGTCATCGACCGTTAGATAAAATGTATAGAGTTCGGAAAACCCCGGTTCGATGCGTCCGCTCCAGACGACGCTGAAGGTATCGGCGCTGGTGAGGGTCGTTCCCGATGGAATGACCGTGCCCCAGTTGAAATCCACCGTGGCATCCGTGCGTGTCGTCTTCAGCGTCGTGAAGTCCGAGTTGTCATAGTATTTCCCGGACAGTCCTGTGCCGGTCTGCGCTAGGCAGTGTCCGATGCAGATTCCGAAGAGGCAGGTAATGACAAAAAATGCGCGCATGTTGATAGGGAACGATGTTTTCAAGTCACGGGTTATTCACCGCCTGGAGGCGGCCGAAGAGTGAAAGGCGGGAGTTCAGGGGCACGCGGATGGTGATATCATCGGGGGCGGTCCCGTTCTCGCTCACCGCCACGATCACCCCGGATGCGGCATCGGTGCCACCCGCCGCACCAATCGTGAGGTTGCTCCAGTTGCCCAGAGTCTCACCATACTGGAATGTCAGCGTGGTGTCCGTTTCCGAAGTATCGTTGCGGCGGAACGCGAAGGAGA
>JBBRYQ010000144.1:0-7107 GCA_038237425.1 Verrucomicrobiales bacterium
AGCCGTGGGATGATCGATGAATGCCCGGAAGCGTGCCGGAAAGGCGTGACGCTGGATGTCTGGCGTTTTTGATGTAAGCCGGATTGCGTTGGAGAAACACGCCATGGACATGGCATGCAAGCTGGTTACCTTTCGGCCCATGAGAACTCGCTTTTTGATTTTCGGTTTACCTCTGGTGGCGCTGGTTTCCTGCGCCACGGATGAGGTGCGTGAAGGCCCAAAGCCACCTCCCGCAGCATCGGAATGGACTGCGGCAGATCCGGCCAAACTAACAGTCTCCGCAGTGGCGGTCCCCGGTGGCCTGGACATTTCAGAAAAAGGCAAACTCATCTCACGGGTGCGATGCGGCAGGCCCATCGAGCGCTGGGTGTTTGTGAAAGAGGGCCGCGATATTGTCATCCGATGCAGCAACGCGGAAGGTCCAGCGACGATCGAACTTTATGACAGCCACACCGCCATCCAGCGCGATTCGATCGGTGCGGATCAGGTGATCGCCGGACGCCCGGCGTGGGCCGCTTCCCTCGCAGATACCCGTCGGTTCGCCGGTCCTATCGGCCAGTGATGAGGATTTAAAAAATGGTACACGAGGACGGGATCGAACCGCCGACCAATCCGGTGTAAGCGGACCGCTCTACCGCTGAGCTACTCGTGCAGGGGCAGGGCGGAAAACTGCCGGAGCTTTCGCGCAAGATCAAGCCAAGAGTGTTGCGGGCTTGCGGGCGGGCCCCGGCGGTGGTTTCTTCCCCCCACGAATGCATTTGCGCTTATCAGATCAGGAACTTGCGACATTGGTCGAGATGGTCAGCCTCGCGGCGAATGTCGCTTCGTGGAACCAGAAGGAATCCGCGAACGACCAAGTATCCGCCTTCGAAGATCTTGAGAGCAAGATTCTGGAAAAAGCTGGGCACTCGGGGCTGGGCGATTGGATCGAGTTCGACGAAGAGAGCCAGCGCTTCCGCGTGAAGGCGGAAAAGGAAGAGGGCCTTTTCTATCACGAATGCTACGACGAGTTCCGCAACGAAAGCTTCTGGGACGAGCTTGCCGTCCGCATGGCGGATCGTGATCTCGCGCGGGCTATCGGATTCTCCGAGTGGGAAAAACTCAGCGAGGAAGAACGCCGTGCCCGCACCGTGGCGTGGGAAAAGCGCTACTGGGAGGAGTTTTCCAAACGCGGGGTGGAACGCGTGGTGGTGGTGACGCCGCCGGGGGAAGGGTGAAGAACAACCATTTGAAATCTCAAATCTGAAATTTCAAATTCACTGCGGCATCATGTAAGACAACAAGCTGCCGAGTTTATCCCGCAGCTTGTTGCGTGGGACGATGGCGTCGATGAGGCCATGCTCCATCATGAATTCTGCGGTTTGGAAGCCGGGCGGGAGATTCTGGTGGGTGGTCTCCTTGACCACGCGCGGGCCAGCGAAGCCGATCATGCACTTGGGCTCAGCTATATTAATATCTCCGATGGTGGCGAAGGAGGCGGTGACGCCACCGGTGGTCGGGTGGGTGAGAACGGAGATGTAGGGCAGTTTTGCCTCCGATAGACGGGCGAGAGCGCCGCAAGTTTTCGCCATCTGCATCAGCGAGAGCATGCCTTCCTGCATGCGCGCACCGGACGAGGCGGAAACGATGATAACGCCGCGCTTTTCTGCGATTGCCATCTCAATGGCGCGGGTGATCTTCTCGCCGACGACGGAGCCCATCGAGCCCGCGAAGAATTTGAAATCCATCACCGCGATCATCGCCCGCTGCTTGTTAATGGTGAGGCGGCCACAGACGACGGCGTCATCGAGGCCAGTCTTATCACGGAGCGCGGCGGTTTTTTCGGCATAGCCGGCGAATCCGAGCGGGTTGGCGGAAATTAGGCCCAATTCGGTTTCCTCGAAGGAATCCGTGTCCGCCAGCATCTGGATGCGCTCGCGCGAATCCATCAGGAAATGGTGGCTACAATGCGGGCAGACTTGGTTGTTCTGCTTGAGTTCGAGAACATGGATCAACGCGCCGCACTCGGGACACTTGACCCAAAGGCCCTCGGGCATGTCCTCACGTCGGTCGATACTGCGCAGTCGGGGTTTGCTGAAAATGCCCATGGGATCGGAAAGTTGCTAACGGATTAGTTCCGGGTCTGGCGGCGCAGGATTCCCGTGGGGCTGAAACTAGGGGCGGCGGCGGATGAGGACAATCCCCTTTTGAACGTGCCACGCTGAAAATGAAATATTTGGGATTGCTTTTTCGCCACGAAAGAATCAATTCTCGCGCACGGGAATAGTAAGCATTCCCGTATCATTTGATGAACATCCGCAAATTTGTCAGTGGTTCTTCGGTTATTCTCGCAGCTTGGCTCGGGGCGACGTTCCTGAACGAAGTGCCTTCCCAGAGGTATCCGAAGCTCGATAAGAATCCGGCCACCGTTAAACTGGCACCCGATCAGGAAAAATCCTTGGCGGCGATGGAAGTAGAATCCTCGATTCTGCCTGTTTCCTCCTCGCGTTGAGCGCTTGATCCGTTCAGCCTCAAACGCATGGCTGAAAAACCGTTGATCTGCGATACGAAACCGCTGGCGCTCGAAGTCGAGGCAGGCGTGTACTGGTGGTGCTCTTGTGGCCGTTCCGGTCATCCACCGTTTTGCGATGGTTCGCACAAGGGCACCGGGTTGCAACCCGTGAAATACGAAGTGGCCGAGAAAAAAACGGTGTGGTGGTGCCAGTGCAAACACACCGGAAATCCGCCTCTCTGCGATGGTTCACACAAGAATCTGCCAGCAGCGGAGGCATGAAAAAGCCGCCCCGGCGGGTGCTGGGACGGCTGGATCAGAGTGATCGGCTCAGTAGGTTTTCATCCACTCGATGACGTCCGCCACGTCAAGGGCGGTCATTCCGAGTTGGTCGGCACTGAGCATCAACGATTGGTCCAAATTCTTGCGCTCGGCGATCTGGTTTTTCGGGACTTTCTGGGTAAAGCCGCCAGTGGAGCGGATAACGACTGGGTTGCCGTCCGCGATGACGCGGCCTTGGATGGTTTTGCCGTCTTTCAACCGGATGGTCGTCCCGTCGAAGCCGTGCGAGATGTCTGCCGAGGGATCGATCATGGCCTTGGCAATCACCTCGACAGGCTGGCGGCTACCGAAACCCTTGAGATCGGGGCCGTAATCGGGCCCGTTGCCGTTGATCTGGTGGCACATCACGCAGCGTCCGGCGGCGGGTTTGCCGCGTGAGGCATCACCTTTGAGAGCGACCACATCAGCGATGGTGAATTTCGCGGTGAGCGGTTTCGCTGGCACCGTGATTTCCGCGAGCGGCACGGGTTTTTGAAGAATGCCGCGTTCTTCGAGCTCGGGCTTCAGGTTGAAAGATGCCCATTCGCCCTCACTGCGGTTGGTGAGCCACCATACGACTTGCTCACGGACGGCCGAACTCTCGGTAGCGAGATCGATCAAGGCATCGGCCGATGCGCGGGAATTGATGAAAGCGATCGAATCGACAGCGAGTTTGCGTTGATCGGAATTGAGCTTCTCGTCCGCAGCGCGAGCTTTCAGCGCGGTCACGGCGGCCTCGGGTTTCAAGCGCCAAGTGAGTAGCGCAAAGGTGTCTGACCATGTGGCGGGTTCGCTAGGTTTCATGGCTTCAACTAACGCTTTCCACAGAGCCTCGGTGTTATGGCCAGCTCCGATTCCTAACGATTCAAGATAGGAGCGATCCTTACCGTCGTAGGCTTTTGCCACGTCGAGCAAAACGCTGCAGGCTTCGGCGAATTTGCGATAGCGCATGGCAATAGCAGCTTCGGCGCGGATTTTAGGGTTGGGATCGGTGGCGAGTTTGACGGCGTATGGTAGGTCATCGATGGCTCCATCGGTCCGGCGGATCGCCCGGAAAGCAGTGAGGCGAGTGGCAGGGTCCGTGCTGGCGAGCAGGGAAGTGAGGACGTCTTTGCCTTTTTCGCCAAGATAAGGAAGGAGCCAGATCCCACGAGCGGCGATGTATGAATCGGAGTCCTTGAGGATTTTCTCCACTGCATCAAACGCTACAGGGCCAGAAGATTTCAGTTTTTGGAAGCCTAACCAGCGGACATTGACAGCGGGAGATTTCAAGGCGAGAGCGGCACCCTCGATGGTGGTGAGGTCGATTTTCGGGACGACCGGGTTGAAGCCCTTTGGCGCGATCCGATAGACGACGCCGGAAGCAGCCTCGTCCTGAGTGGCGTGGCCGCCAACGCGCGGATCGGTCCAGTCGGTGACGTAAAGCGCGCCATCCGGGCCGACGCAGACGTCGGAAGGGCGGAAATTGAAGCGGTTTTTGTCAGTATTCGCGTCGTCCGTTAGGTTTTTGCTACCCCCGGTGAAGTCAGCACCGACGAATTTTTTATCCGGGTTGGTAGTGACGAAGTCCGTGCGGTCGAGCTGGAAGCCCGCGCCATCTGCAGCCGGTTGGTAGGCGAAAATCACATTGCGGGCGGATTCGCAGGAGAGCAGCGTTCCTGCAAATTTTGCGCCGAGCGCACCGTTTTCGTAGTAGGCGATACCAGTCGGTGCACCACCGCCATAGACGTCGCCTGGAGGCATGCTGCCCGGATCCTGCTGACGCCAGTGGGCGATCGGCGTGTTTTGGCCCGGGCGTTGGTCAGCACCCCAGAACCGGGTGCCGTCGTTAGAGAAATAGCCGGCATTTCCGTATTCGAGCACATGGCTAGTGCGGCAGGCCGGCGGATCGTCATTATCGTTTTGGAAGACGTTCCCGTTGGAAGTGAGAGTCTGCTCATAGGAATTTCGATAGCCGTAGCCGACGCACTCGGCGTGAGTTGCATCGGGATTCATACGAATCGTGAAGCCGCCTACGTAGGTAAAACCATCGTCGCTGGCTTGGCCGGCGATTGCCTTGGTGTCGATCGGCCACTCGCCGCCGCCACTTTTGTAGTAACTGCTGCCAATGCGGAAGGTCTTGCCGGATTTGTCAGTGAAGACACCACAGGTGTTGCCTTGGTTGAAATACCATTTGCCGTCAGGCCCGCCGGTCAGCGAGTGCAACGAGTGATCGTGGTTTTTTCCATTGAAACCAGTGAGGAGGACTTCTCGGGTGTCGCCGTCTTTTGGATCGAATTTCGAGTCGCGGTTGACGTCGGTGAGTTTGAGAAGATTCGGCGGCTGGGAGATGATGACGACGTTGTCAAAAACTGCGATTCCGAGAGGAGAAACCAGCTCGGGGTCCTGCCAAAAAATACTCGATTTGTCGCATTTCCCGTCGCCATCGGTGTCTTCCAGAATAACGACGCGGTCGCCGCCCGGTTGGCGACCAGCTTTTCCACGGTAATTCACGCCCTCCGTCACCCAAACTCGGCCGCGCTGGTCAATGTCCATGTTGGTCGGATTGAAGAGCGCGGGTGAAAGCGCCCATGGAGTGATTTCCAAACCCTCCGGAAGGACGAATGATTTCAGGGGGATCTGCGGGGGTTCTTGAGCCGGCGACCAAGCTTGCGCAGGTGAGGCCATCGCGAGAATGGCAAGTCCGTAGTAAATTTTCATCGTTAACATTTGGCGTGCGGGAGTGGCTATTACCTGATTTTCCCAGGCCGACTATCATCAAATTCCGGGGAGCTGCTTTGACAAGCAGAGTCGCACTGGCTATCCAAACCCCATGCGATCCCTGATCAAGCAAGTTCTCAAACGCACCGAGCCCACTGATGAACTTCACGTGGCGGGATGGATCCGCACTCGGCGCGATTCAAAGGCGTTTTCATTCATTGAACTCAACGACGGCACCTGCCTCGGCAATCTCCAGATCGTCGCCGACGCTGGGATTCCGGGATATGAGAACATTGCAAGAATGAGTACGGGCGCGTCCGTCGAAGTGCGCGGCAAGTTGATTCCCTCGCCCGCCGCCGGGCAAACTTGGGAAATGCAGGCAAATTCGCTAAAATTATTGGGCGAGGCACCCGATGACTATCCGCTTCAGAAGAAGGGCCACAGCACCGAATATCTCCGCACCATCGCCCATCTCCGCCCGCGGACAAATCTCTACGGTGCTGTTTTCCGGATGCGCAGCCGGATGGCTTATGCTGTGCACAAATTTTTCCAGGAAAGGGATTTCATCTACGTCCACACGCCAATCATCACCGCCAGCGACTGTGAGGGCGCAGGTGAGATGTTCCGGGTGACGACACTGCCAGATGGCAAGGCGGGTCACGATGCGGAAGATTTTTTCGGCAAGCGTGCATTCCTAACTGTCAGCGGCCAGCTTGAAGGCGAGACATTCGCGTGCGCGCTTTCAAACATTTACACCTTCGGACCCACGTTTCGCGCGGAGAACTCCAACACCTCACGCCATGCTGCGGAGTTCTGGATGATCGAGCCGGAAGTCGCCTTCTGCGATCTCGAGGGTGACATGGATCTAGCAGAGTCGCTGGTAAAATATCTGGTTCAGGAGGCACTAGACAATAGCGAGGGAGATTTATCTATTTTCGAGAAGTTTGTGGACAAGGGATTGCGCGAGCGACTGGAGTTTGTCGCTAGCAGACCGTTCGAGCGAATCACCTACACCGATGCCGTGAAGTTGCTCTTAGAAAGCGGAAAAGTCTTCACTTACCCAGTCGAATACGGCCTGAATTTGCAATCTGAGCACGAACGTTGGCTCACGGAAGAGCATTTCAAAAAGCCCACTACGGTTTTCAACTACCCTAAGGAAATCAAACCGTTTTACATGCGTCTCAACGACGACGGAAAAACTGTCACAGCCATGGACGTCCTTGTTCCCGGGATCGGTGAGATCATCGGCGGTAGCCAACGCGAAGAACGGCTCGACGTTCTGCTGGATAATTTCAAGAAACACGACCTCAACCCGGATGCATATAGTTGGTATGCCGATCTTCGTAAATACGGCAGCGTCCCTCATGCAGGCTTCGGTCTAGGCTTCGAAAGGCTACTGATGTTCGTGACTGGGATGTCGAACATCCGGGACGTAATTCCTTTCGCGCGGACTCCGGGGAACTGCGAGTTCTAATTGGTCCTATTGGTCCTATTGGTCCTATTGGTCCTATTGGTCCTATTGGTCCTATTGGTCCTATTGGTCCTATTGGTCCTATTGGTCCTATTGGTCCTATTGGTCCTATTGGTCCTATTGG
>JBBRYQ010000145.1:0-6896 GCA_038237425.1 Verrucomicrobiales bacterium
GCATTTGGTGTTGCCTCAGAGGCTAGAGCAGAATTTGAAGCCACCGGGACATGGCCGCCGATGGAAAGATTTACCAGCGTTGAGCAGTATGCGTTGCAGACAAAGGCACCTGGGCAAATCGTAATTTTCAACACGATAGCATGTGTTCCCGCAACCCCCATGATCAAGGCCGATGGAGTAAATGCCGAATACTCTGGTTTTCGTCTCTACGCAATTAGTCGGATTCCGAATCTCGACAAGGCCTATACTCCCGAGCAGAAGAAAGAAGGCGGGCGTTTTGCGATATTATTTAAAGAGAAAGAGGGGAAAATCACAAATATGGAGACGCCTTGGATTATCGAATCTGAAGTGCAGAAGATTCTACAACAGATCGGAGGATTCGATCAGAAAAAGGCGCCCTTTGTATTTGAAGAGACCTACGTCAAGCTCAGTGGTGACCTTGAATGGCTATATCAAAACAACAATCCCGAAAAATATGTTAAACACCCGATTTCACCGGCTGAAGGATCGCCTTCTATCTGTTATCCAGCTTCCGGGAGAGGTGATCTGTCAGCCGGAGTAGGAAGGTAATGGATGCGATGGTTTATGCAAAAACGCCCGCTTCGATTTTGTGAACGGCGTGGACGTTTGATTTTTTTTTGGTGATATCCGTCTATGGATTATGCGGTAGCCGGGACGGGGGCGGGGGCGGGTTTTGATTTTGCTACCGCGATGGGATCGCGGGCGAGGAGGTATTCCTGGTGAAAAGTGGTGCCGGTGAATTGGAGGGCGAGCTTGTCGAGACCTTTTTCGAAGAGGCGGTCGATGTCGTCGAGGGTTTGTTGGAGGTTGCCGGTGGCGGCGGTTTTCTCGCCACGGGCGTTGCGCGGGGTGCCGAGAAGGAGGTTGTAGGTTTCGATGTGGGTTTCGAGGAGATCGAGCTTGCCTTCGGTGAGGCCTACGTCGGCGATGCCTTGTTGTTGTGAACCGGCGGTGGGGAGTGGAATGGCGCGGGCGAGTTCAAGGAGTTCGGTACCTTTGTCGTCGATGAGGTGGTCTGCGAGGGCGGTGATGTCGCTGGGGAGGAGATCGGTTTTGGCTTCGAGGACGGGGTCTTTCTGGCGGATGTAGATCGGGTTTTGGACGGGGTGGATGTTGTTTTGGACGGTTGGATGGCGTTTGGAGGGTGTGGATTAGATTCTGGCAGTTGCAGGTGGGGTTGCTGCGTAAGTTGACGGTGTTCTGGAGGAGCGGGGAGATTTCCGGTGGTAGTAAATGGTGTTCTGGCGGTGGTGGGTGATGTTACGCCGTTGGTAAGTTGTGTCCCGGCGAGGACGCGCGGAGTTCCCGCACTTGTTACCTACCTTCGGGATGAGGCAGTCTTCTAATGGTTGTAAATGCAATTCTGATAGTCGCTGGTGATAGTCTCTTATTTGCGGAGACCGGGAATCAAATGAGAGGCTGGACATTTGGCACCATCCCGAGCTGGCCTAACGACTCACAGCTCCTCCACGGGAATCACATCCACCGCCACGTCGAGGCGCTGGCCGCCCGCTCCGAGCGTAACGCCGCGCAGCGGGCTGACGTCGGAAAAGTCCCTGCCCCAGGCCACGGTGATGTGGCGCTCGCCGGGAAGAAGGTTGTTCGTCGGATCCGTGTCGATCCAGCCAGCGTCTTCGCCGCAGAAAACGGAGACCCAGGCGTGTGACGCGTCCGCCCCGGTGAGCCGGATTCTTCCTGGCGGCGGTGCGGTTTCCAAATAGCCGCTGACATAGCGGGCGGGCAGGCCGAGCGAGCGGATGCAGGCCAGCATGAGGTGGGCGAAATCCTGACAAACCCCGGCGCGTTTTCTCAGCACCTCGGAAACCGGCGTCGTTACTTCGGTGGCCCGTGGGTCGAATTTAAAATCGCGGAAAATCCGCTCCGTCAGCCCGAGCACCGCTTCCAGCACCGGCCGGCCGGGAGGAAACTCCGCCCGTGCGTAACTGGCGTATTCCGCGCCCACCGGCACCATCGGCGAGGCAAAGCGGAACGCCCCTGCCTCCGATCCCGGAGTGAGTTTTTCGAGCTGGCAGGTATTCCTAACCACTTCCCAGGGCGGCGTGGAGCTCGGCTCTGGATGATGGGTAGGAAACACCTCCACCAGGCTGCGGGCGATCACATCCAACTCCTCGTGTTTCCCCTCGATCTCGAAATAATTCGTGATATTTCCATACGAATCCACATGCACCCCGCGTCCGACCGGCACTGGGTGGATCTCCAACTCGTGCCACGGGCAACGTTGGCCCGGCAGCGTGCGCGGGGCAAGCCGCGCGAGGTGATGGGAAACCGTCACCGCACCTTCGTAGGTGTATTTCGTGCGGTGGATGAGGCGGTATTTCACGGCAGAGAATGTTAGTAAACGCGCCGCACCGAGTGGCTGAAGTAGTGCTGGGTGAGAAGGTCCGAGAAAATTTCCAGTGAAGAAAACATCGCCTTGAGTTCCGGCGCGTCGGGGATCCTGGGATCATCGAATCGCTGGTCCATCTTCAGAAGATGCTCGCGGATCGACGGCAGCAGGCCGAATTCCGGATCTCCGGCGAACTGCACGATCTCCGTGCGGATGATGTGGAACTGGAACGCGACCGAACGCGGGTTGGTCCTATCAAAAAATATCAGATCCGTCACCGCATCCAGCAGCGGCCGCGAGAAATGGCGGCGGCGGTAGGTCATCACGCTGTCGCAGGTTTCCAGCAGCGGATCGAGCACCGGAGTTTCCCCGTTGTCCGCCAGCGCTGCCGTGCGCAAGAGCGAGAGCCCGCCGAGCGCGCGTTCGATCCGGCGTCCGACTTCGAGGAAACGCCAGCCCTGGCCGCGCGTCATATTTTCCGCCTCCATCCCGGCGAAGGCCGCGAGGTGGAGCACCAGCGTGTCGAGCGTGCGCAAGAGCGCCGACGCCCCCGGCGCGACCGCCGGCGGGTGGACGATGCCTTCGAGGCGGTTGAAAAAGCGCCAGGTATCGTCAGATAGACGGTCGCGTGCGGCGGCGGCATTGAGCAGCAGCGAGCGCGTCAAAGCGGGAATCCCTCCGCGCGCCGACTGGTCGTGGATGAGGCCGGTGAGTGTTTTCAGCGTCTGCGCCGGATGAATGATGACATCCTTCGGCACCAGATGGCTACCCCGGATCAGCGAGAGACACGCGCCTAATTGCTCCTGTTGGAGACGCCCCGCCTCTCCACTGAGGCAGCGCAGCGTCACCCGCAGCAGGCGCGTGGCGAACTCGATGCGCTCGGCATAACGCCCCACCCAGAACAACTGCTCGGCGATCCGGCTGGGCACTTCCGACGCGGCCGGGTGCCGGTCCTTTTGCGCGCGCGGCGATTTCACGTCCATCTTGGTCATGAAATCCGCCGTTTGGTCGCAAACCCAGACGTCCTTGGTGAAACCGGCGTGCCCCGGCCACAACTGCGGCGGTTGCGCTGCTTTCCCGACCCGCGCCAGTCCGCCCGGCAGCACGACCGGGCCGTCCGTGGCATTCAAAGTGAACGCCCGCCAAACGACCGGCCGCTGGCGGATGCCGCGCTGTTCGAGCGACGGAGCTTCGCTCGGCGCGACGTCGAGCTGGGCGACGAAATCATAAGGTCGCTCCTCGATCACCGCCGCCCAGTGCTTGCGGGCGCTCGGCGAGAGATTCGAGCAGCGGATCGGCAGCAGCGGATCGCGGTTGAAGGCGGGCAGGAGGATGTAGCGGTGGAGCTGGTCCATCACGCGGCGGCGGATGTCCTGCTGGCTGAGCCACCAGGTTTCCACGAAAGGCAGCTTGATTTCCTCGCCTAACCATTTCCGGCAGATCCCCGGCAGAAATGGCATCAGCGCGGGTGTGCAGGCGAATCCGGCACCCGGCGCGTTGACGAGAGCCACGTTTCCGGTCCGCCAAGCCTCGATCATCCCGGGAACCCCGCCGCGGCCGTGGGAACCTTGTTCGAGAGGATCGATTCCATCGTCCTCAATCCGGCAGACGACGCCATCGATCCGGCGCAGTCCTGATAGGGTTTTCAAAAACAGCCGCCGCTCGCGCACTGTGAGATCCGCCGGTTCCACGAGGGGAAATCCGAGCAAACGCGCCTTGTAAGCGTGCTCGAAATACGACGGATGCTTATAACCGGAGGTGAGGAATACCACGTTCGCCATTTCGCTGCGCGACGGAGCGAGCGATTGCAGCGTGCCGCGTTCGAGATCGAAAAAGTGTCCTAACCGGGCCACTTTCAGCGATTCGAATGACTCGGGCAGCAGGTTTGACGTGACGTTGCGGTTTTCCAAAACCTGGCCGAGTCCCCCCGGCGCCGCGCCGGTGTGGTCGCGCAGGACGGTCCAAACCCCGTCCGGGGAGCGCACGAGATCGCAGCCGGAAGTGACGAGAAAATGCCCGCCCAGTGGCTGCACGCCGCGCGAGCATTGCAAAAAGGCCGGACTGGCATGCACCAGATCCGGCGGAATCAGGCCCTCACGCAGAAGCTGTTGAGGGCCGTAAACATCAGCCAGCACCACGTCTATCAGGCGGATCCGCTGGGCCAGTCCGGCAGAAACGTGCGTCCAGTCCGCAGGGGGAATCAGCAGCGGGACCGGGTCCAACTCATACGGCTGCCCTGCCCCGCCGACGTCGCTGTAAACGTTGAACGTTGTGCCGAGGTCCTTGATCATCCGGCTTGCCGCGGCGGATATCCCGCTGCGGTCTTCCGAGCCCCAGCGCAGGATTTTCGCGCTCAGATTCTGCCAATGCGACCGGATCTGGCCGTGTGAATCGACCATTTCGTCCCAAACAGCAGGCGCGGCAGCCGTGGATTGCTGCTGCGTCTGGGCAGGATTGGTGCGGAAGCTTTCAGCCATGAAACAATAGTTGCTCGTCCGGGGACGATGCACACAGGCTCTATGGGATCATCCGCAAGTCCAGCGTGAAGGGAAAATCCGGGCTAATTGGTGCCTCGCGCGCCGTGATTTTCCCACCGGTGTGACCGTGCGGGAAAAAGCGGGCGAGCCTGCGGGATTCAGCTTCATAGGAATTGACCGGGAATGTCTCGTGGCTGCGGCCGCCGGGGTGCGTCACGAAATACGTGCAACCACCGACCGAGCGGTCGTTCCAAGTATCGAGCAGATCGAAAACAAGCGGCGCGTGGACCGGGATGGTCGGATGCAGGCAGTTCGCGGGTTGCCATGCGCGGTAACGCACGCCCGCCACGAATTCACCATGCACGCCGGTAGGGTGCAGTGGGACGCGGATGCCATTGCAGGTGATTAAATGGCGTTCACCGGTCATGCCGCGAACGAGGATCTGCATGCGCTCGATCGAGCTATCGACATAACGCACGGCGGAACCCGCGCCACCCTCCTCGCCGAGGACGTGCCAAGGCTCAATGGCGTGGCGCATTTCCACTTCGATGCCGCGCTGGGTGAACTCGCCGATTCTCGGGAAACGGAACTCCAAGTGCGGCGCGAACCAATCCTCTTCAATCCAATAACCATGCTCGCGCAGATCGCCCAAGACGTCGGTGAAATCCTGCCAGACGAAATGCGGCAGCATCCAGCGGTCGTGAATCGCGCTGTCCCAACGGACGAGCGGCTTGGTGTAAGGCTCGTTCCAAAACCGCGAGACCAGCGCGCGCAAGACGAGGTGCTGGGCGAGACTCATCTGATAGTGCGGCGGCATTTCAAAGTTCCGCATTTCCAACAGACCGAGACGACCGGTCGAGCTGTCCGGGCTGTAAAGTTTGTCGATACAGAACTCGGCGCGGTGTGTGTTGCCGGTCGGGTCGATCAGCAGGTTGCGGAAAGCGCGGTCCACCTGCCACGGCAGCGGAGTGCCATTGCCTTCGAGCGATTTAAAGGCGACTTCAATTTCGTGAATGGAATCATTGCGAGCCTCATCCACGCGAGGGGCCTGTGAGGTCGGGCCGACGAAGAGGCCTGAGAACAGATAGCTCATCGACGGATGATGATTCCAGAAAGTGATCATGCTGCGCAGCAGATCCGGACGCCGCAGCAGCGGACTATCAGACGGAGTTTCACCACCGATGATGATGTGGTTACCGCCGCCGGTGCCGCAGTGGCGACCATCGATCATGAATTTTTCCGTCACGAGACGGCAGAGGTGCGCTTCCCGATAGAGAGTGGAGGTGTTATGAACGAGCTCTTTCCACGAGGCGGCTGGCTGGAGGTTCACCTCAATCACGCCGGGGTCAGGCGTTACCTTCACCACGGACAAGCGCGGATCAAATTCCGGCGGCGTGCCTTCGAGAACGACCGGCAGTTTCAAGGCTTTCGCGACTTTTTCGATCGTGGCGACGAGATCGAGGAAATCCTCGGTTTCTTCGACTGGCGGGAGGAAAATATGCAGACGACCGAGGCGCGGCTCGATGCAGAGCGCGCTGCGGGTCACCCAAGCGGCGGATTCCTGCTCGGCGGGTTTGCGTTCCCACGGACGGGCGGTGGTCGGACTCGTGGGGGACGCGGCAGCGGCTGGAGTTTTACCAGCGAGACCGGCCTGCCCTTTGGCGGATAGAATCTGGCGGTCGGTGGCGCGTTCCGAATCACGCCGCTGATAGGCGAGCACGCTGCTAGGTTGCGCGGTCAGCGGAGCAAGGCTGCGCGTCGGGTCGTTAGGAATGTGCCATGGGAATTCAGATTCTTTCACCCACGGTAGCGAGTCGAGCGGCAGGCGGTAGCCCATCGGCGAATCACCCGGCAGCAGGAAAAGCGATTCATCGCGCAGGAACCAAGGGCCGCTCGTCCAGCGCAGGCCGGCTGGCGTCATGCGGCGTTCTAGCGGAAGGGCGTATCCGACGGTTTCATCGATCCCTTGCGCGAACAAACGGGCGAAGCGGTCGCGCTCCAGCTTGTCCTTCAGGTTAGATTTGAGCGGATTGACGTTAGTGGGCAAACGA
>JBBRYQ010000146.1:0-6786 GCA_038237425.1 Verrucomicrobiales bacterium
ACCGGTCTCGTTAGGCATGCGTTGGTCGGTGACGATGATGCCGATTTCATTCGCATGCTTGCGGAACACTGCAAGCGCCTCAATGCCGTCCTCGGCCTCGAGAATCCGGAATTTTTCGCCAAACAAACGGCGGAAATATTTGCGAGTGTTTGCCTCGTCATCCACGAACAGGATGGCGTAGCGCTGATAGTCGTAGGAGTCGATCTCGTTGCTCATAAGGGTCGGAAGGGATAGGATTGGAGAATTAGTAGAGGTAGGGTGATAGAATCAGGCGGGTTGGTCGAGAACGGATTCCGGGGATTCGGAGGAATCCGGGGAGAAACTCACGCCCGGGAAGGCGATGCGGAAGCGGGTAAATTCGGTAGGGCGGCTGTCCACTTCGATCATCGCCTTGTGCGTCTGGAGGATCTGGTGGGTGATCGAGAGGCCGAGGCCCATGCCCTTGCCCACATCCTTGGAGGTGAAAAATGGGTCGAAAATCTTCTGCAGGTTTTCCGGAGGGATGCCGATTCCGTTGTCGCGGATGGTGACTTGCCAGCCTTGGCCGGCGGGATCGATGGAGCAGTCGATGCGTCCCGGATCGCCGCCGTGGGCATCGATGCGCATGTGGATGGCGTCGATGCTGTTCTGGAAAAAGTTGATGAACACCTGCACCAGTTGGTTCGGATTGCCACTGATCAGGGCGTTGTCCGGAGATTTGAAATTGAAAGCGATGTCTTTTCCCACCTGGTGGCTGACCATGCGTCTGGCACGGCCGACGATCTCTGCGAGATCCGCATCGCCGGTGGTGGCCTTGTCGTCGCGGGTGAATTTCCGGAGGTCGATGACGATTTGAGAAACTCGCTCCACGCCCTCGCGGATGTCCTTGAGAATATCCGCGTAGTCCGGTTGATCGGCGGAGGGCATCAGTTTGGTAAAAGTTTCCAACGCATGGAGACCGGCGCTGGCATAGTTCAGCGGGTTGTTGATCTCATGGATGATGCCTGCGCTCATCCGGCCGAGCGCGGAAAGCTTCTCGTTGCGGACCATGATCACCTCGTTTTCTTTGATCTGATCGAGCGCGGCATGAAGTTCCGAGTTCAGGTCCACCATCTCGCGGCGGATGCGCGCCATGGCGATCTGGTTTTCAAGACGCAGCGCGAGCTCGGCGGTGGAAAATGGCTTGGTGAGGAAATCGTTAGCCCCTGCTTGGAGGGCGCTGAGTTTCGTGGCCTCGTCGGCACGGGCGGTCAGAATGATGACTGCCACGCCACGAGTGGAGTGATTTTCCCGGATGCGGCGGCAGACTTCGACGCCGTCCATTTCCGGCATCATGTGGTCGAGGAGGGCGAGCTGCGGACGGCGCAGGCGGGTCAGTTCGAGTGCTTCCGCACCGTCGGACGCCTCGATGACATCCACGTCCTCAAGCTGCATTCTCAGGAAACGGCGGATGTCCGGTTCGTCATCGGCGATGAGCACCAACGGCCGCGCGCCACTCGGGCGACCACCGATCATGGGCGGAGCGATCGGTCCTGGATGATGGAGCGGAATGGCGGCGCGTGACTGCATTTTCCCAGGAATGGACATCGCTGCGCGGCGGTGGAGATCGGCGATGTTGCCGCCGTCCTTGAGCGGATGGTCGTCTTCGTTTTCTGCAATTTCATCAGTCAGACTCACAACCGAGTCCGCAGGTAGATCGATGGTGAAGGTGGTGCCATGGCCGAGTTGGCTTTCCACCTTGACCTTACCTTCCATCGCCTCAGTGAGACTGCGGACCAGTGCGAGGCCGATGCCAGCGCCTTGGAATTTCCGCGTGGACGAGGTATCCACCTGCCAGAAGCGTTCGAAAATCCGCGGCAAAACTTCCGGCGGAATTCCGACGCCAGTGTCCTCGACGGTGAGGCGGAGCTGGTTTTCCGAGGCGATAACCTTCACGGCGATGGTTCCGCTGGACGGAGTGAACTTGATGGCGTTGATGACAAGATTGAGGAGAATTTTGTCGAACTTATCGCGATCGAGCTGAATGGCGGAACTTTCGGTTTCACAATCCCAAACAAGCGCGACCCGGTCTTGTTCGGCAAGATGACGGAGGGAACGGAGCAAGCCTTCAATGTGGGCCTTGATCAACGTGGGCTGGCGGTTGACGTCGGCATGGCCGGTATCGAAACGAACAAGGTCGAGCAGGTCATCGATGAGCTTGAGGAGGCGGAGTCCGTTTTGCTCCAGCATGCCTGTCATTTCTTGCACGGTTGGATCGTTGGATTGCCGGGAAAGCACAGTGCGCAGGCGCTCGGTGATGCCCAGCATGATGGTGAGCGGCGTGCGGAGTTCGTGGCTGATATTGGCGAAAAAGCGGGTTTTCGCCTCGTCGAGTTCGCTGAGTTGGCGGTTCTGAGATTCGAGCAGTTGCCGGGATTCCTCCACCTCCATCCGCAGGCAGAACTCACTGAAGCGGAGTTTCTCGTAATAATAACTTCCCGCCAGTACGAACACACAGGTGACAGCGAGGAAAAAGCAGTTTCCAAACAGGACCTTAAAATCGGGATCGACGTCCGAGATCCGGATACTCGCCGAATAGCAGATGAAGGTGGCCAAGATCATCCCGAGCGTGTTCCAGAACGACCATCGGAGCAGAAGCGAAAGGCCCACTAGGATCAGGTTCAGACCAGCGTAATACTCGGAGTTTCCGCCGTCAGTGACGGCAATCATCGCGCAAATCGAGATGAGAGGCAACAAAGTGATGCCTTGCGAGAGGACCTTTGATAGACCGCCTCCTTTCGTTTTTCCCAGATACCAAAAGATGAATCCCAGCAGCACCGCGCAAACGCAGCGAATCAGTAAGAACTCCACCGCATGCTCCGTGAGGATGATCCAATCCAGCGACGAGCCGAGGAGCATGAACAACGCCGCAAACACGGCGGTGCGCCGGGCATTGTCATAGGCAATGCCGCTTTCGTAGTCGCGGAATCCCTGCCGGAGCTCGGCCTCCTTATCCAGCGGTTTGACGGGGGCGTCAGCCATTGGCGAGTTCGATTTCGAGGAACAAATTCACACCTGTGGCATCCGCCTTGATGCTGGTGCCTTTCAGGTTGAGTCCGTCAGGAACAAGATCGGCCATTTCAGCCTCATCCCGATAAATCAAATTCCACTCCATCACATATTCCATCCACGCCTTCCGGGGATTGCTGGCCGCCACGTTGGTGACGATCACGATGCCTCCGGGGCGAACCATAGTGCAGAAAAGTTCCACCAAACGCTTGCAGACACGCTGGGAAAGGTAGTCGAACAGACCGGCGCAATAAACGACGTCGTAGTTCGCAAATTCATCGTCACCGCCCTGGGTCGCCGCTCGCAGGAGCTGGTGGACTGAGCGCTGGAAGTAGCGGACGAGAGTTTCACGGCCGCCACTCATGCGAGCTTCTTGGATGCGCTCGCGCGTGTATTCCAAGGTTTCCGGATTGAAGTCGAGCAAGTCAATTTCTGCCAAATCGCTCTCCTCGCACTCGCGTAGGAACCGCTGCACCTCCATCGCCGGGCCGCACGCCAGATTGAAAACGCGGGTTTTTCCCTTCGAAACGCGGCGGGCACACTCGGTGCGCAATTTTTCGATCAGAAAATCGATGCGGTTGCGGTGGGCGACGACTGGCTCGGTGTTGAGCAGGGCGAAGTTGAGAAGTTTCGCAAATGCGGACGAGCCTTCATAAGGATTCCGCAGCATCATGTTCACCATTTCGTAGTCACCGGCGTATCCAAGTGGCTTCGTGTAAGTGCGATAGAGAAACGGGGAGCAGAGCACGATGGGATGCAATTCGCGCCGGACATAGGCCTTGTGAACTGCCACTTCGGCCTCGCTCACTTCCAAGGAAACCTCCTCGAATTTTTCCATCGACGGCAGAACTTCCTCCACCACTCGGTTCTCGATTCCCGAGAAAATCTCCTGCTCCAAATCATCGCGGCGGCGCGTCACCGTCGTCCGGATGCCCACGTCGACGCCCGTCAACCAATGCTGAACGCCGGAAAGCATGCTGGAAAGGTCTGCAACGACCAGCTTGAAAGGGTCCTGCACCTTGTTGGCGGACTTCCACTCGCCCATGAAATTCGCAAACTGGCCCGCGAGATCACTGCTGCCGCTCGGAGTCGAACTGCCGGTGACACTGGACAGGAAATCCACTTCCACCCATCCCTCGTCGAGCATCGCCTCACAGACGAGAACGATGCCAGTGTTCAGGAGATTGCTGACCACGGCCTTGCCATGATACAGCAAACGCCTTGAAGCCATGATCCGGAAATCCGACAGAACCTCGGATAATTGTAGGATACTGTAGGGGTTATAAACTTCAAAAACGACCGAATACCGCTTGATTCTGAGAAGATTGGCCGTCAACTCAGTGCCTTGGCTATTACGGCAGGTGATGACGCTTTGGGATGATTCGCTAGTTAAATCCATTATCAAAAGTTGGCGACGACCCAGATTGCCCACTTCTTTGTCTCACCGCAAGCCATGAGAATTATTTTTTCACATTTATTGATAATACGCCCAAAAATCAATGATTTTAAAGGGTTTTAAGCCCATCAGTCGGTTCCCAAACCTGTCGGGAAATCTACCGACAACATCAATTGATGCGGCGTTTTTTAACCGCCTCGGCAAGCACATCCAAGACCTCGACAGTGTCGTTCCAGCCGATGCAGGCATCGGTCACTGACTGGCCACGCGTGAGCGTTGAAAGATCCTTGGCTAGCTTCTGATTTCCTTCGACCAGATTGGACTCAATCATGACGGAAGTGATCACTTTCGATCCTTCGCCAATCTGATGGGCAATATTTTTCGCGACCATCGGTTGGTTCCGGTAGTCCTTCATCGAGTTTCCATGCGAGCAGTCAATCATCACGGACTCAACGAGTTTCTGCTCGCGCAGCATTGCTGCAGAGGCATCCACGTCGGCTTTTTCATAGTTCGGGCCGGATTTCCCGCCGCGCAGGATCAAATGGCAGGATTCATTTCCAGCCGTGGAAACAATCGCCGAAACCCCTTGTTTCGTAACCGACAGAAAATGGTGCGGGCGTGAGGACGACTGGATGGCATCGAGCGCGATCTGGTTCGAGCCGCTCGTGCAATTTTTGAAACCGACCGGCATCGAGAGGCCGGACGCCAGTTCGCGATGGATCTGCGACTCAGTGGTGCGGGCACCGATCGCGCCCCAGGAAATCAAGTCCGCGATGTATTGCGGAGAAATCGTGTCGAGAAATTCGGTTCCCGCCGGCACCCCCATGTTCGCGAGATCGAGCAGAAGACCGCGTGCGATGCGCAAGCCGTGATTGATATCGAAGGAGTCATCGAGGCCCGGGTCGTTGATCAAGCCCTTCCAGCCCACCGTCGTCCGCGGTTTCTCAAAATAAACACGCATGATTACGAAAACGTCGTTTTCGATCCGTTTCGCCTCTTCCTTCAGCTTCACCGCATACTCGATCGCAGCCTCGGGATCGTGAATCGAACAAGGGCCCACCACCGCCAGCAAGCGATCGTCCTCGCCGCGCAATATCGCATCCGCCTGGGCGCGCGCGCTCGCTACCAACTCGGAAGCCTGCTCGGTGAGTGGAAGATAATAGGCAAGCACCGCTGGTGAAATAAGCGGATTAAGGCCAGTGATTCTAAGGTCGTCAGTGCGGTGTCGCGTCACGCCGCCAAGCGTGGACGACAAATTGCAACATACGCAAGGCACAAGTTACCCAAAGATACGCTCTTGCAGGCATCTCCCGTTCCTGATTGCTTTTGCACTCGATGAAAACCTTCACTCTCTGCCTGATTTTCGCCCTGCCACTAGCGGCGAAGGACGCGCCACCCGCCCCACTGTGCGCCATCGCCGCTTCCCAATTTCTCGACTCTCTCGATCCCGCCCAACGCACCAAAGCTTCGATGCCGCTGGACGCCCCAGACCGCGAAAATTTCCGCTACACTCCCCAGGAAAACCGCTCCGGCCTGCCACTCAAGGAAATGACCGACGCCCAACGCGCGGCTGCCATGAAACTCCTTGAATCCGCCCTCAGCGAAAAAGGCCAACTCAAGGTCACCCAGATCATGTCGCTCGAGAGCATCCTCGCCGAAACCGACAAACGCCCAGGATTCCGAGATCCCAACAAATACTTCGTCTCCATCTTTGGCACACCCGGCGATCCCAAGGGCTGGGGCTGGCGCTTCGAAGGCCACCACATTTCTCTCAGCTTCACCCTCGTCGATGGAAAAAAGGTCGCTCTAACACCATCCTTCTTAGGCTCGAATCCCGGTGAAGTCCGCGAAGGCCCGCGCGTAGGATTGAAAGTTCTCGCCGCCGAGGAGGAACTCTCCCGCACACTCGTCACCACGCTCCTATATGATGAAAAATCCTCCGTCATCTTCAGCGAGAAACCACCTGCCGAAATTCTCAGTGGCGAGTCCCGCAAGGTCACCGCTCTCGAACCCGTCGGCCTTCCAGCTAACGAAATGTCGGAAATCCAGCGCAAGGGCCTGATCCAACTCATTTCCGAATACACCGGCCGCTATCGCAAGGAATTTGTCGCAGCCGATATGGCAAAAATCGAAAACGCTGGCATCGACAAAATCCGCTTCGGCTGGTCAGGCAGCATCAAGCCCGGAGAAGCCTATTATTACCGCGTCCAAGGCCCGACCTTCATACTGGAGGCCTGTAACATCCAGAACAATGCTAACCACGTCCACGCCGTCTGGCGCGACTTCGAAGGAGATCATGGCCGGGACATCCTCGCCGAACACATCCAACAGGAACACTAAAATGTGACACAAACATTCCTGCC
>JBBRYQ010000147.1:0-6417 GCA_038237425.1 Verrucomicrobiales bacterium
GCTGACGAACGGCGTGATACAGACATTCCTGTCTGTTCTTTCACAAGGCCGGGTAGGAAGAACAGACAGGAATGTCTGTGTCACGCCTTTGAAAACTGGCGAAATGAATTTCGCGGTCCGTCAGAGGGCTTGTGGGTAGTCGGTGACCTGCTCCAGCTTCACGTGGTAGAGCGCGGCGATCTCGGGTGCATCGGACACTTGATAGATCTCGCGGTAGTAGATTTCCTTAATGCCATACGCGCAGAGCGTCTGCATGCAGGCAGTGCAGGGCATGGTGGTGGTGGCCACGATCTTCGCCTCGCCGCGGCGGAAGAGGCTGCACAGGTTTACCTCGGCGTGGAGCATGAATTTCTGCCGCGCCTCGCGGTCGTCCCAGAAGCCGGGCGGCGGATTGTAGCCGGGGGCGAGGCCGTTGTAGGCGGTGCCAATGACACGGTTGTCGAAGTCGAGCGCGGCGGCGCCGACTTTCCGATAGGGATCCTCCGAGCGCAGGCTGGCGACGTGGGCGAGGGCCATGGCGTATTGGGGGATGGAAAGGCGCTCGGTGGGCATGGGTTGAGGTTGGTTTGAGGTGAGTGAAGTTTCAACCTGCATCTTTTGGCGCGAAGGTGGGAGCGCTGACGTTAGTCGGCGAGTGTGACGGCAGAAGGCTCTGCTGGCCGGTTGAATCCAGCGCTCCGTCGTTGATTTTTCACTTCGCAGGCGGGGCCGGTTGGCGCAGCTTGCGCGCGTGGATCGGAATCGCTCGGGTGTGATGGCTGCGTTGGCCGCGTTTTTCCTGTGGGGAGTGCTGCCGATTTTCTGGAAGCTGCTAAATTTCTTACCGCCGGCGACGATTGTAGCTCAGCGCACGCTTTGGTCGCTGCTGCTATTACTGGTGATTCTGGTGGTGCGCGGTGAGCTGCGGGAGGTTTTCAACGGCCTGCGCAAGCCCTCGGCAGTGGCGTGGCATTTTCTTTCCGGCGCGCTGCTGGCATCGAACTGGCTGCTCTACGTCTGGGCGACGCTCAACGGCCGAATCCTGGAAGGCGCGCTGGGATACTATCTGAATCCGTTTTTCAACATGCTCTTCGGCGCGCTGTGGTTCGGCGATAAAAACAGCCACTGGCAGCTTGCGGCGATCGCGCTGGCGCTCACCGGAGTGGCGGTGCAGCTCCCGGCGGTGGGTCATTTCCCGTGGGTGGCGCTGACTCTGGCGGTGAGTTTTTCCCTGTATGCGGTGGTGCGGAAACGCGCGCCGCTGGGATCTCTGTTGGGGCTGACTGCGGAAACCAGCCTGCTGGCACCGGTGGCGCTGGGTTGGTTGATTCTCAGCAATCCGAGCCCGCAGGCGGCATTCGGCGGGAGCTGGCCGCACGCGGGGCTGGTGGTGGGCACGGGATTGGCGACGGCGCTGCCGCTGCTATTTTTCGGCCATGCGACGCGGACGATCCGGCTGACGACGCTGGGAATCCTGCAATTTCTTGGGCCGACGCTGCAGTTTTTCATCGGATGGAAAATCTACGGCGAGCAGATGACGGCGGCGCGGTTGTTTTCGTTCGCGCTGATCTGGCTGGCGATTGGGATTTACGCGGCGGATGCGCTGAGAAAGCGATAGAGCGAGGTGACAAGAGAGGGCTTGCCGGGGCGGGCCGGGGCGTTTACCCAACAGACATGCAAGATGAAGTTCGCGCGTTGTTAATTCTCCAAGATCGTGACCGCCGCTTGATGGCACTGGCGAAGGATCTCGAAAAACTGCCGCAGGACGAGGCCCGTGCGAGGACGAAGCTGGCTGGCGACGAGGCGGGGGTGACGAAGGCACACCAAGCGTTGCTCGATTGCGAGCTGCGGGTGAAAAAGATCGAGCTCGATGCGGAGACGCGCCGGACGACGATCAAACGCCTCAAGCTCCAGCAGTTTGAAACGCGCAAGAATGAGGAATTCCAAGCGCTGGGCCATGAAATCACGCGCTACGAGAAGGACCTCGACGATTTCGAGACCAAGGAACTCGAAGCGATGGAAGAGGTGGACGTCTACCGCAAGGCGCTGAAAACAGCGGAAGCGGGCCTCACACAAACTCGCAAACTCGTCGAGGAGGACCTCGCGGTGATCAAGGAGCGCCACGGGCGGATGGAACAGGACAAGACCGAAGTGACGGCGGAGCGTGCGAAGCTCCTCGGCAATGTGTCCGAAGATATTGTCCCGCTTTACAACCGGCTGATGAAAACGAAGGCCGGTCTCGCGATCGCTCCTCTGCGAGATGGAAAATGTGAAGGCTGCCACATGAAGCTCATCGCCTCCACCATCATGAAGGCCCAGACGGGCAAGGAAATCACCCAGTGCGAGGACTGCGGCCGCATCCTCTACATGGAGGACTGATTTCCCGTTAGTAGTATTCCTTGCGGCGCTCTTCCAGCAGGATCAGCCAGTTCATCATCGAGATCGGCGGCAGGTCCGCGGGATGGGTGATGGGGCGGAGGTTTACGGTGATCTTGTCCGCCGTCATGGTGGCACCCGTGCTGTTTTTCGAGTCCAAGGGGCGGATAGGATTCACATCTGTATCGCTGGCGAGGGAGCCAACTTGGCCTGACAGCGAGACAGCGAACGGGTTGGTATCCACGCCGTAGCGTTTTTCCGGAGCAAAGAGCGAGCAAGGCGGATAATAGGTATCTGCGGTGCCGTTGTAGCCCGTAGGGACAGAAACCGAGGGGCTGCCGTTTTTGTAGAGCGTGGTATTGAAATCATCGCCAATATAAAGGCGGAGGTTAGTCACGAGGGAGAAGCCTTTGGTAAATGACGTTAGGTCGTCACATTCCTTGAGGATCAGGCCGTAGTCCAGATCCGTGCAGGGGATGGAGGGCTTCGTGAGAAGCACGCTGCCGGTGGTGGTGGAATAGTCCACGTTCACGACCAGCGAGTTGTTCACCGCAGTGGTGTCAGCACCCAACAGGGACAGGAAATTCTTAAAGCGTTTCGGATAGACAGCGATACACATTTTTCCCGAGGGTAAGGTTTTCACCTCGAAGGGATAACTTGGTTTATAATAACCAAATTTCTGAGTTCCCACGAGCGGATCTCCGAATCTGGCATTGTTGAAAGTGATGGAACCGCTGACTGCAGTCTGGAAGGCGAACGAACTGTTTTTCCCATAGGCTACGTCCACGACGGTCGTCCCGAAGTTGTAGCTGGCGTTTTCTGTCGCACAATAAATATAGCCGGGAGGAAGGCCAGCCTCCGCACCGGTGGTGAGTGAGATGGGGAGGTCTGTGCGGACGCCTGCCTTCATGTAGGAAAACCGCAACGCAGTCGGGGTATTGTTAGTGGAACTGGTGCGCTGGGTGATATCCAAGCGCATGGCGCTCTGCAAGGCACCTACTGAGTAGTTGTTCCATGTCGTGGTGGAGACGACGTTCGACTCGGTGGAGTGGCTGAAGCGGTCGAAGTAGTCGGCACCACGGTTGATGGGGACGAAGGCTGCGCGTCCGCTTTCCGAGGCGAGCGAAACCGGGAAAAAGCTGCCCTGCGTGAGCTGGTAGCTTTCACGCACTCCGGGAGTGAAAGGACTGTTAGCAAACGTCTGGCCGCCGATGGTAGTGCCGGAGGACAAGGTCATCCCGCGACGGGCGGTGAGTGAGGAGAACGCGGTGGTTCCTTCGACGGCGGCCTTGGACGCATAAATACCGCCGCTGATCGTGACGTTCTGCCAGGCCTCGCCCGAGGCATATTCTCCGAGCGAAGCAAAAGCGGAGGCGGAGATGGCGAGCTGTGACGGAACTTCATAAATTGACAGGACGAAGTTCCGTCGGGCAGTGGCTATGAGTGTCTTGTCGTTATCGTGGTCGCCGACGTCAACAGAGAAGGCCCACCAGTTCCGCTTGGCAACGAAAGGATCTCCGGGTTTCGCATAGCCGAAGTTGATCTGTGGATAGGTGAGCAGGTTGAAGTTCGGATAGGTACCCACAGCCAGACCGACGCCGCTTTGGGCGAGGCTGCCGTAAATTTTGTTGGATGAGATAATTGGATACGTTAGATCGCGAGTCGAGGTGGTGCCGTCGCTTACAGTCAGCGGGACTGGATAGCCAGTGCCGTAGCTCTTGTTGATGCCAGCCGAAACGTAGCCGGTGGTGTCCGGAGAAACGCAGGAAAAGATCCGGCTGGGCGTGCCGAGGGCAGAGTCGCCGGAGTTCGAATATCTGAGATTCGGAATGTTCAAGGCGGTGGCGACATTGCTGGGGATGGAGGTTCCGGCGTTGGCGAGCGTGATGGCCTCAGTGAAGATGTTCTGCCAGCGGAGTGGATCACTGATGGTGGTGTTGGAGTTCGAATTGGCCTGCATCGCGCGGATCGCCCGATTCGGCGTGATGGCGACAATGGAGCGGAGGATAGCCTCCTCCTTTTCCGCGTAGTCGAGGCGGAGCTGCACGTTGGCCTGAGTGGCGTTCCCGGCCATCGCCCGCTTGTAGGCGTAGATCATCATGAACGTGAGCGTCGCCCCGGTGAAAAGGACGAGCACGTAGGAGATAAAGCCGGATTTCCAGCGCTTGCGTGATGAGGTTTTCATTGCTGCATGGTTCCTGAATACGTGATTACCTCCCCCGCAGGTCCGGTCAGAGTCATCCTGAGAACGCCCTGAACCAAAGAGAACTGGACATTGCTTGGCTTCTTGGTGACTGCCCACTGGGGCGAGCCCAAAACTCCCGAAACCGGCACGACGTAGTAATACAGTGCGAGCCCGGAGCCACGGTTTTCAAACGATAGAATGGTCGCACGCATGGTGCCGTCCGGCTGGCGGAAATTCAGGACGGCGACGGGAGACGCTGTCGTGCGGATGCGGACGCCAGCGAGCGCGTCGGCCACATTGTCATGAAGGCGGAAGCGGTCCGCTTTTCCGACGAGGCGGCTGACATAGACGCTGATGATGGGTGCCTCTTCGGCGAGGAAATTCTGAGCTTGATAGATTTTAAGGAATGCGAGCTGTTGATTGAACATCGCAAGCACCATGGTGGCGGTGGCGAGCCCGAGCATGATGGCGATGGACAGTTCGACCAATGTGAAGGCCCGCCGCATCCGATGGAATTTCAGTTTCATTGGGATCTGAGAACGGTGCGGGATTTCGCGTAATTGCGGGTGCCTACCTTATAAGTGAGGATGCTCTGTGCCTTCCACACCTTCATGGCGGCGGGATTGGTGGCCAAGGTGCCGGTGCCGCCGTCGATCGGATAGTTTCCGGAATCGGCAATACGGGTGCGGGTGACGGTGCCGGTAATGGCTTTGTTTCCGGGAAGCCGGCCGGTCTCGACAATGGTGGTGGTGGTGGCGGGAAAGATGGGCCACGGCGAATCAGCAGCGAGGAGTTTTTCAAAAGGAATGCGCTCGGCGTAGGCTCGCTCGTAGGTCATGTAGGCGTCGGTCACCGCTTGTTGAAGAATCCACTGGCGCGGGGCGAGGATGTTCAGGGATAGCTTGAGCAGGATGAGGCCGATGGTGGTGAGGATGGAAAGCGCCAACATCGCCTCCATTAAAACATAGCCGCAGTTGCGCGATCGCGCCTTGCGGATCGGCCGGGAAGGACGGAAGCTCGCCGCATGGGGAGGCGTTTTCACCGATGGGCACTCGCAGCCGTGGTCCTTTTTTCCGCCGTCGCTCCGGCGCTGGGACAGGGCGTGCTGGAGCCGCCCTTCGGCCTCCACTGGGGCGACTCTCCGGAAAAGTTGATTACATGGGCCTCTCGACATTCGCTGGATGTTAACGTTTCCCTGCCCGGGGATCAACCTGCAATGCGGATTCTCAAGATCGAACCGAAAAAAGGCCTGCTCCCGGACAGCCAAGCCGCTGCGGTGGAGGGCCGTTTCCTCAGCGGGAAACTTTACGAACTGACCGTGCATTACCTCGATCCGACCGCTTCCGCCGACTTGATGGAGGCCCGCTTCGAGGCTTTGAAAAAACAGGTGGTCCAAGAACAAGGCACGCTCCTGCCGAACCAGCAACAAAGGTCGGTGGAGGATCAGTTCGTGACTCGGACTCAGTCGTTTCATCGGGAACCGGTAAAAGGCTTGTTCCTCCTGCTGGCATTCACCGAGGTGGAGGATTTATTGAGAAAATCGAAGGCAGCCAGATTTTCGCTGATCTATCGTAATGACAATTTCCGGAACGAAATACTGGCGGAATTGAAAGGACTGGTACCAAAGGATTGAGTAGCCGGGTGGTCATTCGATGGTGGTCACCGAGCCGTTGACTTGGATGGTGCGATTGATGTCGAAGCTGACGAAGGCGAGGCGATCGATCCCGAAGGGAGTCAAGGCGAGGAGCTCGATCGTCCAGCGGCCATCCGAGGTGAAAACGGATTCATATTTGTTCAGGGTAAGCACTTGGCTCTGTGGGACCGTATTTCCACTCACCAGCGAGGAGCCCGGAAGCACGGCTCCGGTGGTGCCCAGC
>JBBRYQ010000148.1:0-6359 GCA_038237425.1 Verrucomicrobiales bacterium
CATTCGTCTTGAGGGATTCGTGGACAACGCTGATCTTCCCTTGTGGTATGCCGCCGCGGAGGCACTGGTATTTCCGTCGCTGATGGAGGGTTTCGGCCTGCCCCTGCTGGAGTCCCAGGCCTGCGGGACCCGCATCGCCTGTGCGGATGCAACCAGTCTGCCGGAAGTCGCCGGACCCGCGGGCATTCTTTTCAATGGCCTGGATGAGGCATCGATCACCGCCGCGATGGCGCGTCTTGCCACGATGGACGCCGACGAGCGCCATGAGCGCGAGAACAAGGGACTGGAATGGGCCGCCCGCTTTACCTGGTCCGCCCACACGGCCGGCGCGGTGAAAATCTATCGGAACGCGCTTGGCGTGCGGGCTGGTTGTTAGGAAATACGATCATGGCTGAATGGCAACGCAGATTCTGGAGCACCACCGCAAGCGGATACGTCGGCGTGGTGGTCCGCATGTTATTGGGTCTGGTGTTGTTCCGGCAGATGTTCCAGCAGTTTTCCGAAGCCGAGTTCGGATTCTGGGCGCTGTTGTGGTCGTTGTTCGGATATGGAATCCTGTTGGACTTCGGATTCGGCTTCACCGCGCAGAAGGCTGTGGCGGAGAAGACCGCGACCGGAGACATGGCGGGACTGAGCAAACTGCTTGCGACCATCCTGTGGACCTTCGTCGGCATGGCGGGCTTGTTGCTGGTGGTGTTTCTTTTCATCCGCGAGCCGTTTCTCACCCGGATGGGAGTGCTTGCCGCGGACCGCGGCGAGTTCGGCCAAGCCTACGTGGTGTTTTTCATCGGCCTCGCGGTGATGTTTCCGCTCGGTTTGTTTCCCGAAATCCTGCGGGGCCTGCATCGCATCGACATCGCGAACTGGGTGGGCACCGCCTCCACCGTGCTCAATTTTGGATTTCTCTATTGGGGACTGATGGCGGATTGGAGCCTGCCCGTGCTGATGGCCATCAGTGTGGCCACCAGTGCGTTCCCGAACCTGATAGCGGCGATCATGGCGATCCGGCGGCTGCCGGGCATTTCGTTTGCGCCGAAGTGGTTCGAGTGGCGCTCGGTGAAGGCGCAGATGGGGTTTTCCATAGCGGCCTATCTGATCACCTTCAGCAACATGTTGATGGCGAAGAGCGACCAACTGGTGATCTCCCTGACGCTCGGCGTCGCGTTTGTCGCGATCTATCAGGCCGGATTCAAGATGGGTGAAATGCTCGGTCTTTTCAGCTCGCAGCTTCAGCAGGTGCTTTCACCCGCCGCCGCGGCGATGCATGCGCAGGGCGACGAGTCGGGCCTCAGGAACCTGCTGCTCAGCAGTTCCCGCCTGACGTTTTTCCTGGTGACGCCCTGTTATCTCCTGTCCGCGGTCTATCTGGAACCGCTGATCCGCCTGTTGACCGGCATGAAGAGCGTGCCCGTGGAGACCTGGTGGGTGGGACAGGCGCTGTTGTTCGCCGTGTTCAGTTCGCAACTGACCAACGGCTGCTCGAAGCGGGTCCTGATGATGTGCGGCGACGAGCGGCGGCTGCTCTACATTTCCATCGCGGATGCCATCGCCAACGTCGTGCTGAGCATCATCCTGGCCTATCGCCTGGGCGTTCTCGGAGTGGCGCTCGGCACCATGATCCCGACGACCCTTGTCGGCTGGTTCTGGGTGGTGCCATTGACGGTGCGGAAACTGAAGCTGCCCTACAAATACTACCTGTCCTATCATCTGCGCGGGACCGTGATGCCATTGTTGGTCTTCGCCGCGATTCTTGCGGCGCTGGCGGTGTGGCTGCCGACGTCCGGCAACAGCGGGTTCTTCGACCTCGGCTGGCGCGGACTGCTGTGCATGGGTCCGTTGCTTCTGTTAGGCAGGAAGGTGCTCCGGGAGATCGCCAGGCCTGGCGGGGAGACCCACGAGGGTGTTCGTTGCGACTAGCCTGAAGAGGAAAATTGAACCACAGATGGACGCGGATTCACGCAGATAATCAAAGAGTTGTGATGATAGAAGCACTCACCCAGAGGGTTAATGCCCAATTTTACATAAGATTCTTAACATCAGTGTCCATCTGCGTTCATCTGCGGTTCATTTCTCTTTCCAAGATTAGCCGGATCCGCTTCAGACCTCGCCGTCCGGATAGAGTTGGTGGAACTTGATGGCCTCCACCGCGATGGCGACAGCGGTGCCGAAGATGGTTTCCGCCGTGGAGGTGCGCGGAATCTGCGCGGCGGGACGCGAGAGGCCGAGAATGAACTGGCCGTAGGTTTGTGTTCCGGCGACGTGCTGCATCAGCTTGAGCGCGATGTGGGCGGCATCGAGATTCGGGAAAACCAGCACATCGGCGGTCGGCCTGGCCTGCGCGCCGGGGAGTTTGATTTCCGCTGCTTCGGGATCCAGCGCGACATCCGCCTGGAGTTCGCCTTCGATGTCAATATCGAGGAAATTTTTCAAAACTTCAGCCTGGGCGAGTGAGGCGGCGGCGGCCATGCGGCGGGCGTCCGGGTTGCCGGCGCTGCCTTTGGTCGAATGGCTGAGCATGGCGACGAGTGGTTTCCGGCCAAGGAAATGATGCGCCAGCTTGCCGGTTTCCACCGCGATCGAGGCGAGTTCGCTGACATCCGGATTCGGGATCAGCGCGGAATCCGCCAGCATCAGGATGCCGGACGCGCCGAGGTTCTTGAGGTGGGGGCCGATGAGAACCGACACTCCGAAGATTTTTGGCACGTTGGGCAGCGGTTTGATCGTGTGGAGCAGCGCCCGGAAATACGCCGAGGGCATCGCCTGATTGCCGCCAACGATGGCGTCCGCCTGGCCGTATTGCACCATCAAGGCACCGAAATAATGCGGGCGGGCGACGATTTCCTCCGGATTTCCGACCTGCATCGTCCGGTAGCGGGCCAACCCCCATTTCCCCGCCCTCCGGTCCGATCCAATGGCTATTTCAGAGGCCACCCGCCAAAAGCAAATTCCTAGCAACCACTGACCCGGCTTCGTCTGAATGAACGCGTGATTCTTGCGCCCAATCGAATTACTTTTCCGGTGGTTCCCGGAGTGACTTACCGCATTCGATTGGCGGTGGAAGCCAATGCCAAATACGACGTGCCGCTCCCATTGGTGGTGGATTATGATTTCAATCTGGAGCTTCAATCGATCACGACTGCGGTTTCAGCATCCGATTTAGTATTGAGAGGCAGGGGCCTCATGGAGGAAAAATCCCCCTCGGCAACGGTTCTTGCGAAAGCGGACTTCGCGGCGGCGCTTGCCATGAACCCTGCAAACCAGGAAGCCGGATTCCTGCTCGCTCTGGCCCAGCTCCTCGCACTCGAGGGAGAAACCGGCTTTACCACGCTTCTGAACAACATGGGAATTCCCGCCACCGGCTCGTTGCGCGGATCCGGGTATGATCTGCCGACCGCTCCGGACGGATTTCCTGTCTTCGCCGCCGGGGCGAACTCGTCACTTGGGGTGGCCTGGCTGAAGGATCATGTCTTGCCTCGCCTCATCGATGTCAGAACGGCGTTGAATACGGTGACATCAAACTCATTCAGAACGGATTTCACCGCGTCAGAGGCCGGCATTCCCGAGGGAGACACTTTGGTCGATCGAGGCGACGCCCTCGCCCTGGTCGCCGGGACCCGGTCACTTGAAATGTTGATTCATCTGATCTGCACCTACAATCTCTCCACCGTTCTCAATGATTTGGCCGATCTTGATCGACAAGGTCACTTGGACGCCGAGAGAGTGCTTCAGACCTATCAGAGTTTGCTTTTGTTTTCGACGACCGACCGCCGGACTGATTTGGCCAATTCGTTGACGGCCCTCAATACGGACTTTGTTTCTGCGGCGAATGTCATTCATGGCTTGCGCTCCACAAACCCCTTGGATTCTCTGGGACCAGCCTCCAACAAACTGGATCAGACCTTGGAGGATTCCACGCGCACGGATCTGGCTGCCTGCGTAGAATCTCTCGATCATGAAGTGATGATTCGCGGTGACAGAGTGAATCTTTCGCGGTTCCTCGTCACTTCCGATCCGCTTCGTGCATGGGTTCCGGTCATGCGTGGCAACGGAGTTTTCGGAGCCCTCCCGGATCCGACATTTGATGGAATATTGCCTGGAAATACCCAAAGTTCGGCGGAAAACCGGCTCTATGAACTGGGTCGGCTGTGGGGCATGGGGCAATACGCCACCGAAGTCGGAAATTATTTGAAGATGTATGGCCTTGCATCCGCACCGGGTGAGGATGCGGACGGAGACGGGAAATCCAATTTCAGCGAGTGGATTTTTGGTTCCGATCCGGCATCGGGCGAAGTGGTGTATCAATCGGAACTGAAGCAGATATTGAATTCCGAGGGGCAACGTGAAATCCGGTTTTCGTTCATTAGATCCATCCATCTTGAGGAGTGGAGGCTTGTGGTTTCAATATCGGACGATCTAGAACATTGGGACGACTCGGAGACGGCCGTGGAGCCCGTCGGCGTTCCCGTTCCAACGGGTGACGGGATATCCGAAATTGTCACCTATCGACTGGTAAGCGGCCTGCCCCTGCCCGCGAAGAAGTATTTCAGAGCCGAAAGCCGACCTAAGCCATGAATGCGGTGCCTCTTTGCAACCGGATCAGAATCGCAAAGATTCTGATCCTGCTGAGCACCTTGATTTGCACGAAAGCGATGTGCGGCCCGACGGGCGACCCGTTTTTTAGGGTTGAGCATCGCGGATAGTTACAGCTGAACAAGACGACGGCTTCGCTACATGGCATCGGAAATTCGATCCTGTTTCTCGATGAAGTCGAATTGTTCGTTGACGGGCAGTTCAAAATGATTGGTTCCTCCCGTCTGGTAAAGATGCCGGAAGGCGGTCGATACAGGCATTTGCAATACGAACCGACTGTTGTGAGCATTGTGGCGATTGGGAACGTGAGTCTTAAATTTCCAGTGACTGGGAAGACGGTCTGCGGAAATACGGCGGTTTACCGAGTCAAAGATGCCACTTGGACTCTTGACGGAACTCGGATCGACGACTCCGTCTCCAAGTAGATTCACATGGTCAGAATCCACGCCATGACACCCCGCATTTGGGGAGTAGCCGGAATCCCGGTTTCTTGCGCATGCTGGGAGCTTGTCAGGGTGTCGATTGCACGGGTCTGCGGCTTGGCTGGATTCCGGTTTCCTGAGGGAAACCGGGGTTCGGTGCCATGACAAACCTACCAAGCCGCAGGCCAATTCATCGTTTGCGGGTTGAAACCTCCCGCAAGCTGAGGAGAAGGTAGGATTCGCGTGCTTCGTTTCAATCGGCGGATAGGCCGGGTCAGGTCGGCCCGGGCCTTGCGTTTGGAAGGACTTTGTGGGAGTCTTCGCAGCATGAGCGCTTTATCAGCTTTGCCAACGGATCCCAACGAGCTGCGTCCGCTGTTACATGCGGAGGTGGACAAACTGCGGGACGAGAATTTGTTGTTGCTGCACCGTGTAGCGATGGAGTTGGAACTGGATGAGGTGACCGACCGTCTCAACGCGGGATTTGACGATGACCGGGCGGCAGGAAAACTGGCGCGCTTGCCCGAAATCATCCGGGAGGCGCGTGCCTCGCTCCGCACCCGCCAAGCACCATGATTGTGGTGCTGGACACCAACGCATTGATCCAAGTTTTCGGGCAGGCGTCTCCATTTGCCGCCATCCGGGATGCTCTGCGGCATGGCGACCTCAAGTTGGCAATATCGACACCAATCCTGCTGGAGTATGAGGAGGTGGTTCACCGCTACGCGGGGCCCAGGCGATGGGAGGACGTATGGAGATTCATGACATTGATCGATCTACTCCATGGCAACATCTGGCGAATCGGCCCGGACTATCGCTTTCACACGATCACGGGTGATTCTGATGACGACGCATTCGCCGACTGTGCCATCGTCGCGGGAGCGGACTACATCGTTACGTCCGATCATCATTTTGACGCACTGCTCGGTTCCGGATATAAGCCACAACCCATCACGCCGGAAGCGTTCATTCGTCGGCATCTGACTCCGCCCAGGAACCCCTGACTCAAAACGTCGGAGCCGCGACCGTCGCATTTTCCCGCTCCTCGCTTCTCCGCCGGAGAATCCGGTCTGCGGTTTCGGTGACCATTTCCTGAAGAAGGAGCCACAGATGGGAGCCTTGCCGGTAGTCGGCGGGCGCGATGTGTTTCACGCGGCCGGCGTGGGTGGAGAGTTGGAAGCATTTCCGGAAGGATCGGCCGGTCGGATCAACCCCCATTTTCCCGCCCTCCGGTCCGATCCATCGGCCGTTTCAGGAGCCTCCCGCCAAAAGCAAATTCCTAGCAGCAGGTTCACTACCGTCACACCGACAACGTCAGGAGCGGATAATATAGACCGACCAACAGAA
>JBBRYQ010000149.1:0-6281 GCA_038237425.1 Verrucomicrobiales bacterium
GCGGCGGGTCGGTTTTTTTTCGTCGGGCGGGGCTGCGGATCTTTGGTTTCGAGTTCTTGGATCCGGGATTCGAGGAGATTGATGCGTTTTTCGTAGTCTTGGCGGATCGCGTTGAGCTCGGAGCGAAGTTCTTCTGCGTCGTTTTCCGCAGCGCGGGCCGGGTGGGTGAGGTTGGCACCGATGAATCCAGCGACGGCGATCTTTCTGTATAGTTGGGTTTTGGTCACCCTCTAACCAACCGAAACAGAATGCCCTGCGTCAAGCGGCGAATCATTTTTTCCGGTCGGTTTGCACTTGGCGCGGGCGAGGGGCGGGCCACAATCGCGCCAGTGAATTCAGCGCCTCTTGGAATATTTGACTCGGGTGTCGGCGGGCTGACCGTCGTCCGCGCCGTGCAGGAGCTTTTGCCAGCGGAAGACATCCTCTACCTTGGCGATACCGCGCGCCTGCCGTATGGCTCGAAAAGCCCGGAAACCATCCGCCATTTCGCCGACGAGGACGTGCGTTTCCTGATCGCGAAAGGGGTGAAAGCCATCGTCGTCGCCTGCAATACGGCCACCGCGCACGCCCTGCCTAGTTTGCATGAAAAGTACCGCATCCCGATCCTCGGCGTGATCGAGCCGGGAGTGGAAGCCGCGCTTGCCAACCCGGATGCCCAGCGGATCGGCATCATCGCCACTCGCGGCACGATCGGCTCGCACGCCTACCAGCACGCGCTCGCGCTGCGCCGCACCGGGCTGATCATCCATGCGCAGGCCACTCCACTGCTGGTGCCGTTCATCGAGGAAAACTGGATCGATCACCCTGCCACGCGCCAGGTTTTGCAGACTTATCTCGATCCGCTGGTGGAAAAAGGCATTGATACTCTGATGCTTGCGTGCACGCACTACCCGCTTTTGATTCCTGTTTTAAAGGAACTCTTGCCCCCAGATGTCCGCCTCGTGGACTCTGCCACCACTTGCGCCGAGCATTTGAAAAAGGAACTCACCCGCCTCGAAATGCTCGCCACCGATCCTGCGGACGCCGTGCTGGAGCTCCATTTGACCGACATTTCCGACGAATTCGAGTCGCTCGCCCGGCAGTTCCTCAAACGCTCGCCCGGGCGCATTTTCCGCGCCGTGCTCGGCGTCTGACGGCGCAAGTTATTATCTTGATACGCCGCTGCTTTCTTGAACAGATCCCCCTTCGTAGAAACCCCCATTCCGCACCATGAAATTATTTGGAACCGACGGCATTCGTGGCCGGGTCAATGAGTATCCGATCACCGCTGAAATCGCCCTGCGCATGGGCAAGGCCGTGGCCAATGTCCTCCACACCGCAGAGCCGAAGCGGAACCGCGTGATCGTCGGAAAAGACACGCGCATTTCCGGCTACATGCTGGAAACGGCGCTCACCAGCGGGCTCGTATCGATGGGCATGGACGTCTATCTCGTCGGCCCGTTGCCCACGCCGGCCGTCGCGCATTTGATCAAATCCATGGGTGCCGCCGCCGGGATCATGATCACCGCCTCTCACAATCCTTATGAGGACAATGGCATCAAGATTTTCGGCACCGACGGCTACAAGCTCTCGGACGATCTCGAATCCCTGATCGAGCGCCACATCCTTGGCGATGAGCCGGAAACCGCCCCCTTGCATCCGAAGTTCATAGGCAAGGCCTATCGCATCGATGACGCGCGCGGCCGCTACATCGAGTTTGCAAAACAAACCGCCGATAACATCTCGCTGCTCGGCATGAAGATCGTGCTCGATTGTGGAAACGGTGCCGCCTATTCCATCGCGCCCGTTATTTTCACCGAACTCGGCGCAGAAGTCATCACCATAGCCACCACTCCTGATGGACTCAACATCAACGACAACTGCGGTGCCCTCCATCCGGAAAACGCCGCCGCACTCGTCCGCGAGCACAAGGCGGACATCGGCATTTCTTTCGATGGCGATGCCGACCGCGTCATTTTCACCGATGCTGAAGGAAACGTAGTCAGCGGCGATCGCGTGCTCGCTCTATGCGCCATCGGCCTCAAGGAGCAGGGGAAACTCCGGCACAATACGCTCGTCGCCACCATCATGAGTAACCTCGGTCTGATAGAGGCGATGAAGGAGCACGGCATCAAGGTCGAGTGCACCGCCGTGGGCGATCGCAACGTCATCGAATGCATGCGGAAAAACGGATACAACTTCGGCGGGGAAAACTCCGGCCATCTCATTTTCAGCGACTATGTCACCACCGGAGACGGAATTCTCAGCGCCCTCCAAGTCCTGCGGATGATGCATGAGAAAAAAGCGACTCTAGCAGAACTCGCTGGTGTGATGCATGAGTATCCCACACAGCTTTCTAACATGCCCGTGCCGTCGAAGCCGGCGCTCGACACGCTGCCGAAGCTTCAGAAGCTGATGAAAGAAGCCACCGCCGAATTCGGAGAAAAGGGCCGCCACCTCATCCGTTACTCCGGCACCGAGAACAAGATCCGCGTGCTCGTGGAACACCGCGAAAGCGAACAGGTGAAGCACTGGGTTTCAATATTTTCCACCGCCATCCTCGAAGAAATCGGCTGAACCATGTCCGCCTCACCGATCTATCCCTGCTCCCTGTCCTTCACTCGCAAGATCGAGGATTTTCCCATTGGCGGCATGCCGCTGCATGTCCATCACGCACTGTTGCGGAAGGATGCGCTTGAAAATCTAACTATCCACCCGCAGGCGTGGCTTGATGAGAAAGATGGCGCACTTTTTTCCAATCCCGCCGTCCGCACCATCGTCGATGCGGAAGGCACGGCGCTCGCCTGGTTAGACGGTACTCCCGATGGATCAAAATCAGCCGTCGCCACCGCTTCGTTTGTCATCCACCACCCGTGGGATCTGCTGAAAGCGAACGAACAAATCGTCGCAGCGCTGCCCGAGTCATTGGTGCTGGGCGATGTTCATTCGATGGCCGTCATCGAAGGCATCGTTCTGATCGGCGAGGGCACGCGGATACTTCCCGGCGTCTTTATCGAAGGCAATGCGATCATCGGCGAGAACTGCAAGATCGGCCCGAACTGTTATATCCGCGGCAATACCAGCATCGGCGATAATTGCCACATCGGCCAGTCCGTCGAGATCAAGAACTGCCTCATTCTATCCAAAACCAACGTCGGCCACCTCTCCTACATCGGAGACTCCGTGCTTGGTGAAAAGGTCAACCTCGGTGCCGGCACCACCACCTCAAACCTCCGCCACGACGGGAAAAATCATCACTCGATGATCGGTGGAACCCTCGTCGATACCGGCCGCCGCAAGTTCGGCACCATTTTCGGCGATGGCGTCCACACCGGCATCAACACCTCCATCTACCCCGGCCGCAAACTCTGGCCCAACACAACCACCCGCCCCGGCGAAATCGTCCAAAAGGACCTTCTTCTCTAACTCTCAACTTTCAACCACCAACTCTCAACACTCTAATATGTGCGGAATCGTCGGATACATCGGAAAAGCAAACGCACCCAAAGTGCTCATCAACGGCCTGCGCCGCCTCGAATACCGTGGCTATGACTCGGCCGGCCTCGCCGTGCTCGATGACGACCGCATCCTCGTCGCGAAGTCGGCGGGCAAGGTCGCTGTGCTCAACGAACGCGTGCGCACGGACTGGCCGCAGGATCTTGCCAGCCGTGTCACCACCGGCATCGCCCACACTCGCTGGGCCACCCACGGCCCGCCGACTGAGGTCAACGCCCACCCGCACCTCGACCAATCGGGCGATATCGCGCTCGTTCACAACGGCATCATCGAAAACTACCGTTCGCTCCGTGCGCGGCTTGAAGGGAAGGGCCATCATTTCTATTCGGAAACCGATACCGAAGTGCTCGCTCATCTCATCGGGGATTGCGACAAGGGCGATCTTTTCCAAGCCGTCTGCGATGCGCTCCATCAGGTAGAAGGCGCGTTCGGCATCGCCGTTCTATCAAGCCAGGAGCCGGATAAAATCATCACCGCCCGCCGTGGCAGCCCCATCGTCATCGGCGTGGGCGATGGTGAGAGCATTATCGCTTCGGATGCCTGTGCCATCCTCGCGCACACCCAGCGCGTCGTCTATCTGGACGATAACGACATCGCCATCGTCACGGCGGATTCGGTGGACATTCGCGACCTGAACAACATTCCTGTGACTCGCGAGATCGCCGTGCTCGGCATGGACGCCGCTGCCACTGAAAAAGGCGGCTACGAACATTTCATGCTCAAGGAAATCCACGAGCAGCCGGAAGCCCTCGCCAACGCCATCCGTGGCCGCCTCGATTTCGAGACTGGCTCCTCCGTGCTCGCCGGCATGGGCACCTCGCCGCGCGAATTGGCAGATCTCACCCGCGTCGTCATGATCGGCTGCGGCACCTCACTGCACGCCGGGCTCGTCGGTGAATACGCCTTCGAGGACCTCGCTGATATCCACGCGGAAGTCCAACAGGCCGCAGAGTTTCGCTATCGGAATCCGATCATCGGCAGCCGTGATCTCGTCGTCGCCATTTCACAGTCTGGCGAAACGGCAGACACTCTCGCCGCCGTGCGCGAGGCGAACCAGAAGGGCGCGTTTGTGATGAGCCTTTGCAACGTCGTCGGCTCCACCATCGCCCGCGAGACGGGTAGGGGAGTCTATCTGCACGCTGGCCCTGAAATTTCCGTCGCCTCCACTAAGGCGTTCACCTGTCAGGTAGCCGTGCTGATCATGATGGCCCTGAAACTCGGCCGCGGCCGCCGTTTCTCGCGTGAGGATGGCATTCAACTCGCCAAGGACATCAAAGCGCTCCCCGATCTCGTCAGCAAGGTCATCCTGCAAAACGACCGCATCGCAAAGATCGCCGCCGACTACACGAAAAACGAACACGCGTTTTTCATCGGCCGCGGACCGATGTATCCCGTCGCTCTCGAAGGCGCGCTCAAGCTGAAGGAAATTTCCTACATCCACGCAGAAGGCTATCACGCCGCGGAGCTCAAACACGGCCCTATCGCCCTGCTAGAGCAAGGCACTCCCATCATCGCCCTCGCCGTCGATATTCCCGGCAAGGACAAAACGCTTGGCAACGTCGAGGAATGCCGCGCCCGCGGTGCACGCATTCTTGGCATCGTTACCGAAGGCGATCATGAAACTGCCGAGTGCATGGATGATTTCATCACCATTCCGAGCTGCCACCCGCTCGTCGCCACCATCCCCGCCGTGGTCGCGCTCCAGCTTTTCTCCTATCACGTCGCCCGCCTCCGCGGCTGCGAGATCGACCAACCGAGAAATCTAGCAAAGAGCGTCACCGTGGAGTGAATCAGGGCACTTCCATTACTGGCCACCTGAAGGAATCCACCGATCTGCGCGTGGCACCCACCGCCGTGGACTGCCCAAAAAACAGGCGGTCACCGGCAAGTTCGCCATCAGGAGTCAGGACCAATGGCACGTCGTTAAGCGCACAGAACAACGCCTGTCCTGTTTCCGGGCAGTCCTCGGCGAGGGCGCCAAGGACAACACACGAGGGCGCGTGTGCTCCCCTTTTAAAACCCACAAAATCCGATGCGTGCCAGTGCCGTTAAGCGGAGTAACACCTCTCAACCGCCCAGACTCAAACTTGCTACTCCGGGCACCCTCGATCCAAACCTCGTGCGACCTCGATCCGAAGCTCCTACGCCCCGGTCCAAATCTCGCGCCCCTCCGATTCCACCCCCGCGCCACTCCGTTCCAAACCTCGTGCGTCCTCGTTCCAAACCTCGTGCGACCTCGATCCAAACCGTGTGCGTCCTTGTTCCAAACCTCGTGCGTCCTTGTTCCAAACCTCGTGCGTCCGCGTTCCAAACCTCGTGCGTCCTTGTTCCAAACCTCGTGCGACTCGATCCAAACCTCGTGCGCCCCCCTTCCCAAGTCCCTCCGGATCGCACCCCAAGCCCCTCCGGATCGCACCCCAAGTCCATCCGGATCCGGGTCCAAGTGAGAGCCTTTTAATAGAAAACCTGCGTCATTTCTACCACAATACGGCTATTACCTACTCGAAATAAGCCAGTTACGAAATAATTCATTTTGTGCCTTATTTCATTTCCTAACCAACTGTTTCTGCGAGACTGGCAGAGTTCGGAAAGAATCACTGCCGAATCCAGCCACCTACCAACCCTCCCCAAACACACACCGCCATGGACGATCGTAACATCCGCCGCTTCCAGCGCGCCACCCGTATCCAAATCTTCGGCACCGAGAACGCCGCCGACTTCACCGCCGGCTCCAAGGCGCTCACGCTCTTCGCCGCCCTTCATCCCATCGTCCTCAATCTCGAAAA
>JBBRYQ010000150.1:0-5523 GCA_038237425.1 Verrucomicrobiales bacterium
GAACAATTCGAGGAAGCCATGACCCCGGCGACCAAGATGGTCATTATCAACTCGCCCGGCAATCCAACCGGAGCCGTTTACACCGCCGCTGAACTTCTCGCGCTTGGTGAAATCGCTCTCACGGAAGACATCATCATCCTGTCCGACGAAATTTACGAGAAGCTCGTTTACGGCGAGGCCAAGCACGTTTCCATCGCCTCGCTCAGCGATGAACTCTACAATCTCACGATCACCGTCAACGGCTTCTCCAAGGCCTACTCGATGACTGGCTGGCGCCTCGGCTACACCGCCGCTCCGAAGCCGCTTGCTGATGCGATCGACAAGATCCAGAACCACACGATTTCTAACGCGAACACCTTCTCTCAATACGGTGCCCTCGCTGCCCTCGAAGGCGACCAAACGTTCATCGAAGACCTCCGCGGCGAATACGACGTGAAGCGCCAGTTCATGTTCGCCCGTCTCAAGGCCATCCCGAACATCCGAGTGGTCGAACCGGAAGGCGCATTCTACTTCTTCGTTTACACTGGCAACACCGGCCTGAAGTCGATCAATCTCTGCGACAAACTGCTCTCGCGTTATAAAGTGGCCGCCGTTCCCGGCGTCGCTTTCGGTTACGACGACGGCATCCGCCTCAGCTACTGCACGACGCTGGACATCCTCAACGAAGGACTCACCCGCTTCGAACAGTTCTGCCGCGAACATTGATTGCGAAAGTGACACAGGCATTCTTGCCTGTTCTTCCCAAATCCGCCACCGGGCTCGTCTCGCTGGCGGATTTTTTTTGCACAAAAACCGTATGCGGTTTCTTCAGTTTCTCTTCCGCAACAAGACGATCACTCCCAGCGCTATCAATCCGAGCGCCGCAGCCGTGGATTCCGGAATCGTCGTCTTCTCCGCATTGAGCGAGGATGGGCCGTTCGTCGTGTCCAGAGGAAGAACGGAAAGCACCACGCTGTTCCCGGCGTGCCCGGAGATAAACTGCGGGTCGCAAGATGGCGTGATCCGTTCGATAGACGACACGGTGCCATCACCATTGCTGAATACTTGCTGGATGTCGTAGAGTCGAAAAGAGGCGAGGGGACTTTCGTCATTTTGGCTTTCTGCCAAGGGCTATTCCATTTTGAATCCCGCTGAATTCATGACTGTAGCCACACCATCCAAATCTGCCGGGCCATTTGTCGTGATGGGCGTTTCTGGCTGTGGCAAGAGCACCGTGGCCAACGAGCTAGCGTCGCTGGCGGGCGGTATTTTTCTGGATGCCGACGATTTTCATCCGGAGAAAAACAAAGCGAAGATGACAGCATCGATCCCGCTGACCGACGAAGACCGGTGGCCGTGGCTCGATGGGCTGAACCGTGAACTCAAAGTCCGTAATGCAGGCGGGGAGAGGGTTTTTCTCGCCTGTTCCGCGCTGAGAGAAGTTTATCGAAGTCGCCTTGCGGCAGAGTTGCCGGAACTGCGTTTTATCTATCTGAAAGGGTCGGCCGAATTGATCCTCGGGCGCATGCGGGGGCGCGAGGGCCATTTTATGCCGCCAGTCCTGCTTGCTAGCCAGTTTGCGATCCTGGAAGAACCCACCGATGCCATAGTCGTTTCGATAGAGATGCCGCTGGACGAATTGGTCCGTGGAATTCTAGCTGAAACGAACTTGCTGTAATAGGAGCGGCGTTGATGGTCCGCCGCCCCGCTTGGTAGCAGCTCGATTAGACGACTCCGTTAGCGCAGTTGCAGTCGCCTTCGCCCTTGAGCGCGTTGATCAAGTTGGTTAGCGATTTCATCGCTTGGCGAGGAACACTTTCGTAGGTCCGCGAGCCGATGTGCGGCGTGATGACACAGTTCGGTGCAGTGAGGAGCGGGTGATCGGCCGGTGGGGGCTCACAATCGAGCACGTCGGCTCCGTATCCACCGAGCTTGCCGCTGTGAAGCGCCTCGACCAAGTCCGCAGTCTCGACGATTTCGCCGCGGGCGCAGTTCAAGATGATCACGCCGTCTTTCATTTCCGCGATCTTATTCTTGCGGATCATGCCGCGAGTCTCATCCGATAGATTGCAGTGCAGCGAAACAACGTCTGCTTCGGTGAGTACCTCGTCCATGGAGGCACAGCGTTTGACGTCGTGTTCCGTAGCGAATTTATCATCCCAGTAAGGATCGAAGGCGATGATGGACATGCCGAAGGCTTTGGCGCGGATAGCGACTTCCTTGCCGATGCGGCCAAGGCCGATGATGCCCATGGTTTTCTCAGCGATTTCGTGGCCGGTGAGGCGAAGCCACTCGCCGTTTCTGGCGGCAGCCGCCGTGGTGACGATGTGTTTGGTGATGCCGATGAGCAGGCCGAATGTGTGTTCGGCGACGGTCGTGTGGTTCACGCCAGGCGTGAAAAGAACCGGGATTTTAAGTTCTTTGGTGGCCGGAATGTCGATTTTGTCGAGACCGATGCCGTATTTGGAAATGATCTTGAGCCGCGGCAGCGATTTCTCGATGACCGCGCGGGTGATGGCGTCGTCGCCGCAGAGAAAAGCGTCGAAATCCCCAGCCAGTTCAAGCATGCGGGCTTCGGTAAGCGGGCCGCGCTCGCGGATGATTTCCCAACCTTGGGATTCCATCAGGGCGTGGTGTGGGCCGGGGGTGTCTTGGTAGGAACAGGTGGTAAGGAGGATGCGCATGGATCTGAGTGGCAGTTGTTTCTGCTACCCGGATTCCAGCAAACGAAAAATGAAATGCAATCCTGCAAACAAAAAAATCCTTCAGGGTCTCTGAAAATATAAGAAAAAATGCGCAGTGAAATGGAAGCTTGTCTCGCACCTGCGATCTCGTATCGTCGTCGCTGCCATGTAGGCAATCCATTAACCACTACCCCCCCAAAGTCATGAAAACCAACGTCATCTGCTCACTCCTTGCTCTCACTGCAGCTCTCACTGGAAACTGCCTCGCACTTACTCCGGTTCTGGAGGAATTCACCAATGGCACTTTCGATGAAACCCATTTTTACCAGTACAATGTGGGCAACGCGAAATTGGTCCAAGGCAACCAGAAATTGAACCTCACCGTTCTGCCCACCTTCACCAAGGATGACTACGTCTCCGCTGAGCTGCTCACCAGCTATCCCGGTTATTCCGAAAGTTGGCAGATGACCATTGATCTGACCAACACCTCCAACGCCGGAAAAAACGCCGGCTGTGGTTTCATGATTTTCAATCACGCGGACCGCCGCGACCGCCTTTTTGTGGATTTCTTTGGCATTTCTGGCATCAAGGCAGGTATTATCGTCAACAACAAGGATGCACCCGTTGGCAAGCTCTCGACCAAGGTCGGCCCGCCGAAGGTCAGCATCCGTGTCAAATACGACGGGGCCACAAAACTGATGGGGTTCTCAGTCTCTGCGACTAACAAGACCCAAGGTTACAAGTGGTTGAAAATTGGCACCTTCTCGCCCACTGGAAAGGGTGGCAATGTCCGCGCCAACTGGAACATGAAGCCGGACGGCGATTTCGGCATTCATCTCTCCGGATTCGCCCACTCGAAAGAGATCGAGGCAGGGAAGGTTACCCTCGATAACCTCGCCGTGACGGCCATCCCATGACCAGACCAACCCGGGCGATGAATCTGAAAGCGGCTCATCGCCTGGTGGTTTTCTAAAATCAGGCCTTCACATCTGCAGGAATCGAAGCCGCCTCGTGCTGCTCTTCGGCCGCCTCGAGTTCAGCATGTTCCCGGGCGATGACGCGGACGAGTTTGCGTGTTGTTTCCTCCCAGTTTGCCAGCAACTTCTTCGCTTGCGGGCTGCCGGTGGCTTCCAGGTGGGCCTCGATGAGGGATTTTACCTCGGCAATGTCCTGAGCGCGTTTGATCGGCAGGGCGACGACCATCTCCGCATTGACGCGGGAGAAAAATTTACCGTCCACATCATAGACGTAGGCGACGCCGCCGGACATGCCGGCGCCGAAGTTTTTCCCAGTCTTACCGAGGATAGCGACCTTGCCGTTGGTCATGTATTCGCAACCGTGGTCGCCCACACCCTCGACGACGGTGGTGGCGCCGGAGTTTCTCACAGCGAATCGTTCCCCGGCTCGGCCATTGGCGAACAGCTTGCCGCCGGTGGCTCCGTAAAGGCAGGTGTTGCCGCAGATCGTGTTAGTGGCGGCTTCAAATTTCGCGCTCTCTGAGACGCGGATGGCGATTTCCCCGGCGGCCATGCCCTTGCCGACGTAATCGTTCGCCTCACCGATGAGTTCAAGTTTAACGCCTGAAACGAGGAAGCATCCGAACGACTGTCCGGCGCTGCCACGGCAGGTGATGTGGATGCTGGTGCCGCGCAAACCTCGGTCGCCGTGGACTTCTGCGATGCGACCGGAAAGCCGGGTGCCGATGTTGCGGTCGGTGTTCACGACATCGTAACTGAGCGCAACCGGCGGACGGTCCGGCAGCAATTTCACGGCGTCGGAGATTTCCACAGGGATCGAGTCGGGGCCGTATTCGGGCGAATTCTGGCCCTCGATATTGGAAATCGCCGCGACGAGATCGGAGAGGATCTGGAGGTCGAGCGCGGGTTTTGCGAGGCCATCATTGCGATCTCGCGCACAAATGCGGGAAATGGATTCCGCTGCCGTCCCGGATTTTTCCGCGAGGGTAGGGACCACATCTTTCAGCAATGCGCTGAGATTAAGCGTGTTGGCCTTTGGGTGATCCGTGATGTGGCGCTGCTTCAGGAATTCCGGACGACCGATCAGCTCGTCCAGCGTGCGGACTCCGATGCGGGCCATGAGGCCGCGCGCCTCATCGGCGACGGCGGTAAAATAGTTGATCACCATTTCCGGAGTGCCTTTGAACTTGGCGCGGAATTTCGGATCCGTGGTGGCAATACCGACCGGGCAGGTGTTTAAGTGGCATTTGCGGACGTAAACGCAGCCCATCGCGATCATCGCGGTGGTGCCGAAATTATACTGCTCGGCACCCAGAATCGCGGCAATCACCACATCGCGGCCATTGCGGATACCGCCGTCGGTGCGGAGGATCACGCGGTCACGCAAGTTGTTGATCAGCAGTGTTTGCTGGGCCTCGGCGAGGCCGAGTTCCCATGGTGAGCCCGCGTGCTTGGTGGAGGAAAGGGGAGATGCGCCCGTTCCGCCATCGTGGCCGGAGATGAGAATGTTGTCGGCAGAAGCCTTTGCGCAACCGGATGCGACCGTGCCGACGCCGGATTCAGCCACGAGTTTGACGGTGATCCGCGCTCGCGGGTTCACTTCCTTCAGGTCGTGAATGAGTTGCGCCAAATCCTCGATCGAGTAAATGTCGTGATGCGGCGGAGGTGAAATGAGCTGCACACCGGGCTGAGTATTTCTTAAACGAGCGATTAAAGCATTCACCTTGTGACCCGGAAGTTGGCCACCTTCGCCGGGCTTCGCGCCTTGGGCCATTTTGATTTCCAGTTCGTCCGCATTGACGAGGTAGTAAGCGGATACGCCGAAGCGTCCGGACGCAACCTGCTTGATGTAAGACCGGGCAAAATCGCCATTCGGATACGGC
>JBBRYQ010000151.1:0-5449 GCA_038237425.1 Verrucomicrobiales bacterium
GGCGAGATGCGCAAGATGATGAAATCCCCCGGCAAGATGGGAGCCATGATGAAACAAATGGGCGGTGCCGGTGGCATGAAGGATATGATGAAAGGCCTCGGCGGCGGCAAGTTTCCGTTTTGAATCCAAACCCAACCAACGAGCCCATTTACATCTGCGGTCCCACGGCTTCGGGGAAGAGCAGTCTCGCCATCAAAATGGCGCGAGAGCACGATGGCGAGATCGTCAACGCAGACGCCTTCCAACTCTATCGGGGCCTCGAAATCGTTAGTGCAGCCCCATCGGCGGCAGAGCGAGCACTGGTCCCCCACCATCTTTACGGAGTACTCGATCCCACCGCATCCGCGGACGCACAGCTTTATGTAAAACTCGCGAGCCCTGTGATCTCAGAAATCCAGTCGCGCGGAAAAACCCCAGTCATCACCGGCGGCTCCGGACTCTATCTGAAATTTCTCACCCACGGCGCAGCTCCGCTTCCCACCGGCGACGCCGCACTGCGCGCCGAGATGGATTCACAATCCCTCGAAGATCTGGTCGCTCGACTCCAACAGCTCGATCCGCTAGAAGCCTCGCGCACCGCCCTTCAAAACCGCCGCTTCGTCTCGCGTGCCTTAGAAATCTGTATCTTGAGCGGCCAAAAGGCGTCCGATCTCCGCGACGGTTGGGAAAAACAAACTGCCGAGATTTCCTCGAAACTTCGCGGCTTCGTCATCCAGCGCACTCGTGAGGATCTCCACGCCCGTATCGCGCTCCGGACGAAAGCGATGTTAGAAGGCGGAGCATTGCAAGAGGTCGCTGCCATGAGTGCGATTTCCTCTAACTGCGAAAAGGCCATCGGCTTCCGCGAGGTCCGTTCGCTCGTGAATGGTGAGATCGACCGCGCCACCTGCGAGGAGCTCATCAACGCCGCCACCCGCCAATATGCAAAGCGCCAGGAAACGTGGTTCCGCCGTGAGAAATGGCTGGTGCCGAAAGTCGTGTAGGATTTCTATCCGTTGATTTAAAAAGGCAGTCATTAAAATGAGGGGCGTCGATATCCTATCGACTGTTTCTACCCGACATTCTGCCGGGCGAACCTGATCCCAACCGTTGGACAAGATATCCACGACCAATAGCGTTCAGAATGAACGCGCTGCATTTCTTTTTTTAGACAGCCTAGGTAAATTCCGTCCGCTCTGAAAATCCGGAGAAAGAACTGAAGTTCTAAACTACTTTGGGAATCAGCCGCCGGTGAAACTGCCGAGGTATTCCCACAGCGCTTTCTGGACGTTTTGGAATCCTCTCGACTGCGGCACCGCATACATCGGCGTCCACGGCAGTGGGGATGATAGAAAATCCGCCGGAACTGGGATCATTTGCACACCCTCCTTCCTACAGAGTTTCTCGACCCGTCGGAGATGCCAAGCGGACGAGCAGACGCCGACGCGTTTCCATGCTTGCTCCGCGATGAGTCCCTTGTAGGCACGGATTTCCTCGGAAGTGGTGCGGGGTGTTGATAGACGGGTGATTGCGGTATCTGGAATACCCAGCGCGATCCACAGCGTTGCGGTGTCGTCCGCAATGGAGCGGCTGCCGCCGATGTCGGTGATGCTGAGACCGCTGGCCACGAGATGTCGGGTTTTTCCCGCGAGAAACAGCTTGGCAGGAACAATGAGACGATCGCCGGACGGGCCGAGCTGGGGGTCGGCGCCGGGTGTGGCTGACGATCCACCGCCGAGCACACAGATCGCATCGAAGGGCTCCGTGGGATGAGTCATCTCGGAATAGGGTGATTCCAGTTTTCCCAACAGCCAGCCGCCGAACCAAGCGTTTCCGGCGAGCGTGTAAAAGCAGAGGATCAGCGCTGCAAAAAATCGTCCATACCTCGATAATCCCGGCCAAGTGGCGAGCGCCATCAAGCCGAGCCAGACAAGACCGGATGGCAGAGCGAGAAATCCGATCACTTTTTTCGCGATCAACAGCGATGGAATCGAACCGATCAGCAAGCCCACGCAGACGGCGGCGGGCAAAAGTAGCGGCATGATAGCGGCCAGCCGAAAGTAGCGGTTCATCGCGGAGTGCATGACGTTTTTCTGGCGCGAAGTCCAGCCGGATGGACATCCGCGGATTCAAGTTACTCTTGCCGCCCTTGCCCCTCGGCTTTAAAACTCCATCGTCGTGCCTGCTATCAAATCCCTCTTCCGCCTGCTTGCCTGCCTGGCTATCTTTCTGCCAAATGGAGCTTTCGCCGCGTCGGACCCGCACGACAAGGCGGCCTATCCGAGATTGGCGGACGGCAGCGTGCAATACGCAGTTTTCCCGAAACCACTCGAAACCTATCCGCCTGCGGAAAGCAGCATTCTAGAGACGCTCAAAGCCCGCGCGAAAGCGGATCCGTTCAACGTCGCAGCTTCGGTCATTTTCCTGCTAGCGATTTTCCATACGTTCGCAGCCAGCTCATTCACGAAACTTTCCCACAAGCTGGAACACGAGCACGAGGAGGAGCTGAAACGCCGCGGGGTGCGCGACCAACTGCATCCGGATGGAGTGGCTCCGGTATCCTTCAAGGCCACGCTTTTTCATTATCTCGGTGAGGTAGAGGCGGTGTTCGGCATGTGGGTGATCGCTCTAGCAGGCGCTGCGGTTTACTATCACTCGTGGCATGATTTCATCCTCTATATCGCGAAGGACCGGGTATTCACGGAGCCGCTTTTCGTATTTGTGATCATGGCGATCGCCGCCAGCCGGCCGGTACTGCGGGTTTCCGAAATACTGATGTCCAAGGCGGCGGCACTGGGCAAAGGCACGCCTGCCGCGTGGTGGCTGAGTGTGCTAATCATCGCGCCGGTGCTCGGTTCCTTCATCACCGAGCCTGCGGCGATGACCATCGGCGCACTGATCTTGGCGAAGCGTTTCTATCAATTCAACCCGCCGCCGATGCTTGCTTATGGCACTCTCGGGTTGTTGTTCGTGAACATCTCGGTGGGTGGTACGCTCACGCATTTCGCCGCGCCGCCGGTGCTGATGGTGGCGTCGAAATGGGGCTGGGACACGCTTTTCATGTTGGAGCACTTCGGCTGGAAATCGCTCGTCGGCATTCTCATTTCCTGCGGGTTGTATTTCCTGTTTTTCCGCAAGGCGCTTTTCAAAATATCCGACATCGCGGACGGCAATGAGGACGGGATCGTCGAGGAGCCGGCATGGAACGAGAGGGAAGACTCGATTCCCGCCTGGATCACATTGGTCCATCTGGCGTTCCTCGGCTGGACGGTTTACACGGCGCACTACCCGGTGCTGTTCATCGGCGGATTTCTATTTTTCATGGCGTTTTCTAACGCCACCGGCCACCACCAGAACCGAATCAGATTGAAAAGCCCGCTGCTGGTCGGATTTTTCCTAGCAGGTCTCGTCATTCACGGCGGTTGTCAGGCGTGGTGGATCGCACCGGTGATCATAGCGCTGCCGAACCAGGCACTGATGTTAGGCTCCACCGTCCTAACCGCCTTCAACGACAATGCGGCCATCACCTATCTGGCCTCGCAGGTCGAAGGACTCTCGCTCGCGGCGAAACACGCGGTGGTCGCCGGTGCCGTCACCCGCGGCGGACTGACCGTGATCGCGAACGCGCCGAATCCCGCGGGCCAGAGCATCCTTTCGCGCTATTTCAAGGACGGGGTCTCGCCTTTCGGACTTCTGTTGGGTGCACTGGTCCCGACCATCATCGTCTATCTTTGTTTCATCATCCTACCCAATGGCACGGCTAAGGAGCACCTGCCGGAAACACCCGTCACCGAACAAACCATTCCCCAACACTGACTCATGTTCACCGGACTTGTCGAAGCTCTCGGAACCGTTCTCTCGCTTGAATCCAAAGGCGAACAAGCACGGCTCACCCTCGATCTCCCTTTCGCCAGCGAACTCGCCCTAGGCGATTCCGTGGCGATCAACGGCTGCTGCCTCACCGTGGCGGACCTCGCCGCAAACGGCACCTCGTTCGATTTATTAGCCCAGACGCTGAAAGTGACCTCGCTCGGCGCGCTGGCCACCGGCTCGATCGTCAATCTCGAACGCGCAATGATGGTGGGTGATCGATTCGGCGGCCATTTTGTGCAGGGGCACGTGGACAGCACGGGGATCGTCACGCGGCTGGAAGAAAGCGGACAGGATCACATTGTCGGAGTTTCCCTACCACCGGAAATCCACCGGCTGTGCATCGACAAGGGCTCGCTTACGCTCGACGGGATTTCTCTAACTATCGCAGAGCTTATCGCAGACGGCGCGGTTTTTTGGATCACGCCGCACACTTGGGAGAATACTCATCTGAAAACAGCGAAAGTCGGGCAATCGATGAATCTGGAAGTGGATATGCTGGCGAAGGTTGTGGACAAGCTGCTCGCCGTCAGAGGAATCGGATGAATGGCGCGTGGAGTGTCGATTTTTTACCCATACTTTTCAGCGGGAACTTACTACCTGCCAATCCTTGTGTATTTTCTTTTCGAGCATCGCCGAAATACAGAAGCCGGTTGCAATTTTTGCAAGCATCCCCAATAAACGCATCGTATGACAACCTCCCTTTTGTCACCCAAATACCAAGTCGTCATCCCAAAGGAAATCCGGCGTGCGCTGGATCTCAAACCTGGCCAGAAGCTCAGCGTCATTGAGAAGGATGGCCACATCGAGCTCCGCCCCATCCTCACCCCGGAGCAGCTCATCGGGTTTCTAAAAGACGAAACCCCGCTTGAATTCGAGCGCGAGCCGGATCGCGGATTCTGAGAAAACCTGGCTTTTCCACACCATGAAGCTCGATCTTCTCGATTCCAGCGGCTGGCTCGAATGCCTCGATGCCGGACCCAACACCGTCCATTTCAGACCCATTCTGCTCAAGCTCCCCACCCTGCTCATCCCGAGCATCGTGATCACGGAAGTCCGCAAGGTGGCTCAGAAACAACGGACTTTGAAAAAGGCCGACGAAGTCACCCAAGCCATGCGCTCCGGCGTCGTCGTCCCCATCAATGAGGAAATCGCCATCTCCGCCGCCGATCTCTTTATCCGCAACAATCTCCCCCTCGCCGATTCCCTGATTTATGCCATTGCCCTCGCCCACAAGGCCACCCTCTGGACCCAGGACCAACACTTCGAAGGACTCCCGCAGGTCAAATATTTTCCTAAAATCAAAGCATGATTTGTCGGTCGTTTTGCGGAACCCTCCTACTGGAACTGGTAGAGGGCGGGGTGGACGGCGAGAAGTCCGCCGTGGCATAGGCCCTGGTGGACGTGCACTCCCTGAAGCTGGACTACCGGACGGAAAATACCGGGGCATGCTGCAGCGGCTGTCGAATGATATGGCGGGACTGGTGGTGGATCCCGGCTGCTGGCCGCGCGCATCACGCAGAAGCAACCAGGCTGAACGAAAAATTTCAAAGGGTTGACAATTTCAGAGTAATACATAGTTTTACATCATGATTAAGAC
>JBBRYQ010000152.1:0-5228 GCA_038237425.1 Verrucomicrobiales bacterium
GAGGGGCTGGGAAGAAATCCGTTGTCGTTCATTCGGACGACAGTCAAGGGGCCGGCAAGCCCATTGCCGACGTATCCCGCCACGCCTACCCCGCGATGATGGCGAAATGATGCCCACCCGATTTCCCGGATGCTGGAGAGGATCGGCGGCGAATGTACCGACGCGATCTCTCTCTGGCCTGAGGAACGGGTGAGCGAACCCCAATCCGAGGTGCGCTGGCTGGACGACGGAGAGGCTGATACGGCGGATGAGATCGCTTATGCCGGGCTGTCCGGGTTAGGGACCGACCTCCGGTCGGTCCGGGAGAATGGGAGGAGAATGAGGTGACGATGAGATGCCTCCGGGCTTGGGGATCGGCTTGGCATGCGCAGTTCATTCGCTGGACCGCCCGGAGGATCGGTCCCTGCCTTGTGCGGTTCATCCGCCTTCTATCGGGCCATGACGGTGACTCCACCTGACAGACCGGCCTTTGCCTGGCCGTCGGAATGGACGAGCAGCGAGATCGTGCGGAGGCCGTCCTTGGCGGGCAAGGGAACGGTCAGCGGGCCGGCAGCGGGGGTGGTCTTTTTGCCGACGCTCGTTCCGTCGATGAAGACCTCGGCGCTGCCTTGGATGGAGGCGAAGACGATCTTTCCTCCCGCCTTGGCGATGGCGGACATGGGAGTGAACTGGCAACGCAGAATGGCCCACGAGCCATTGGTGAAGTTCTGGGGAGCGCCGGGTTGGATGCTGGTCCAGGAGTTCATGTCGTTATCGGCGACCTTGGCATTGGGATCGGGTGCCTGACTGGAAACGGGGGATTGCAGCCAGTTGGTGAGCGTCATGTCGCCGGATGGATTCTCGACGGAAGGAGGCGCGCTCGCCGCAGTGATCGGGATGTGAACTGCGGCCGGCTTGAGGCCTGCCGCCCGGGCATGGAGCACCAAGTTGCCGGAACCGTCGCGGGTCGATTGCACGATCACTTGGGCGAGGCCGTTGAACAAACTGCGCTTCCAGACGGTGACTTCATTCTGCCCGGAAAATTGGAGTGACGCGCCCTTGCCGAGTCCGCCGTCGTGATCCTGGTTGTGCAGGCTCACTGCAATGACATTGCCGCCCTCGTGCAGCTCGGACTTGATGTCGCGGACGAAGGGCTCGGACCAGCTTTTCGATTCGCCGATCCTGCGACCATTGACGAACACCAACCCGACGTCATCGATGGTGCCGAGGTTGAGAACGATGCTAGAGGCGGCAAGATCCTCGGCGGTGGGGACGAATTTCCGGCGGAAAACCGCGTGCTCGCCCTGCGGCACCGGTCCCTTCTCGGGGGTGATGTCCGCGGTTTTCCATGAGGAGTCGTCATGGTCGGTTTTCAACTCGGGCATGTCCTTGGCGGCGTAGTCCTTCACGGGGGTCCATTTCCATGCGTCGTTGAGCACGGCACTGCGTCCGGTGGGGGTAGCCACGAGTTTCTCCGCTTCGTGGCAGTTCGGATCGCCATTGCCTACGCCGATGATGCCGCCTGCGCCGTTGGTTTCGAAATCGACCATCAGATTGGTATCGGGCACTTCGCGGCCTTGGTCATCATAGACATTCTGGTTGTAGTTGAAGCCCACGACGTCGACGGCCTGCGAGACATTGATCGGTGTCTTGTGGCCACCGCTCATCGCCGCAGTCACAGGGCGGGTTTTATCGAGTCGCTTCACCACGGCGGCCATGCGGCGCACCATCTGATAGCCCATCTCGGTGCCCTGGGTGGTTTCCTCGTTGAAGACCGACCACAAGATCACGCTCGGGTGCGGACGGAGTTTGGCATGAGCTATCGAATTGTTGGGGAATTCATGAGGGGGGCGATGGTGCGTGGGGCATCGTGGGAAGTGTTGGCCTTGCCGGGGTTGTCAGCCTGCACGGTAAGTGTGGTGACCTCCTCGGCAGTGAGGGGCAGCACAGAGCCGTGGCGGAATCTGAATGGGAATTTGAAACCTGTGGCGGGTTGGAAGTTGCCGCTGGCGAGATGGTCAGTAGTCCACGGGATGTAGCCCTGGCCCTTCGAATAGAAATCGAGAATGAGACACCAGGAAGCGGGCTTGCCGGGTCCGGCGGGTTCGAGTTGATAGATCTGCGGTCCCTCGTAACCGGTGAGTTTGTCGAGGTTGAAACCGGAGACATCCGTCCATGGTCCCGAGAGTCGTGCAGCGGTTTCCATCGTGATCACCTTGTGTTTTTCGTCCTTGGTGAAGCGGTAGTAGTCTTTGCCTTCGCGGACGATGGTGGTGTCGATGACGGTGTTGGGCTTCTCGATGAAGATGAATGGCTCGCCGAAGCTGACGAAGTCCTTGGTGCGGGCGGCCCAGATGCGGTGTTTGGCAAAGTTGTCACGCCGGGTGGTGGAGGCCCAGAAGACGAGGTAGTCACGGTTCTCCTCATCGTAGATCGCCTCCGGTGCCCAGACACATCCGGCATCGTCCGGCGCCACCCTGATCAGGCGCGGCGCAGACCAGCATACGAGGTCGGCGGACTCCCAGACAAGGATGGAGCGGCTGCCTTCACGCACGGCGCGCTGCCAGTCGCGGTTGAGGTTGATCGAGAGGTCGGTGGCGATGACGTAGAACTTCTTGCCGTCGTGGGAGCGCAACAGGTAGGGATCGCGAGCGCCTTTTTCGCCGAGGTCGGTTACGAGGACCGGATCGCCATGGTTGAGGGCCGTCCATTCGCGGCCGTCGCGGCTGATCGCGAAATGGATTTGCTCGGTGAGCGGGGTTTGTTCGCCCTTGAAGGTGGCGAAGAGGTAGCCTGCGGGAGCGGCGAGCGCCGTAGTGGCAAAAAGAGTCAGACCCAGCAGGGAACGGTGCATGTCGGACGGGTGCATGGCGGACATACGGAACGAACTTGGGTCCGGGAGCAAAGTATTTTTACTTGGAAACCGGGACCAATGTGAGGTTGCGTGGCTGGAAAAGTTCTGACCCGGTGATTTCCCCGGTGCCGATCCGGATGAGGGATTCACCCGGCTTGAGGGCCACCTTGCCGAGGGTTTCCTTCTGGTTCTTGCCTTGGATGACGGGGCGCTTGAACTCCTGTCCGCCGATGCCGACGACGTAAAAGCCGGCCGCGCCATCCCGCCGGCTGGCCGCTTCCTTGCCGGCATCGCCATCGACCAGCGTGTTGTTCCGGATCTCGCCCGGAGCTTCATAGTTGATACGGACCTCGAAGGTGATTTCCTCATTCGTCCGCACCGGCCAGGTGATCGAGGAATCGCTGGTGGTCCAGTTCCTGGCAACGTCGTCCCACTTCTTGCCGGGACCAAAGCGCACCTTGCCGCCTTTCATGCCATCGAACACATGCAGGGTGTTCACGGGGACGGCACCCGACAAGAGTCGGACGGGATCGCCTTCCGGTTGAGACGCGCATTCGAGCACGATGACGGAATCTGCCGGGTCAGGCGCTTGAGTGGGAACCGCGATGGTCCAATCAAGCCCGCTTTGGCTGGCCGCCAGTTCTGTCGAAGGGCCGGCTAACAGCGAGGCTTTGACGACATCCGCCTTGAGTCCGCCAACGACCAGTTTGCCGTTCGTCGGCCATTGGAAAACATGCAGATAAAGCTTGTTGCCCTTGCGGGTGGATTGCCCCCATGCCTGCACCGCGAGTGGCGTGCGGGTCGTGCCGCGGATCGACTCGCCATTGATATTCCACCACCGACCGATCCCGTGGAGAATCTCCGCATCCGCTTCATCAATCTGTCCGGTGCCCATCGGGCCAATGTTCATCAGTTCGTTGCCGCCGCGCGCCGCGGATTTGGCAAGCAGCCGGATGAAATGGTCAGCCGGTTTGTGTGATCGGTCGTTCTCGTTATATCCATACGATTCGTTCGTGGTGGGAACACCCTCCCAATCGCCCTGAAATGGCTGGAATTCAGCCGGGCGGTCTGTGGTGTTGGCGTAGTCGCCCAATCCGTCCACAATCCGTCCGTTGATGACGAGCGACGGTTTCGCCCCGCGAACAGCGGCGAGGATGCGGAGATTTTCCTCGGGTGGCAACTTGTGGGGAGTGTCGAACCAGATGATGTCTGGATTGTAGTTGTGGATCAGTTCCAACAATTGCGGGATCGACTTTTCATCCACATACTTCCGGGCCTTCGGCAGGAATTCGGGGAACCGCTTCCACCAGTCCGCCCCGTGCAGCAGGCGGTCGCCGCCGGGATTCTGATAGTCCCAGTCATTGCCGGGGCCATTCTCCTCGCCCCAGTCGAAGGCGTGGGAATAGTAAAAGCCAAATTTGATCCCATGCTTTTTACAAGCCGCACTCAGTTCCTTCATCGGATCTCGGGCGAATGGCGTGGCTTTGACAATGTTGTAGTCACTGACCTGCGAATCAAACATGGCGAATCCATCATGGTGTTTCGCGGTGATGATCAGGTATCCCATGCCCGCCTCCTTCGCGAGCCGGACCCAGGCATCGGCATCGAACCGGGTGGGATTGAACTTTCCGGCGACCTCTTTGCGATAGACCGGAATCGGAATCATGGCCATGCGTTGGATGTGCTCGGCATACCCGCCGTATTTTTTCCCCTGCCACGTTCCGCTCAGCCCGGAGTAAACACCCCAGTGGATGAACATGCCGAAGCGGGCTTCCCTCCACCAACCGAGGCGGGCGTCCACTTCCAACGGCTTTGGTGCCAGTTGTGCGGGCGACGGCGCACGCGGCACCTCCGCCGCGGCCGGAATTAAAAGGTGAAACAGGGTGACTGCACATGCGATGCGATTATTTGATTTCATGATACTTGTTTTTAATATTTCCGACGTTTGATGTTAGGCAGCTGCCGAACCGACACGAACACGGACAAAAAGCTGTGGGGCGGAAGCAAGCGCTGCGGCAAGCGTGACAAGGACCGCTTGCACTCCGCTGCCAGCGGTTGTGCCGGGTGCCCGGGTGGCTCCGGCATCGAGGGGCCAGGTCATTAGATCGGCAGATGTCCAGCCTTGGTTCGATGCGCCGTCCCACCACTTGCCGGGCGCTAACCAATTTCCCGGGCCGTCCGTGCGCTGGCCTGTGGCACTGGAGTCCCAGCTCAGAGCGGCTGGGTTTTCCGTGGCCGGATAACCATGCACTTCGAACTCGGAGAAATTGAGCAATCCCGGCGCGGTCTTGATGACGCGCAGGTAGCGGAAACCATTGGGATTCCCGATGTCCTTGAGCCATGAGTTAGAAAGCCCGACCGCCCGAAAGGCAAAGGGGACTGCATCCTGCGCGGC
>JBBRYQ010000153.1:0-4954 GCA_038237425.1 Verrucomicrobiales bacterium
GGGCCCGGCCACGCCGCTCCACTTGGCCGCGAGATCAAACGCATGGTCGAGCGACTTCCATATATCCCAGAAGTCGGCCGAAATTCGCCACATGTTAGCATTGGCGGCAAGGTGGGAGGCTTGGTCCACGGGCGTCGGCCCCGGAGACGTGGAAAACACCATCGGGCGTCCGCATTTGTCAATGGCCCGGCGCACCGCTTCGACCTCCGCTTTGTGGTACGGCTCCGACAGATCGTCCACCTTTACAAAATCCACGCCCCAGGAGGCGTAGAGCCGGAAGATCGAATCGTAGTAATCCTGGCCCGCCTGTTTAGTCGCATCCACACCCCACATGTCCTTGCACCATTGACAGGTGCTCTTCGTGTCTGCGGCGTCCACCGCTTTGAACGAGGAGCCTTCGATCGGCATGTTCGCCGTGACCGATTGCCTGGGGATGCCGCGCATGACGTGAATGCCGAACTTGAGTCCCATCGCGTGAACCTTGTCCGCCATTGGCTTGAAACCGCCTCCTGCTGCAGCCGAAGGGAAGCGCACCGGACTCGGCAGTAAGCGGCCGAACTCATCGGCGACAAGTGGTCCGCCGATGCCATTGGGGTCATAATTGGCGGCCGTCGTATCCGCCCAGCGGAAATCGACCACCACCGTGTTATAACCGGATGGCAGCAGCTTCTCTTTAACATAGCTAGCATTGGCGAGAAACTCCGCCTCGGTCACGCTAGACCCGAACGCGTTATAACTGTTCCAACCCATCGGCGGGGTAAGTGCCGCCTTCCAGTGTTTCGGAGCTTCGTCCGCAAAAGCGCTGGCGGCTGTGAGGATGAAGATCAGTGAAGTTAGTTTTTTCATAGTTTGTGGATTTTGAACGGAAAAGCCGCCATGGGTGGATGGAAGCTCAATTACAGTCGCAAAGATACATGGCCGGCGGGTTGACCACCAAGAGCGCGCGTGTCGTCCATTCGGACGACACGGCGATCCCGTCGGCGCGCCCTCATAGCCTCAGAAATCCGCGCTCCAGGGCGATGGTCACGGCGCGGGTGCGGTCCGGCGCGTCGAGCTTGGCCAGCATCCGGACTAGGTAGGTTTTCACGGTGGTTTCGCTCAAGCCGAGCTCGACTGCGATTTCCTTGTTGCCGCGGCCTTGGGCGATCAGGCGCAGCACGTCCAGCTCGCGGGTGCTGAGAGGAACGGCTTGATGATGGGCGGTTAGACGCTCCTTGAGGGACTCCGGCAAAAAGTGCTCGCCTGTGGCGACGGCTCGGATCGCCGCGACCATTTCCTGCTTCCCGCTGGATTTCGACAGATACCCGCAGGCCCCGGCGTCCAGCGCCCGCTGGATGTCCTCGGCCGTTTCATTGATGGAAACGAGAATCACGCGTGCCTCCGGATGGGCGGCGACGATTTGACGGGTCACTTCGACTCCATGGATGTCCGGGAGCATGCCATCCATGAGCGTGACATCGGGCCGCAGGGTCTCGAATAAGTCGAGTGCGTCGCGACCGTTGCGCGCGTCACCCACGACCTTCATGTCGCGCTCGCGGTTGAGTGCGCTGATGAGGCCGAGAGCGACCATGAAGTGGTCATCCACGACGAGGAGCCGGATGGGTGGGGGTTTCATGAGGGTGGGTTTTCGGTGTTAGCAGAAGAGTGATGTGGAAGCGAGAGGGTCACGGTGGTGCCGCCTTGTGGGTTGCGGCTGAAGGTCAATTCCGCGCCGATGCGGTCGGCCCGCTCGTGCATTCCGAGAAGGCCGAAATGGTGACCATCCGAGCGAGCCGGGGTGCCGGTAGAGAATCCTCGGCCGTCATCGACGACGACCAGCCGGGTGGCATCCGGCTGGTCGTCCAGTGAAATGGTGATGCGCGTGGCGGCGGCGTGTTTCAGAGCATTGGTCACGGCTTCCTGGGCGATCCGGAACATTTGGAATTCGGTATCGAGGGGAAATGCATGGTAGGACGCGCCCAGACTGACCACCACCAAGGGGCCGGAGGGCGAGGCCAATCCTTCTGCTAGACCCTCCAACGCCTTGCCGAGGCCATCGGATTCCAGCAGCTCGGAGCGCAAATCCCAGACCGAGCGGCGGGCTTCGTCGCGGGTGTGACGCAGCATCCTGCGGGCGAGCGTGACCACTCCGACCGCTGCCTGTGGATCATGCTCGATCATTAGCTCGGCATCGTCCAATTGCAGCGACACCCCGACGAGCTGTTGCTCGAGCGAGTCGTGCAGATCGCGGGCGAGGCGGTTGCGCTCGGTGTGGAGGGTTTCACTGCGGAGCTTGCTGGAGATGACGGCCATTTGAGCATCCACCTTGCGGCGCAGAAGCAGGTTCCACCCAAGTGCCAGCGCCAGCACCACGCCGGTCCCTCCCAAGGCCAGGCCCAGCCTTTGAGGCGTCCACCAAGAGGCGTCCTTGGTGATCGTGACATCGGCCGGATCCCTGAGCCACAGGGTAAAGCCGCTGACCACCGGAGAATTTTTCCCGGGCTGGCGCGGTGAGAATTCCAACTCGCACACGCCACGGAGGTCCAACTCTGCGCCGACTTGCCATGGTGGCTGCCAGGTGACGATGGGCATCCGCAACTGCGCCCGGAATGTTTCCCCGCCCGAATCCACAAGCAAGGACCACATCCCCTCGCGGCTCCGGCGCTCGATCTGGCGCAGGGTGCCGTGGATCGCCACCAGGCAGCCGAAATGATCGACGTTGACGACCGGCTCCACTCGGCCTGCGATTTCCGGCAGCAGCAACTCCTTCGCCGAAAAGACCACCGGACGCGGCGGTTCCACCCGGCCGATTTTGCGCGTCACGGCATCCGTCAAGGACGCGACGCCATCGGTGATATCCACGAAGCCGGCCGCCTCCACGCGGTCGCCCACCTGCAGGTCGGTGGCCGTCGATTTTACCAGCAGCCCGGCATCGCCGTCCTGCAGGAAGAAAAACCGGCCTGGCCATGCGAAGTTCACGCTGCCCGTGGTGAGCTTGCGGCGGAACCGGTCCGGCGTTTTGGAAAAGGGCAACAAGCCGTTCAACGGCAAGTGATGCGCGGCGAAAGGATCCGCAGGCGGTGGCTCCAGAATCGTCACATCATGCTCGTCCCAGGCGTTCAGACGCATGAGCGTGGACTCGGAGCGCAGATTGAAGACCGGGCTGGAAAAACCGCGGACCTGCACGCGGGCGTCCAAGGTGCGGGCGGCATCGAAATTTCCCGCCATCTGGAAATCGACCTCACACGGATGTCCCTCGACGATCAGCCGCATCGCCCATCTTCCGTTCTCGACCGGCTCCGAGCGTTGCACGATGCCCTCCACGAGCACCCGTTGGGTCACCTCGCTACCGGAAATCAGACTCTCCATCGGGACGCGCCGCGCTTCCACCACCGGCCCGGTGCCCACCCGGCGGAAGCGCGTGGGCACGATCACCGGCGAGTATCCCGCAGGGCCGGTCACGCCCTCGATCTCGATCACCGCTCCCACCTCGGTGTCCGATTCCCGGACCCGCCCGCCTTGCCAGATCCCGAGTTCAGTGGCCCGAAACAAATGCACGCTGATTCCCTGAGCGCCGTCATTGACAATGAAAGTCCTGCCACCGCGCGTCTTGTAAACCACCGTAGCGCGCAGTTTCACCAGGAGACTTTTCCCGGCATCCTCGCGCGACAAGGCCCGCACGTCCGCAACCCGCGTCAATGGCTCAGGAGCGCCGACGGCCGCAGTGGCCGGAAACGCAATCAGTGCTAGGGCTGCCCCGAAGATGGATTTGAGAAAATGGGTTTGCATGAGACATCGGGCGGAAGCCTTCTCGCGCCGAACGTAGCAGAACCGTCAAGGATTCCCATCCCTCGAACGAGGGAACATTCGAGCAACACGCGAGAACCCGCCGTCAGGAACTTCATCGGCAGTAACCATTTCATCGACCCGCCAGCCCGGGCGACCGTTCCAGAGATGCGACTTGATCATGGATGAATAAGGGCACCGAGTCGCCATCTGGCCGGCGTTACTTGCAATACGGACCGCTCTGGACCGAGACCTTGACGAGGAAGATGCTCGATATGAACTGCCCGAATTGGTTTTACGCTGTGAATCCCCATCGGGTGGAACAGCGAAAACCCCTGTGTTTCGAGGATGTTCCCAAGGACTGCACCTGGGTTCCAGGTTGGGGCTTGTATCCAACGGAGTATTTGAAACGAGTGTTAGGGATTAATCAGCGAGGCAGCGGCTTCATCTCCTCTGATGAGGAACTCCAGAGGAATGAAGCGCATTTCTACGGCAAGTTGGCTCAGGCGCTCGGACCCGCTGGAGCCGAAATCAACGCGGGCGCCTTCCGCCATCGTAAGCCGAAATGGAAGGGCTTTGTCCCTTTTGCCTTCGGTGCGGGTTTTCGGGATTGTTCGGAGGCATCCGCTCTCTGGATCAATTTTGCCGACCTGAACGTTTGGTCAGGACAGAATCCCGGAGCAGAACCGTTGTTGAAAGCCTTGGATTCCATCCCGACTGCCATTCACAGACGTTCTGCTGGCGAGATCGCACGTGCGATCTCGTCATCGGCTTGCCAAAGCGTTCATTGGCGAGCGCCTCGATGTCGGCTTTCTCAAGCTGATGTTCCTCGACGAGTTTCAGGATCAAATCCTTCTGCTTGTCGGAACATTTCCACGCCGGCCCCCGCTGCCACTGGGTAACGTTGGTGGCGGGTGCCGGCGAATTTTCCGCCCGTGGGTTTTCCTCCGGCGGATCCATGCCGTAATCGCCCGGAGGGACGAAGCCGGTATGGAGGATCTGCTCGTCCACGTTGGATTGGAGCAGTTGGTAAAGGCGCTCGGATTCTGCGGGAATGTCGCCCGCTGCGCTCAGCTCGGTTTCGACCGAGACGGAGAACTGGTGGGACGAGTAGCCGGGAAGGCCGAGGCGCTTGCTGTAATTTGCGATGAGTTTGATGGCCATGATGTTGGTTGATTTGGGGTTGAAA
>JBBRYQ010000154.1:0-4824 GCA_038237425.1 Verrucomicrobiales bacterium
GACGGCGGCGGCGGCGATGCCGATTCCACTGCCGCAGACTTGGGACCAGTTATTGCCAGCCGTGGACCACCAATAATGTTTGTCGTAAACTTCCTTCGCGGGCTTCAGGGCTTTTTCGATGAGGGCGGTCTCGCACATTTTCCGCTGGGCGGGGGTGAGAGTGGGGTAAAGCCAATCGTAGCCAGTTGCCACAGCGGTGGCCATTTCCGCGGTGTCGAGGAAATGGGAGGGATTCCAGTCCTTCAGCGCGCAGGCCGCTTCGAGTTCGGCGATGGTGCGGAGGCGGTAGGGCTCGTCGCCATCCATGCGCCAGGCCCAGGCGCAAGTGAGGATGTTGTGGAGGGCGAGTCGGGATTCGGCGAGCAGGCGCTTGCCATCGGGGATTTCGTAGCGGCAAGTGCGGGATTTAAGGACGCCGTCGGCATCGGCCATGATCACGGCTTGCAATTTCGTGGCCAGAGGATCTTCCGCGATGTGCTGGCGGTCGGCGGGTTCCATGGATTTGGTGTACCAAAGCCGGGGATGAGGTTTTGCCGAAAAATCCGCTGCGGTGGTCACGGCAAGTGCCGCCAGCCAGACGCCGGAGGCTTTGATAAATCCTGTCATCTCCGGGCTACGTCAGATTATGCGGAATTCATACGCGGCATCCAAAACAAAGACCGGTGCTTGAAATGGTGGGTGAAGGGTCGTAGGTATCCGCATCTCGCGCAATTCTGCCGCAGATTTGAAGACCCCGCCCATGAGTTCGTTTGAAAATAAAGTGAAGGAAGCCCTCGCGAATCCGCAGAACCAAGGAGAAATCGAGGATGCGGATGCCGTGGGCACTGTCGGCTCGCCGGAGTGCGGGGACATGCTGCGGATGTGGCTGAAATTCACTGAAAAGGACGGCAAGCGCGTGATCGACCGCGCATCGTTCCAAGCATTCGGCTGCCAGACGGCGATCGCCGTGGCCTCGATGGCCACCGAGCTTCTGAAAGGAAAAACGGCGGACGAGGCGAAGCACCTGAGCGCCCAAGATCTCACGGGCGACCTCGGCCCTCTCCCGCCGATGAAGATCCATTGTGGCCAGCTCGTGGAGGGTGCTTTGCGAAATGCCCTCGACAACGACGCCACTCCGACCCCGCCGGTGGAGGCGTCCGGGACGATGGCCCCGACACTGGCATCCAGCCTGCATGGCAAGCCGGCCGGCAAGCTCCGCATCGTGCCGCTCGATTGAGCATCAATGCGGTGGATCAATTTATTTCCCGGTCGGCGATAGAGAATGTGTCGCCGCGCCGTTTGAAGTGAATCTACAAATCAATTCCGTGTTAGAACTTCAGGAAGTCAGCTTCAACATCCGCAAAGAGGGCGAGGAGATCCCACTCGTTGACCGGGTATCTCTGCGTGCCCCCAAGGGACATTTCATGGCCATCGTCGGCCCGTCCGGTTGCGGGAAAACGACGCTGCTCAAGACCATCGCCGGCCTGAATCCCGAGTCCGGCGGCGCGCTTTTCTGGGATGGGCGGGATTTGTCGAAAGAAGGAGATTTTTCGCCATCAGAAATCGGCTACGTGCCGCAGTTTTCCATCGCCTACGATCCGCTGACTGTCGATGAATCGGTGGAAGCCGCCACCCGCCTGCGCGTCCGCTCGGACAGCACGGCGGACTTGGACCATCGGATCGACAGGGTGCTCGAGGAAACCGGGCTCAGCCCGATCAGCGATCGTCAGGTGAAGGTGCTATCAGGTGGCCAGAAGCGCCGCCTCGGTCTCGCGATGGAGCTCGTTTCCGATCCAAAGCTGCTGCTCTGTGATGAGGTCACATCCGGCCTTGATCCGCGCTCCGAGCGGGAAATCGTGAGGCTTTTGCATGATCTCTCGCGCAAGGACGGGCGGATCGTTCTTTCCGTCACTCACTCGCTGGCGCACTTGGAACTTTATGATTCCATCCTCGTGCTGCACGAGGGGCGCGTGGCGTTTCACGGACCGCCGGAGCAACTGACGCACTACTTTTCCGTAGGCGATACCGAGGAAATCTATCCGCGGCTCGCCACCCAGGCTTCCGAGCGCTGGCACGAGTCGTGGCAAAAACACCGCGATTCCTATCAGAAAATGATGGATAAAAACCGCGCTCTGCACATCACCAGCGGCGATCTGCACGTGCCGCCCGCACCTACTGCGGATGAGGCTGATGAAAAAGAGGATGCGCTGCGTCTGCCGGGGTTTTTCAGCCAATTCGCCACGCTCCTCTCGCGGCGATGGCGGATCTTTTTCCGCGACCGCGGGCAGGTATTTCTCCAGCTCGCGATCATCATTGTGTTCCCAATTTTAGTCACCGTATTCAGCGACAAGGCTTCCGGAAATATCCGCCGCTACTCGGATAGGCGGTCGGGGGATTTTGTGGCGGAGGTCCAAGAAATCCAGAGCGTCCGCGCAGACCAAGCAAAGGTGGGTTCGGCAGTTTCCGGGATCATCATGTTCCAAGTGGTCCTGCTCTCGCTGATGGGCTCGAACAATTCCGCACGCGAAATCGCTGGTGAACGGCCGATCTACGAGAAGGAAAAATTTGGTGGGCTCAGACCATCCGCCTATCTGGCGTCGAAGATTGCTTTCCTTGCGTGTCTTGTCATCGGGCAGTCGCTATGGATGGCGTTTTTCGTGAATTTGTTCGGTGCGTTCCGTGGCGATTTTATCCAGCACGCGGGATTCCTGCTGTTGATCAATGCGGCGATGACATCGATCTGCCTGGCGATTTCCTCGCTCATGCGCACGGCCGAGCAAGCGTCGCTGCTGTCGATCTATCTGGTAGGTTTCCAACTTCCACTCTCCGGCGCGGTGCTTGCGCTTCCAGAAAATGTGGAAGTTTTCACCCGCCCATTCATCTCCGCTTATTGGGCGTGGTCCGGCTCGGTGGAAGCGCTGATGCCTCAGGTTCACGACGCGGTGAAATCCGTGATCGATACCAGTCTCTCTGCTCAGAACGCCTGCCTCTACACCCTCGGGGCACACATCGCCGTCGCTTTCATCGCCACTTGGGCCGGTGCACGCCGGCCGCAGTGGGATTGATTCAGGTAAAAGCTGAAATTTAAACCCCACGCTTTGCTCTCGATTTCTTTCAATCCCCAGCCATCTTCTTTCCAGTTCTCAGCATTCCAATTTTCAGCTTTTACCCATTATGGCACGTCGCGCTAGCTCCAGTCTTCATCCGGGAATCATCATCGGCGCGATCGCCGCCATCGTCGTGGCCGTCATCGCCGGTAAATCGATGATCGGTAAAAAAACCGCAGGCTTCGGCAGCGTCGCCACCCTTCAAATCGACGAGCTGCTCGAAAACGGCAACAGCCTGCGCGGTAACGAATACGTCGTCGAGGGACAAATCGATGAGAAACTGCAGTGGACCACCAGCCGCGGGCAACTAGTCAGCGTGCGGGTCGAATCGCCCAGCGGTGACAAATTTGTCGGCGTCGAGATTCCGCCGGAGTTCAACAAACTCAACATCGACGCCAAACAGAAATACGCCTTCCGCGTGAAATTCAAGCAGGGCGGCATCCCCGTCGCCACCGGAGTCAATCGCCTCTAATTCTTTTCCACCCTTTTTATGAAAACCCGCTTTCTGATTCCGCTTTGCCTCGCTGGGCTCGCTCACGGCCAAGTTTACACGCCACCCGCCCAGCCCTCGCAGCCCGCGGAGAAATCCACCCCCACGGACACCGCTCCGGCTCCCGCGAAGGAAAAGCCGGCTACCGGTCCACTCGGCAATGAAATCCCGATGCTCGATCCCTCCGCCGAGACGATCAGCGTGGGCGGCGTTGCCATACCGTTAGGGGACAACCGTTTGCTCAAGGCACGCTTCGAAAAATACCTCAGCCAGCCGCCCGAAAGCGATGAGGCCGCTGCCAAATACCGTGTCACCATTGCTGGAATTCTTGGCACCATTTCCCCATTTAAAGACGGCGGCCCAGACCTTTATGCTGCTTTTCGTATGCTGCCCAGCGCCTCGGCCTATCCGGGCGATGCCAACCTATGCGGCTCCCTCGCAGAATCCATCTACATGGCCATGCTCGCGAAGCAGGACGTCAAAAGCCTCGCGAAACTCAACGATTCCATCGAGCAGGAGAAACTTTCCATCATCTCCAGCGGCGATTGGGCAGCGCGCCACGAGAAGGACAAAGACCTCGGTGAGTCCAAGGACGTGAAAGACAAAGGCAAGCCGAAGAACGCCCCTGCCCAGACACCCGGCACCGGTAACAACTCCCTCAAATACGCTAACACTCTTCGCCGAATCACGGAAATCGAGGCCCTCAAGAAAGCCAACATCATCCGCACTGAGGCCGAGACACTCCGCACTAAGGCGCAGTATCAGGTCAGCATGGTGCAGTGGTTCGTCCAGCGCCGCTACGAGCACGTTCTGATGGCCGCCCGTTTTTACAATCAGATCTGGAAGGATGGCGATACCACACTGCGCATCAACAAGGACTCGGATGTTTCCAAACTTTTCTCCGAATCTGTCGGAGTGAGCCCCACCGTCGCCTCGCTTGACTCCTTGTCTAACGAAGCAATCCGCGAGGTCGGTAAATACGTCGAGGCCTTCGATCTCATGCTCTCCCGCAACGAACTCCACTCCGCCTCGCAGCGTCTGATGGAAGCCTACGCGCTCGGCGAATACCTTGGCCCCGTCGCCACGCTGCCGTATGAGAAGAAGCAGCGCGTCGCCCAATACGTCCGCGATCTGAACGAGCTCTACGGCACCCTTCAGGCCCGCGACTACACCAAGACCAAGGAGCTCGCTGACCGCCTCAAAGCCGCTGCCAAGGATTTCCCGTCGTCCAAAGTGGACAGCGCCATC
>JBBRYQ010000155.1:0-4497 GCA_038237425.1 Verrucomicrobiales bacterium
AGACGACAAAAGTAGGCTGCTCCATTAAGCCGGCCTCGCGCGAGTATTCCAGCGTCGCATCACTGCCCACCGGTGGCTTATTGGTATAGAACTCACTCTGCATGACATAGAACTCATGATCGACTTTGGGCAGACCGGCTTCTGGCTCGACCAGGATCAAGCCATACATGCCGTTGGCGATGTGATCGGACACAGGCGGTTGAGCGCAGTGATAGACAAACAATCCAGGATGCAGCAGCTTAAACGTAGCGCTCTTAACCATTCCCTTCGACGCGTTGAGTAGCGGCGATCCACCTCCCGGCCCCATCACCGCGTGAAAGTCGACATTGTGTGACATGCCGCGGTCATCGGTGCTGCTGAACTCGATTTGCAAGGTGTCGCCTTGCCGTGTCCGGATAAATGGAGCCGGGGTGTGACCGTTAAAAGTCCAGAAGACGTAACGCAACCTCGGTGCAATCTCCGCAGTCACGTTGGCGGCGTTGAGATAGGCCTTAATCACAGCAGGCTCCTTGCGGATAATCGGCGGCGGAACATTGGGAGCCAAAGTTAGCTGGGCACTTTCAGTCTTTGCTTCCTGTGCTGGAAGGCAGGCTGTTGGCTGACAGAAAAGGAGGAACGTGCCCAAAAGCATCCCGCGAGTCATATCAATCTTGCGACCTCATCTTTGTTCTTGGTATCCGATTCATGTTTCGTAGCCTGCGATGTCGTGGTCAGACACTCTATATTTGGTGCTCTCCGTGAGCACTAGATAATCGCGGTGTTCCGAGAGCGAGCCGGCCGTCGCTGCGTTCGGACGGCGCAGCTCTTCGTCGATGCCATAACCACTCAAGACTATCGGATAGTACGTTGCATATGATGCCGTAAACTCCGCCCGCCTAGAGCTCGCCGAGATGACGCTGGAGTAAGCGGTCGAGTTGTTGCGGCCGAGTGACGGTAATTTTCCGGCCGGCGACCTGGAGCAACTTCTGATCGCGAAACTTGGCCAGGGTGCGCGAGAGCGTTTCGCTGGTTGCGCCGAGTTCCGCCGCGAGCACGCGCTTCGTTCGGTCGAGCTCGATGACCGCAGGGACGTCTCGCAAGGGCCGCGGGCACCGCTTCAGGAGCCAATTAGCCACGCGTGTTTCCATGTCTTTCAAGGCCAGATCATCGAGCAGGCCGACGATCACGCGCAGGTGCTGACTCATTGATCCAAGCATGCGCAGGGCAAGCTCGGGCCGGCTGCGCAGTAGCTCGGTGAATTCCCGTTTCGGGATCAAAAAAACTACGCTCGCTTCGGTGGCGCGCGCATCTGCGGGATAGCCGACCTCGCTCGCCAAGGTCGCCTCCGCGAAGGACTCCGCCGGGCAGAAAACGTGGATCACCTGTTCCTTCCCGTTGGCGTTGACGCGATGCACTTTGATCCGTCCCTGTTGCACCACATAGAAGCCGCGGGCCGGCTCCCCTTCACGGAAAAGATAATCGCCTTTCGCGAGGTGTTTCGTGACGGCAAACGATGCCACCGACTTGACATCCGCAGCGGGCAGTCCGGTGAAAAGCTGGCAACTGCGGAGAGTGTTCTCCGTCATCGCCTGTCTGAACTTGCCCCGATCCAGCGCCATCAGGTGACGCTAGCCGAGATTGCGCCGGTGCGACGATACAAATGCGCGACTCAATCCTCACTCAGCCAGAGTTTCGGCACAAGCACAGTGGCCCAGACTCCGGCCGCCACCAGCCAGATGAGAGCAGCGTAAACCAGATGACTGTTGCGCTCGGCGGGAAACAAATCCGCGCTCACGCGAGTGAACATGGCGAGCACGAGCAAAGCGAGAGCCGTGACGAGAAAGCGCAACCGCCGTTGAAAGAGATGACTGTGCCCGCTGTGGCCGAGAATGACGCGTGTGCTGACGGTGAAAAGAATGAGGTTAAACCCGCCGATGAAAACGACGTGGAGATTGGCCGTGCGATATGCTGGAAGGACGGCGGGGAGAAGTAGTCCCACGGCGAGGAGAAAGCCGCCGCACTGAAAACACCGGGCCAGGAATGGCCGCTCGACCGGCCTTGCCAAAAGGTGCCCCTGCGCGACGAGGTAAAACAAAGTCGTTAGGCTACGAAGGATCGCGGCGCTCCGCGGCCAGCTCACCGCTTCGATCACAAACGAACCCCAAATCACAAGTCCGCTGAGCGCGGCGGCGATTGCCTGCCTTCGCCAAAGCGCGGTCGCGATGCGCAGGTCGGCGGGCTCAGGGATCCCGCCGCCGAGCAGCTTCGGAAGGAAAAACGCGCCGACTCCAAGAATTGGGAAGAGGACAAATCCTTCGTTCAGCAGGAGGGTGCCGAGCTGGTTCGCGAAAAAGCTGTTCGTTTGCCGGGCGGAGAGGATCAGGATGATTCCGCCGACGGCACTCAAGAACCCGAAGAGCACCAACACAAAGCTGGGCGGCGGCAGGTCCATCCGCTGGCTCACGCGCCTGACGAGAGCGCCCAGAAAGAAAAGCAGGAGCGCGAGAAAGAGCATGTCCCCGGCGCCCTGTTGCTGATTGAGGTGCAGTAGTGCGCTCGTAACTTGCAGGGCGAACAACGTGAGCACCTCCACTGCGGTCATTGGTTTCGCTTCGAGCAAGCGCGGACCGGCGGTACCCAGAAATCCGATGACGAAAGATCCCATCAGTCCCTCAATCATCAGCCGCATATGAGGAGCGGCCGGATAAACACTAATCACGTGCCAATAAAACAGCGGCCAGAGTGAAACACCGATTGCGCCCAGCAAAAGCCCGAGAGGAAAAAAGACCCGAAACGGCTCTTGGCTGAACAAGCTGGCCGTCCGCGTGGGCTGTTGCATAAACATTTCAGAAGGCGCGTCCAACGAGCCGCCCAGGCAGCCGTTGTCGGTCAAACGATCCTTGTGCGGTAATTTTCACTCTTGAGCCTTGATCTAGATCAACCTTGCCGGCAATCGCCGTTGGAAAAGCGCCGGATCGGGAAGAGGGTTAGGAAAGAAAGTGAGGAACTCATGGATTATCTGGTTGTTTTCCTGACCGCGGGCGTGATGGCAATCTATGCGCTGGTTGTTCATCGAGCTCTTCCTAAAGGATAACTCGAGAGTGACAGTCGTTGCCCTAAAACACGGTTGTGGCACAGTAAATTTCTGATGAAGAAGAGGACGACGCCTGTTCGAATAAATCCCGAACGTCGGTTTCGTGTTAGCAAGGGCAAATTCAAACCTCGTGACCAGACCGTACGGGGGAACGTGGCGAAGCCGGCTGACGAGGAGAAAAAGGAATGGATCGAGTGCGCCAGCCCACCGTGTTATCTTGCCGAAATCGAAGATTAATCCTCATAATGACAGACCCCGAAGGCAATGACAAAAGTAAAGGTGAAACTCCGAAGGTCGATGGTAGGAGCATAGCTTCAACACAATCATGAATGCGCGGGGCGACATCAAGGATTTCGAAGATATCAAACGGCTGGTCGATGCCTTTTATGAGAAGGTTAATGGCGACGAATTACTCGGACCTATCTTCAACGACGTCGCCAAGGTGGATTGGGCATCGCATCTGCCGACGATGTATCGCTTCTGGGAATCGATGCTTTTGGGCGAGGGCAACTATCAGGGCGCGCCTTTTCCGAAGCACGCGGTGCTCCCGGTTGCGCAAGGCCATTTCGAACGCTGGCTCGCGCTCTTTGCCGAGACCGTCAGAGAGAACTTCGCCGGCCCGAAAAGCGAGGAAGCCACGAGCCGCGCTAGCTGCGTCGCCGACACTTTCGCGCGACGGATGGGGGTTTTGACCGATCCGGGCGCGCTGAGCCGAATATCGGTGTCGGGTGTTTAGCTACAGAAAGGGTTTCCGGGCCTAACGAACATAGCTCCGCCCTCCAGGCTAGAGGTACTTTCCGAGCGCCCTCTAATACTTAGGGGAGCACCTCCGTCTTCTCCTGAAATCGCTTCTTTTGAAACAAGCTATGAAAATAGAGAGTAATCATCCGCTTCCGGGCGCCACTTTGGCAGCTGGCAGGATGCCCGGCCACTGGCTGCTCGCGCGGCTCGGCAAACGCGTCCTGCGACCTGGCGGCCTTGAGCTGACTCGATCCATGCTCGGCGCACTGGAGATTCACTCTTCCGATGAGGTTGTGGAATTCGCCCCTGGCCTCGGAGTGACGATGCGCCTCATGCTCGACCTTCAGCCGGCGTCCTATACCGGAGTGGAGCAGAACGAAGCAGCGGCCAGCCGGATCGGCAGCACACTCACAAGCATCCACGAAAGATGCGTCGTCGGCAGCGCCGCGCGTACCGGACTGCCGGATGAGTCAGCCACGGTCGTCTACGGAGAAGCGATGCTCAGCATGCAGGGGGCGGCGCAGAAACGCCAGGTCGTGCACGAAGCGGCGCGAATCTTGAAACCCGGCGGCCGTTACGGCATACACGAGCTTTGCCTCGTGCCGGACGACGTGGATGAGTCGATCAAGGAGGAAATCCAGCGGACGCTTTCTGAGACGGTTCACGTCGGTTCGAGGCCTCTC
>JBBRYQ010000156.1:0-4497 GCA_038237425.1 Verrucomicrobiales bacterium
TAGTGTGTCCTTGCGCTCGAAAGTTTCGAGCCGACACGATGGCCTGGACGTATAAAGGTGAGGGTCCGCTGGATTTCCGAGATCGAGCATCCGGACCAGAAGAAGACGATCGCCCTTGGCAGGTTTGGGTTCGCCGCTCGCATTCCTCGCCACGCTCGCGTCGCCCAGGATGATATCGTTGCCCGACATCTCAATCATTTCGGTATCCATCCCGGTCTGCATCAGCCACTCGTAGAGCCGCTCCTTCTCGTCTTTCTGGATGTCATCGACAACCAGCAACCACGGATGTTCACCGCGATTGAAAACCACGCTGCGGTAGGCTCGCAGCACGGGATTGTGGGAAAGGCGCACCGGCCACGAATCCTCATCCCACAGCCGCGGATCCGTCTTCAAGAATCCTTTCCAGAACGCCTCGACCGCCGGACGGGTGTCACGCTCGATGAGAGCACCCGCGTATTCCTTATGAAACTGTGCGGCCTCCGCCTTATAACTCGCCCAGCGTGGAAACTTGAACCGGACGAAATCCTGACTCTCGTTCTTGATCTGCTTCGGCCACCACCAGTTGTAAGCCTCCTTCGTATCCGCACACGCTAACACCAGTTCCCCGTTAGTCTCATGGCTCAGCCACTCGCCCGGGCCGGGCCAGTAACCCTGGCCGAGCCCGTCTATCAAAATGTTATTATGATGCCGCGTCTCTACCGATCGGAAATTATCCTTCGCCCACGCTCTGCCATCAGCGAAGAACGTAAAATTTCCGCGATCCGCATGTTCGTGGCTGGCACCCACGGAATCGATCCGGCACTCGAACTGCATCGTCGCCGCGTCCCTCTGCCAGCCGCTGCGCGCATTGAGAGAACCGCGGACGGGATCGAAAGTCATCGTCGGCAGGCCCAGTTTCGCGCCGTCCGCGTAATCCACAGGCTTCCCCGCCTGGTCTCTCATGAAATCATCCGCCCACAACATCGGCTCGATGATGTGGAAATTCCCCGTGAAGGCGCTGAATTTATCAGGCACCGGCAGATGCTTGGTCGCGTCGTCTGACTTCACATCCAGCGCGTTGGCCGCCAGCGGCGTGCCGTCCGACCGAGTCGCAAAGTTTTGCCATAGAAAATCCGCTTTCGGATCCTTCGGGAAAAAGTGCCGCCACATCGCCAGCGTCCAGATCGTCGGCGGGCCGTCGCCGCCATCGCCATGGCTTGTGAATCGGTCCATGGTCGGCTCCATCGACTGCAGATACCAATCAAGCATCGCCCGATGATGACTGTGGACGAGCAAATTGTCTCCACGGCGGGCCGCCGCCACGAAAAACGGATTCGCCCATACCAGCCCGAACTGGGTGTATCCAACCGCCTCGGTGGCTTGGCCGCTGGGAGAAACTCCGTAAGTTAGATAATCCCGCGCGATTTCCACCCCCAGTTTGTAAACCCGTGGATCATACCCCTCCTCTCCTTCGATCGAGAGCGCTAGCAACGGCTGCTGAAGCCCCACCACGATCCAGTTCCAATTCCGAAAATGGTGGGGAAGTCGCGCTCCCATGAAAATGCGCCCCTTGGTCGCAGTCGAGATCACACTTCGGACCGTCGCACGCTGGGCATCCGTCATGAATGGGTAGCCGAAGTCATAGGCATAGCCCAACAGATGCCCCCCTACCCCCTCGCGCATCCCCTGGTCTCCACCGCCCACGCCAGTCACCGGACCGGAGGTTTTCGCGCGCCAGACATCATCGTTCATCGGCCCTGATAGAACAGACTCCAGATTCGGACGAATCAACGCGGCATAGGTCGCGATCGCCGTGGCAGCCTTCTTTCCCTTCACCTCGTCTTCTGAAATCATCGCATCGAAGGCTTCCATCACGATCGCGTAAATCCACGGCTGATAGTGGCCTATGCCTTTTGGAAATCCTCCATTCTCGCTGACCAAAGCGAGCACACCCGGCTCGTCTCCGGCGGCAAGGCGTTCATACAACCTGCTGCTCCACTGCTTCGGATCCCGCAACGCGCCGTCGGTGCGCGACCTCAGAGTCGCATACAACTCACGGCCAGTTAGAGTCTCTTTCAGCCGACGTCGCAGATCAGGCAGATCCTCGGGGCTCAGAAGAATGCGAGGATGCACACCCGGCGGAGGAACCTTCGACAGCCGCTCCACGGCGAAGCCAGTGGCATCGTAGGTGACCGGCACCTTCGGGGATGGCGGAAACGGATTGGCACCATTCAGAATGTCATCCGCCGACAATTCCCCCGGCAACATGCGCGGAATCGTCTCCGCGCTGCAACAGGTGAAACCTGCCGCCGCGGCAAGAGAACGAATGAGAAGTCGGTGGCGATTCATAGAGGAATGGAAGTTTTATAATGGGTGACCGAGTCATCGAGGCCCATTACGGCCGGCGTTCCCGGGAGACTGAAATATTCACCAAGATACAAGCTGGGACATTGTGGAGAAGAGGAAAGTTTCCGGTAAGCAAGCCATGCCTCATCGTAACAGCGGATCGCATCCGACAACGCTGCGGGATCACCGCCGCGATGACCCTCGATCAGCACACGCCACCCGTGATGCACGATGCAAAACAACTTCAAACCATAGGAGGAGGAAATCCGCACAAACTCCCCGTCATCACCCGGCGGCCAATCAATCGCGGTGGCGATGTCCACGATCTGCTCCCAGATCCGCACCGCCTCCGCCTTCTCTGCCAGCGCCTCATCCATCCGTCCTTGACTCATCAGGGTTTCCAGAACCATTCCGAGTTGTTCGCTTCCTCCAAGCCGGTCGTCACGCATCCAGCATGCGGTCGGCAGAACGGACTCATCTAGCAGCTTATCGAAAGCGGCACAGTGCCGCCCCTTCAAAACACCCCTTGCGGAAAGCAGACAAAGCTCGCGGAACCGATGGATATCATCGCCCGTTAGACTAAGTTTCTCAGCGGCATACTCGCAGAAATACTCCTCTTCACTCCGGCAAGGATTGTTCACGAAGCGCGCAAGCACGTATGAATTGAGGTCCGGCCAAAGCTCGTTGGTGATGTAGGGACCATACCAACCGCCCCCCCGTGACCACGAATACACACCGAGAATTTTAGGATTGCCAATCAGATCCCCCAGTCCGGTTTTCACGAGGTTCTCCTCGAAACCGTTGATCACGCCATCCATCACATAGTTCGGATAGGCACCCTTTCCTTCATACTCGCGCTGGCACTGCACTTCGATAATCTGCGGGTGACTACCGCGAGTCAGGCATTCATTGACCTTCACATGCCGCCAGAAATCCAGCGCCGTGTGTTTGATCGAGAACGCCAGCTTCGGATGCGGCTCGACGCGGTCCGTCACCTCCAGATAGTGATCCAGACGCGCGTGCAGTTTGTCCGGAAAAATATCCCAGGTTCGGAAAAACACCTGCTTGCCCTGTTTCACGCAGAGCTCCTCCCGCAGGAATCCAAGCAGCCCCACATACGCCTCGACCTGCGCGGACGTCCAACGGGCGTCAGCCGGCTCGCGGCCAGTTAGAGTTTCCTCGTAGAGATATTCCGGCGTCCAGGCCGGACCGCTGCGCGGAATCGGACCGTTGCCAGCGTGGAACGGCGTGTCCATTAGATAAGTCTCTCCGACGCGGATGATATAGCCATCCACCTGCGGAAACCGCGCGCCAAGCTCCTCGAAGAGCACGCGGTGAAGATCCAATGTCCGCGGACGATCCAGCAGGATCCTCCCGCTCACCGGATCACAGATCTCCTCGCGGAAGTGTTCCACCAGCCGCTTCGGCATCACGAAGAGGTCGATGTGATAGAACACCCGCAGCCCGGCAGCCTTCGCCGCTGCGATCTCCCGCTCGATTCCAGGAGTGAACTCATCCAGCCAGGCCCTGTCCGGCGATCCTTCGGGAAAACAATCCACCCCGGATGCGGCATAAGTCGCGAGGCAGTTGATGTGTTTGAATACCTGACCGTTGAAACCGTAGTCCACAAGATGCGCCGGATTCAAGAACGCGCTTTGAAATGGCGGCTCACCTGGATTGTGGTGAACCATGTCGAGCATGTAGTTCATGGGGCTTGTTTAGGTATGGAATTTGGTAAATGAAATCGTTTTAATTCCGCCGGGTGACAGCTCGACGATGGCACACCCGAAAAGATAGTTCTCCGGCAGGGGACGACCGGCATCCCTGCCATCTTCACAGAACAACCTAACCGAGGCCGGCAACGCGGTGGGATTGGTGAGCCTCACCTCCATTTCGTCCGGACGATCATTCACGACCTCCGCGGTGATGTGGTCGAAGGCCATCACCAGCGACAAGTCCGCCCGCACATACACGCCGGGGATTTCAATCGTGGTGAGCATCAGTGAGGTTTCCGCCCACGTCGTCATGCGCAGCGTCTCGCCGATGCGCTCCGGGCCTTCCCAATCGGTCATATTCACCCGCTCGCACATGTGCCCAGGCTGCGCGTCGCCAAGCGGTTTGAGCGGATGTGGCAGATACTGCGGCATGCCGTGGGCGATGTCCCATAACAGA
>JBBRYQ010000157.1:0-4389 GCA_038237425.1 Verrucomicrobiales bacterium
CGGATTTCACTCCGCCACCCGAGGTTCCGACCTCGCGGGTGAACGATAGGCCATGGGTTTCCATCACGCATCTGGCAGAGTCCGCGGGGCTTGTTGTGACCCGGCATTCTAGCGGGCTCGTCTATCTTGGGAAGCGTCCGCTAGACTTCGATGCGGGCGGGCAGGATTCTTTGGAAAGCGTGATCATTTTGTTCGACACGCCGGAGAAATTCGCGGACCCGGACATAGCCACCAAGTCGATTCCCAATCTGACACGGCAGGGAAAATGGACGGACCACGTCAAGGTCACGCCGGAACAACTCGCCGTGCTCAATGGTCCGGAAACCGAATGGCCCACTGCGCCGAAGGATTCTTATGACTTCCGTGGATTCAATCAGAAATTGTTAGGATCGAAGGTGCCGCCACCGGGTGTCTATCCGCGTCTTTTATTCTGCCCGGAAGACGTCCCGATGCTCGCGGCGAGGGTGAAGTCCACCACCGTGGGGCAGATGTCGCTGATTGAAATGGAACATTTGTTCCAAAAGAGTTTTTGGGATCCGGCGACGAGTGACGGGCTGATTTTTCGAAAGCTTGCGACCGGCGATCTCGCTGATCTCAAATGGCCGGACGATGTTAGGCCGGAGCAAGTGGCGACCGTGAATGTTGCACAACAATTCAAAGGGCAAAAACAGGGAATCTTCAACTCGCACGTCGCCTACGTCCCTGAATGCCTCACCTCGATGGCGCTTTTCTGTCTGCTCACGGGGGATGACGAGCACGGCCGCGAGGTCGCTGCGGCGATCGCTAACTATTACAAATTGCGCGAGCCTTTGATCGACGATTGGTTGAAAATCAGCGACTCGGAATTCGGCTCTTCGCTACGGATGCCGGATGGCTCGCTCTACGAACTGAATGGAGTGGGCGCGACCACCCACTGGAGAAATATCCACGGGCTCGTCGCGCACATGAACCTCGGTCTCTCGCTGGATCTAGCAGGAAAATGGATGAATGCCGAGCAGATCGACATCATGCGTCGTGTGATCGCCAAGGCGACCTATGGCCGCCGATCCCATGGGCAAGATGGCCCGGTTAGGTTTCGCGATGTGAACTGGATGAGCTGGGACCTCTCGCACTTCATCGCGGTGGCCTCGATCGAAGGGCTCCCGGGATTCGATGCGGAAGCCTATGCGTCCGGTTTGGAAAGCATGCGGGCATTCTGTGACTGGGGCATCGATGACTCCGGCGTGATTTTCGAAAGCACCGGCAAAAATCCCGGCGCACTCCAATTTCAACTGCTCTCCATGGTCATCGCAGCACGTCGAGGTGAGAATCTGTTTGGTCACCCACATTGGCGGAAACTCCTCGAAGGCTCCATTCAAATGGCATCACCAACGGGCCGAGTGATGGTCAACAGCGGCACGCAATACAGCCCCTACAGCCGCCAGAAACTCTCGCGTTACATCGTGGCACAACTGAAGTCATTCTATTCGGAAAACCGGCTTGCCGACTACTGGCTGAACACCTTCATTGACGAGCCCGGAGCCGATGCTAACGACCGCAACCTGCTGCTGCCGCAGGAAAAATTTCCAGCCGAGGATTACCGCAAGCGGGTGCCCACGCTCCAACGCCTTCGCCTCCCCAGCCTGACCTATCCGGGAATGGCCCGCAATGTCCTCTACGACGCCGACGTAATGCCGACGACTCGCGCCGATCTCAATCTACCGCTCGATTTCAATGCACCAGTCTCCGGCGCGTTCTCCAGCTACAGCGACCGCACGCCGGAAGCGGCATGGATGCATCTGTATGTCCGTCCTAACCACTATCTCGGCGCGGGCCATCACCATGCGGATGCGGGCATGTTCCACTTCTCCGCGCTAGGAGTGGATTGGTTCACGCAGTCGCCCTTCCACCAGGCTTACGACGGGAAATTCTTCAACCTCGTGCAGGTGGACGGAAAATCCGAAGCCGAGAACATCCCCGGCGGTCCGCTAGGCTACAATGCTGCGGCGAAATACCTCGGCGCGACTCTCGGTGAAAACGCGTCGGTCGCCAGCGCCGATCTAACCTACGCCTACTCGTGGCGCTGGAACACCCAGCCGCCGCAGGTCTGGTCTCCCGAACTCAAAGCGATGGGTTGGGAACTCGATCCCTCACCGGAAAACCTCCGCATCTGGGCGGGAACTTCCCGCTACAAGCTGCGACCCTGGTGGCCGAATTCCAACTACTCGAACTATATCCCCACCAGCCGCGCGCCCTTCAATCCAATGCAATATGTCTTCCGCAGCACCGCGCTGGTCCGTGGGCCGCATCCGTATGGAATCGTCATCGACGATCTGAAAAAAGACGATTCACCCCATCTCTATCAGTGGGCCGCCATGCTCAACGGCGGCGTCTGGAAAGCCGAGGTCGCCGGGCTCGCTACCAACCAGATCGCGCTGGCTTGGCGTGAGGGCGATCCGAAGTTGGACTCCGGCGAGGCCAAACCGGCCCTCACGCCGAAAACGGGAGATCCGCTGCTGTTAGTGACGGTGCTCGGGATGGAAAACAGCGGCGATCCCGGGCATCCATTGTTCCAAGTGGAGACGGTTCCCGGCCCGCCGGACCGCAACGGTACGGCTCAGTTCCATGATCGATTGATGATCAACCGGCGCGATACCGCTGTTCGCTTCAAGGTCCTTCTCCTGCCATTCCGCAACGGGGATTCGCTACCCGTGGTGAAGTCCGATGACAAGGGCTCCACCGTGGCTTGGCCGAACCAATCGGACACGCTGCGTTTTGCGATCGGCGATGACTCGCGCACCCGCCTCAGCGCCAGTCGCGGCGATGAAATACTTATTCATCCATGAAACGATTCATATCCAAGTTGCAGTTAGTGCTCTTGTTGGCGGGTGCTGGGATTCATTCCGCCGCAGCGCGGGAGGAATTTGTGTCTTTGGATACCTTCGAAGAAAGGAGACAAGCCATCCTCAAAGCCGGCGCAGAGGAAGGCGCGGAAAAATTCATGAAGGCGCAGTGCCTTTTTGCCCTCGGACGCACCAAGGAGGCGCTGGTCGAGGTAAACAAGGGTCTGGATCCGCTGGTTCCCGGAAACAAAATCAACCGTTGGATGCACGGTGGCAACACCGGCTTCATCGCTTGGCCGGGCATCGATTGTTATATCCGCTACGAAAAGTTGCTCGATGCCGCCACCAAGGAGCGCTACCGCAAGATCTATACCGGCGGTGTCTTCTACGCCAAGCTATCCACCAGCAATCACAAGATCATGGCGGCCATGACGCGCTATCTCGCCACCCAGGTCTGGGGGGCGGATTCCTTCCGTGCAGATCCTTACTTCATGGAAAAGGACCCCTATATCATCGAGATGACCGGTAAGGCGAAAAACCCGCAGCCGGGATATGTATGGGGAACCAGTTTCAACAAAGTAGATACCACCGGTGAGATATACTTGCGGGAAATCATCAAGTCCACCGTGCGTGGCGGACCGGGCGAATTCGCATCGCGTCCCTACGGAGCGCAGAACGTCCTGCCGCTCCTATCGCTGGCCGATTGCGCGAAGGATCCAGAATTGGCGGCCCAAGCCCGCATCGCTTACGAAGTCTGCCTCGCCCAGGTCGCACCCGCATGGCTGCGCGGACATCTTGCGACTTTTGCCCCGCGTTCCTATCCGGATACCGAGTCCCAGCAACCCTGGGGTTTCGCCACCCTGCCTTGGCTCTACTTCGGCGGCGTGACTCCGGAACTCACCAAAGCCAAAGCCGCGGCAGCAGCAGCGGTTAGTAGCTATCAGGTTCCATCGGCGATCGTGAGCGCGGCCACCGACCGCTCCAAGCCCTACTTCTATCGTGCCCTGATCAACGGATTTGCCCTGAATCATTATGTCAACCGAAGCTATGCGCTTTTCTCACGTTCAGCGAAAGTCGGCGGAAAGCCGTGGCAAGGCCAGAGCTACCCCTGTGGCGTGATGTGGGAGGAGTCGGATGCGGGGAAGGGGAGTCATCTTTGGATCACCAATCCCGCTGCCGACGAACCTGACAAGATGGGCATTCACACCCATGGCGTGCGCGCCTATGAACAGGAGGTTCTCGGTCGTGACAGTTTGCTATTTGTATTTCAAATGCCGGATGACGTCACGTTTCCCTACGCCCTCGGTTATGTGCCCGGCGGCCACCAGGCGTTTATCAATGACGCCGCCGCCACCGGGCGGATCTTCCTGCATTATGGCAGCGTGCTGATTGCGGTTTCCGCCACCCAGCCATTCGAGTGGGACCCGGCGGGCGGCATCCGTGCTCCGGCGTCGAAACCTCGCGCTGGCGATTCGGAATTCCGCGTCAAATCCCGCTCCTGCGCCGTTGCGATTGAGACTGCTCTAACCTCAGAATTCGCAGGACAAAACCCGGCGGAACAACTGGC
>JBBRYQ010000158.1:0-4385 GCA_038237425.1 Verrucomicrobiales bacterium
CAGCGCATGGCAAGGACGACGGTGATTTCAAAAAACGTCGGGTGCGTTTCCATCCTCTCACAGATTTCCCGCAGCTCGGTGAGCATGGCGGCGCAGGAGTCCTCGGGGATCTCGCGGCCTGAGACTTTGATGCGCTCGCGGTAGTCGATGAGATGCGGGGAGGTGAAAAGCCCGCTGCGTTTGCCGCAGGCGCGGGCGATGCTATCGATCATCGCGCAGGTGCTGCCCTTTCCGTTAGTCCCAGCGACGTGGATGACCGTCACGCCGTGGGCCGGATGGGCGAGATACTCCTTGAGCAGGTGGCGCGACCCGTCCAGCCCGAGTTTGATCCCGAACATCTGGGTGGAAAACAGCCAATCAATTGCCTCGCGGTAGTGCATCGTGCCGCTCCATGCATCTCCCGGATTCCGCCGTCTGCCAAGCAGTCAATTTCACCAATCGAGGTGGGAGGTCGGTGAGTGATCGTCCGAGACGGAAAGTGAACAGGTCATGTAGAGATGGCCAGCATCGGGGAAAAGATCCGGGACGGCACAGAAGTAGCTGCCGCCCGCCGGACATTTTGAGACGCCCCGCACTTCGTCGTAGAGATGTTGTTCGATGTAGCCTTTGGTGAACAAGATAATCGCGATGTTCTGGGTGCCGTTTTCCGCGTAGGGGTGACCACCGTAATCGTAGCCATACATATTCTGATAGGACCGTGTGGCCATCTGCATGTTGTAAAGATTCATGATGCATCCGGAGCGATCACTGCCGCGTTTCCACGCACGGGCACCGACGAAAAGGATGGAGACGAGAGCCAGAAGTGCGGCAATAACGATAGTGAGTTCGAGCAAGGTCAAACCACGGTTACTACGGATCCGCACAACTCGGGGGGGGAGTTGGTGAGTCATTTGTTGGGGGGGAGGCACACACCCTACCCCGATTTCACCGAGATGAAATTACGTCATCGCGGGTACCCCGCAATTTTCTATCAAAGCTCCTTGATCCAGAGGTTCGCGAAGTCAATAGACGTGCCGTGATGCTGGAGTCCGATTTTCCCATGTGGCGGGACGTCTGGCAGTCGGGCGTTTTCAATGACGACGCGGCCATTGATGGAGACGGTGAGCCTATCGCCGATCATGGTGACCATGGTGCGGTTCCACTCGCCGGGAGCACGATCCGCCCTGACCTTAGGGGTCACCGCCGCGCGGACCTCGGCGGAGACTGATGGATCAGTGCGATAGCCGTAGATTTCCCCTGAGCCGATGCTCCAGTTCCAGAGATTGATCTGACTCTTGATGCTGCCTCGCAGATAGACGCCGCTGTCGAGGTCTTCGATTTCTATCTTCTCATTCTTGCCATCGGCTCCCAGCTTGTTAGTTCCGTCCGCAAGAACGATGGGTTGGAATTTTAGCGGGGCGCGGCCAGCCCAGCGCCAATCGAAGACGAGGGTGAAATTGGCGTATTCCTTCTGGGTCCAGAGATCCGACATATCGCCTGGTTTACCGCTGTGTTTGAGAATTCCGTTAGCAGCGGTCCATTCGCCGGTGGTGTTAGGCTCGGGTTTCCAGCCTGCTAGGGATTTTCCGTCGAAGATTTGGCTGAACCCGGCGGCCCTTACTCCATCGACATTTGCTGCTGGCGGCACCTCGGCGATTTGGATGCTTCTGAAGGCGACGCGGTCTCCGTGACCGAGCCACGCGATGTGCCCGGAGCGGCGTTTCACGCCTTCGTGTTCGGGGTGAGAGGCGCTCAAGTCGTCGAGATTGGCGCGCAGGATGATTTCGCCGTTGAGATCAACGGTGACGTTAGAACCGAGCACGCTGACGCGTTCGTGGTTCCATTCGCCGACGGGTTTGAGTCCGTTTTTTTTGGCCGGTGCTAGGGTATAGAGCGAACCGTGGAATTGGTATTCTTTGAGGTTTTTGTATTTGGCGGCCGTGTTGTCCAGAATCTGGATTTCCATACCGGTATAGGCACCATCGCCAGTGCCTGGATAGTGGATGCCGAGACCGTTATTTCCCTCGGGCGGGAGTTTGAATTCGAAATCCAAGATGTAGCTGGAAAAGGTTTGCTCGGTCATCAGGTTCTTACCCTCTGGCGTGCAGACGATGGCACCGTCCTCGACGATGTATCCCGCGCCTTTCCACCCGGTGAGGTCCTTTCCATTGAAAAGCGGATGCATAACCGGAGCCTCCGCGGCCGAAGTTCGTGCGGATAGAAATAGGGTGGCAAAAAGCAGGCGTCTCATGGGGACGACAGTAAGTGGGGGAACACGAAAGGCACCAGCAGATTCGCGGCTAACAGCACTCTGCTGACCGCTTGCCGGTGCCTTTAGGTGAAAAAAGCCCGCCTAAGCTTAACGATTTGCAGCGAGCGCATCCATGAGGTAGCGCGCTGGTCGGAAATTTTCGATAAGCACCTCGCGCTGGTTGCCGCGTTTCATGCGGACTTGGCTGATGTTGAAATTCGGCGTCTTGTGGGGCGCGAAGAGGATGTCATCGTGCGTCGAATTTTCATGCTTCTTGAACATGCTGGGCAGGATGTCGCCGCCGAGATGGTCGTCGCGCCCGGTGGCGAGGTGGCAGGTGCCGAGAACTTTTTCATCCTGGATGTCCGCGCCGGAAACGGGAAGGACTTGGGTGCCGAAACCGAGTTCTCCGAGGGTGCCAGTCATCGGGTCGTCCGCGAGGCGGGTATTGTGCGCATCGATGGTGGCCTGATTTCCTTGGATGAGGGTGGAGTGGATAATGCAGCGGTCCTGCACTTCGAGCACCCCGAGTGTGCCGTCCTCGTATTTCATCGGAAACTGGCCGCGTGCGTCACTTGGCACGAAGTAAACCTCACCGGCGGGAAGATTCGCGATGTCGGGAGTTTTCCCCAGACATAGGCCGTGGGACTTCTGAGCGTCCTGGCCGTTCAGACCGAGCCATGCGGTGAGAACTCGACCGTCTTCGAGGGCGAAGTCGATTTCAATCGAGTCAGCATTGGTCAGGGCGACGCGCAGGCGCTCGGTATCGCCGGAGACCTCGTGATAGTCCACAGCGAGGCCTGAATTGAGGATGATGTCGTTGAGTCCGTGCAGTGTCGCGCCGCGGAATCCGTATTGCTTACATTTGGCAGTTAGAGGTGCGGTGGCCGAGAATGTCGAGATACAGAGAATTAGGTCGTAGTTTGGATAGATGTCTCTATCAAGTGAGAGGTGGTTTCCCTCGGTATCCCAGACGTCGTCATTCAGATCCAGGTTAGAGCCATGGGTGCAGCGGAATGCAAACATCTCGCCGCCGGTCATGCCTAGGGAGTTGAGAGCTCCGTTTTTCAAGCCTTGATAGAAATGCTTGTGAGCGTTTTTCTGCACTGGAAAGCCTGCTCGCTGCAGAAAAGCGAAGTCCTTGATCAGGGCGGCCGGCTCGTCGAAGTCGATCAGGATGCAGGCGCGACAGTTTTTCGTGGGCGCGAAAACGGTATCTAGCAGTCGGACAAGATCGAACTTTGGAAATTTACGGTTTTCCGGATGGAGAAGGATTTCCTCTTCGTAATATTCGGGAAGTGAGGGGGCGGTGATGCTCAACATAGTGAAGGACTTTAAAACCAATGTCCCCAGCCGCAAGGGGCGATTCATGGAAATTCTCTGAATTGTTATCCCGGTTCGCCACCGCTTTCCCGCATTTCCGCCAGCACACTGGACATGTCTTCAAGGGTATCCCACAGTTCGCGAACCACATAGAAGGGAGCTCCGCACCGGGCCACAAGTGCCAGACAGTCCGAAGGGCGTGCGTCCAACTCGATGATCTTGCGCTCCATGATCTCGTTTTCGGCCTCCAGAATGAGCCGCGCGTAGTAGATATCCTGCTCCATCCGGACGATCACAGCCCTCGATACTGTGGCCCCGAATGCTTCCAAGGTTAGGAGAAAAAGGTCGTGAGTCAGCGGCCGCGGCGGAAGTTGGCTGTTGAGTGATGCGTTGATTGAAGCCCCGACGGCGGGATCAATATAGAAGACGATCACCTTTTCTCCGTCTCCAAGAAAAACTGCGCAGCCAGCTTGGGTGGGCAGCAAGGCAATCGGCTCAACGCGAACGAGATTCGGCATGTCAGAGTGTCGTCCGCACGGCTCGTTTTTCCAAGGGTAAATGCCCGTCATGGAAATGGAGGATGAATTCGTCTGCTCACGCCTTGCGGGATGATCGAAAACTGGGATTTTGGGAGGGTGAAAATCAAAAAAAAACCAATATCGTTAGAGTTAACGATGATTTCTTCGTAAAAAATCCTATATTCCAGAAGGGATTAGGGGATGAGTGCAAAAAAAACGAATAAAGGACCACAAAATGGGTTGACCCGAGGCGGTGGGTTGGCCTAGGTTCCGCCCGTCGCCACGACGGAGGGCGACCGAGAGACAGGATGTCG
>JBBRYQ010000159.1:0-4313 GCA_038237425.1 Verrucomicrobiales bacterium
CCGTCGGCGGTCTTGTTCAGGTGGGTCGGCTCCATGACTTCGAGTCCTGCGAACTCCGCCCATTGGCGGAATGTCATTTCGTCCTTCACGGCGAAGTAGTTGCTGCGTGCGGTGGCGTAGTAGTTGGCCATTTGATGGTTGATGTTGGTGTTAGTGTTGGGAAAGGAATGGGCCGCCATCGGGAACCGGGGGGGATTCTCGATGGCGGCCCGGTGTAGGGTCCTGACGGCGCTTGGGCATGTCGTGCAGCCGGGATGGCCCTCGCTGAAGAGCGGGAGCGGGTTGGGGGAAATTTGGAAAACGAAATGGCCGCCATGGAAACCGGGGGGAGCGGGTTACCATGGCGGCCTTGTCATGACCTGCCTGCGCTTGAGCGTGTCGGGCGGCAGGGCCTGGCTCACTGACGGGAGCCGGTTGTGGGGGAAATGGATGCGGCGGGTTGGAGTGGCAGGATTTCTCCCACCACTCCTCCCAGACCACCGGGACGGTTCCTGACATACTTCGGAACGGTGTTTGCCATTCCTCGGATGGGTCAGGACATTGGTGCAACACGTCGGCCACCGTCCCGGATGGCGAAGTTTTTTATTTAATTGGCCTCCGCGATCCGTCGGCCATTGCGTGACGGCGTGATTCGGCTGGCGGCTTCACGGGCGCGGCCTTTTGCCCAGTGGCGTAAGGCGGCGATCTGGCCGTCCATTAGGTTGGCCAGCGGGATAGTGCGGGTCATCGCTTCCAGGATCTCTTTCGGACCCGGCTCCTTGCCTTCGGCGTATGCCTCGTGCATGGCGTCGATGAACACGGCTTCGATCTCGGCTCCTGTGAACTGCTCGCAGGCGCGGGCGAGGACGACGGTATCGTAGTCGGTGGGCCGGCGACCGTGGCGCTTGATCACGATGTCCCAGATCTGAGCGCGTTCCAAGGCATCGGGTAAATCGACGAAGAATAACTCGTCGAATCTCCCTTTGCGTAGGAACTCGGGTGGGAGTTTTGAAACATCGTTTGCCGTCGCCACAACGAAAACCGGTTTTTCTTTCTCCTGCATCCAGGAGAGGAAACTGCCGAACACCCGTGAAGACGTGCCGCCGTCGGTGCTGCCACTAGACTGGGAACCGCTGAACCCTTTCTCAATCTCGTCTATCCAGAGCACACAGGGCGCGATGGCTTCTGCGGTTTGAATAACGGAACGCAGGTTAGCTTCCGACTGGCCGACAATTCCGCCAAAGACACGCCCCATGTCGAGGCGCAGCAAGGGCAGACCGAAGGCTCCGGCGGTGGCTTTGGCTGTGAGGCTTTTGCCGGTGCCGGGGATGCCGACGATGAGCAGGCCTTTGGGTGCTGGCAGACCGTAGGCTTTGGCGGACGCGCTGAAAGCACCGCCACGGCGCACGAGCCAATCCTTCAAGAGGCCGAGTCCGCCGATGTCGTCGAGGGAGGTGGTGGCTTCCACGACTTCGACCAAGCCATTCTTCTTCAAGGTGCGGGCCTTCTCGCGGGCGACGACTTTGTGGTCGATGCCTTTGGTTTCGATGATGGACAAGGCGAACGCGTTTTCCGCCTCGGTGGTGGTGAGACCAAGAGCGCTTTGCAACGCGGCTTCCCGGATCGCGTCATGCGGTGCCTTGAGCTTGGCGGATTTGAGGATGCCGTCCATTACCACGCCGAGCTGACCGTTGTCAGGAAGGCTGAAATCGACGTGGGTGATTTCGTGTTCGAGTTCCGGGGGGAGCTTGAGCCGGCAGCCTAGCAGAATGACGGAGTGGCCGTTGGATTTGGCGACGCGCAGGATGTCTTTGATGCGGCGGACCAGTATGGGATCGCTTTGATCCATGTGGAGTTGTAAGTCGCGGAACAGCACCACGTGGCGCGGGCTGTCGGTGGCGAACATGCCGTCGAGTATCTGGAGGGCGTCCAACGGATCGGGGCAGGCGGTGACACGGCCTTCCTTGGTATCAACCAAGCCCTCGCTGGAGGACCAGGCGTGGAGGCGGCGTTTGAGGGATGTGCAGGCAGTGGCGATTTCCGCTTCGGCGCGCGCTTCTTCGGAACTGATGACGGCGAGGCCGGCGTAACCGGCGAGCAGATAGGTGGTGAGTTGGTTTTGCATGGGATGAGGATTGGGAGTTGATGGTTTGGTTAGGTTGGGTCGATGACCGGGTTGAGGTTGGGCAATGTGATGGCGGGTCTCTGCGCTTCCGCGCTGGGCGGGCCGAGGTTGGCGCGTTCCCAGGCGAGGCAAGCCTCGCGTGAGGGATCGCAGTGGAGGAGCTTGCCTGATGAGGCGCAGCGGACTTTCCAGAGTTGGGTGCGTTCGCAGAAGCGGATGTCCGTGGCCCGGAAGACGGTGAGTCTCCCGAGCGCACGAAGATCGATCGCTTCGGTGTATAGGCAGTCGATGTGACCGCCGGGGTTAAAGCGAAGGGTTTGGCTCATGGTAATTTATGAACCTCCTTCGCCGAGTTGTTGTGGGTTCTGGTGGCGTTGGGACTGTCGCCAGAAGTCGGGTTTGCGGGTGCGCTCCCGGGGTTTTCCGAGGGCGTCCTCAATGGCTTTGGTCGCGGCTTCGCAGCCTTTGCCCTGGAACCCTTCAGCCTCGACGGTGATCTCCCCAAATGGGGAAACGCGGACATGGATCTTGCGGCTCATAGCGAGCCTCCTTCCAATGTCAGCAGGATCGAGCCGTCGGCTTCCTGTCTGCGGTGAGTGCGGAGTCCGCGTGAACGGGCCTCGCGGATGGTTTTGTGGATGCCGTAGGATTGCAGCAGGCGGCCGTAGCCGATGCCGACCTCCTTGGCGGCATGTCCGTCCCACCAGTCGGTGGTCAGGCCATAGGTGCCGTCGTTTTCCGGTGAGGGATCGACGGCGATGTCATACGGGCCTTTGAGCTTGATGACGTGCGGTGCCTGGCGGGTGATGCCCGCGTAGCCCCGGCAGTTGGCATTGGCGACGAGCTTGAGATCCATTTCGGCGCAAGCGTCGTGAAGGGCCTCCAGGTCGCGGATTTGGGTCTGGATGGTGGTGAAGTGAGACATGGTTTATTTATTTGTTAGTGGTGTTTGGAGATGAGACTTGAGGGGATGGATGCGACAAGGGCGGCCCGTCGTAACAGGCCGCCCTTGCTGCGGTATTCAGGTGATGGATTGGCGTGATGAGTGGTTTTGGTAGCGTTGAGAGAAGTGAGAGGAGTGGTGGTTTAAAAATGCGCTGGCTGAGAAGGATTGGCGTGTTGTGTGAGGGTAGTGGCGTGTTGGGAGAAAGGGGTGGTGGGGAAAGGGATTGAAAGACAGGGAAAGTCAGATATGGTCAGCTCATGGCCGACGTACATCAGCGCATTACGACGAAATCCAGCCAATGCGGCGGACGCCCCTGTATCCGGGGAATGCGGATTCGAGTTACGGATGTGCTCGATCTGCTCGCCGTGGGTTTGAGTTTTGACCAGATTCTGGACGAAATGCCCGATTTGGAGAGGGATGACATTGTGGCCGCCATCGCTTATGCGGCTCATGGAATCGACCACCCGGTGATTGTTGCGGCATGATCTGGCTCGACGCCCATCTGTCACCTCGTGTCGCGGACTGGCTTCGCGAGGAACTCGGAATTTCAGCGATGGCTCTTAGGGAGCTTGGATTACGGGATGCCGAGGATTCAGAGATTTTTGAAAGGGCTAGGGAGCAAGGCGTGATCATGCTGACCAAGGACAAGGATTTTTCCTTAATGGTCGATCGCATGGGACCACCTCCGTTTGTGATTTGGCTGCGCTGTGGCAATACTTCAGAAGAACGATTGAAGACCATCCTCAGGGAAAATCTCGGAGAAGCGCTTCGTTTTATCGAAGCCGGGGAGTCTCTTGTGGAGATCAATTAGCAGGAGATGCTTCCGGGTCCCCCGCCGAAGCAGGGCACCCGGAAACGGGTAGCGGATCAGCTGACTGCCGCCAGCTTGCGCGTGCCCATCTGCCCGAAGCGGGAGATGACTTCGCGCGCATCGGTGCGGGCGAGTTGCACGGCGTTTTCGCGCAGGCGGGACAGGCCTTCCGTCAGACTGGCCATCGCGCCGCTGTCGTTGCGGTAGTCCTCGGCGCTGCGGGTGAGCAGGTCGCGGCGGAAGCGTTCGAGCGTGGCTTCGAGTTGCTGGTCGCCGGCGAAGTTCAGCGTGCGGAAGCTGTCGATGAACGTCGTGAGACGGTTGAGGGTGCGCGGGTGGACGCCGTTTTCGCTGCCGTCGATGGTGGCGAGCACCTCGCTGGCGAGCCGCGCGGTTTCATCACGCAACGACGCCACGCTCTCGCGGATGAATCCGTCGAGGTCGGTTTGGAG
>JBBRYQ010000160.1:0-4072 GCA_038237425.1 Verrucomicrobiales bacterium
AAGCCAAGACGCTTCAGCGATTCGTTGAGACGGTAGAATCCTCGAATTCCCTTCACCGGCAGGATTTTGCCTTTGTTGACGAAATCATGGAAAGTGCTGCGGGGTAACGGAGGATGAAAATAACGGCTGATCGTTTCCCGGCGGACTGCGAATTCCGGGTAGCTCGGGGGTGGTATCTTTGACGACGGCTGGCTCATTCCGGGATGTTCGATCCCCCACGAGTATTTGTCACCGGAAGAAATACTTAAGAAGCCTAAAATAGTTGCCAATCCAGTTGCCAAAAATGCACCATTAATCCGGATTTCGGGGGGCCGGGGCAGATTCCGGCGGAGAATGGGGTTTTCGTCCGAATACGAAAAAAGCCCTAGAAACTAGGGCTTTTAACGATATTAGGAGTGGTACACCCGGAGGGATTCGAACCCCCGGCCTTCTGATTCGTAGTCAGACGCTCTATCCAGCTGAGCTACGGGTGCCTTGCGCCTTGCGCGGGGCGGAAAGAAGCCGACTTTTCGAGGCGGTGTCAAGGTTTTCGGAAGAAAATTATGGAGAAAAGACGGCCCGGTGTGGTTGTTTGAAACTAACACGGCCTCGCATCCGCAGGGCCGTGATTGGTGACGCGGGAATCAGGGGGTGACCACTTGTAGGCGGGTGAATACCTTGCCGGTGCCCGAGGGAGTATAGACGATTGTGTTCTGAAGAGTTGGCGTTGGGCGGGGCACGACGTTGGTCCATGTGACGAGGTCGGGTGAGGTTTGTACCTCGTAGGTGCCGGTGAAGGCGGGGTCCCTCTGCCAGGTGACGGTTCCGCCGACGAGGCTGGGATTGGCGGTGAAGGTGGATCCGGTTTGGCCCATGAAATATTCGACGCCGTTTTTCACGCCGTCGCCATCGAAGTCCAAGCCGGAACCTTGGCCGCCGGCATTGGTCGCCGCCCAGGTGCTGTATCCGGGTGGCAGGGTGGAGTTGTTGCTGAAATAAACGACGGCGAGATTTTGCGTGGTGTTTCCGGCACCGAGATTGAAGGTACGGTCGGATCCATCCTCTTAGCCGCTGTTGGGTGCCCCTGCGGTGGTGTTGAAGAATTTGTAAGTGCCGAACGAACTACCTACCGGCCCTGGTACTGCGATGAGTGTGCCAGTGTAGATGCCGTCGGCATTTCCATCCGTGAGGGCGAGGTCGGGTTGGCCGGCCATGACGCCGGAAAAGAATTTCACGACGACGCTTCCCGTTGCCGGGTTGAAGTTGGTAAGCGCTTGTTGCACCGTCATGTTCACGCTGAAGACCACATCGCGAATGGCGGGTGTCGGAACCAGGGGTTGCGAGTCGGTGGCATCGCTGAGGCCATCTCCGTCGGTATCCGCGTTGGTTGGGTCCGTATTTGCCACAAATTCGGTTTCATTATTGATGCCGTCTGCATCGGCATCAGCTCCTGAGGCGAGGCCGTAGGCGGCGAGGTAGGCGGCTACATTTGGGAAAACCGTGCGAGTCAGCGACTGGGCGGATGTCCCGTTATTGAAAGAGAAACGATTGAATCCAGTGGCTGAAATGGTGGCGGCGATGTCGGGACCAGCGAGGTAATTTCCTTCGGCTGCGTATTTGTAGGCGATCGGGCCGACTGCGGGGAATTTGTAATCCAGCGTCCATTCGTACTGACCGGTGAGGCTGGAGGTGCTCCCTTGGACCATGCTGTTGCCTGCGGAGCCATCTGGCTGCCACTGGGGGGTCGTGTAGTTCCCCGGAACTGCGACGGAGGTGTAGTTACGAATGTTGGGATTAGAGATGTAGCCAAGACTGGTTCCGGCGATTTCCGCGTCATCCTGATAGGTATCACCATCCGTGTCCGCTAGGAGCGGGTTCGTTCCGGTATTGGTGGGTGAAACGTAGATGCCCGTGTTGGTTTCTACGGTATCCAGAAGTCCATCGTTATCGTCGTCCGTATCGATATCATCGGTGAGGCCGTCGCCGTCGGTGTCATTGTTGATTACGGCAAAGAAAAGCGTTTGGGTGCCGGTTTCGGTTTCGAAATTGATCGTATTGCGGCCTGATCCGATATCAGCAGTGCTGCTGGTGCGGGAGCCAAGCACTTGATTTGAAGCGTAGCTCGAGTTTCCGTCGATGAGGATGGCGGTGGTCTTTACCGTCTGTGATCCGAAGGGGACACCTAGGGCGGCAAGGCTCAGTTTCATTTCAATCCCGAGATTGGCCGTCGGGTAGTCCGCGGCAACGTAGTTTCCCCAGATCGTCTTCATGTCGGAGATGATGCCGTTGGAGATATTGCTCGCTGAGTTTCCTGCATAGCTCCTCACTCCGGTGCTGAGGTTGTAAATATTGACGTAGGCATTGCTTCCACTGCCGAAAATCCGTATCGCGTAGTCGGCATTGAAACCGCTCTCGAAGGTCATCCCGGCGGTGGGGGAGGAACCGAGATTGTTGATGTAGCTTTCTTCACCACCGGAGCTGATGAGGTTGTTGCTGATGAAATTCACGCCACCTGGCTTGGTGTCCAAAAAGAGGATGATGGCGTTTCCGTTTGCCTTCGATGCAAGGTGATAGAAAAGGCTGCTGCCTTCCTGTTTTGCATAAAGATTGGCGATGGTCTGGGCACCTCCGTCCCAATTAGAGCCGGTGGCCTGGGTGTGGAGCAGGGTGTAGCCTTCTGCGCCTGCGTCCTCGCGGATGCCGTCAACGGTGACGGTCTGGGCTGCGCAGGTGAGACTGAGGACGGCGAGGAGGGCGGCGGAGATGCCGCCGGCTACGCATGGGATCGGCGTGGATTTCATGGGTTGGTCAATTTGGATTCGATGCCGGATTCGGTGAGATCCTCCGTGGGTTGGACCGAGTCTCATTATTCGCCCGCAGGCATCTACCGGGCAATAGGGGAAATGTCGCCTTCCCATCGCGCGGTTTAGCAATTTTGAAAAATTTCTTCGGGCATGGACGCCGGAAAGCTCCTGATATAGAATCGCGCCATGGAACACCGGGTGGAAATGTGGCGCACACTGCGTCGGATCGTGACGGCCGCCGCCATCATTGGTGGCGTTTACTTCCTCGTCGTGAGGCCCGTCGAACGTGCGCTATCCGGGACAAAAACCAGCATCGAGCGCGGCCTCAAGGAGGTGCTCGGCGCGATCACCAACAAGGATACCCGGGTCGTCGAGGGCCGCGCGGAAATTATCGAAACTGCGGAAATTTCCGAGCTCTCGCTGTTGGAAATGCGGATGAGCGCCACCCGCACGATCGAAAAATCCGAGAGCTTCTCCGGCCTCCCGCTGGGCACGAAAAAACTCATCGTCCGCGGCCACTATCAGGTGAAAGGCGGCTACCGACTCAAGGAGGGCGTCTCGCTGAGCATGCAGAACGGCAAGCCCGTGGCCCGGTTTCCCCGGCCGGAAATCCTCTCCGTCGAGCTCATCGATTTCGACGTGCTCAGCGAGGACAGCGGCTGGCTCAACAAAATCCAGCCGGCCGACCGCGCCCAGATCTTGCGCGAGCTGCGGGAACAAATGCGCGGTGAAGCAGAAAAAAGCGGCATGCTCGATACCGTGGAAGGCACTCTGCGCACCCGTCTGCGCGATTTGCTTGGCGCGGAGCAGGTGTCCGTTGAGCAGGTGCTGCCTTGAGGCTATTGCGGGCGCGGCAGCGGTTCGTCACCCAGCAGGCGGTCCAGCTCGGCCACGCGTTCCCATGGCAGGCGCTTGCGTTGGTATATTTTCCAAACGAGGTCCCGCAGTTCGCGCAAGGCTTCTTCCGATGGCGGGACCATGTCGGTCCATGTCGGGTTGCGCTTCTGCGTCGTGGTCATGATGGTCCACTTGCCACCGAGGTAATAATTCGCCCGGTAGTAAACTTTCCCCTCATCGGTGTTTTCAAACCACTCGTGACTTTCCATGGGGAAAGGGTGCCGCTTCGCGAAACGAGAGACAAGCGGCGAATGTGATACTCACGCGCCCATGCGCTCGCGCAGCTCGGCGGTCCAGAGGCGGGCGACGATGGCTTCCTGCGCGGCTTCCATGGTCGCGCGTTCGGTGGGATCGGCATCTTCGTGGCCGGCGAGGTGGAGCAGGCCGTGGAC
>JBBRYQ010000161.1:0-4009 GCA_038237425.1 Verrucomicrobiales bacterium
CCTTCTCTCCGTTCGCAATTATCCTTGAAAATTCCGACTGTTGCCGCTAAAACAGCGCATATAGCGAGTTAGTCGTATCTAAAACGTCTGACTCACGCGGAAAATTTGAAACCGATATGAAACGAACGATTTACCCCTTGACCGAAACACCTGAAATTGGTTTTAGTGCTGAATAGCTCTAATCGACCAAGGGCGGCAGCGTTCCACCTCGAAGCTCAAGAAAATCAACAGATTTTAGCGAAAAACCCAACCTTTAAAATTTTTCATGAACATGTCTTAATCGTCTTCTTCGTTTTGTTTTAGCCCCCCACCCCCCACCCCCCCACCCCCCAATGTCCACTGCTGTCAAAGCAAGAGATATCTCGAAGAAGGTTCCAGCCTTCAGGAAGATCTCTTCACCCATCAGGGCCAACGCGCCCGTCAATCGCGGTCTGTTCCGCGATTTCGATCCTAAAAGGGCTCCCTTGCCCGATCACGCGCCCGAATCAAAAGTGGCGCAACACGACTGGAAGCGTGTCTTGGATCTAACGTGTATTTTCATTAGCCTCCCTTTCACCCTGCCCCTGATGATCCTGATCGTCCTCTGGGTGAGGGTTGTTTCGCGCGGCCCGGCCCTTTTCCGCCAAGAGCGCATCGGGCAGAATGGCAAACGCTTCGTGCTCTACAAATTCCGCAGCATGAAGTTGAATGCGGGAACCAGCCGTCACGAAACTTATCTCAGGCATCTGGTCCGAACCGATAGCCCGATGATCAAGCTGGATCTGCTTTGCGACTCGCGCTTGATCCCTGGCGGCTGTTTCCTCCGCGTGGCTGGTCTCGATGAACTTCCGCAGCTCCTCAATGTCCTGCGCGGCGAAATGAGCTTGGTTGGTCCGCGTCCCTGCCTTCCCCAGGAGTATGCTTTCTTTTCCGAACGCCAGAGGGAACGTTTTGCCGCGCTGCCGGGCCTCACCGGAAGCTGGCAAGTAAGCGGCAAAAACCAGACGACCTTCAGCGAAATGAACGTCATGGACATTCGCTACGTTCGTGAGGCGTCGCTCGGGCTGGACATGGCCATCATGATGCGCACGCCTGCCGCACTTTTCGTTCAGATGTGCCATGCGTTTCAGCAGGGCCGCTCCGCCAAACGGAGCGCCTCATATAGAGACGCCGCGCACAAATCGGATCCGGGTTGTGCCACCAGGAGGCTCAGCTAACTCCGATGAAAAAGCCAGTCGCGATCGGGATCATCGGGTATGGCTATTGGGGTCCCAACCTAGCTCGAAACTTCAACGCGCTCTCATCCGCAAGGCTGGTCGCGGTTTGTGATCTGAGCGAAACGCGTATTGAGCACCTGCGCAAAGTCTATCCGGAAGCAGCTTCCCACGCAGACTACCGCGAGATGCTGCAGGACCCGAAAATTGACGCCGTGGTCATCGCTACTCCGCTCAAAACCCACCACGCGCTCGCCAAGGCAAGCCTTCTGGCAGGAAAGCATGTTCTGATAGAAAAGCCGATGGCAGGCTCGTCCGAAGAGTGCGAGGAGCTCATCGCACTTGCCGAAAAAGCGGACCTGACCCTGATGGTCGGCCACACGTTCCTTTATTCGGAGCCGGTCAGGAAAATCGCGGAAATCATTCGCAGCGGCGACATCGGCGAGCTCCGCTACGTCAACTGCCAGCGCCTCAATCTCGGCCTCTTCAAGCAGGACATCAACGTGGCATGGGATTTGGCGCCCCACGACATTTCCATCATCCTCCACGTGATGGGCGAATCGCCGCTGGTGGTGAATTGCCAGGGAAACGCCCACATCAATCCGGACATCGAAGACGTCACCAACCTTTCCCTCACGTTCCGTAACAAACGCTTCGCCACCGTGCAGAGCAGTTGGCTGGAACCGAGGAAGGTCCGCCAGATGACCTTCGTAGGCACCCGGAAAATGATCGTTTACGACGACCTCCAACCGCTCGAAAAAATCCGGATCTACGATGTCCGGGTGGAGTGCCCACCCCATTACGACAGCTACGCGGAGTTTCACTACTCCTATCACTACGGGGATTGCTACATCCCTCACATCGAGCAGAGCGAGCCGCTCAACGTGATGTGCAGGGATTTCATCGAATGTATCCAGCAAGGAACCCTGCCCCGTTCATGCGGCTCGAAAGGGCTCGAAGTCGTCAGGATTCTGGAAGCCAGCACGGAATCGCTTAAGGCGCAGGGCGGACCGGTGCCTTTCGCCGGCCCGCGCGTCCTGCCTCTCCCCGTCGCACAGCAGCGCCTGTCGGAAGCAGGCTGATTGAAAGGTGCATCCTCATGAGTGGCGAAACCAATGGCAGCCTTCGCGTTGCGCCGGACGTTAGGCTGGGCCGCAATGTCCGGATGCATGGTTTCGTAAACCTCTATGGCTGCGAAATTGGCGACGACACAGGCATCGGATGTTTTGTAGAAATCCAGAAGAACGTGAAAATTGGCGCTTGTTGCAAGATTTCCAGCCACACTTTCATCTGTGAGGGCGTCACCTTTGAGGACCGGGTTTTTGTGGGTCATGGCGTGGTTTTCACCAACGACCGTTTCCCCCGCGCGACTCGCCCCGACGGCAGGCTGCAGACCGCCGCTGACTGGGAATGCCTGCCAACCCTCGTCAAACAGGGTGCGTCGATCGGTTCCGGTTCCACGATCCTCGGCGGAATCACCATTGGCGAGAACGCAATGATCGGCGCGGGCAGCGTCGTGACAAAAGATGTTCCTCCCGACGCCACTGTTGCGGGAAATCCGGCACGCGTAATGCAAAAGTAAAGCATAGCACCCCGTGAAAGTTCACTTCACCGATCTCAAGGCACACCACGCTCCCATCAAGGAGGAGCTATGCCGCGCTTTCGAAGAAGTGATCGATTCGGGAGAATTTGCCGGTGGTTCATTTGTTGCAAAATTTGAAAAGGACTTCGCTGCCTATTGCGGGACAAGACACGCGGTGGGTGTCGGCAGCGGAACGGATGCACTCCGGCTGACCCTGGCCGCGATGGGCGTGGGGCCCGGCGACGAGGTGATTACCGTGCCGATGAGTTTTATCGCAACCGCCGAGGCGATCAGTCTGACGGGAGCCAAGCCCGTTTTCGTCGATATCGATCCTGCGACCTACACGATGGATCCTGAGCTTCTGCGGAATGCCCTCAGCCGGAAAACCAAGGTGATCGTTCCCGTCCAGCTTTTTGGTCAAGCGGCAGACATGGATCCGATCCTCGCATTCGCTCGCGAGCACGGCCTCCGTGTAATCGAGGATGCCGCCCAAAGCCACGGTGCCGAATACGGCGGGCGCAAGGTGGGTTCGCTGGGAGCCGCCGGTTGTTTCAGTTTCTATCCAGCGAAAAATCTCGGTGCGATCGGTGAGGCCGGTGCTGTGGTCACCGATGACGACGTCCTTGCGGAAAAAATCCGCGTCCTGAGGGACCACGGCCAGTCGAGAAAACACCATCACACCTCGATCGGCTGGAACGGCAGGATGGATGAAATCCAGGGAGCCGCCCTCGCCATCAAGTTGCGGCATCTCGACAGCGGCAATGCATCCCGCCGCAGCCACGCGGCGGAATACGTGCGCCTGCTTTCAGGACTCGAAGACATCGTGCTGCCGGTGACCGGAGCTAATAGAAGTCACGTTTTTCACATTCACGCCATCCGGTCCGCAGACCGGGAAGGCCTCATGCGTGTCCTCGACAAAAAAGGGATCGGCTACGGCATCCACTATCCCACGCCGATCCACCTGCAGCCAGCCTATCAATTTCTCGGCCACCAGCGCGGCGCTTTCCCCATTTCCGAACTCTGCGCAGACACTTTCCTTTCCCTGCCGGTTTTCCCGGAACTCACGCCAGCCCAGATTGAAATGGTCGCCGCCGCAGTGACCGAGGCTTCCGCCGCCTGTCTGACCGCCTGAGTCTGCTCCGCCTGAAACTTTCCAAACACCCACAATTCTCACGGGGGGCGGCGCCCCCCCCCCCCGGCACAGGGAAAGGAGAATCAACAAACCCACCAGCGA
>JBBRYQ010000162.1:0-3643 GCA_038237425.1 Verrucomicrobiales bacterium
GAGGAGATATTCGGCGAGACGTCTCCGACCGGCGCTGTTATGGGCGGGGACGGGTTTTTCGCCGCCGTTGTCGATGTGGAAGCCGCTGTGTTTCCATGAGAGGAGGTCGGCGAGCTTTTTGGGGCTGATGAGTTTGGCGTGAATAGGGTCAGGTGTCGCATTTCAACAAAATGGGGATTTTAGAATGGATGCGCTGGGTTAGATTCTCAGTTTTTCGAGTAACTTCGCGACGGTCAGTTTGTGGTGGGTGGACGTAGGCGGGGTCAGAGTTATTAAAATCACATGGATGTGAATCGAATAGCTCTGTCCCCACTCACCGCTCGCTCCTCGGTCCGCTGTTATGATGGGTACGACTCGGTCGGGTCAGGTGTCGCATTTCAACATTTCTATCTTCGGGCGTGTGGGGTTGGATCATTTGGCGATTCGTATGGTCGGATGGTGAAAGGGCACGGCTTTCATGCGGAGGGTTCTACGATTCGGATCAAGTGACCGGCCGGATTTCCGTGGGTGGAGAGAAGCAGACTCCGGCATCCGCTCATGGCTTGCCCTGCGTTGCCTCAAATGCGCGGATTTCGGCACAGAGTTCCTGCATGGTTCCTTGGTCCGGCTGGCTTTGACGGGCGGCGGTATAGTCGCCCGCGCCCTTGTCGAGGAGACGCAGGAATCGGATGGAATCCACCGGGCCGAGGTGATCTGCAAGGATGGCGACTCCCTGGCGGTAGAGGTCGATGGGGTTGGTGTAATTCGTGGTGGCGCTCATGGGGGTTTCAGGTGACGCATTTGAACAAAATGTGGATTCTAGAATGCACGCGGTAGGTTAAATTTTCAGTTTTTCGAGCAACTCTGCCACGGTCAGCTTGTGATGGGTGGCCACGGGTTTGAGGACGCCGCCAAGAAGGGTACCTGTTTTGAGCGGACGATGATTGGGGATCGTCAGATGGTGGGTTCCTCCCACTGTGGTCGTCAGGCGGATGTGGGAACCCTCTTGCCGCATTGATTCGTAGCCGAGCACCCGCAACGCCCGGACGAGTTCAGGAGCGTTGATATCGCGGGGGATTTTCATACGGCCATCGCCTCGTCACGGACGAAGTGAAGGCGGATGATCTTCGGCACGGGGCCGGGTGCGGCATCGCCGAAGTGGCAGCGCACGGCGTCGCGCACCATTTCTCTCAAGTCCTCAAGGGTGTCTCCCTGAGTGGCGATGGAATGGCCAAGAGCTGTGGCGACGAAACCGCCATCGATCTCATCCTCACGCACTTCAAAAATGATTTCATCCATTCAGAAACCATGCACAGGACCGATGGCGCGGGCAAGGCGCAATCTCATTGGAGTGAGTGGGGTCGTGAGTGGGGTCGTAGCTCACGGATTAACATCAAGCAGGCACGAAGCGCAGTTCCACCTTCCGGCCGAGACCAGCGGCGGCTTTTCCGAGGCTCGCCACGGTGAGCGAGGGGTTTGAGGGATCGAGCATCCGGTCCAGCGAGGCCCGGCTGGTTTTCATGCGCGAAGCCAGTTCAGTCTTGGTGACGTGCTCCTACTCCAGAATCTGCTGGAGTTGGAGGGAAACCACGCGCTTGAGAGCGAGCACTTCCACCTCGGGTAGGATGCCTTCCCCGGCGAGGAAATCGCGAAAGTCACTGCCACGGTGGGCGTTTTGAGATGTTTTTGATTTCATCGGTTGGATCGAATCAATTTTTGAATCTCATCATGGTTGCCGATGAAGAAGAAAACCAGCTCCGGCGGTGTCGCAATGAACACGAAGGCCAGTCTGTCATCCAGACCGACCCGGCACTCGAAAATGGTTTTGGTGAGGCGGCGGATGCCTATCCCGGAATGCGCGTGTGGCCGCCCCCAGCTTTCAAGGACCCGATCAATGGCGTCGCCGATTTCCTGACGCTCGGATTTCGATCTGGAGCGAATTTGTTCCAACAAGTCTTCAGTGACCCTTGCCTTCAAGGAGGGCTTCGATGTCTCCGGTGAAGTCGTGGAGATTACCTTCTTTGCGGGCTTTTTCGATTTGGCCATGGGTTCGTTGTTCGAATTGATCCAATTCCGCAACCCTCGCACCGTATTCGCGGGTCGCGTAGTCCATGGACTCCACCGCGACGGGACGGAGGGCGACGATTTGCCCATCGACCACAATGCCGATGTCATCCCCTTTGAGCGCGCGGCGCAGCAGCTCGGAAAGATTTCCGCGGGCGGCGGTTGGCGTAAGGGTGAGCATACTCATGGCAATGATATGACGCATTTCCGTCGCAGATGCGAGCGGAAATTTTACCTTTCCTCCGCACACTCGACGGAGAAGTCGGCACCCTGCCACGCGTTCACGGTTCCGCCATTTTCGCCCGTGGCGAAACGCAAGCCCTCGCCATCACCACCCTCGCACCTGCCGACGAAAAACAACATTTCGACAACTACGCCGGTGGCGAAGACGAAAAGCGCTTCATCCTCCACTACAACTTCCCACCATTCTCCGTCGGCGAATGCGGACGTATGGGTGGCATCAACCGCCGCGAAATCGGCCACGGCTCACTCGCCGAGCGCTCCATCGAGCCGGTCATCCCCTAGCCACCACAAACTGACGGAAACTGAAACAACGCGACGTGTTCGGAAGTCCCTGTATCAATGCGCTGAAGCGTCTGGCCTTCGAGGTTCAGAAATTGTCCCGGCAGACGAAGAGCCAGCAGCAGGCTAAAATCCATCGGCTTTGGAACCGCCAGATCAGCCCGGAGAAGAACTTCCCCGAATTTCCGCCGGGTGGCAGAGAGGGGCGGTCTGCAATCCCGCAAGAACATGGGCTTTTGCAGCCTTGAATCAGAAACAAAATTCCCCTACGTTCCTCTCATGTCCACGAAGGAACTCGCTATGGAAACCATCAAGGGGCTCCCAGACAATGCCTCCTGGCAGGAAATCGAGGCACGCATCCACCTGCTTGCCGAGGTGAACCTGGGATACGAAGAACTCCAGCGCGGCGAAGGCACCACGATCACCTCCGAAAGTGAATTTCTTAATCTGGCCCGGGCCAAGTGATGAAATTCATCCTCTCGCCCTCCGCGATTCTCGACCTCCAGTCCATTTCCGAATACACCCTCCAGACTTGGGGGGCCGAGCAGGAGGGAATCTATTTGAAAGGCCTGTGGAAAAAACTTGAGGAGATTCAACTCAGCCCGGAATCCTATCGCCTTCGGGAGGGCTTGATAAAAGGCTGCCGCTCCGCCCGTCACGAAAAGCACGTCATCTTCTTCGCATTACAAGGCCAGACGGTTCAAATCATCCGCATCCTCCACGGCGCGATGGACTTCGGCATTCACTTGGCAAGTGAGGATTTACCGGACTGACAACGGCTCCAAGCAAGAAGCGTCTTGAGTGCGCCAAGGCGATGATAGCCCTCCATGTTCCAGGAAATCGAAGTGGGCAAGGTTTACACCGGCAAGGTCGTTTCCATCACCCAGTTCGCCGCCTTCATAGAAGTGCTCCCCGGCAAGGACGGCCTCGTCCACGGCTCCGAACTCGCCGAAGGCCGCACCGAAAACGTTGAAGACATCGTCAAAAAAGGCGACGTCATCACCGCCAAGTGCCTCGGAGTCGATGAAAAAGGCCGCGTGAAAATGTCCCGCCGCGCCTGGCTCCGCGACCAAAAAGC
>JBBRYQ010000163.1:0-3641 GCA_038237425.1 Verrucomicrobiales bacterium
AGCGTCTCGCCGATGCGCTCCGGGCCTTCCCAATCGGTCATATTCACCCGCTCGCACATGTGCCCAGGCTGCGCGTCGCCAAGCGGTTTGAGCGGATGTGGCAGATACTGCGGCATGCCGTGGGCGATGTCCCATAACAGATCGAGATGAAAGCGGTCCCCAGTCGCCCGGAAAAGTTTCAGCAGCGCCAATCCGGACAAGGTGCAGAATCCCGCCGCGGAATGCTTGTTCTGGGTGTTGGCATAGACCGAGCCCGTCGTGCGGATGCCAGCTTTCCCAAACATCGAAGCCGGCGGAAACTCGAAATCATAGGAAACCACCCAGGTCGAGAGTTGGTGTGCAGCCTCCCCCGCCCTCTCCAGCCATTTGGCATCCCGGGTCGCCTCATGGAGCGCCATGTAGGATTCCACCAACGCCGCCCACGATTCTGAATCCGGATTCTGCAAGGCATCGCCCGGCCCACCGCAGCTCAATCCGACGCGCGTGTAATACTGATAGAAATACTCCGCCGAGCGCTCTGCCACTTCAAGATAGCGGGAGTCGCGGAAATAGTCCGCTGCAATTACCAAGGCGGCGGGGGCGAGCCCCGCACTGGTCGATCCTCCGACGCGGATCTCTCCGGTGAGCGAATCGACGAACTGGCCGAACTGCGAGTTGCTCTGCCAAAGTTTCACGAACGCATCACACACGCCGCGGGTGCCCTCCCTCCACGAGCCTTTCACTTCCAAACCCAGCCGCTCCATCAGAAGAAACTGTTTGATGATGAAAAACACAGCGTCCGCGCTCTTGCGGATCAGATGCCAGTTCGCGGTGTGTGGCTTGCGGATGTCCCCGCCGAACCACTCGGTGCCATTTGCACCGCTGTCCCAGAAAAAGCCCGACGGGCTGATGCCGTTAGGGAATAACCAGTCGAAATTCCGCACCACGTTGGCGCGGGTCTCTTCATTCCCCGCGAAGAGAAGCGGATAGGTGCTGATCATTCCTCCGGTCCAACCGATCTGCCAGTCCTGCAGGAAATTCTGGCGCGGACCGACGGAGTAGTAGCCATGTTCCGGGACGAAGTTGTCGCGATTGAACTTTTCCTCCTGCAGGGCGAAACACGCGGAGAACGGTAGCACATCGACCCGCGGCAAAACTCCGGATTTTCGGATCTCCGCAAACTTCTCGAAAAACGATTGCAGTCCGGGTGCCGCGAACGCATGGAGGCGGAATGAAATTTTCACGACATCACCCGCCTTGAAGTCTGCGGGCACATCCACCGAGGGCGAGCGCATGTCGCAGTTCCGATAGCTATATAACTCGCGCACCACGGGCGAGGTGATCGATAGAGTCGCCTTGGAGCGATCCCGGTTCTCCTCGATGCCGATGCCATGATCCCCAAGCGCATTCCTCTGGTCGGTCAGCAGCCAGATCCCCCGCTCAGTCGCCGTGGAGCGGAAACCGATGGAAGGCAAGGCCATGCTGCCGCTGCGTTCCTGAATGCGTGAAGGACCGTCACCCTCGTTGAGCTTCGGGATATCCGTGACGATGATCGGCTTGTCCGGGCCGATGTCGTCGGTAAACCATAACTTCGGTGAATAAGGAATTCTTCGTGATCGAAATCGGTTCCCATCATAAGCGGCGGCCGGCATCAGCACGTAGTTCCCCACCGACCAATCGCTGAATTCCAATTCCACCGAGACACTGGCATCCGCCAACACACCCGAGATGCAGGTGAAAACCACCTCGCATTCGAACGCATTACCCTTCTCGACGATCGGAGTGGATTTCATCGATATCACCCATTTCGAACCGGACAATTCGATTTCACACGAGCCACTTGTTAGTAATGCCTTCGCGTGGTTGACCAGCAGGTTGAATCGATCGGGAGCGTATTGATTCAGTCGGGCGGTGACCATCCCGCCCTGATGGGCGAGCCAGTCAGTCAAGTGGCAGGAAGATCGCGGAGTCATGGTAGTGCGCTCACAGTTCTTCGCCCACCGGCTTTTTTGGAGTGAAAACCGTCAAGCCCTCAAGATTCTTCGTTTGCGGGGAGAACAAGCTACAAAGGTAGCCGACCACCATGCAGGAAAGGATCGCGATCGGTAGATAGGTGGACCAGTGAAGCGGCGTGTAAAGCTTCACCAGCAGCGTGATCACAATGCTGGCGATGGCCCCGCAAACCGCGCCGAAGCCGTTCACTCGCTTGGTGAACATCCCCAGCGAATACACACCCACCACGCCTCCGCCCATCAGCGAGACGATCTGGCTCCACACGACCATCAGGGACTTCGGGTTGGTCCCGGCTAACAGCAAGGCCATGCAGGTACCGATGATGCCCACCACGTAAGACGTGATTTTGAGCGTGCGCAGGCGTTGTTTGTCCGTCGCTTGCGGCCGGATCTTCGGATAGAAATCCTCAGTATAGATAGTCGCCACGCTATTCATCGCGCTGGCGACGGTGGCCATGGCCGAGGCGAAAATCGCAGCGATGACCATACCCGCGAATCCCGGCGGCATCGCCTGCGTCACGAACAACGGCACGATCTGGTCATTTTGCGCCGTCGGCGAGAACTGCTCCGGATGCGCGTGGAAATAACTGAAGATGGCAATGCCCAAAATATTCGAAAGAATCCCAATGAGGATGGCGCACCAGACTTCCATTGCCGTCACCCGCCGGACTTCATGCAGCGGCGCGGAGAACACCCGCTGGATGATCGGTTGATCGCCCGCCTTCACCACCGTGAACTGGAGCATATAGCTGATCAGCAGGATCCAAATCGCCGGCACCGTCACATCCCAAGTCACGAGCGCCATATCAAATTTGCCATAGTCTCCGCTGGTTTTCCAAAACTCGCCGAAGCCGCCCGGCAAACTCACAATCGCAATGACGACCATCGCCAAGGGTGCAATGAATTTCAAAACACCTTGAAACACCTCGGTCCAAATCACCGACTCGAAGCCGCCGACCGCCGTGTAAATCGTGGTCAAGATGCCCATCAGCAACACACTCAAAAACACATTCATTCCAGTGACTGATGCGATCGCCAGCGCGGGCAGCACCAGCACCACGGCGGTCCGCCCGATGGTCTGGATGGCGATGCACTGGGCGCTCGCAATGAGCCGCAGCGGATTATTGAAACGCCGCTCCAGGTATTCATAGGTAGAGGTTATCTCCATACGCCGCAGCAGCGGAAAGATATAATAAGCGGTGATGAAATAAGCGGGGATCAAGGTGGCGACGACAGGCAGCGTCCATACCAAGTTGGTCGCAAACGCCAGCGCTGGGATCGCCATGAAACTGATCGCGCTGGCACCCGTGGCGAACATGCTGATGCCCGCCGCCCACCATTTCACCTTGCGGTTTCCAAGCGAGAACTCGGCGCTGGATTCCTGTTTGGCAAAGTAGAATCCAATGCTTGCAAGGATGACGAAATAGCCAACGACCACGATATAGTCGATCAACGCCAATTTCCGCGTGATTCGCGGGAAGGTCACTTCATCCACACCCTCACGACCGACGAGCCAGACACCCGGATCTATTTTCAAAGCGAGAATCTCGGTTGCTGCAATCGATTGATCAAACGGGCACCACGCATCCGTCACCGTGTGATAAAGCCAAGGCCGGTCGTCCTTCCGCGGGGCCGCATTGAGCGGCGGCA
>JBBRYQ010000164.1:0-3632 GCA_038237425.1 Verrucomicrobiales bacterium
GATTTACAATCCCGCGACGCAGTCATTCACCCAGCTTGCCGCAACGATGAACATTCCGCGCGCCAACCATACCGGCACGCTTTTGCTCAATGGCAGCGTCCTCATCACGGGAGGATTTTCCGGGACGAGTCCGCACGACGACACGGATATTTACGATCCGGTGCAGCAGATCTTCACCAAAGGCAAGAAGATGCGGAACCACCGCTCGAATCATGATGCGGTGCTCCTGGCCAGCGGCAGTGTCCTCGTCATCGGAGGAACGACATTGGAGAGTGGCTTTCTCGCAGTGAATGAAATTTGGGATCCGACCACCGGGAATTGGTCGGTTCACGACACGATGGCGGAAAACCGCACCGGCCCAACCGCCACGATGTTGCCGGACGGAAGCATTTTGGTGGCTGGCGGCATTACAGGTAATAAGACTCTGCAATCAGCGGAGATTCTCGATCCCGTGACCCATGCCTTTACCTCGTTAGGCAACATGCGCGTCGCGCGCAATCAACAGACGGACACCTTGTTGTCGGATGGCAAAGTGCTCCTGGCAGGCGGCAGCACCGACGCGCTTTTCCTTAACTCCGCCGAAGCTTTCAATCCCGCCACTAACTCTTTCAGTTTGGTGGGTTCTTTAACTCAGGCTAGAAAGAGTCACACCGCAACGTTGCTGCAAAACAATCAGGTGTTGATCACGGGGGGCAAGACAGCCTCGGGCGACAGCCAAACAGCTGAACTTTATGACCCAGCGACGACGCAGTTTTTGTCGACCGGCTCGATGGTTGGTGAGCGATCGCTCCATAGCGCGACCCTTCTAGGCAATGGACAGGTATTGGTGGCCGGCGGCCGCAAAGGTGCGACGCCCTTAAAGACTGCCGAGTTATACACTCCGACGCTGCAAACCTTCGCCAGCACCGGTTCGCTGAACGTTCAGAGAAAGCGCCATCGGGCAACGCTGCTGCCGAGCGGGAACATCCTCGTCGAGGGAAGAGCATCGATCTCCAACGGTCAACCGGTTGATACTGGCACACCCACTTCTGAGATATTCAGCACTCAATCCAGGACCTGGACTCAGGGCGGTGACATGCACGTCGGCCGGACAGAGCATGACGCCACCTTACTCCTCGACGGCACCGTGCTGATAACTGGAGGAATTTCCTTCCCCGACACTTCCGATCTTTTCAACACGGGCACCAAGACCTTTTCGCAGGTAGCGGGCCTGCTCCAACCGCGGCAGCGTCATGTTGCGATCTTGCTCACCAATTCTGCGTGGGGATCGTTAGTCGGGAAAGTGCTGATGATCGGCGAAGCCTCGACCGGGAATTCAGTTTTTGGCGGTTTGGAAAGAGCGCTCGATTCGGTGGAGATGTATGATCCAGCGACGGGACAAATGAGCTTGTTCGGCACCATGACGGTGACCCGGCAAATCATACGGCCACGCTACTCCAGGACGGCAGAATTCTCATCGCTGGCGGTGTGGATAGCCCTGAGATTAGTCAGACTGCCGAACTCGTGCTGCCGTAGCCTTCGTTGAAACCTTGCGGAAGGCCGTGGGTAATACCCCCCGGCCCGGGTTCCTAACGAGGGCACTGCCGACCCCTCTTTTCGTTAGGCCTCAACGGCTACCGAAACGTCTTTGGTGATGCATGCCACCGCATTTTGAATTTCCTGAAAATCAAAGGGCTTGGACATCATCATATCCACTTCCAACTCTTCGTAAGCGCGGATGTCCTCATCCGATAGATGGGCGGAGAGAACGAGAATCTTGCCGTCAAACTTTCGCTCGCGAAGCCGGCGCACGAGGTCGAGCCCTCCCACCCTCGGCATCCGGTGGTCAGTGATGACGAGATCGAAAGAACGCGCCGCGGCGCCGATTTTGATCAACGCCTCCCAGCCATCCGCTGCCCTTGTCACTTTGGCGGCCGGGCCACCGAGCACGAGGGCGAGCATTTGGGCGATGGCATTCTCGTCTTCGACCGTCAGGATTTGCATGGGCGCTTTGATCATACTGTTTTGAATAGCAAATGACGGGCCGCGTCCAAAATTTCTGGCGGTTGAAATGTTCTGCGGTTGAGCACGAGAACTGCTTTTTGAAATTCATGCAAGCGACTCTCCCGCATCGACAATCCCCAAAAATCCGTTCTGCCAAACCCGCCCCGCGCCCGCCGGCGCCGACCGAAACTAATGCGGTGGCGGAGGAAATTTTTTCCTTTATCGCCGTGCGCGACCTGCTCCTCGCGGAGGCAGAGGAGGTCACCACGGAGGCCAGTCTTCACCGCGTTTGGATGGCGAATGAGTTCGCCGAACGCTGTCTGGAGCCGGCGCGACCGCCCTATCAGGCGCAATCGTTGCCCGAAGCCGAGGCGGTTTACGAACGCCGGCGCTGCAAGACGATTAAAGTGCGCATCGCTGAGCTGCGCACCCGCGTGCGCCACCAGGCCGCCTGATCTTTTCGTTAGGCCTACGCCATTGTAGCGCAGGCTACAATGCCGCCTAGCCGCTCTGCTCGGATGCCAATTCCGGCGTCGCAGAAGCGCGCATCGGGACGAGGCGGATGGCTGTGCCCTGCTCCGGCTCCGTTTCGGCTTCGCCGCTTTCGTGATACTCGGCGTCGCCGTTCACCTGCCAGAGATCGTAAAGCTTTTCTTCAGCGAGGATGTTTTCGACGCAGAGCATCGCGGTCATCATGGCGTGGTCCTGGTTATTGTATTTGTGCATCCCGTTGCGCCCGACGAGGTGCAGGTTCGGGTAATGCTGCTCCAACTCCGTCCGGATCGTCGCCACGTGGCGGGCGTAGTTGTCGTCGTAAACCGGATAGGCTTTTTTTTGCCTAACGACGCAGCCGTCAACCACGTCACCTGCTTTGGCCAGGCCGATCTGCGCGAGTTCGCGCTTCGCCAGCTCGAGCAAGTCCTCATCGGTCGAATCCCAGAGGCCGTCATGTTCGAAACAGAAATACTCCAGCCCGTAGCAGGCTTTATCCGGCTCCGGCACCATCTCCGGCGACCAGGAACGGAAGTTCTGAATCCGCCCGACTTTCACGCTCGGATCGTGGATGTAAATCCAATTGTCGGTGAAAGCGTCCTCCGCGCGAACGATGAGCATGACGGTGAGAAAATCACGATACTTCAAGCTCGCAGCAGCTTCCCGCACCCGCGGCGCAACCGCCGGCGTGAGGCCGTGGACCAGCTCCCGCATGGGCGCGGATGAGATCACATGCTCCGCTTCGAGCGTCTGCTCGCGCCCCTCCTGATCGCGGAACTGCACGCTCCAGGTCTCGGTCAGCGCGTCGTATTCGCAGCCGGTCACTTTGCAGCCCATTTCGAGTTCGCCGCCAAACTCCTGCATTTTTTCCGCGCATACCTCCCACATCATGCCGGGGCCTCTTCGCGGATAGCGAAACGAATTGAGCAGCGTCTTAATGATCCTGCTCTTGTCCCGCGGCTGACGTTGCGGGAGGAGCGCGTTCCTGATCGCGCTGCCTAACGACAAGCCCTTGATCCGCTGCGCCGCCCAGTCGGCCGAGATCTCGCGGCAGTCCATCCCCCAGACCTTCTCCGTGTAGCTCTTGAAGAAGGTATTGAAAAGCCGGCGGCCGAACTGGTTCGTCACCCAATCCTGGAAATTGCGCGGGTTCGCCA
>JBBRYQ010000165.1:0-3416 GCA_038237425.1 Verrucomicrobiales bacterium
CTCCCGGGCCGCCATGTTCCAGTTCCCAAATGGGGACGCCATGGCGGCCATTTCCTTTTCCGACCAGACGTCACCCGATGCCCGGTCCCTCCACCAACTCCAATCCTGAACACTTAAAACTGAAATCTAGCAAACTTATGATCACCATCCAATCCACGTCCCTCTACTTCCGTGAGGGAAACTCAGACAAAGAATATCACACCGCCATCGAACCCAGCGGCGAGGGCTACATCGTGACCTTCGCCTACGGCCGACGCGGCAGCAATCTAACCACCGGCACCAAGACGCCTCATATCGTCTCACTCGCCGAGGCCACCGCCATCCATGCAAAGCTGATTCGTGAAAAGTCCGCCAAGGGCTACCGCCCGTCCGGCGAGACCAAGGCTCCTTATCAACAATCCGGCAATGAAGGAAATGACAGCGGCATCCGCTGCCAACTCCTCAACGCGGTGGAACACACCGAACTGGCTCGCCTGCTCACCAACAGCACCCACTGCCTCCAACCGAAGCACGACGGCCGCCGGCTCATGGTCCGCAAGCAAGGCGACACCATCACCGGCATCAACCGCCGGGGACTCGTCGTCGCCATTCCAGAAGCCATCCGGGAAGCGGTCGAACACATCCCGTTCGATGTCCTCATCGACGGCGAGGCCGTGGGCGACACGCTCCACGCCTTCGACTTGCTGGAAGTGAAGGGCAACTGCCTGCGCCACCGCCGCTACATCGACCGCCACGCCGGCTTGCTCATGACCCTCCCGCCGAACTTCCCAGCACTCCGCTGGGTCACCACCACCACCGATCCCAACGACAAGCTCGAAACCTTCGAGGAACTCAAGGAAGCCGGCGGTGAAGGCGTGGTCTTCAAGGACATGGACGCACCCTACAGCCCAGGCCGCCCTAATTCCGGCGGACCGCAGCTGAAGTTCAAATTCGTCGAGAGCGCGTCATTCATCGTCACCGGCCACAATGCCAAGCGCAGTGTGACCCTCGGCCTGTTCGACGGCGACGAACTGGTGGGTGCCGGCAATGTCACCATTCCTCCCAACCACGAGGTTCCGGAAGTCGGAGCAGTTTGCGATGCGAGGTATCTCTATGCGCTAAGGCAGAGCGGTTCGATCTACCAGCCTGTTTATCTCGGCGTGCGCGACGACATCCCCGCCAGCGAATGCGGGGTGGATCAGCTCAAATATAAAGCCGACCCGCAGCAGGCCGCCGCCTGATCCCCCTTCTGGCAAGGACCTACGAGGCAAGCCCGGCAGCACGACACGCAACAGCGCGACCGGGGTGACACGGGCCGCCATGGAGACATCCCCCCCAAGCTCCATGGCGGCCAACCCATTTCAATGCACAAAACCCAAACGAATAACATATAACAATTAACCTATTACTCCATCCATCCCCAATGAAAATCACCACCGCTATCATCACCACCATGCCCCGCCCAATGCCGCTCGGCATGTTGGATCCCATGCCCGAGGTCGTCGCCACGTTTGATGACGGCTCCCGCAAAACTCTATTCGCATTCTACCCAGACGAAGTCTCGTTCCGGGAATCCGAGTTCATCGGCCTCACCGAGGAAGAAGCCCACAGCCTCTTCCAACAGAAAGACACCGCCTACCTCCGCTCATGAACAAGCCTACCTTCACGGTCTTTTGTCAGCAAACGGACCAACTCGGCACCATTCACATCGATGCAGTGGAAGCAACGGATCTTGAGTCCGCCATCCTCGCCGGGCGGCAGCAATGCCTCGCCGATTGGAATGGAGGCTCTAGCGAATCCGATGCGTCCTTCACCTTGGAGGATATCCACTGCCTCGGCGTTGCCGAAGGTGATGTCACCATCCTCCACTGGAAGGACCAACAAGACTGACTTCATTCCATGAACCAACCCATCCCCCGCAACGGCACCGAACCACTCAAGATCGGCGACCGCGTCCAAATCGTGCCCGAATGGCAGGACCCCGGCGACGACAAATACGAGCGCTTCGTCATCGAGGCACCCGACGATTGCACCCGGGTCCGCATCCAAGCGGTCGTCCCCGGACTGTTCTTCCAACCCGTCGAATGGATCGAAGCCGACAACATCATTCACCTCTCTCCTAAATCCACAAACCAACAACTCCCCAACCAACCATGAAAACCACCATCAAAGACAACGTCCTCCACATTGAAATCCCGCTGCACGCGCCGCGTCCGTCCACCACTGGCAAGACGCTCACGGTTGCTAGCAGCAACGGCAACAAGGAAACCGAAGCCCGCATCAACGGCAAACCCGTCGTTGTCGGCGTCAACGCCTACATCAAACCGCTTGGTTAGACACCAGAGGGGAGATGCCAGAAACCAGAGAGCCGTCAGTTCGGGGCATGCGCCCGGGGCCGACGGCTCTCCCTATTTCTCTCCTGAAAACTGAACACTGAAAACTATCAAACTCACACAACCATGAATATTCCATCCAACTCCATCCGGGAGTCCACCAAACTCCTATCCCGCATCCGCCATCCCCGGACCACACTGCCGGTATTGACCCACATCCTCGCAACGCTGGACGCCACCGGCATCACCCTCGCCATCACCGACCTGGACCGTTGGCTTGAAACCCGCATCGACGCAAGCTCCGGGCCATACCAACCGGAAGCCTTCCTCATCCCACCGGACGCGATGAAGGCCATGAAACAAGCCGACAAGAACACCGACATCAAGATCACCTGCAAAGGACCGAGCAAACGCCGCGAGCTTCGCCTGGTCATGGTCTGTGGTGGGATTTCCATGGAGTCGCGCCATCCCACTCTGGATGTCTCGGATCTCCCATCGCGCCCGGTCATCGACAGTGAGAACATCCGTGTCCCTGCCAAAACCTTGGAAAGTCTGGCGGTTGTCGCGGAATGCGCCTCCAACGACGCAACCCGCTACGTCCTCAACGGGGTGTTGTTCACCCCGGACGATGGCGGCAAGCTCGTTGCCACCGACGGAAGGAGACTAGCGTGCGCCCCTGCGGATGTTCCGCCAGCCCCATTCATCCTGCCGAACCAATCGGTGAACGTGCTGGCGCATCCCGACTTCACCAAATGCGATGCTTTCATCCGATTGCAGAAGGTGAACGAGACGGAATGGATTTCGATCCGCTCCGGCAACCACGTCCTGATGTCGAAAATCATCGAGGGAACCTATCCGAACTATCGGCAGGTCATTCCGCACCACGCACCGGAACTCGTGACGTTCTCCCCGGACCACCGGGCATCCGTCATCAAGTGGCTCCGTGGACTGACCGACCACGGAGCGGTCAACCTGTCGTGGGAGAAAAAGGGCCACCTCACCCTCACGCAGCGCTCCGCTTCCGACGCATCTGCCGTGTTGCGAGTGCCAGCGGAGATCGAAGGCAAGCCGCCGCTCATCGCGTTCCACCCGCGCTATCTGGCA
>JBBRYQ010000166.1:0-3325 GCA_038237425.1 Verrucomicrobiales bacterium
GGCCGCAACTCAATACCGCATTCGCGTTACTCACTGATTCACAGTCGTCCAGCCGCCTTGATGTCAAAATACGAATTCGCGAGGGCCACCGCAAAGTTCTGGGCGGTCGAGTCCAACGTCAGGATTCCCCGTGCGCCGAGGTTCGCGAGGATCTCGCGGCGCTCCTGCAAGTAACGGTCGGCGGCGAGGAACTTCAGGGCGGAGGAAAACGATTCCACCGGCTGCGTCGCCGCGTCGTCCACCACTTTCTCGCGCATGCTGGCGAGGAGGACGAGGTGGCGGGTTTTCAAAACCTGTAACGCGGGCACGAGTTCTTTGCCATCCTCGCCGCGAAGATTGGTGAGAAGAATCACCAAAGACCGGCGGCGCTGACGCGCCATCAGTTGCTCAACAGCGCCACTAAAATCGCTGGGAGCAGGCGTAGTCTGATAGTCGTAAAGGTGGTTCAAAAGCACCGGCATCGCATGGGAACCCTTCATCGGTGGTAGCCAACGGTCCGTGCCGCCGAAGGATTTCACTGCTACCTGATCGCCCTGCCGCAGGGCGACGTGGGCAACGAGAAGAATCGCATTTAATATGTGGTCGAACTGTGGAACCCCGCCATCAAGCGCCCGCATGCGGCGGCCGGTATCGAGTAGAAAGACGACCGACTGGTTTCTCTGCTCCTGATAGTCACGGCTGATCAGCACCTGCCGACGTGACGAGGCTTTCCAATCGATGCGGGCAAGCGGATCGCCATCCCGGTAATCGCGGAGCTGTTGGAAATCCTGGCTGGCCCCGGCACGTGCCCGGCGGACAATGCCCATCGGGCTCTCACGGTGCTGCATGGCCAGCAGGGCGAAGCGGATCACCGGCTCGTAATTCGGATAGACCTTCACTGTTTCGGGCATCAAATGCGAAGTCTTGCGTGCCCAGAATCCCATCGGCGAAAAGCGCCGAATCTGCACCGGACCGAAAATCGACTCACCACGGACCAGCAGTTTCACCGGATGAAATACTCGGATCTCCCGTTGCGCCGGAACCTCGCCTGACCATGGCAGCGTCGGTGCCTCCGAACCCGGTGGAATCCCATCGAAAATTTCGATTTTCGCCCGCGCCGATGACGGATTCCGCAAGATCAGCCTGACCTCGCCGGCTTCCCCCAGCGCAAAACGGCCCGGTAAGCGGCGTTCGATTTCCAAAGATTTCCAAAACCTAACGATCAACGCATCCGCCGCCACAAACAGTGCCAGCACTCCGCCAAGCCACAGCCAAGGCGACATCAGCGCTGGCATCGCCGCCGCTACAGTGGCGAGCAGGAGCCAGGCGAACGCAAGCTGAAGCAGACGGAAGGAAGGACTCATTGAGAAATATTTACTGCCTCGGTGCGGGCACGCTATCGACGATGGCTTGGAGGATTTCGTCCACATCTTGGCCGCTGATCGCAACTTCCGGAGTGAGCTGGACGCGGTGGCGCAGCACGGGGAGAGCGGCGCGTTTGATGTCGTCCGGGGTGACGAATCCCCTGCCCTCCAGTGCCGCGAAGGCTTTGCCGATTCTAACGAGGCTGATCGCGCCACGAGTTCCTGCACCGAGCGATACCGAGCGTGATTCGCGAGTTGCATGGGCCAACGCCACGGCGTATCCGACGACTTCAGGCACCACTTGGATCGCAGCAGTCGCCTGTTGGGCAGCGACAATCTCGCGCGGACCGCAGACGAGGGAAACACCGCTGTCCGTGCCGCCGGGCGTTTCGGACGAAGCGCGGGTGACGATTTCACACTCGGCCTCGCGGCTTGGGTATTCGATGAGAACCTTCATGATGAAGCGGTCTAACTGCGCCTCCGGCAGCGGATAGGTTCCCTCGTGCTCCACGGGATTCTGCGTGGCCAGCGTCATGAACGGTGGCGCGAGCCGGAGCGTCTCGCCATCGATGGTGACCTGCATTTCCTGCATCACTTCCAACAACGCCGCCTGGGTCTTGGCCGGGGCGCGGTTGATTTCATCTGCTAACAAAAGATTGGTGAATACCGGTCCTTGCCGCAGTTGGAAGGTCTGGCTCTTCATGTCGAAAAGCCGGAAGCCGGTGACGTCGGAGGGCATCAGGTCCGGCGTGAACTGAATCCGCGCCGAGTGACCACCGAAGGTTTTCGCAAGGGTTGTGACGAGATGGGTTTTTCCCAGACCCGGCTTGCCCTCGAGCAAGACGTGACCTCCGGCTAGAAGAGCCGCGAGGACTTGGTCGATCACTGTTTCCTGCCCGAGAATCACGCGGCGGATCTGCTCGCGCATCCGGTGGATCAACTCCTCCAGGCTGCGGATCTGGGGTATTTCGGATGGATTCTGATAATTTTCCGGATTCATGATTGGATAATGTTAATGAAGGACTTGGAGCAGGAGTTGGAGATCGGCGGTGGTGCGGGTGAGCACAGAAGCATCCGCCGGAGCGGCCTCGGCGAGAGCACGGAAAACCCGCTCGCGGGGAATCCCGGAGCGGTCAGCGAGGAATTGGAAAAAGTCGTCATCGCGGCGGCCGGAGCGGGTGCACAGGCGCTGGCCGCGTTCGAGAATCTGGGCACGCAGCGGTGCCAGCAGTCCGGCGGCACGGTCGAGCCGCCATTGGAAATCGCCGAGCGCTTCGAGGTGGTGGTCGTAGCCCCGAAGCGTGGAGGGCCCGGCCGCATCCTCGATGGGGCCGAAGCGGGTAAAATTTTTCCATAACCACAGCACGATCAACAGCCCGAGCCCGATGAGCACCGGCCACAAATGTTTTCCCAACAGATCCCATAGCGAAATCGACGAACCACGCATGAAGCCGACGTTGCCCTCGTAGTCAGTGACGCGGACCAACGCATCCAACAGCGCGGCGTGATCCTTCTCCCCGATCCAACGGTTACGGAAAATACGGCCGTCGGTCACCACCGTCACCCGTCCGTCGCCGCTCTCCACGGAAGCGAAAACACCAGACTTACCGTGGTCCGCAGACACCGTGGTTTTCGACGTGGCATCAATCTCGTAGGATTTTCCGTCGAGTTCCACCGTCCCGCCACGGACCTCGTCTTTGCCAAGTTCGCGATCTTTCAGCGTGATTCCCATGCCATCCAGCATCTCGGTCAGCGCGGGTTCCAACTGGGGCTCGGGCTCGTTCGGCGACCAGTCGTTAGTTTCCGCATCCGCGTGTTCGACTAACAAAACAAGATGTCCTCCGTCCTCCACCCAGTCCTCCATCTGCCGTGTAAAACTCTCGTTGCTGAGGATGGCGGCGGGCATTACCCACACGGCGTCCTGCCATCCGGGAACTGTCCAGGTCACCAGCGAGCGCACCTTGTTGTCGGTCTTCGCACAA
>JBBRYQ010000167.1:0-3316 GCA_038237425.1 Verrucomicrobiales bacterium
CGGCGTTCGAGAGATTGTTGACGGACTGCAGCACTGGCAGTCCGATCAGGGCGATTCTCTTTTTCTTTGAATTCACGGTGAGGGTTTGACAAGGAGGGAATCAGGCGGGAGCCGATGTTCAAGGTCATTTACCTCGCATCACGCCGACACCGGCGCGCGCCGGACATGATCTTCGGCGGCACGGGCCGCCGTAGTGTTGCATTGCCCGAGAAGACGCTCGACCTCGATGCCTGCGAACAAGACCGCGAACAGGCCGTGAGTGTCATTTTCATAAAACGGCCGGTTGACGTAGTATTCGACGTCCTCGGTGCACATTGTGCCCATGCAGATGTCCCGGACCGTGCCATCGTTTTCGATCCGGCTTTCCAGCGCGTCCCAGCCTTTGATCACAGCCGGGCGGAAGACTTCGTCGTCCAGCCAGCCATGCATCACACCGCGCGCCATCGACATCACAAAAATCGCGGAACCAGAAACTTCGAGCGCTGAATCCGGCCGGTCCAGCACGTTGGGCCACAGCCCGCCTTTATGTTGATATCTTAACAGCGAAGCACAGTGGCGCTGGAAGTGCGCGAGGATCACCGGAAAATCCGGATGGGTGTGTGGAAGATGGGCCAACACTTCGCTCATCGCCCAAGTTGCCCAGCCATTGCAGCGGGACCAGTGGGGCAGCTTCGCCGGATTGCCGTGATATCGGGCGTGCATGTAGAGCACCGCATCGTCATCCCAGACCTGCGAGTTAAACTCTAACACCTGATGGGCCGCGTCATCCATGAACGCGGCGCTTTCCGCCGGATCCGAACTGAAAAGCGCGGCTTGCACCAGAAACGGAATACCCATGAACATATCATCCACCCACGTGGTGTATTCCTGAGGAGTGGTGCGGGTGAAAATGCCATGCCCCGGTAGCCGGACCTGCTCGTCACGGGCGTAGCGGATCATTCTCTCCACCCAGTTATGATAGATTTCCCGACCGGGAAAATCGCACTCGGTCCTGAGGCGGTTGATGAATGGCAGGGAAGGTGCCAGGGTGAAGTCCAGCAATGGCGTATCAATGATGAAGTGGTTCGCCGAATCCACCGCATGCAGTGTTTTCACCTGGTGCTCGACGAAGGGTATTCCTTCGAGGTGAAAATCGCAGAACCGCGCCGCATAGGCACTATAGCGCGCATCGCCCGAGAGCGCGGAAAGCTCCTGCATCGCCCAGGCAACACCACCGTTATGATAGTTCCAGCTGTAGTTGGTCCCCCACGGCAGGGGATCAATCATCCCGCCCAGCACCTCCACTTTTGGAATGGTCCAAGTGACCGGACCGTCGATGCCCGCGAACATCCTGCCAAACGCGACTCCGCGCTCCGGAGGATAGGAAATCTCGATGCCCGTGCGCTTGCCGTCCGCCTCCGGGTTTGGAAACGGTCCTGCCACCAGCCAATTGGAAAGTGCTGCCAACTTCGAGTCGATCAGATCCACGCCGTTCAGGCTGATTTCAGGATGAGATAATGTTTCCTCCAACACCGCGCCGTTTGTCGCTGGGGGCTGCATGAAGAACGCCCATTGCTTTCCGCGCGTTTCGGACTTCACCAGCAGCGAGTTCGCACCCGCACGGAGATGCAGCTCGACTTCATGCGACATCCCGATACTCCGCTCGTCAAAGCGAAGGTTGATGTCGCGGTCGCCCACCTGTTGGTAAACCACCGCGCCGTTCAACCAGATCGCGCAGCCGTCGTTGTGCTCAACATGGAGCAAGAGGACGCGCTCTTCCTGTGACGTTAGATTCGTCCACGCATAGGCGGTGGCCGGCCTTCCGAGTCCGAATGCCCGGCCGAAATCCACACAGTGCATGCGGTCGAGCGAGTGAACCACGGGCTTCACCTCAAGGCGGTATTCAAAGGGAGTGTCACGGATGAGCTTGTCTCCGATTTTTCTCACAGTTTTTAAGGGACTCTTCATGAAATGGGTGAAAGCTGCTGGTTTCTAATAAATTTGGCACATCCTGCGATGTGGTCCGGACCGGTCTCTTCAAACAGAAGCGGGATGCCCGGCCTGCTGGCGGCAAGCCCGGAGAGCAGGAACCCGTAGTCTAACAACCCGGTCCCGGCCGGGCATACGGTCAAACCACCCTCGGCAATGTGAAAATCCTTTAAATGAGCCACCGCGATCCGGTCTCCGAACTGCTCGAAGGACCGCCGCATGATGTCCCGTTGTTCGAGACAGTTTGCGAGCGAAAGCAGGTTCACCGCATCATACACTACCTGGAGGTGCGGCGAAGGGATGGCATCCAACAGACGTCGCATCTTTTCAGGAGTCGAGATGACATGGCTCGTCACCGCCTCGATGCCCACCACGACTCCACAGAGTTCCGCTTCCGCCACCAGCTCGTTCATACTACCCACCAGCTCCTGAAAAGCCGACTCCCCCCCGTTGCCGGGATGGGGCGAATAATCCGCATTCAAGGACCCGCTCTCCAAGGCGACGAGATTGCACCCGAAGTCGCGGGCGTGCCGGAGATGTTCCTTGAACAGTTCTAACAACGATTTCCGGGTCTCCGGATCCGGGTGTATCGGGTTGATATAACAACCCAGCACTTCGATCCGGACACGGTTCCTGGCGAAGGCAGCACCGATCGAAGAGGCCATCTCCGGGTTGAGCACTCCGGGTCCCATCTCCAGTCCCTCAATCGCTTTTCCCAGCGCCAGTTGGACACCGTCGAGACCTTCTGCCGCGACTCTGCGCGCCAGTTCCTCAGGCGGAAACCGACCGAGGTCGTGAGCTCGCATTCCGAGACGCGGCAATAGGGATGGTGGGTTGGATTTCAAGTGACGGGACTGTTTCTACCTGCGAATCAAAACGGGCGGGAGGGGGTTTGTTGCGTCAGAGGGGGGCGCTTTTGCGTCAATTCGGGAGCATTCCCCAGCCCGCCGCTGGCTCACTTGCGCGAAATCACGGTGCGCCCGGCTGCGGATTTCGCCAGTCCGAGCGTCGATTTTTCCCCGCCGACCTCGATGAGTAGCTCGGAGCGCGATTCATTCCACTGGGTGGTTGGCAAGGCATCCCCTTGGCGGTGAGGAAACAGCAGGATCTTGAAATCCGGTGCCACCGAGCGGCTCGCAAGAACGAGACGCTTGTCCAAGCCAAAGGTCCGCGAACCGCTCAGCGCGCCTTCCACCGCCTCGGGCAATAGTGTGTCCTTGCGCTCGAAAGTTTCGAGCCGACACGATGGCCTGGACGTATAAAGGTGAGGGTCCGCTGGATTTCCGAGATCGAGCATCCGGACCAGAAGAAGACGATCGCCCTTGGCAGGTTTGGGTTCGCCGCTCGC
>JBBRYQ010000168.1:0-3066 GCA_038237425.1 Verrucomicrobiales bacterium
CCAGCAGCGATGATTTCCTCCTCGGTCGCGTTGGTTTTCTGTGGGAGTTGATTGATGTCCTCGATCAGGATGCCCGCCGTTTCGCTGCTGGGACCGAAGAGTTGATAGGAAAATCTCCGCACATAACAGATCCCCAGCGGCTTCGGCCCAAGTCCGGCGGCGTGCAGGCGGGAGGCGGAAATGTAGTTCTCCGCTGCGCGGCGGCGGGTGCTTTTGGTGAGTGCCTGTTTCCAATCGGCGGCAGAATAGCGGCCGATTTTTTCCTGATCGAGCGCGCCGGACATCAACACGTCGAACGCCGGAGTGACCGGGCGCAGGCAGTGGATGCTGCCGTTTTTCGGATAGGCCAACTTGAGGTTGAGTGCGGGGACGTAGAAATTCCATGCACCGGCCACCGCCTTCATCATGCGGCCATCGCAAAAGAACCAGCCCATGAAGAGCCGCGCTTTTTCGAATTGATGGATGGGGATTTCCATCAGCAGTTAGTTGGCGCGCTCGCGGGCGATTTCCGCGATGCGGTCGAAGGCGGCTTCGACGCGGCCCTTGGCCTCGGTGGCGAATTTGCGGATTTCTTGGGGGAAAACGGTGGGCGCGTTTTCCTTTGCGGCCTTGTAGGAATCGAAGTGCAAGTGCGGCACACCCATATCCTTCATCATCGCTTCGGTCTTCCAGGTGTTCGAATCCCAAGTGGCGTAGGGGATTTCTAACACCGAACTCGCGACCGCCGCGTGGAAGCGGCCGATGCAGAGGCGCTGATAGGAACAGAGTTTGTTCAGGTAGCCGGAAACGGTTGGGTAGCGGGTGGTGAAGCCGATTTTCCAACGCACTTTCAAAGGGCCGACGTTTACGTATTGGCGCAGCACGTTGTCCGTCTCGCCGTATTCCTCGGTCGGTGCGGGCTTTTGGAAGGAGCGCAAAAATGAGGAAGCGAACATCGCGTCCGGCACGGTGATGCACTTGCCGCCCGCGGCGTTCGCCGCCGCCGTGCTGGCGGATTCGCGGGCGGAGATGAAGAGGAATTTCTCCAGATCCGGGTGCGGTGAGTTTTCCTGATAGACGCAGTTCATCAGGACGGAAGGAAATTTCCCTGCCAGATCGACGAGGTGGCGGTGCTTGTTGTGATGGATCGAGCCCTCGCCGTTGATGACCACCAAATCGACGCCTTCAAGCTGTTTCTGATAGTCCGCGACGTTGAAATCGCGCTTCAGCGAGACTTTCAGCTCCAGCCCGGTGCGCGCGAACTGCTCGCGGAAGGTCTGACACACCAGCCGACAGCCGAAGTGCGACTGATAGATGCTGGTGTCGTTGATGAGGGCGACGGTGGGCTTTTTCATGATTCCTAAAATGAGGTCAGTGGATCGCGATCCCCATGGATTCGATCACCTGCCGCTCGGACGAACCGACGTGCGGCATGCGCCGTTTGCGCCAGAAACGCCAGCGAATGCCATGATAAAACGTCCGGGTCTCAAAAAAATCGAAGCCGTAGAGGTCCACCGCCGCTGCGCCGCACTTTTGGAAAACGAGGCTGCTGGCGATCAGGCCGGACGACGGACGACCGGGCGCGGTCTTCACGGCGAGCTCTTCCGCCACGGTTTCCGGCGTGCGGAAAAGTGGGGTTTTGTGAGGGATAGAGAGTTTTTCGGAGAGCGGTTTCGGCGTCAGCCAGATGGCGACGCGCGGGTGGAAATTCGTTTCGATGTAGGGCCAGTCGATGCGGGCGTCGGAGAGTCCGTAAACATCGGTGCGGCTGCCTTGATCGCGGGCGGATTTGATTTCGCCGAAATTGAAGCGCATTACCACGTCGTGCGCGTCGATTTCCGCGCCGTGGTTTTTCCCGAAAATACTTTGCGCATTGCCAACGAGAGCGACACGTTTGTCGGCGAAGATGGGCTGAAGTTCGTTGAAATCCATCATCTTCAACTCCAGTTCAGCCGTTGGCACAATTGCTCCGCCATGATTTCGGTGACCTTGATCGTGGGCCGTGGGTTTTTCAGGAAATCCCGGTCCACCTCGGTCAGCCGGGCGATGGTCAGGCGGGAGATCAGGCCGAGCGATTCGAGATTTGCAAGATAGCCCGGCATGAAACTGGTGGAGGGAAACGGGGTGTGCGCGGGCTGGATCACGACCACCGGTTTATCGGTCGCCACCGCTTCTGTCACCATGGAAACGCTGTCCTGCGTGACCCAGAGCACCTCTGCCGCGCCGAGGTAGGCGTTGAATTTTTTCTCCGGCTGATGGCACCACCAGACGGCGTCGGCGATGATTTCTGGCTGCAGGAGGTTTTGCAATTTCGCTTCCACTTCCTTACCGGTGCGGCGGGAGGTGGTGACGAGCCAGCGGATGCCTTCGCGTTTCGCGAGTTCGGTCATGCCAGCAGCGAGGTTTTGCCAATCCGCGTCTTGGAAATCATGACTGCGCGATTTTCCTCCGATGAGCACCGCCCAAAGCCGACCGATCGGTTTGCTTTTCCAATCCGCCGCCGCCTGCTGGACTTGCTCGGGCGTGATCTTGGTGGGGATGACGTCCATTCGCAGGTCGTTTGGGGCGGTTTCCAGCGATGACGTGGTGAAAACTGTGTGGAACCATTCTGACGGGTAAGGTTTCCGCTCGCCGAGGAAAACGAAGGGCACGCCGTGTTTCACCGCCAGCGTTCTCGCGGCGAAAACACTGCGGCCGCCACTGGAAATAATGAGGTCGGGTGCGGGTTCGTCGGGCTGCGGGCGTTCCAGACCGATCGGTCCGTAAAGCAGCGAATCTGGTAGTGGTCGGCCGTTTTTTCTCATCCCAACGAGCCGGATCATGTGGCGGACGAAGCCGTTGATCTTCGGGCGGCACTCGAACTGGCGGATCTCCACGGAGAATTTTTCCGCGAGAGCGGCGGCGAGGCCCGCTGATTGGCTGACATGGCCGGGGCTGCCCTCGCTGATGATCCAGATGGTGCGTTTGCCGGTCATGCTTTGGAGTGCGGTGAGAATCACCGCTTTGAGAGGAGACGTGTGCGTTTGATGGAATGGATGTTTCGGGGGAAAGGCCCGAATACGGGAGGTTTTTCTGGCTTTGGCGGTA
>JBBRYQ010000169.1:0-2797 GCA_038237425.1 Verrucomicrobiales bacterium
GAACGACGTCTGGGGAGAAATTCTCCGCCGACGCAGCGATGATTTGGCCAAGGGCGGCATCTCCGCCGTCGCACCCTACGGCGCCGACCAATCCATCTCGCCCGGCTCGGAGTTTCGGGGATTATTGACTCTCAACCCGGCTGCCACAAAACATTTTCGGCCGATCCTTGGTGCCGGGCCATTGCTTGCAAATGGTCCCGCGGCGGCTGACGAAGCCGTCGGCTATTGGGAAACGGCGCAAGTGCGCGGCCACACTACGTTGCAGCTTGGTGTCTTGGCGGCGCGCAAGGGAGGTGACTCCTGGCAACTGATCGACTGCGTTTATTATCCCACCGACACTTACTTCATGGTGTTGGATCTTTTCCAACTCTGGCCCGTCGACGGCGGCACCGTTGTTTGGCAGGTAGGCTTCGTCTCGGCGCCTTTCCGGAGTTATCTCGGGGGCGCAGATCGTTACATTGCCGGCAAACAAATGACCGGGGAAACGATCCAGACGATCAAAGCCTTTCGCGCCGACTTCGAAAAGCGCCGCTGACGTCGCGTGCCCGCATGTAGCGCGGGTGTCTCACCCGCGACGCGGGTCGGAGACCCGCGCTAAAGCAGCTGACGCCCGACCGTCTCCCGCCCTGTAGGCACCTTTCTCCAGGAGGCGCAAAGGGGGTTTGGCTGCAAGACCTCACACGCGCGCTTCGCAAGAGCGCAGTCTACTCCTGAATCCGTTTCAGCAGGAGCGCCGCGCCGAAGAACGTGACGACCGCTCCGACAAGCAGAAACAGAATATCGCCAGCGTAAAAGCTGAAGCCGGCCCGATAGAGATTCACAAGGCGAAAGGCCCGGCAAAAATGCGTCAGCGGAAAGCATTCTGAGAGATAGCGGATCGCTGCCGGCAGTTGCTCCAGCGGAGCGAACGCGCCTGATAAGACAAAGACCGGGAGCAAAAAGAAAACCGAGAGCTGGATGGCCTGAGTCTGCGTGCGCGAGAAAGTCGAAATAAGCAGACCCAGGCCTAACGAAAAAAGGAGGAAGAGGAGGCAGATCACGCCGAGCATGAACGGTTGATGGAAGGCAACGTGAAAATGCCAGCCAGCCACCAACATCACGACGAGGATGAGCAGAACCGAGATGGCGAGGTAAGGGATGATTTTCCCGATCACGATCTCGTTGCGCCGGAGCGAGGTCACCATCAGTTGGAAGAGCGTGCCTGATTCGCGTTCGCGCGCGATTGTGCAGGCAGTTAGGGTGACGGTGAGAAGCTGTAAGATGATCCCGATCACGCCCGGCACCACGTAATCGATAAAGCGCTCTTCCGGGTTATAGAGGACATGCGTTTTGACGTCCCACTGCGTCATCGAAGAGACAAACTCCTTGCGCACTTCCACCGGTAACTTCTTCGCCAGATCGATCACGCCTTCGGGCAATGATCCCACCATTTCGTCGCGCTGTTGTTTCTGAAACTCACCGAGACTCTCCTGCACCCGGCCTTTCAGTTCGGTGGCCGTGTTCGTGTCGGAGCCGTCGAGATAAAGCGGCAGCGGCAGCGGGTCGCCATTCTTCAAGCTCGCGCCCCACCCGGCCGGAATGACGAGCGCCGCGCGCACACCGGCGCGAAGCAGATCGGGCTGGCCGCTCGTAGCAGTGCCTTGCTTCCACTTGAAAGCCGTGGCTTTGAGCACTTCCCTAACGAACATATCACTGAGCTGCGAGTGGTCCGCGTTCTCGAGCAGCGCCGGCACGTCGCGCGACGAAGTGCTTTCAAAGGCGTGGCCGAAAAGAAGGGTAAAGAGCGGGGGCAAAATGAGCAGGAGGACAAGGATGCGCCAATCCCGATAGATATGGATGAACTCCTTCTGCGCGACGCTCCCGATCGCTTGAACACTGAAACGACCTCTCATGAGAGCGCGGCTTTGTTCAGCATGGAGTCATAACTCTGCGAGTAGGCGGTGAAAACATCTTCCATATCCGGCTCCGCCCAACGATAGCCAGTCAATTGGAGCTCATCGAAGGGCCAGCGCCTCTGCCATTCGGCCAGCAATTTTTCCGCCTCGGGAGCATAGAGCCGCAGACTGCCGCTGCGCAGCGAGACGCCGAGCACGCCCGGCAGCTCACGCAGCCTAACGAGTGCAGGCATGAGCGGTTTGACGTCGAGCTCGAGCAGCTTTGCCTTGAATGTTTCCATCAAGGCACGCGGCGAAGCCTTGGCGAGGAGCCGGCCTTTGTCGATGAAGCCGACGTCCGTGCAGCGCTCCGCTTCATCCATGTAGTGGGTCGTGACAAAAATGGTGATGCCGCTGTCGCCCAGATCGTAGAGCAGATCCCACATTTGCTGGCGATGCACCGGGTCGAGGCCCGAGGTCGGTTCGTCGAGAAAAAGCAGCGGCGGCTCGTGCACCAGCGCACAGCCGAGGGCGAGTAGCTGGCGCATTCCTCCGGAGAGCTCACCCGCGGGCGTGTGATGATTATCCGCCAGATCCATCTGCACGAGGAGCTGCTTGATGCGCGCTTCCATTTTATTCGGCGGCACTCCATAGGCCCCCGCGAAAAAGCGCATGTTCTCGAGGACGGTCAGGTCCGGATACAGGCTGAACTTCTGCGCCATGTAACCGAATCTCGCCCGCACAGCGTAGCGGTCCCGCCAGATATCTCCGCCCACGATCGTGGCCTTGCCCGAAGTCGGCCGTAGCAATCCGCAGAGCATCCGCATCGTCGTCGTTTTGCCGGCGCCGTTTGCCCCAAGGAATCCGAAAATCTCGCCCCGGCCGATTCGGAGCGAGAGATCGCGCACCGCGGCCACTTCGCC
>JBBRYQ010000170.1:0-2644 GCA_038237425.1 Verrucomicrobiales bacterium
CGCCGTGGTGCTCCTGGATCACATCGATGATGCGGGGGTTGAGCTTGTGTTTCACCGCGAGATCGATGCCATCCTTGACATGGGCGATGATGACGAGAGCGCTCATCGTAGGAGTGAGCGTATCGTGGGGATTTTCCGCGCCGTCGTGTTGGTTTTCGATGAAATAGCCGGGTTTTTTCAGCTTACCCACATCGTGGAAATAGGAACACACGCGGCACATCGGGGCGTTCGCTTGGATTTTCTCGGCGGCGGCCTCAGCCAGCGCGGCGACGACGAGGCTGTGGTGGAAGGTGCCGGGTGCTTCGAGCTGCATTTGGCGGAGCAGCTTGTGGTTTAAGTCGCTGAGTTCCAGCCAACTGATGTCCGTGGTGAGGTGGAAGGCCACTTCGAAAATCGGCAGCAGGCCGCTGATGATCAGGGCCGTTAGCACGGCTGTGCCGAATGCCGCAGCGCTGCCGGTACCGAGATTTTGGAGGTGGTACATCGACTCCGGTCCGAAGACCGAGGCGATGTCGAGACGGCCGAGGATCAGTCCCAAGACAAGGGTGATGGCACCGACGTAGATACCCGCTTGAAGGAGCTGGAGGCGCTTGCGGACCTGGTTAGCAAGAAGCACGCAGGCGATGCCGCTCACCAGGCTGAGGATCATGAAGGGCAGCACCTCCTCACGCGGGACTAGCAGGCAGCCGATCAGCGTCACATACGTCGCCGAAAACGAGCCGACCGCCCGGCCTAACAAAACTCCGTGAAGCATCGGCGCCATCGCGAAGGGCACGAAGAAAAATCGATAGACCTCGGGAATCGTACCATGGTCCGCCAGGCTCATCACCACTCGCAGCATCAGCAGGTGGGCGATCAGGCCGCCGAGCACGAGCACGACCCGGCTATTCCGGCGGCACGATGTTTGCAGGCTGACCTGGAACATCACGATCGCCGTCAGTGCGATGACAAATCCGTAGAGCGAGCCTTTCATCGCCTCGTTGGCGAAGGCTGTGCCCTCCGATGCCTTGAGAACCAGCACTCCGGTGCCAACGGCGAAGGTGGCATAGAGCGAAATTTTCACCCATAGGCTATCCTCCAAAGCTTGGATGACCGGATTCTCACTGTGAACACGGCGTTTTTTACCTGACGAAAGTCCCAATCGGGCCAACCGCCAGCGTTTGATGGCATCCAAAAATCCCACAGCGGTATATGATCGGTTCAACGAGCCGCCTCCGAGGTTCGGAAAACAGCCGGGCGGGAAGCTAGTCCTGATTTCGGTCCTTGGCAATCCGCAAATCATGCTGGCGGGAAGGCTCGCGAATCCCTTTAAATCGCGCCGTGACGACGAAACAAGGGGGAATGCTGGTAGCCGCGCCGGAGCGATGGGACGAGGCGTGTTTTGCTGTCCCAGCCTTGCGAGCAATGGTGGCGTCCGGTTTGGGCGCGGGCGTTTTGTGCCCTGTGGAGCAGCGGGAATTCTGGGAAACCCTCGAAGGGCTGGTGGTGATCACCTACGCACCGAAAACGAAATCCAAGGTCGCAGCCGCTGAGATTCGGGGAAACTGGCAGGCCTCGCTGGCGTGGGATTTCGGCTTCGCTGCCGAGGCATTCAAGATCGCAGGCATTCCACGGCGGCTCGGGCGCAATGACGGGAAGTTGAAAAAAACCCTCACGCATCCGCTTGGCTTCACCGTCGGCCCGCTGGAGCACCGGGTGCGGTATTATCTATCTGCTGCCGAAGAGCTGGGCGTCCAGACAGCGAAGCCCGAGTTCTTCGCGCCATGCTCGCTCGGGATCGAGCCGGTGGCCGGCGCGGTGCTGCTCTGCCCGGGATCAGATTTCGGCGCGAACCATGAGTGGCCAATCGAGCGGTGGGTGGAAATCGCCGGGAAATTACTCGAAAGCGGACTCCGCGTGACCGTGACCAGCGTCGATGGCGGCCGTGGCCTCGGGAAAATTCTGGCGGACAAACTCGGCGAAAGAGTCGAGTTCTTCCACGCCGCGCCTTTGGCCGGAGCGCTGCCGTTGCTGGCGGTCCACGGGCTCGTCATCGCGGCCGATGGCTCGCTGCCGCATCTCGCCGCGCATGCCGGGGCGACGTGCGTGGTACTTTTCGGCCCGAACGATCCCGCATGGAAGCGCCCTCTCGGGAAACGCCACTCCATCGTCCGCCGCCATGTCGAGTGTGCGCCGTGCTTTCTATCAAAATGCGTGATGGACCTGCGCTGTCAGAAAGAACTGTCCGTGGACCGGGTGTGGGATGCCGTCACGAAGATCTCGCCTCTCGCGTCCATCAGCGAGCCTTGAGGTCAGGATCGAGATTCACCGCTTGGCCGGGCTTCAGGTCAAATGACGCGGTTTTTTCACCATAGCGGATCTTCGCACGGGTTCCGCTAACATTGCGGATGCTTGCACCGGTGAGTTTGCCGGCTTTCCAGGTAAGGCTGACTTCGAATCCGCCGCGCGCACGCAGGCCGGTGACACGGCCGTCCGCCCAGCTCGAGGGCAGCGCTGGCAGTAGGACGATCTCGCCGGACTGGGACTGCACGAGCATTTCCGCCACGCCGGAAGTGGCACCGAAATTTCCATCAATCTGGAATGGCGGATGCGCGTCGAATAAGTTCGGATAGATCCCGCCGCCGTTGGCCATGTCCGTGCCGAC
>JBBRYQ010000171.1:0-2580 GCA_038237425.1 Verrucomicrobiales bacterium
GAAACACCGGCCACTCGGCGGTGGCGTGATCGCAGGCGATGACGTCAATCCCGCCGCCGGCTTCCACGATGCGGTTCATCGCCTTCCGCGCATCCACGGGCTGGCCGTAAACTGTCTCGACCACCTCAATCCCGGAGTTCGTTAGCAGGTCTGTCAGTGCGGCGGCGAATTGCCTGTCCTCATCATTGTCCCGCGCCGCGATCAATACGCGCCCGCCGTTGGGCAGCAACCTCCCGATCGTCGCCGCCACCTGCTTGCCGGCGGCCGCGCCCGTGGGTTGCTGCTCATCCCAGGTTCGCCAGCTAAAAAACGCGCACAGGAGCAGGAGCGCTCCCAACATGCTATAGTCAGAAATCGCCCTTTTCATCGTGCTTAACGGGCCGTTAGTTCACCGCCAGTTTCATGACGGTTTCCTGCGTGGCGGATGCCACGTTGGTGATCTCGCCGGTGATGCGGCCCTCATGCATGACCAGGATGCGATCGGCCATTCCCAGCACTTCAGGCAGTTCGGAACTGATCATGATGATCGCCTTGCCTTGTGCGGCCAGGCGATTGATGAGTAGATAAATCTCGTGCTTGGACCCGACGTCAATGCCTCGTGTCGGTTCATCAAAGATGATCACCTCACAATTCCGCTCAAGCCATTTGGCGAGAACGACTTTCTGCTGGTTGCCGGGTTCTCCGCTGTTTTCAGTGGAATCAGAATTGAGGCAGCCTGAGTTTGCCGGCCACGAAATAGAGCATGGCGATTAGATGGGTCGTCGATCGGTAGCCGCGAGCCTTGCGTTTGGTTGCACTGAAGACGCTGTTCAATCCTTCCATGAATGCGTTGGTCACGCCCCATTTCCAGTGAGCTAGGATTCCCTCCAAATGGTTTTCGATCATTTGGGCCAGCTTCACCATTGAGGCAAAGAGGCTCGCCTTGTAAAAGCGAGCCGCCCAGCGCACCCAGCGACACCACACCTTGAACCGATGCCGCGCCGTCGCCGCATCGGCCGACCGGTAGATATCTTGGAGCACCAGACGCATTTGATAGGCCTTGGCTGTGCATAGGTTTTTGTCTTTGATCTTGCCCATGCGCTCGCGTTCCTTGTCCGTCAGGTTCTCCGGGTTCTTGCGCCAGAGCCATTGGCTTTTGTTCAAGGCTTCCCATACCCCTTGACCGCCCAGGCGAACCTCAACGCCTCGGACCTTGTCCACCGCCTCGTTGGCATTCTTAATCACATGGAACTTGTCGAACACCACTCGGGCGTTGCGGCAATTCTCCGCCACTCCGGCCTGATAGGCCTTGCTCATGTCCATGCTCGCTTGCGTGATGGCATGCCGATGTCCATTGTGTTTCTCCAGCGCTTCCACGAATTTCGTCCACGTTTCCTTGTCCTTGCCCTCGATGGCGAAAATAACCCGCTTGGCCACCAAGTCAGCGAACACACTGACGTATTCATGGCCCTTGCGCACACTCATCTCATCGACGCCGACACAGCACACGTTGCTAAAGTCCGCCTCAGCAAAGGCGGCATCCACTTGTCGGAAGAGCATGCGCCATAATCGAGTGTCGGTCTCCCCGACCATCTCCGCCACTTTACTCACGGGCATCTCCCGCATCAGCAGCAGAGCGAAGGCTTCAAACTCCTTGGTAAAGTGAGTGCTCAATCCCTCCCAGGGCGGGCGCACCCGGAACACATGACCGCACTGGCGGCACTTGCCACGCGGCAGCCGGCAGGTAATTTCGCAACGATACTGGAACACGTTGAGGTGCCGCCAGGTCAACGCTTCAGTATGGTCGTAGCAAAACACCAGCCCTCCATCTTTGGGACACCGTGCGGACTCCCACAACGTGGGCGTTTCCCGGATCTCCAAAAACAATATCCTACTCTCCCGCTCGAATCGGCTCTCAATTACTTCCCAGTTCAACCCCAAACCCAATAATTCTTGAAATAGTTTCTCAGGTGTCATGCCTGGACCTTACACCTCCATTCCACTGAAAACAGCGGAGAACCCGAAAAGCTCGAAGAACTCTTTCCAGGACAACTCAATGGCCTCGATGAGACGCTGGTCCGCCAGCTCCACCTCCAACACCGGGTTGTTCCGGAAAGCATTAAGTGGTCGCGCGCCTTGCCGCGCGCCATGGCGTCCAACAACTGGGTAGTGTCCGGCGCCAAAACCGCGTCGGGCAAACCGATGCTTTGCAATGACCCGCATTTAGAAGTAAATCGATTGCCGGCGATCTGGTACGAGGCCGTACTGCGCTGGGGCACGTCGAGCGGCCAACGTTACGTCATGGGCGGCACCATGCCCGGTGTCCCGGGTGTGCTCCAAGGCCGGACGCCCGATCTGGCTTGGGGAGTTACGTACGCCTTCATGGACAATGTAGACTCATGGATTGAGGATTGTCGCGAAGGGAACTACCGACGAGGTGAACGGTGGCTGCCATTCGCGATCCGCACGGAACAAATCCGCAGAAAAGGAAAACCTCCCCTCGAAGAGCTGATTTACGAAAACGACCACGGAACACTCGAAGGCAATCCGACCGTGCCTGGGTATTACCTGGCCACGCGCTGGTCTTGTTTTGATGGCACC
>JBBRYQ010000172.1:0-2500 GCA_038237425.1 Verrucomicrobiales bacterium
AAAACAAGCGCCCGCCGGAGGTTCAGCTACCTGAGATGCAAACTCCGAGCATTCCCCAACAGGTGACTCCACCAAAGTGGCCAAGTCAATCCGAGCAAGCAGAAGCAAAAGCAGCAACACTTTCCGCCCTTCTATGCACTGACATCGCCAATCACTGGAAGACGGAGGACGGTGACAACGCCAAACTTCCCGAGTGTCTTCCCAATGCATTGGTGGATCGCTTGGAACAGTTGGTGCCCTGGTCAAAAATCGACCAATCGGGAATCGTCCAAGGAAGATACCCCAATTTAAAGCTGGCGTATGCAGTTCAAAACGCCCTTATCGCAGCTCCTTTGGATTTGTCATCTCTGGCAGAGTTGCTTAGATAAAGCCTGTCCCAGTCCGCGCTAGCCCTTGCGGCACAATGGTTTAACGGCGGGAAAAAGTAGGCATGGGAGGCAAAAATGTCTCCCATGCCTGAAATTCGGGCTCTATGATTTGGTTGCAACACTAAATCCGAACCCGAACCGTGATCACCTTCACCTACCAACCCGCCCTTCGTCCAGCACTTCCTTGCGTTTACGGCCCTCAGGACTACCGCGAGCAACGGGCGCTCTTCCAGCGCATCGACTCCGTCCTCTCCGCCTCCGGCCTCGAAGAGGAATTCATCGTCCTCGCCCTTGCCGAGCGGAAGATCGACACCCTCGCCGCAACCGCCACCCGCCTGGAGCGCTTCGCGAAATACAGCGTGCTCGCCCTGCGGTCCAACATCGCCCGCACGCTCACCGGCCTCGACCATCGCGAATATAGCTCACGCGTTGCCGACAGCACCCTGCTCCAATGGTTCCTCCAGGTCGGCGAGATGGGTTCCATCAAAGTCTTCGGCAAAAGCACCAGTGACCGGTTCGCCCGCTGGGCCGGAGAACGGACCATACGCATCATCAATGAAAAACTAACAGCCCTGCTTGCCGCCACCGGCACGGAAGGCGGAAACGCCGGAACACCCGCAGCCACATTCGGCCTATCAGAACCTATCAGTTTTGATGATGTCTATTTCGACAGCACCTGCGTCAAAGCCGACATCCACTTCCCCATCGACTGGGTCCTGCTGCGCGACGCCGCCCGCACCCTGATGAAAGCCACCGCCCTGATCCGCAAGCACGGGCTGAAACACCGCATGCCACAGGAGCCGCTGGAATTCCTCAGTGAAATGAACACCCTCTGCATGAAGATGACCGCCAAAGCCCGTTGCGCGGACGGCAGGAAGCAGCGCAAGAAAGTGCTCCGCGAAATGAAATCCCTGGAAAAGCGCATCGCCCGCCACGCCCGGGCGCACGTTGAGATCCTCAAAACCCGGCGCGAAGAAACCGATCTGACGCAACCCCAGGCACAACTCATCATCAACCGCATCGAGAGTGTGTTAGATCAACTCCCCGCCGCCGTCAAACAAGCCCACGAACGCATCATCGGCGGCCGCCAGGTATCCGGCCAAGACAAGATCCTCAGCCTATATGACGACAACATCAACGTCATCAAACGCGGTAAGGCCGGCGCACAAGTCGAGTTCGGCAACAAGCTCTGGCTCGGGGAAACCCGCGAAGGCGTCATCGTCGATTATCATATCTATCAGGACACCCCGACAGACAGCGCCCTAGTCAAGCCCGCCCTCGAGCGCCTCATCGATCAACAACAACACACCATCGGCCAAGTCTGGGGAGATCGCGGACTTGCCAGCAAACCCAACGCGGAAATGTTAGAAAAACGCGGTATCGGCAACGGCCTGTGCCCCCGTAACGTCAGCGAACTGGCAGAAAAGCTCACTCACGAAGAAGGCTTTCGCGAAGGTCTCAAACGCCGTGCCGCCACAGAAGGCCGCATCGGCATTTTCAAAAACGTATTCCTTGGGCGTCAACTGTTAGCCAAAGGCTTCGAACACCGGGAACTGGCAGTGGGCTGGGCGGTCCTAACGCATAACCTGTGGGTGGTTGCGCGCATGGCGGAAGCCGAGCAAAAGCGCAAAGCGGATCAGGAGCAAAAGACCGGTGTGCCCCATAAAGCGGCAGCCTGACTTTCTGGGTCTCACGAAAGTAATCAAAGGAAAGGATTCAAGGCGAACCGGGCACCCCATGCCCGCGAAAAGCGGCAATGCAAGGTTATGGGCTTGAAAATGGATGACCGCGCGATCAGCAGCCCAGCATTCACATGAACCACCGCCCGTGGTGTGTTCGAAAAAACAGTCCATCTGGCACGCTCAAAAAAACGTCATTTCTGGGACAGGCTCTAGTATAGACGTTGGTAGTTAGTCCCAATCCTACCAGCGCCATGATAAACAGAATGAGTGGGAATAATTGTTGAGGACTCCAGATACAAAGATCGGCGGTGAACTTCGTGAAGCGACCCTCCATCCATACTCGAAAATATCCGAATGCACTACCTGACGAAGAATCGAGTAATTTTGATTCCAGCAAATTGACAATCGCCACTGCCTTGATATAGAATCCGATACTCACGACCGACCACA
>JBBRYQ010000173.1:0-2202 GCA_038237425.1 Verrucomicrobiales bacterium
GAACTACTTGGCAGCACTGGGATTTGACCAAAGCATCTACACCACCCCTCCCTCACCCAGCAAAACCCAAAGACGCCCCTAGCAGACACACCGCTCCCGAATTAGGCAAAAAACAACTGCTGCTAGGTGCGGAATGTGTGCTTTATCACTACCCACAACCTGCCGGCGAAATTTCCATGGGCGCATCCCTCGTCCGAGGGGTTTTTACAAGTGCCGCGCGATGGAGGGGCGAAGCGAGACATTCGCACGAATCATCGATTCACTTCAGGCCGTAGTAATTGAGCTTTCCGGGATCGGCTTGGACCGGGGTTACGATGCATTTCGGTGGCTTTCCGGTGTAGAGGACTGCCTCTTGGCCTTTTGCCAGCTTCAGATCATAGGAGCCGTTTCCGAGTGGAGTGAGGGGCACGTTCGCGAGGACGGTTCCTTCGAGTGCGGGGCGGATGCGGCACGGCTCGCCGGCGAGGCTTTTGATGCGGACCCATTCGGTCTTGCCGTTTTTGCGGGACGCGCTGACGAGGAATGCACCTTGGGCGCGGAGGTTGTGAAAGGCGCTGTCTTTCCATGAATCCGGCACGCCGGGGAAGACGCGAATGCGGTCGCCCCAACTGCTGAGCAGCATGTCATTGAGCGAGGCGGCGGCGGACAATGGGGTCTCGATGCACGGACCCGCCTCGACATACAGCGTGTTGGGCGGAATCTTGGAATCGAGCAGCTTGTTCAGATACTTCGCGGCTTCATCCCCCTCGCCTAACAGCGCGGAAATCGACGCTGCTCCGGTGTAGGAATAACCCGCGAGTTTCTGAGGCATGCCCATCCAATGCTTGAGCGACTTGACGACGAGCGCGCGGTTTTCCGGTTGTTCGAGCGTCATGGTGTAGAGCGGATAGATCATGAGCAGGTGCGAGTAATGCCGGTGCGAGCTGGCAAATGGAACCGACGCGGAAATCATCAGGCCGTTAGTGTCCTGCGGGTAGGGAGTGAGCCTGGCCAGCGTGTCCTTCCATTTGGGAATCAGCGGATCGTCGATTTTGAGTAGTTTGCACGATTCGAGCAAGGTTTCGCACCCCCAGCGCAGGAGCGAGAGGTCGATGTTGCAATCCGGATTCGGCTTCGGCTGGTTTTCATACTCGGGGCTAAGGCCACGGGTGATGTGGAGTTTTCCATCAGGGTCTTCTTCTAGCAGATGGAGATAATAATTGGTGCTGCGTTTCAGCATGGGGAACAGCCGTTGCAGCAAGGCACCGTCCATCGAATATCGGTATTGCAGCCAGTAGTTGTGCATCGTCCACGGCAGGTTGCAAAGTTCGTCGCCGACTGCGCCTGAGCAATCGTAGCCGGAGGAACGTCCCACGCCTGCGGAGTCCGCCTGGAACTCGCCCGCATTTTTGGCGAGGGCAGCGGCTCCTTGGTCGATCAGCTCGCAGAGTGATTCCCCGAGTTCGAGGCGGTTGCCGGTCAACTGCGGCCAATAGGCGAGTTGGATGTTGAGGTTCCACCAGATTCGCGCCCATGGCGTGGTGCGGAACCATGGCCCCATCAGATCGAGCGCAGGGCGGCCAGGACGGGTGGCACTGGCCATCTTATACATTTGAATGTAATAGAAACTCTCGATCCGCGTGTCTGGGATGGAAATAAATCCCTCAGGCCAGAAATGGTTCCACCATCCGCGGTGGGACTCGACGAGTGATGGCAGGCCAGTCGCCGATGCCTGTTTCACGGCATTGACCGCTTCGGATTTCGAGGCGGTTTCCTGATTCGCGAAACCCACGGCGCCATAGACGACGGACTTGCCATTTCCTGAATCCACGATTTTCCATGCAGCGGTATGACCTCCACCGGGTTTTAAGGGTTGGAAGCTGTAATGGATGTCCCCTTCCATGCCGGCCACCGGCGGCGAGTTCTGATCGTTCTCAGGGATCGGCTCTTTTTTGTAAATCTTGCGGGGATCAGTCGCCAGGCCGGGTGCCCAGGACCAGTTGGCCATTTCACCACCGGTGCAGATGGTTTCGAAAACATTCACCATCTCCGTGGTGTGAGTGAAGCTTCGGAAACTGATCTCACCCTTATCGGTCTTGATGCTTCCCCGGATTTCGGCATTCCAGAGATCCATGCGCATCTCGCCGCCAAGGATGGTTCCTTGCGGTTTCAAGATCAAATCTCCAATAGGAATCCTCGATGTCTTAAACGCCACATCGGACC
>JBBRYQ010000174.1:0-1991 GCA_038237425.1 Verrucomicrobiales bacterium
CGAAGGTGCCATGCCACTCTGCGGGTGCGGGTTGTGTCCAATCGTGCACGGAAATTTTCGCTTTTCCCGCATGCAGACGTTCGAGGTTTTCTTCTAACCGTGGTAGGCGTTTTGCGTTAGAATCCGTGCAAACCAGTCCGTCCGCCGAGCCGAGTGCGGCAGCGATGAGAAACGCTTTGCCGCCCGGCGCTGCGCAGGCGTCGAGGATGCGCTCGCCGGGTTTCGGATCGAGCAACTCTACCGAGTGACGTGTCGCGGGATCTTGGATGTAAACCGCTCCGGAAGCGAGTAACGCGATGGGTAGCGAGCCGTCGAGTTGATAGAAGCCGGGCGCACCCTCCACCGGTTTTCCCGGAAGTATTTCGGGAACTTCAGGGGCGAGGGGATTCACTCGGAAATACGTCACAGCCGGGAGATTGTCCCACTCCATCAGGGAAATCGCGTTGCGGGTGCCAAACGCCTGCCGCCATCTGTTATAGAGCCAGTCCGGATGCGAGTGGATCACTGTCGGAGTGAGATCGTCCGTGTCGTCGAGCAGGCGCTTTTTAGAGAGTGTGGCACGGCGCAACACCGCATTGATCAGGCTGCGCACGCTCGCTTTTCCGGCCTCCACCGTCTCGTTCACCGCCGCATGATCGGGCAGGCCGAGGATGAGCAGTTGGCAAAGTCCGACGCGCAGGATATCGCGTGTTTCCGGGTCGAGTTTCCCATCGCGTAGTTTGCTGATCCAATGGTCGATCATCCGCCTGTGGCGCAGCACGCCGAAGAGGATCGCCTGTAAAAGGCCGCGATCGGCGGAAGAAAGTTTGCGCCGCTGGGCGTGGCGTTCAATCAGGGTCTCTGCATAATCATGGCCCTTTGCCCAGGCACGGAGGGCGGAGACAGCGGCTTGGCGGACGTGGAAATTCTTAGCTGGCATAGATCGGGAAAGAAAGACACCGCGATCACGTAATATCGCGAACCGCAGGAGTGGGGTATCCCTATTTCGCTGCCGTGACAAATGACAGCAAAATCAAGTTGGTGGGCTCCGGGACCTCCCCCCCCGGAGCCAGCCGCTTTGAGTTTCTCAAAGCTTGAGAAGCCCCTCCACCTCCAGAAAATCCTGCCCATGGATCAGGTGGTCCAGCAGCGGCACGCCCGTCAGATCCTCGACGACTCCCTTGTTGGTGATCATCGCGGTGTCCATTTCGTCCTCGAGTTGGTTCAGATAGATCCCGGCGCAGACGAGGCCCTTGGCGCGGATGGCGTTCACGGTGAGAAGAATGTGATTGAGTGCGCCGAGCTTGTTGCCGGCGACGAGAATGACGGGCAATTTCAGGTCCGCCGCAAGATCGGAGACGCGGTAGTTTGGGGCGAGCGGGACTTCCCAGCCACCAGCTCCTTCCACGAAGACTTCGGCATGTTTAGCCGAGAGGTGGTAAAATCCAGCGATGAGATCGACGGGATTCACCGTGCGGTTTTCCAACATGCAGGCGACGTAGGGGGCGACCGGCGTGTTGAGGTAAACGGGGTTGATTTCGTCGAGCGAAATCCCACCGGAAGCGACCGACAAAATGGTGGCGTCCTCGCGATCCCCGCATGCGATTGGTTTGTAACCGACTGCATCCACTCCGGCGTTCCGCAGGGTCTCGACAAGCAGACGCGTGACGTAGGTTTTTCCGACTCCCGTATCCGTGCCCGTGATGAAAAAGCTCATGCGCCAGAATGCCTTCCCGGCTGACGGCGGGTCAAGGAACACAAGTGATAATTTTGCCTTTTCCGCAGAGATTCCGCGTCCATGCTGGGGGCACATGACAGCAGATTTCCTGGTGATCGGGGCCGGTATTGCCGGGCTTTCCTTTGCATTGCGCGCCGCCCGCCATGGTTCGGTAATCGTGCTGACAAAAGGTGACGCCTACGAATCCAACACCGCCTGGGCGCAGGGCGGCATCGCCTCCGTCCTGCCGGAAACACTGCGCGATCCTGGCGACTCAGTGGAATCCCACGTGGCC
>JBBRYQ010000175.1:0-1943 GCA_038237425.1 Verrucomicrobiales bacterium
GCTGGGGCGCTCCACCACGCATCGCTCGCCCCACCGGCGGCAGCCTCCGCCGGAACCTCCGCCATTTCAGGAAAATCAAGGTTTCCCGAATCCACGCCGATCCCTGGTTCATCAGTGACTGGGACAGAGAAATCGGCATGCTGCGAGTCCGCGGCGGCGTTTTTCCCCTCCACCTCCAGATTTTCCGATTCTGATGGGAACTCGGGTCGTTCAATCTCGCCATCTAAGGCACTTGCCTGTTTTGGAATGTAATTCGCCACAGTCTTAATCAGTAAGGCTGATGTGAAAGGCTTATTCAACGAGCCGATAACATTCGGTTGTCGGACCAGGTCCGGTTGAAGATCACTGCCAAATCCCGACATATAGATGACCGGCACATTCGACGTCGCCGGATCACTTAAAAGCCGCTCGCTGACTTCATCGCCTTTTATATCTGGCAACAGGAAATCGAGGAGAATCAAATCGGGGCAATCCGCCACCGCCGCCGCCAGGCCTTCCTGCGCGGTGGGAGCCGTCACTACCTGGTAATGTGCCTCGGCGAGAATCTCCCGCACAAAACTGAGCAGCATCAAGCTGTCATCGATGACCAAAACCTTGCCTTTCCTCGCGGAGTTGGCACCCGCGTTACTTCTCTCCGAACCGCGAGCTTCATCAATATTTCGCACTGCTTCCAACAGCAACATTTGCCAGTCGAGATCGATTGAATGCGTGACCTTTCCGAACCCGGAAACCTCTGAAATCTTGCCGCCCTTCCAGTTCATGATTTCGTTGAAGGCAGAGACACCTTCTTTGTCAGGCGCGGTCGCGTGTCGCACCTGGCCGGCTTGGAAATAAACGCGAGCCTTCTCACCGCTCGGACCGGTAAATTCCAGGCCGGAAGTCGAGCCGCTCATGCATTTGAGCTGGATGATATCGGCGATATGAAGATCGCTCAGCGTCCCTTGGAACTTCTCGCTTTCGGGCGCAGCCGAAGATGAGAGGAGCGCCTGGACGAGATCGACGAAATCGCGGTGCGGGAATGGCTTTTCTAGAAAGTGGATCGCGCCCAACTCGGAAATCTGTTCCCGGTGCGCCGCCAGATGCACGCCAGTGAGCACAATCGCGCGGGCGTTAGGGTGACTGGTGCGCAGGTCATAGAGGAACTCCTGACCGAGATCGTGGCTGGCATCAACGTCTAGGACGAAAAGATATGGCCGATGATCGACCACAAGTTGCTGCGCCTCTTCGATGCTATGGGCGAGATCGACTTCTGCAGCGGGCGCCGCCTCGTGGAGGGCGCTGAGCACGGCCGTCGCAAGCTGCTCGTCGGATTCCAGCACGAGAATGGACCCCTGCCGCTCCGGCGTTCTCGATGGATTGGGTGTATTCTCGTTCACAGGTCCGCGCCGCGGGAGGCAGCGGCCCGCATCTTTACGCGACGCTTAGAAATGCCTGCTGTTCCGCAAATGGAAAGCAATTTCTCGCGCGTCCAAATGGTACGCACGAACGCATTTCGCCCCCCAGAGATGAACCGCGCGCAGCCGCGCTTTGCGGCCGGGCCGCTTAGCGGGTGTGAATGCCGGTCGTCACCGCACGGCCGTTGTCGGTCCGCACGGTGGTCGAGCAACCGGTGAAGGTCGCGAAGAGGATCACAGCACCGAGCGTGGAAAGAAGGATATTTCTCATAGTTTGTTGGTTTCCTATTTATTCGGAAACCACTGGCCGGCTGAGTGTCTCCCGTTTGGAGTGGGCAGCAACCCGCCCAAAAAACTGCGCGAGTTCGCGCCGGCTGATTTTGCCACGTTCGTTGACCGGAATTTTATCGACCAGGAAGATGCGCTTTGGCACCTGCCATCCGCTCAGCTGTTCGCGGCACGAGCGAAGGAGTTCCTCTTCGCGAACGCCATCATCGGTCACTGCACAGGCGGCAACCTCCTCATTACGCGGTGCTGATTCGCGCCCGA
>JBBRYQ010000176.1:0-1943 GCA_038237425.1 Verrucomicrobiales bacterium
AGGCGAACGGCACGTCTTGATTTACCCGCATCTCGGTTGGCTTGGTCGGATCGTGATGTCGTACTTGGGTAACGCCGCCGATCGTTCCAGGCGGGCTTCGTGCGGCTTCATGTTCTTCTTGGTAATGCGAACCCCATCCGGGTATTCGCCATGCAGCCGCTTTAGCGTCGGATGCTTGCCTCGCCACCTCATCCGCCCAGCTTCTTGCAAAATTACCTTCAGGCAATTCAACAACGCTCCGCCCCACTTTTGCTCCAAAATCGACCAACACCGCTCAATCGGATTGTATTTGCTGTGGTACGGCGGATAGTACACCAGGCGAATCGCCAATCCCGTCCAGTCCGCGAATTCAATCATCCGCTTCAAAAACTGGGTGCGGATGCCCGAGTTGTTCGGGCCATTGTCCAGGTAGATCACCAATTTCCGGACCGCTGGCAAACCGTCCTTCACCAGCAGCCACCACAACTGGAGCCCATCGACCCAAAAATCACTCGTTTCCTGCGTGCCGAAGATGATGGTCAACGCTCCCGTCGCCAGCATCAAGATGCCCAACGGCGTCCATTTCCGCTTCGCCGGCGGATCATGATCCCAGCCCTTCGCGGCCTGGCCGTCCGCGCCGGTCCGGGTTTTTCCCCCCACGAGCGTAATCGCCTTCGTTCACCTTCGCTTTCGTATCGACGGATATTTCCAAGGTGTCCGGACCTTTGATTTCCTTCTTCACCGCTTGGACGTTGGCAAAGATCGGGTTGGTCTGAGCCGTCTTCTTCAAAGGCTTGCCTTTCTGAATCCGTTTGAGCCGATAGTTCATGCGATTGAGAATGTCGCGCATCGACCGTTCGCTGGGCAGATTCTCCTTCGTGTAACCCTTCGTCTGCAAAGCCTCCAGCACCTCGGCCGCCGACAGGTTGCTATAGCGACGCTCCGATTTGAGTTCGGGATCGGCGTGCGTGTGCGGTTCGACGATGGCACGAATATCTTGCCCGAGCTGCGGAGTCTTCTCTTCCAGGCGGGGTCGGCCACGCCCGGCAAAGTTTTCCAGACAACGCACGCCTTGCTGAAGTTCATGAAGCCCTTTGGCGACCGTTTCGCGTCCCCAGCCAAAGCGGCGCTCCGCCTTGCGCACATTGCCGTCGCACAGTTTCAAGGTCACTTCCGCCATGAACAACCGCCGCTCGTGGCCCTTCAGGTGGTCCGCTCCTCGCCGAAGCAACGAGTCGTAACAATCGACAGTGCCTTCCATGACTCTACCCTCGGATGGTAGCCGACAAACTCGACACAACCCCATCGTCCCATTTCGCGGCGTCCGGGGAAAGATCAGTCCACGGGTAAATCATCTCCTGCCGGTCGCCTTAGGCGTGGTGATCCGGCTCCAAAGGGGCCATGGCCTGGGGCGGCCGCGCCGGCTGCCTCACCCATTTTTCCTCAAAATACTGCGCCATGTCCGCCAGCCATGCGCCCTGGTGAAGCTCAAGGTGCTGACTGTCCACCGTGGCCCGGACCAGGAACAAGGAAAAATAGCCCACCCGCGCCCGCGGCGCGACGCCGATCAAGTACATCGGCGCGCATGGCAAATCCTTGTAAAAACGGATCTCGAAGTTTCCGGGTTCCTGCACCGCGATAGCCGACATCTTGGCGATGAAGGTTCGCAGGCCGTGAAGCCATCCTTCTCCGGTTTCAACCACCGTACTCTTAAGTTCCTGATCTCGATAGCGTGCGTTGTCGCAATTCGGGTCAATAATCAGCATCCGCACATTGACGCCCCGTTGCAGCGCTTTCGTCAGTTCATCGATGAACTCGTTCTGGTGGGGGCAATACGTATCGAGCCAGCGCACGGTTTCGCCGGGAGCCGCGTTCTGGAAAATGGTTCGGTAGTCGAATCGATTGTGAGCCGACTCGACGCCCAATTCGGCCAGGGATTCGGACGCGCCGACGGCCGCACGAAC
>JBBRYQ010000177.1:0-1773 GCA_038237425.1 Verrucomicrobiales bacterium
ATGCTGGTGTCGTTGATGAGGGCGACGGTGGGCTTTTTCATGATTCCTAAAATGAGGTCAGTGGATCGCGATCCCCATGGATTCGATCACCTGCCGCTCGGATGAACCGACGTGCGGCATGCGCCGTTTGCGCCAGAAACGCCAGCGAATGCCATGATAAAACGTCCGGGTTTCAAAAAAATCGAAGCCATAGAGGTCCACCACCGCCGCGCCGCATTTTTGGAAAACGAGGCTGCTGGCGATCAAGCCGGACGACGGACGACCGGGCGCGGTCTTCACGGCGAGCTCTTCCGCGACGGATTCCGGCGTGCGGAATAGCGGGATGGCACGGGGCTGGGAGAGGTTTTCCGATAGCGGTTTCGGCGTCAGCCAGATGGCGACGCGCGGGTGGAAATTGGTTTCGATGTAGGGCCAGTCGATGCGAGCGTCGGAGAGGCCGTAAACATCGGTGCGGCGGCCTTGGTCGCGTGGGGATTTGATTTCGCCGTAGTTGAAGCGCATCACCACGTCGTGCGCGTCGATCTCTGCGCCGTGGTTTTTCCCGAAAATGCTCTGCGCATTGCCAACGAGAGCGACACGTTTGCCGGCGAAGATGGGCTGAAGTTCGTTGAAATCCATCATCTTCAACTCCAGTTCAGCCGTTGGCACAATTGCTCCGCCATGATTTCGGTGACCTTGATCATGGGCCGTGGGTTTTTCAGGAAATCCCGGTTCACCTCAGTCAGCCGGGCAATGGGCAGGCGGGAGATCAGGCAGAGCGATTCCAGATTCGCGAGGTAGCCCGGCAGGAAGCTGGTGGCGGGAAATGGTGTGTGCGCGGGCTGGATCACGACCACCGGTTTATCGGTCGCCACCGCTTCTGTCACCATGGAAACGCTGTCCTGCGTGACCCAGAGCACCTCCGCCGCGCCGAGGTAGGCGTTGAATTTTTTTCCCGGCTGATGGCACCACCAGACGGCGTCGGCGATGATTTCCGGCGAGAGGAGGGTTTGCAAACGCGCTTCCACTTCTTTACCGGTGCGGCGGGAAGTAGTCACCAGCCAGCGGATGCCTTCGCGTTTCGTGAGTTCGGTCATGCCTTCGGCGAGTTTTCCCCAATCGGCGTCCTGGAAATCGTGACTGCGTGACTTACCGCCGATCAGCATTCCCCAAAGCCGACCAGTTGGTTTGTTTTTCCAATCTTCCGCCGCTTGGTTGACGATCTCAGGTGTGATCTTGGTGGGAATCACGTCCATCCGCAGATCGTTTGGAGCGGCCTCCAGCGAGGACGGAGTGAAAACCGTGTGGAACCATTCCGGCGGGTAAGGTTTCCGCTCGCCAAGGAAAACGAAGGGCACGCCGTATTTCACCGCCAGCGTCCGGGCCGCGAAAACACTGCGGCCGCCACTGGAAATGATCAGGTCGGGTGCGGGTTCGTCGGGCTGCGGGCGTTCCAGACCGATCGGTCCGTAAAGCAGCGAATCTGGCAGTGGTCGGCCGTTTTTTCTCATCCCAACGAGCCGGATCATGTGGCGGACGAAGCCGTTGATCTTCGGGCGGCACTCGAATTGGCGGATCTCCACGGTGAATTTTTCCGCGAGAGCGGCGGCGAGGCCCGTTGATTGGCTGACATGGCCGGGGCTGCCCTCGCTGATGATCCAGATGGTGCGTTTGGCGGTCATGCTTTGGAGTGCGGTGAGAATCACCGCTTTGAGAGGAGACGTGTGCGTTTGATGGAATGGATGTTTCGGGGGAAAGGCCCGAATACGGGAGGTTTTTCTGGCTTTGGCGGTA
>JBBRYQ010000178.1:0-1769 GCA_038237425.1 Verrucomicrobiales bacterium
ATCGCGGCGAGACTCTCGCTACTCACGTCGGGGATCATTTGCCCGTAGGCGGTGGGGAAATCGAGAATCGAGAGGTCGCGGTGTTGATGTCGCATCGTCGCGCCCAAGGCGAGCTGCGCGCAAATGAGCACCGTCGTCGCAATGGGTAGCCAACGGAATATCGATGGCGATTGTGGTGCGCGTAGTCGGGTCCAGAAGCGAGAAGTGGCCAGTCCGATGAAAACGAGCAACCCGAGAAACGCCTGCGCCAGACAAGCGTGGAAAATTCCGATCTCGTTTTTCAACATCGTTACCCGCAACCCGCCGAGAATTCCCTGCAGCACCACTGCGCCCAAAGAGACCAAGCCTAGAATTCGAAGCCACCGGCGCGACTCAGCGCGCCAAAGCCAGACTGCCAGGATGACAATGAGAAAACCGACCGTGGAAGCAATCAGGCGATGGGTGTGTTCGAAAAATATCCCACCAACCCATTGCGATACAGGAAAGAGAAACATGTTGTAACCGAAGGTGGTCGGCCAATCCGGCACCGCCAGTCCAACGCCTTTGCTCGTGACCATGCCGCCGCTGCAGATGAGGAAGAGGGTGGCGGCCGCGGTGAGCCAGACGAAACGATTCAGCCAGCGGCTTGTCGGGAGAGGAGACATCGCTTGCAGTATAGCAAAGCGGTCAGGCTGCGACATGTCGAAAACTGGTGCGGACCCGACGTCGCGGTCATCCCGAGCGAAGTCGAGGGATCCCGTGGCGCCACCTTAAAGGTAACATCACGGGATTCCTCGACTCCGCTACGCTCTGCTCGGAATGACCGCGGGAGTATTTTGCTAGATTGTTCCGGGCGGAATGCTCGCTTGCGGATCCGCCGTTTTCGGCGCTCCGGGCGGCGCAACTGTTCCCGGCGTCGGTCCGGGGTTGGGTTCGCCTGGCGGACGATCAAGCGCTGCCGGGGCGCTTTGGGTTCCGGCTAGCTCCGCGCGTTCCTTCAGCCAAGCCTGATACTCCTCAGGATTGTCCACCACGAGGCTCCCCTTCATCCCGTAATGGCCGAGGCCGCACAGCTGCCCGCAGACAATCTCATAGGTCCCGGTCTTGATCGGCCGAAACCACAAGGGAATGATCTGTCCAGGAATGGCGTCCTGCGCGACGCGCATATGCGGAACCGCGAAATTATGGATGACGTCTTTCGAGGAGGTCTCCACGATCACGGGCCGGTCCACCGGGACATGTAATTCGCCGATGGCGACGAGATCATCTTTCGCGGCGGGATCGTTGGCATCGAGACCAAGCGGGTTGGAATTGCTGACCAGATTGATGTCTCTCTTGCCGAACTGACCATCCGGACCGGGTAGATGGAAGTTCCAGTTAAACTGCTGTCCGACGGCGTGGACGAGAATCGCGTCTTTCGTATCCGGAAAGTCGTTCACGAATCTCCCCCACAAAGGAATGGCGAAGCCAATCAGGAGAACGGCATCGATGAGGACGACGGCAAACTCCAGGTGCGTGGAAATGCCTGATTTCACGCCTTCGTGATCCGCCACGGGATGACGGCTTTTGTGGAAACGGATCAGGACGTAAATCAGGAACGCCGACCAACCCACAAAAAGAGCGCCCATGAACCAGTGGCTAAACTCGATGATGTGATCGATTTGAAAGCCATGCTCGGAAGCATTCGGCGGTAGCCCGATGAACTCGTTAATCAAAGCCAGCGGTTGCCTAATCATACTGGTTCAAATCCTCCTCCGCTAACTCCTGATGCGGCTCGAGCGGCATGCGGG
>JBBRYQ010000179.1:0-1619 GCA_038237425.1 Verrucomicrobiales bacterium
AAACACTCCGCCGCCGGAGCCCCGGGCAAAATGACCGATCGGGAGTTTCTCGAAGCGGTGCTTCATTTGCAGCGCACCGGCAGCCCCTGGCGAGATCTGCCGACGCAACTCGGCTACTGGCACGCGATCTACATGCGCTTCCGGCGTTGGGAGGCGCGCGGCGTCTGGCAGCGACTCTGGAAAAATCTTCAGGCCGAGCCCTTTGCCGGAGCGCGCGGCGTGCTCGTGGATTCTACGACCGTGCGCGCCCATCCACACGCGGCAGGCGCGCCAAAAAAAACGGCGGCGACCAGGCTCTGGGCCGCTCTCGCGGGGGCTTCTCCACCAAAATCCACGCCGCCACGCTCGACGAAAACTGCGCGGTCGCGCTCCACCTGACCGCAGGCCAGGCGCACGATGGCCGGCAATTTGAGACCCTCTATGAAAGCCTCGACCCGGAGAACGTCCTTGAGTTCGCCGCGCTCGACAAAGGTTACGATGCCGACCGCATCCGCGAGCGCCTGGCTGCCGACGGGATTGAACCCGTCATTCCTCCCATCAGCAGCCGGTGCCAAAAGCTGCCCTACGACAAGGAACTCTACCGCGGGCGCAACCGCGTCGAACGCTTCTTTAACAAGCTCAAAGCTGTTTCGCCGCATGGCCACCCGCTACGACAAACTCGCCAAAACCTTCTGCGCAGCCCTCCACCTCGTCGCGGCTTTCCTCATCCTCCGCAATTCGTGAACACTGCCTAGCTGCCTTTCCAAGAAAGTTGTTCTCACGTTTCGTTTCAGATCCTGAGTCACGGATTCTGAGCTTCGGGCCATCGAATATAACGTGCGCTGCGAATGAGGGTCCGTGAGTTTTAGCTTCGGGAGCATTCTTCAGCAGATGATCCAATTCGGGAGAAGTCAGAGTGTCGGCCCCATGAGCCACTAACTCTAATCGTTTAGAATGCAATTCTAGGGAGGTAGTTCCAGGACTCCTGAACGTCCCGCCCGCCGGCGGAAAGACATCGCGACATAGAAACTGTAGTTCTCCATCGAGCTCACCTCCAATGGTCAGTTGATCTGCCTTTGTCAAAAACTGCCTATTCTGTGTGCCCAGCCACGGCGGTGGCTGCACCGACGTAAAATGGATCGTGAACTTAAACTCCCTTTTGTCGGAAGTGAGAAGCGCGGGAGCAACGACAATTTGATCTCTTACCCGAATGCTTAATTCGGGAACGATTGCGCTCAGGGTGCCCGCAGAAAGGGCGGAGTATAGACCTTTGCGGACTTTGGAATCCATGGCGTTTCGTCTCAGCCGCGTGCAGACGCTCCCAAGATTAACCCTTATGCCACGACGATTTCCACTCGAGCAGTGAAACCAAGGGAGGCGAGGATTTGTTCGCAGTCTTCCCAAGTGAGGCCGAAAGCGCGGACGTCGGCGAGGCCGAGCCGGGCAATGGCGTCGCGGGTCGCAGCGAAATGCAGGTCCTCGAAATCAGCATCCAGCATGGCCGCCTCGGCCCAGTCAACGAGCAAACCGAGCGCGATCTCGTGGCGGAGATATCTGTGTAGTTGGGCGGCGACGGCTTCGCGGTTAATGTTCATGGCTCAATCTTTTGGTGGCCGGTGTCGGTGGGATACTTTGGATGG
>JBBRYQ010000180.1:0-1552 GCA_038237425.1 Verrucomicrobiales bacterium
CGTGCCATTGCCCGCTACATCGACGGGTTCTACAATCCCGTCAGGCGACACTCAGCGCTCGACTACCTCAGCCCAACCCAGTTCGAAAAACTGGTGTCAGGCTGAGCAAATGCCTCTCCACTTTTTCGAGGCAAGTCCAATCCGCTCATCAGTGGGATTGGCTGGGTCTCGGAACTCATCGAGATCGCCGGTGGCGAGGAGGTGTTTCCCGAATTGAGAAAACAGAAGGCCGCCAAAGACCGTATCGTTTCGCCACATGATGTGATCGCCGCGGCCCCCGATGTCATTCTCGCCTCTTGGTGCGGCAAGAAGGTTGTTCCGGACAAGATCCGGCAACGACCCGGCTGGGATGCAATCCCGGCGGTGCACAACGGCCGCATCGTCGAAATCAAATCGGCGCTGATCCTCCAGCTTCCCTGGTGGGGAGGTGCTGCATCGCTGGGTCTAGGGTCTAGCCCTCTCAAGCGCCTACTTCAAAGCTGAGCCTTTTTCGAGTCGCAGCTTTCTTCATCGCGGATGTGGACAACGGCTCAATTCTACGTTGCAGTTCTAAGTTCGAATCCTTTCGCAGTGTAATCTCGTGCTGAAACCCGTGCGGCGTATGAGAGATGCACTCTTGACCAGTGAAATGCGCAGGAGCCATGACTGGCGTGCTGACTCCATGTCCGCCGCTATGCGCCAGATCGCGGGCCCCACGCGATGTCTGCGCCATGGGTCATGTCGGGGATTAGCGTCGGCGCAATTAAAACGCTGGAATTGACCGCGTTGATGTCGACGGCGCCACATAGGCCCATGGTCACACTGAGCTCCTTCGCTATGATCTCCAGACAGAGACGTACACCTGCTTCACCCATCGCGCCTAAGCCATAAAGAAAAGCGCGTCCGATCATCGTCCCTTTGGCGCCTAGCCCGATTGCCTTCAAGACATCCTGCCCGCTCCTGATGCCGCCATCGAACCAAACCTCCGTTTGGCTATTAACAGCCTTTGCGATCGTGGGCAGCACGCGAATCGAGGAAGGTGCCCCGTCGAGTTGCCGGCCACCGTGGTTGGATACGATAAGCGCATCGGCACCAACGTTGATTGCGCGGCGTGCATCCTCGGCATTCATGATGCCCTTCAGCACCAGCTTTCCCGCCCACAACCGGCGGACCCAGGCGATATCGTCCCAGTTTAACCTCGGATCGAATTGCTGCTCCGTCCAAGCGAGCAGCGAGGCCATGTCACTGACGCCATCCACGTGACCCACGAGATTGCCGAAGATCCGCCGCCGCGTGCGCAGCATTTCAAGGCACCATTTGGGTTTCATAACCATGTTGATGAGGTTGGCGATAGTCAGTCTCGGGGGAACAGAAAGTCCGTTACGCAACACTTTGTGACGTTGGCCGGCTAGTGGAAGATCAAGCGTCACCACGAGCTAAGGCCGAAAGTTGGTGACGGCATGAAAGGGTAAGGCGGCGTATCGTGGGGGTGTTCAACGCCTCCACTTCTCCACCGAAGGAGTGATACGCCGTGACCGAGACTAACGTTTTCGAACTAACCCAGCCAGGAACA